>JAFQYM010000075.1 GCA_017406465.1 Kiritimatiellia bacterium | reverse complement strand
GCTGCTCCTGGGATGCCGGGCGAGATGCCGCCTATGGCTCAGATGCAGCCTGCCGATCAGATGCAGCCTGCTAGCCCGGCCCAGCCTGCGGCTCCGGCCGAGATGAATGGCGGCTTAGGGGGGATGTAATGAGTTTACTGAAAAAATCTGCGCCAGAGCCAGCTAAAAAAGACGACGATGTTTTGCTCGGTCTCGATATTGGTACAGAATTCGTCAAAGCGGTGATCGCTAAACAGACGAAAACGGGGCTAGAGATTATCGGCATCGGCCGGGCGCATCAGGACCCGAACAGTATGTATTCGGGGGCGATTGCAGACATTCCGGCGGTGACGCGGGTCTGCGAAAAGGCGCTTTCAATTGCCGAGGAAATGGCGGGCGTGACCTGTAAGAGAGTAACGGTGGGGATTGCGGGGGAACTGATTAAGGGCAACACCTCTAATGTCCACTACCGGCGGAAGAACGGGAGCAAACCGCTTTCCGAGCAAGAGATGGATTTGATTATTCAGAGAGTACAGGAACAATTTGGCGAGCAGGCGCGGAAGGAAGTCGCCTTGGAGACGAATAACCCAGAAGTGGAAGTTCGGCTGATTAATTCGGCGATTGTTTCCCTGTCGATTGACGGATATAAGATTTCTAACCCGATTGGTTTTAAGGGTTCCGATGTGGCGATTCAGTTCTACACAGCGTTTGCGCCGCTAGTACACATCTCCGCGATTGAGAAGGTCTGTGCCGAACTTAGCCTAGAACTTTTAGCAGTAGCAGTAGAGCCTTTTGCGGTCTGCCGGGCTTGTCTTGGGGACGATTTGGATAGCAATCTTTCGAGCGTAGTGATGGACATCGGGGGCGGGACGACAGACATCGCGATTGTGGACGACGGCGGTGTCGAGGGGACGAAGATGTTCGGCATCGGCGGGCGGAGTTTCACGCACCAGATTGCGGAGAGTCTCGGCGTCGATTTCAACACTGCAGAGGAGATTAAGTTACACCCAGAGACGGCGGAGCTGAACGAACAGGGCCGAGAAAAAGTCGATGCGGCAGTGATGAATAATCTGGAGGTTTGGATTTCTGGGGTACAGTTGGCACTAGAAGAGTTCGAGCTCATGGAAGTGCTACCGAATAAGATTCTGCTTTGTGGCGGCGGCGCGGGGCTAGTGCCTCTGCAAGAGCTTCTAGCTACGGCGGATTGGTACGAGGATTTGCCGTTTTCTCGCCGGCCAGTGGTACATTTAGTAGACTCTTCCGATTTGCCGGGAGTAGTGAACCGTTCCCCGGCGGAGCTGGATCATTCTTTCGTGACGGCGGTGGGGCTTTTACGCGTGGCGCTAGATACTTTGGCTGGTGCGCCGGACGAGAGCGGGATTCGCGCCCGGCTGTCGAAGGTGCTGCAGAATTAGGCGATAGGCTAAGAATAGCCGTTAGGGGCTTTCTCGGAGCGCGTCCATTCTAAGCTAAGAAGAACCGTTAGGGGTTTTCGCGCGCTGGCCGCCGCCTGCTAACCGCCGAAAAATTACAAGGACAAGAAGGACCGTTAGGGGTTTTCTCGGGGCGCGTCCGCCCGGCCCGTAGGCCTTCGGCCTTCCGCGTCCCAAGGGGCGGTCGCCACGGGCGGGCGGCGCTACTACCTCGCTTCGCTCGCGCGTCCCAAGGGGCGAACGCGCTGCCGCGCTCCGT
>JAFQYM010000074.1 GCA_017406465.1 Kiritimatiellia bacterium | reverse complement strand
TCTGCGAGAGCCGGGCGGGCTTTACAACGGCTATATGCTCCTGGACCGTGTCTTCATCGACGATGCGCAGAATGCGGCGCGAAGCCGCGACCCGCGCAAGGGCAAGCGGCTTGCCGACGTAGTGCGACCGGGGAAAGTCGCAGCGCTCGAGCGGCATTTCACGGAGCTGATTGAGGCGGACGGCGTGGCGGACAAGAAGTCGGCGCGGCGCTTCAAGCTCGAAAGGCCGCTCAAGGTCACGCCGGAGCTTGCCCCCGCCGTGGCGCGGGAGTTTCGCCGCGTCGTCTATACCGGCACGATGGACGCCCGCCGCCAGCTCGTCCGCCCCGCGCACGAAGTCGCCGTCGGCATCTGGCTCGCCGAACTGTGACAGCCCAATTTCGCACGGTGGGCGACGAAAGTCACGAAATGGCCGCGCGGGGGCGCGGTGGGGGTAGCGCTGTGCGGCAAAGGAGGGTCGCGACCAGATTCCCGCGCTCGGTTCCTCGATTCCAGATTTCTGCCCCCCTGACGATAATTCCCGTTCGGTAAATTCCCCTTATTGCCACATCCAAACAATCGCAAAATATCCCCTTCGGTAAATTTACCCTTGAAAGCTGAGGCGAAACTTTGGTAAAATACCGCTCGGTAAATTAAGGAGAGGTTTATGACGGCAAAGGAACTTGGAACGATTATCCAGAAAACGCGCAAGGCGCAGGGAATGACACAGCCGCAGTTGGCAATGGCGTGCGGCACGGGTATTCGCTTCATAGTTGACCTTGAGGCGGGTAAGGAGACTTGTCAGCTTGGCAAGGCGCTTCTTGTAGCGCAGATGCTCGGATTGAATATCGTGGTCGCGGGGCAACAGTAATCTGGGTGCAGACGTATGGAAGAAGCACAAATCAAGCGTAGCCTCGACATATTCTGGAACGGCAGGATCGTTGGACGCTACGATCTTCTTGACGACGGCTCGGAGCTGTTTTCATACGACGGCAGCTATCTTGAATCCGCCGATGCTGTGCCAATATCCCATTCACTGCCGCTTCGGGCCGATCCGTATGGCAAGCGGCAATTGCGTCCGTTTTTCGCGGGGCTGTTGCCGGAGGAGTCGCAACGCCAGCGCATTGCTGCATACCTTGGCCTTGCCGAGAGCGACGACTTTTCGATGCTTGAGGCCATAGGCGGCGAGTGCGCGGGTGCGCTTGAAATCATACCTCGCGGAAAGTCGCCGCACGGGAATACCGACGCGCTTTCGCCTTGCGATGACCATCGTCTTTTGGAAATCGTGAAGTCGCTGCCCTACCGACCGATGCTTGCTGGGGAGTCGGGGTTGAGGCTCTCGCTTGCCGGTGCGCAGAGCAAGCTCCCTGTCGTCTTCAGGGACGGTCACTTCTATCTGCCGGAAAACGGAACGCCATCGACGCACATACTCAAGCCGGAGCTGTCCGAATGGTTCAAGGGGATCGTCGCCAACGAGCATTGCTGTATGATGCTTGCCAGGGCGATAGGCATCCCCGCCGCCGAGACGAGAATAATTGACGTTGACGACATACCGTGCCTGCTGGTGACTCGCTATGACCGCGCCGTGGACCCGCGCTCCGGAGTGGTGCGGCGGATTCATCAGGAGGACTTCTGCCAGGCCCTTGGAAGAGCGCCGGAGCAGAAGTACCAGTCTGACGGCGGGCCTCTCGCGCGCGAAATCGTGCGGCTCATTCGGGACGGGTGGTCGACAACGCCCGCAAAAGACGTACTTGCGTTCGTCGATCTTGTCGTGTTCAACGCAATCATAGGCAACGCGGACGCGCACGGCAAGAACTACTCTATGCTATACGATGGGAGGAGCCGCCGCCTTGCGCCCGGCTACGATCTTGTTTCGACAGTGTTTTGGCCGGCGCTTGCATCCGCGCCTGCAATGAAAATCGGCGGCAGCGACTCGATCAATTCAATCCTGTCTGGACATTGGCGAAAGTTCGCGCAGGAAACGGGAGTGTCTTTGGCAGCCCTGCGGTCGCGCATAAAGCACCTTTGCACGGCCGTTGCGTCACAGACCTGCGCGGCGCTTGCCATACCGCAGGAATGCGAATGCGTGCTTGCAATAGTCAGGGAGCGTGCCGAAAGTCTGAAAACATATTTGAAGTGATATACAGGCAATGCCCTCGGCCTTTGGCTGTCATCAAAAGCGGACGCTTTTTCGGCGGATATGCTCGACCGCACAACGGCCACCTTGTAACACTCGGCGAGCCGCGGGAGGGGGTGGCACGACGCGGGAGAGGAAGGGACGCGGCCATTTCCCCGCGCTTAGTTCCTTGATTCCAGATTTCGGCTTCCTAACCCCCGAAATGCGGTTTGAGCCAATAAAATCATGGTTTCGCGGGATCTGTCCCCAATGGAGGCGGAGCGTGGGCGAAAACGCAACCTCAAATTAGTGACGCGGTCGCCTTGTCACGCGTGTCGCGGTGAAAGCAAAAGCGGACAACTGTAGTTAGCAAAAGCGGAATGGGAAGAGAAGGCCTGTTAAGCGGGCTTCAGCGAGTGGTTGTGCCTGAAAACATTGGGTGATGTTGAGGATGAGGAAGAATCACACGCCCCC
>JAFQYM010000007.1 GCA_017406465.1 Kiritimatiellia bacterium | reverse complement strand
GCCTTTTACACCAACGGGCAGAGCGTATGCCTTACAGAACTGAAAGGGTATCAGGCCGCTGTCGGCAAGCCAGTCATCCAGCCCCGCCGTCCAAACAGCCGCCTGGACAAGGTGCGCTATATGTTTCAGAAGATAATGTAAAGATACAGGTTGACGACCCTCCAAAAATTGCGGGTCGTTATACTGATACCGCGTCATTTCATTAGAAGATAAAAAGAAACGGCGGCTTTGATTTTTCAAAGCTGCTGCGGAAATCAAAGAACGACAAGCAACAGTTCTGATTTTGCTCCAATATGGTTATTAGGGGCACAAATTAAAATCAAAAAAGAGCCGATAACAGCAGTATTTCAAACTGCATATTATCGGCTCTGCGTCTGTGCGTCTGGCTCTTTTAATTAAATTATTTCTGTTGTTTTTTGGCTTTATTATATGTATTAGCTAACTGTCCACAAGCTGCTTTAATCTCTCTACCATGAGAAACTCTCATGGTAACTTCAAGTCCTGTTTGCTCTAATTGATGTTTGAACGCAACCATTTCTTGTTTTTGTGGTGCTCTAATTTTTGAATTACTCGTCGGGTTGTATTGCAGCACGTTAATCATAACATTTTTGCCCTTAAACCATTTTGCAAGTTGCCTTATATCTGAGGAACGGTCATTTATACCTGGTAAAAGCAAATACGCAAATACCACTTTTCGATTATGCCTTTGAGAATAGGACAATGCTTGCTTAACAACATCTTCAATAGCGTACATGTGCATATGAGGAATGATACAGTTTCTCGCAGCCTGTGTTGCTGCATGTAAAGATATTGTCAACTGAATTTTTAGATGTTCTTCGCGCAATTTTTTTAATTGATTAACTGGACCAACTGTTGATACGGTAATGCCGTCGGTTGGAAAGTTAAGTCCATTTCTATCTCGAAGAATATGGATTGCTGCAATCAAGTTGTCGTAATTGAATAAAGGTTCTCCCATTCCCATAAAAACGATACGATTTACTTTTTGACGTATCAATACAACCTGCTGCACAATTTCAGACGGTGTTAGATTACGAACAAAACCATTGCGTCCGGACTCACAAAAAATACAGCCAACAGAACAACCAACTTGCGTACTTACGCAAACAGTCCCACCATCTCGCCGTTTAATAAAAACCGTTTCAATATACCTGTTATCTTTCAATTCATAAACATACTTTTCAGTATCGCTACTTTTATAGACTTTTTTTGTTGATATTGATAGATTTTCTTTGTGAAATGGCTGTTTATACAATTCCGTATATAAGGCTCTTGCTTTATCCTCTCCAATTACTTCCGACATTTCTTTGTAAGTAAATCCGTATGGGTCATTCAATATTTCCGTAGGTGTACTTTTAGGTAAGTGTTTGTAGAGTAGAGACCCACGCCTCGGCGTTGCCGCCGATGCGACTTCCCCCTCGTCAAACCGTACGTGCGGATTTCCCGCATACGGCTTTCCATTGAGTGCTTTTCCTGTTGTCATGGCTTTCTTCCTTTCTTGGGCTGTTGAACGTATATTATACGATTTTTTTTTTCCTGTCAATCCCGTTTCGGCACTTCTTACCTTGCCCTCCTCATGTCCGCCCACGCGAGGCGGTAGAGGCCGTAGTGCGTCATTTCACCGTAGTAGGTGTCTGCGAACTTCAGCCGGTAGTACCGCTGGCTCTTCCTGTTGAGAAACCGCGCCATGCGCTTCAGCACATAGTGGTTCACCTTCCGAAAGACCCTCGACGGGTAGCCGACCGAGTAGAACTCGCCCCACCCCTTCAGCAATTTGTTCACCCTATCGACAACGACATCAACAGGCAGCAACACGTTGCGCGAGTGAGTATGCTTGTGGACTTCCTGGCACACCCGCTTGACGGACTTCGGGGACGGGCCGAAGTGCAGATACCTCTTGCCTGTCCCGAAAAGCCTGTCACGCACCTTCCTGAACTCGTAGCCAAGGAAGGTCAGCGACGAGCGTTCCGCGTCGAGGTTCAGAAGTTTCGTCTTCTCCCTGTTCACGGTCAGCCCCATTCGCTCTTCAAGTATGCTTTCCACCTTCCGCAGAAATCCGCCCACCCAGTTCTTCGCGAGGATGACGAAATCATCCGCGTACCGAACTATCGACATGGCCTGCCCCATGGCTTTCGCCGCAAGGCTGGCTATCGTCTCAAACCAGTGAAGGTAGATGTTCGACAGAAGCGGGGATATGACGCCGCCCTGCGGCGTCCCCTTCCCCTTGGGCTTCACCATCACGCCGTTGGGTTCTTTCGCGCACGCTTTCAGCCATTGCCGAATCAGATTCAGCACGCTTCCGTCCGCGATGCGCATCTCCAACGCCGACAGGAGTTTGTCGTGCGGAATCGTGTCGAAGTAGGACGAGAGGTCTGCGTCGTAAACGAGTGCGTTCCCCTCCTTCACCTTCTCCACTATCCGCTCGGCCGCGTCCTGTGCGCCCCGATTGGGGCGGAAGCCGAACGAGCAGTCGTGGAAGTCCGCCTCGAAGATGGGCTCTATGACGAGTTTCACCGCCATCTGCACCACCCTGTCCTTGACGGTGGGTATGCCCAGCGGGCGCAACTTGCCGTTCGCCTTCTCGATATAAACAGCCGGGGACAGGCCCCACGATAGGCCCGTTTTTCGCCTGTCCGTCGTAGTTTTAGCGAAGGCGGAGGTGTTTCGTGTATTTCGTGGTTAATCCTCTGCGGCGCATTCCCCCAAAAAATCGTGAAACTCCAAGTCGCATTAGTGTGGATTATGCTATAATTATCCCGTTATGGGATTCTTCAAAGCATACGACATGCGCGGCACCTTTGGTGTCGACTTCGACCTTAATACAGTCTACAAGGTGGGGCTTGCCCTGCCGAAAGTAGTCAAGGGAAAACGCTGGCTCGTGGGGCGCGACTGCCGCGCGACGAGCGACGCAGTTCACGATGCGCTCGTGAAGGGGCTTTCCGAGTCTGGCGCGGAAGTGAGCGACTTGGGGCGCTGCACGACGCCGATGGTCTACTACTTCACCGCCGCAGACGGCTTCGACGGCAGCGTGATGATCACCGCCTCGCACAATCCGCCGACGGACAACGGCCTAAAAGTTTCAAAGGCGACAGCGCTCCCCGTAGGCTACGCGAACGGTCTTAACGAAGTTGAGCGACTGGTCGGCGAAATGCAGTCGACGGCCGGCGGCCGACGGCCTTCGGTGAAGGATCTTCCCGATGCACTTTCGCGCTACATCGCCTGGCAAAAAGGCCGTGTCAGCACCGCAGCGCTTTCGGGGCTAAAGTTCGCCGTGGACTGCTCGAACGGAATGTCCTCGCTTTTCGTACGCGAGATGTTCCCGGATGCGGTGCTGCTCAACGACACTCCCGACGGGACCTTCCCCGCCCATTCCCCGAATCCGCTCAAGGCCGAGGCGCGCGAACAGATTGCCAAGATCGTCCGCGAAAAGGGGCTTGACTGCGGCGTCATATTCGACGGCGACGCAGACCGCGCGATGTTCGTCGATGAGCGCGGCGAATTCGTCCAGCCCGACTACCTCATTCCCATTGTGGCGAGGGCCACGATGGGAAGTGAAGAGTTAAGAGTGAAGAGTGAAGAGCTGGGGAAGGCCAAGATAATTCATGATGTAAGGACATCGCGCGGCGCGATAGAGACGCTGCGCGAGGAAGGCTTCGAGCCGGTGATGGTTCCGGTTGGCCACGCTTTCGCAAAGCCGATCCTGCGTGAAATCGGCGCACTCTGCGGCGGCGAGCTTGCAGGCCACTACTATTTCAGCGAGTTCTTCGGGTGCGACTCCGGCCTTCTCGCGGCGACGCGCATCCTTAGCGAGATCGCGAAGGCAAGGCAAGCGGGGAAGACGTTCTCGGAAATGATGAAGCCGATAGTCTCGCGCTACGCCAACTCCGGTGAAATCAACTTCAAAGTTGATAATAAAGAAGCGGCCATTGAGCGTGTGCTCGCTGTCGCGAAGTCGCTTGGCGAGGAAACAGGGCGAAGCGAGATCGACGGCTATCGCCTTGAATACCGCGACGGCTGGATTTCCGTTCGCAAGTCCAACACCGAGCCGTATCTCCGCCTTCTCGTCGAATGTCAGACAAGGGGAATGCTCGATAATTGGGTTGGTCGTCTCTCTGGCGCAATTGCACCGCATAACCCGCAAAGCGCAAGTGTTTAGCCGTGTAGAACATGTAGAACGTGTAGAAAAATCGTAAAAGACATCTCTGCGCCTCTGCGTCTCTGCGTTAAAAAACTGAATATCTTAAAATGATTGTTGACTTCCACGTCCATTCGACAGCGAGCGACGGCACGTTTGCGCCGCGCGACATCGCGGCGGAAGCTGTGCGCGGCGGATATGCCGCGATTGCGCTTACCGACCACGACAACTGTGACGGAATCGGCGAGTTCCTTGGCGCGGAGCCGGTGCTAAGGAAGGTCGCTGGCGTGGAGCTTTCGATAGAGCCGGGAGACGGTTTCGACAAGTTCCATCTCCTTGCGCTCGGCATCGACCCGGCGAACGAATCGCTCAAGGCGTTTCTCAAGAGCATCCTCGAAGGGCGCGACGCGAGGAACGAGCGCATCGTCGGCAACTTCAGGCGTATCGGCATCGAGATGGTCGACGTGCCGAAGGGCGTTCGGCCGGTCTACGACTATGCCCATGGCGATGTCCTCGCGCGTCCGCACTTTGCTGGCTGGCTCGTCGACAACGGCTACGCGGCGGATATAGGTGAGGCGTTTGCAAAGTACCTTCTCCCCGATTCGCCGTCCGACACGCGGTGCTACGAGGAACGCTATCATCCGTCGCAGGAAGAGTCGTTTCGCATCGTCCACGCGGCTGGCGGGCTCTGTGTGATGGCGCATCCAAAGTATTGGCAGCGCGAGTGGAAGACGACGGAGCCAGACTATGCGGCGGCTGAGCGGGAGCTTGCGCTGCTGAAGGAGAAGGGGTTGGACGGGCTTGAGGCGCTCTACCGCGCGAATTCCGTCGAGGAGAATGTCGCCTTCACGCGCATAGCCGATTCCATTGGCCTTCTCAAGAGCGCTGGAAGCGACTTCCACGGAGCCAACAAGCCGACGATTCCGTTTGGCATGCAAGTGTCGGAATCGTTCATCGCCCCGCTGCTTGAGCGGCTTTAATTTGCCAGTGGCTGGGCTGAAGTCTGTCAAGAGTGTTTGCAATATTTTGGTATAATGTCCGCATGAAAACACAAATTGGAGTCGGGGTTGCCGTGCTGTCGGCGTTGGCGGCGGAGGGGAAGGACTTCGACCGCGACGAGCTGAACGCCATGCTCGACAAGCTCGCCGCATCGCCAGAACCCGAGGTGAGGCGAGGGCCAATGGCGATGTGCTATGCACCAGTAATACCACGTCCTGTCGGATTTGAGTACATTTGCAAGAAGTGTGGAACGCACACCGTGTATCCAAAGAATCTTAGATTTATAGAGAGCACGCTTGCGCATTATCGTGACGAGTCGGCGAGTTTAAAGGCGCTTGGGCTCGACATCACGCTTGACGAATCGGTTCTTTGCCAGAAGTGCAAGTCGGAGGAAGAACTCGGCATCCCAAAAGGTTTAGGCGTCCCAATAGCCGGCACAATTGTTGGCCAAATATTGAAAGACGAAGCAAGGGCGAAAGAATTAGGGCTAGCCAATGGTGACAGGGTTAAGATAATAGGGCCTTTCCCTTTGGGCAGTGCTTACTATGTCTTGCCGAAATCTAAAGCGTGTTGGATAAATGCGAAATACATATCGGAGTCGGGGGAAATCCTTGGTGACGGCGTTAATGTTCGTCTTGGGCCTAGTCTTGATGCCAGGGTAGTGTGCCTTGTCGGCAAGTCTGGCAAGCCTTTGAAGCGGCTTCCTGCTCAACCAGGCGATCCTGCGGAATGGGTGCGCATTGAAGTGCAGGTGGAATGGTTTGACAAAATTGCAGACTATGGTTTTCCGGTCTTGAAGAGTTCCTTGTCTGACTTGGCCTATGGCGACGGGCCTTCCACCAATCCAGACCGCATCGACAAACTGGCTTGGGTCATCAACGGAAAGCGCACCATTGTAGAAGAATCAGACGGCGAGCTTTTGAAGCAATTCATGAAGGGAGAAGTGTATTTTCGCGACGGCTCGGACGGCGAATCCGTCTCGATGAAGTCTCAGCTCCCGCGTTTGCGTGAACTGCTGGGCGTCGAGGAGTCAGGACATCGGTAAATGATTTATGGTATAATGAACGACAGATGAAAGAAAAGACTGGGACAATATATGGGACGGCGGATTGCTCCGTATGCCATGGCAGTCAAGTCGTGGTCAAGGCGCCGCGTATTCTGCAGACGCGGTATACGAAGGATTTTGGCCCAGGGTTCTACTGCACGATGATGCGTGACCAGGCCGTGCGGTGGGCTGTGCGGTTTACTGGGCACGGCTGGCTTTCATATTTCACCTACAGGCCTGATCCCGCGCTGAACCGGCTGGTGTTTGACCGAATGACCGAAGTGTGGCTTGACTTCATTGCGGCATGTCGACATGGAGAGGGTCATGCCTACGACATCGTAGAGGGGCCAATGGCGAACGACACAATATACAATTATGTACAGGATTTCATTGATGGAAGGATCACGAGGTCTGCTTTCTGGGAGCTCGCGAAATTCAAGCATCCGACCCATCAGATATGCTTCTGCACTGAGCGGGCGCTGGCAAGCCTGAAGTTCGATGCCGCAGAGGAGGTGTACGATGGATGAGAGGAACAATCTTTTCTACGTTTGCAGTCTCATAGAATACATTGGGCGCGAAAGGAAGCTAAGGCGGGCCGATGTTGTCGCAGGCCTCGGGGAGCCTGTCATAAGGAGGATATTCAACTACGCCGATACGTTCCACTGCGAGCAGATCGCCAAGGTAGCAGATGATTTCATCACCGTGTGCAAGCTGCCGCTTGGATCGTTTGACAACGTTTCTTCGTGCCGCTACGTAGTGCCCGGCTATTGGGACATAGGGGCTGTCTATGCGCGCCTGATTGAGGACGTGAGCGATGGCGCGGATCTGGTGACGAAACTGATGGAGGTGTATTCTTCGTGGATGAGCGACGCCTTGTCGCGATTTAATTCCGATTTGTTTTATCAGTCGCGCCAATATATAGCAGAGTGCTACAGGGCTGGAACCGTACTGGCTGCCTGATATGAAGGCGAAGATGTCGCAGATTGGCATTGGCGTTGCCGCGCTGTCGGCGCTCGCAGCCGAGGGCAAGAACTTTGACCGCGACGAGCTGAACGCAATGCTCGACAAGCTTGCCGCATCGCCGGAACCGAAGGTTCGCCGCGGGCCGCAGGCGACTTGTTATAGTGTGGCGATGCCACGCCCCGAAGTCTTCGAGTATGTCTGCAAGAAGTGTGGAGCGCACACCGTCTATCAGAAGAATACGCTGCGAATCGGCAATGCCCTTGCCCGCTACCGCGAAGAAGCGGCGAGTCTTAGGGCGCTTGGACTCGACATTGTGCTGGATGAGTCCGTTCTGTGTAGCAAGTGTCGTTCAGCAAAGGAACTCAACATTGTGACAAGAGGTGTGATTCTTAACGCCGAAGCCGGTCAGTCTTTTCGCACCGGCGAACCGGTTACGATAAAGCAGTATGGGCATGATCGCTGCCGAGTCTCGCAACTTGTCCAGCACTCTGACTATTGGATCAACACACAGTATATTTCTGACAAGGGTGAAGTGCTCGGCGATGGCGTGAACATCCGTAGCAAGCCATTGTCTCTTGGCAAAGTCGTAACCAAAGTCGACAAAGGAATCGTCCTCAAGCGCCTTCCGGCGAAGGAAGGGGATCCCAAGGAATGGGTTCGCATTGAACCGTTGCCGATTTGGAAGATGAAGGAAGATGCCGACTGGGAGATGGATTATGGCATATTGGTGGCGACGAAGGACATAGGAGGCTTTTCATGCGACGAAGCGGAAGGCGCTGCGCCGGCACGATTCGATCGTCTTGCCTGGGTCATCAACGGCAAGCGGTCGGTTGTCCAGACCTATGACGCAAGGATATTGAAGGCGTTTCTGACTGGTCAGAAGACATGGAGCGCGGGAATGGGCGAAGAACGCTCGCTGAAAGGGTCGTTGTCGCGCCTGAATGTTCTTCTCGGGCCAGATGTCAAACCGCCGCCGCCAGGGAAGTAGACAAGTGACGACGATTCTTCCATCTGTCGCCGTCCTGGAGATGACGTATCGCTGCAACCACGCGTGCAGGTTCTGCTCGTGTCCGTGGTTCGCGGGCATGCTCAAGCCGGGGCCGGAGATGGAAGTCGACGAGTGGAAGCGGCTTATCGATACGTATGCGTCTGCGGGCGTGACGCAGTTCTCGTTCACCGGCGGCGAGGCGCTCCTGAAGGAAGGGTGCCTTGAGCTGATGGACTTTGCGTCGAAGCGGGCGCAGGCGGGGCTTCTCTCCAACGGACGCGCCATGACGGAAGATGTCCTGCGTTTCTGCGCCGAGCGCGGCATACACGTCATGATGAGCATGCCGGGTCTCACGTCGTTCGCGGCGAACACCGACAGCGACACGTCCGTTGAACACATTCTCTCCATGTTCGGCAAGGCGCACGAGCTCGGCTGCGCGACGACCGTCGGCATAGCCGTCACGAAGCTCAATTTGCCAGAGCTCTACGAGACGATTTCCGCCGCGCTCGTCGCTGGCGCGGATTCACTGCTCCTGAACCGCTTCCTCCCGGGAGGACGCGGCCTTTCGCATCCGGAGCTTATGCTGACGGCGGCGGAGGTGCGCCAGATCGCCAATGTCGCGGAAGAGGTTCTCTCGCGCGCGAAGCGCCACGGGCATTTCGGGACGGAGCTTCCCGACTGCATGATCGACGCTGGGAAATACGAGTATCTCAACGTCACGACCGGCTGTTCGGCGGCGACGGACTTCTTCACCGTCGGGCCGAACGGGATGCTCCGCGTCTGCAACCACAGTCCGGTCGAGCTCGTGAAGTGGGACGAGTGGGAGAAACTCCCGGAATGCGAGGAGTGGATGCACTACGTGCGGCACGACTATCTGCCGAAGATGTGCGACGGCTGCGACAAGGCCGCGAAGTGCCTTGGTGGTTGCCGAGAGGCCGCGCGCGTGTTCAGTGGCTCGCCAATCGCCCCCGACCCGTTGATGGCAGGGTAGGCGGGTCTTCGCCTTGGGCGGCTATTTTTGGTATAATATGGGCCAGTTATGAATACTGTACTCGTTGGCGCCCAGTGGGGCGATGAAGGCAAGGGCAAGGTTATTGACTTCCTGACCGAGGAAGCGGATGTCGTTGTCCGCTTCCAGGGCGGCTCGAACGCGGGCCATACCGTCGTCGTCGGAGACAAGAAATACGTTCTCCACCTCGTTCCCTCGGGTGTCCTGCACGACGGCAAGCACTGCGTGATCGGCAACGGCGTCGTCATGGACCCGTTTGACCTCATGAAGGAGCTGGAGCAGGTCGAGAGCTGGGGTTTCGAGCTCAAGGGACGCTTCCATATCTCCGAGCGCGCGCACATGGTCATGCAGTGGCACCGCGCAATCGACAAGGCCGAGGAGGCGGCGCGTCCCGAGGGCCACAAGATCGGCACCACCGGGCGCGGCATAGGCCCCGCATACGCCGCCAAGGTCGGTCGCTACGGTATGCGCGTTGGCGACATTCTTAAGCCCGACTTCCTCGATCTCGTACGCGCGCAGGTTGCCGAGGCGAATCGCGCGCTCGCGGCGCTCGGCGCGCAGCCGCTCGATCCCGAGGAGATGGTAAAGCTCTATACGCCGATGGTAAAGGCGCTCATGCCGTATGTGACCGACACGATCCAGTTCCTCCACGAGAACCTCGACGAGAAGAAGTCGATTCTTTTCGAGGGAGCCCAGGCGACGATGCTCGACATCGACTTCGGCACTTATCCCTTTGTCACGTCGTCCAACCCGACGGCCGGCGGCGCATGCACCGGCTCGGGCGTGCCTCCGCGCGCGATTGACCGAGTGATCGGCGTCCTCAAGCTCTACACTACGCGCGTTGGCGAGGGGCCGTTCCCGACTGAGCTCTTCGACGAAGACGGCGAGACGCTTAGAAAGCGCGGCGGCGAATTCGGCGCGACGACGGGCCGCCCGCGCCGCTGCGGCTGGTTCGACGCGGTCGTCGCTCGCTATGCCCAGCGCGTAAACGGCGTCGACTTCTGGGCGATGACGAAGCTCGATGTCCTCGACACGTTCCCTGTCGTCAAGATCTGCACAGGCTATCGCCGCGACGATGGTTTCGTCTACCAGACGTTCCCGGCCGACCTCGCGGTTCTCAAGCGCTGCACGCCAGTCTACGAGGAGCTGCCAGGCTGGCAGTGCGAGACTTCGCACATCACCGACTACTCTGAACTTCCCGAGAACACGAAGAAGTACGTAAACCGCATCCTCGACCTCGTCGGCGGCAAGCTCGGCGTCCTCTCGGTCGGCCCTGCTCGCGAGACCACTCTGAGGATTAATATATAGTCGTTAGTATGGGATTGCAGCATCTTGCGGTGATCATGGACGGGAACGGCAGGTGGGCGAAGAAGCGCCATCTGCCGCGGCTCGCTGGCCATCGAGCCGGAGCCGAGTCGCTTGACCGCACGATGCACTGGTGCAAGGAGGCGGGGATAAAGTATCTCACCGTCTACGCGTTCTCCACCGAGAACTGGAAGCGCTCGAAGGGCGAGGTCGCAGGGCTCATGAAGCTCCTCTCCCACTTCATCAAGTCGAAGGAGAAGGAGCTTGTCAAGAACGGCGTCCGGTTCAGGGTGATAGGCCGCCGCGAAGACCTCTCCGAAAAGCTCCAGGGCGAGATTGCCGCGCTCGAGGAGAAGACGAAGGATGGCGAGTTCACGCTTGTCGTCGCGCTTTCCTACGGCGGACGAGACGAGATAATAAGGGCGGCGAAGATTTTCAACGCAGAGGCGCGTAACCGCCCCTTGAGGGTGGGCGCGACCCATGGGGAAGCGACCAAGCCGAGCGAAGCGAGTGCCGAGAGGCGCAGAGATCGCGGAGAATCTGTTGGGGATGAAGCAGTGTTTTCCAGTTGCCTCGACACCGCCGGAATCCCCGACCCCGATCTGATCATCCGCACCTCGGGCGAGCTGCGGCTTTCCAATTTCTTGCTCTGGCAGGCGGCATACGCCGAGTTCTACTTCACCGACGTCCTCTGGCCGGACTTCGACAAGGCCGAGTTCGACAAGGCGCTCGCGAGCTTCTCGAAGCGCGAGCGCCGGATGGGAGGGCGGTTGTAAGAGGTGCTTGGTGCCTGCGCGGCTGCGCCGCTGATGCTTGGTGCATATGGGAGTTTGAGACGACGATGAATCCGATACTTAAGAGGACTTTGACAGGGCTGGCCGTTGGCGCGGTTGTGATCTGCGCCGTGCTTTTCGTGCCTCGGCGTGTGCTTGAATTTGTGGTAATTGTGCTGAGTCTTCTGGCTTTTTGGGAGTATAGCTCGCTTCTTGAGATCAAGACTCGTGCGCAGGGAAAGAAGCTGAGTTCTATGTGGTGTTTGGTGCTTCTTGGTTTTGCCATTATCTTTGCTGGAATTGGCATGCTTGCCGAAATCGCAGACGTGCACGCCGATGAGATGTGCGGACCGTTCCGACTCGGGAATGTGATGCTTCTCTACGTAATTGCCATCGTCAAGTTCTCTGATGTCGGCGGGTTCGCGTTTGGGCTCACTTCCGCCAAGCTGATGAAGGGCGGCAACCACAAGCTATGCCCGACAATCTCCCCGAACAAGAGCTGGGAAGGTCTCTTCGGCTCCATCTTCGCGTCGTGCCTTGTCTCGTGCTGTTTCATGGGCGCGACCGGTTTCGGCGTTGTAAAGTCACTCGCATGCGGCGTAACTGCCGCGCTTGTGGGAACTGCCGGCGACCTCGTGGAGTCGAAGTTCAAGCGCTGGGTTGGCGTCAAGGACTCCTCGACGATGAAGATTACGAACGGCATGGGCGGGTTCCTCGACATGGTCGACTCGCTTCTCTTCGCGCCCGCGGTGCTCTATTTCCTCATGGGGCTTGACTTCTGAAATGACGCGTTCCCGCGAGGCGTGGCTCAGGTTTCTCGCGACGCGCGTCGTCGGGATGGCCGTCGATGCCGCCGTAATCGGCTTCGCGTATCTCTGCGCGTTTGCGCTTAGGTTTGATTTTCAGGAGCCGACGTCGCTCGGTGGATGGGCCACGGTCGCGCGCTCGTATGTCGTAGTGTGCGCGGTACATCTCGTCTCGCTCCTCGTCTTCGGGTGCTACCGCCTTGCATGGCGCAGGATACGCGGGAGCGAGCTTCCGCAGTACATTGGCGCGATGATGTTCGCGTGCGGCGTCCTCACGCTGATGCGCTACTTCCTTCCCAATGTCACGCTCTCCCACATCCGCCCGCCGTACTCCATCACCGTGATCTCCTTCTTCCTCGGAACGATTGGCGTCGTGGGCGTTCGCGTCCTTTGGCGCGTCTACTGGACGAGCCGCGTTCGCGAGGACGAGCTCCTTGAGCGGAACGTCAAGCATTTCGACGACGCGGTCGCGCGGCGATTCCTCGCCGGGAAGACGGTGATGGTGACTGGCGCGGGCGGATCGATCGGGTCCGAGATAGTCCGCCAGGTGGCGGCGGCTGGCGCGAAGCGGATTCTTATGGTGGAGCGCGGCGAAAACGCGCTCTACGAGATCAACCGCAGGATGAACGATCCTCGCTGCGTGCCGCTGATGTACGACGTGAACGACCGCGGCAAAATGGACGCGCTTTTCGCGGCCGAGAAGCCCGAAGTCGTGCTGCACGCCGCCGCCTACAAGCACGTGCCTATGGTCGAGATGAACCCCGAGGAGGGGTGGCGCAACAACACCGAGGCGACGAAGCTGCTTGCGGAGCTTTCTGCCGCGCACGGCGTAAGGCGCTTCGTCCTCATTTCGACTGACAAGGCCGTGAACCCACTCTCGGTCATGGGCAAGACGAAGCTCGCTGCTGAACAGTCGATCATGGCCCTTAACAACTCCTCCACTCCTCCACTCCCCCACTCCCCCACTCATCCACTCCCCCACTCCCCCACTTCCTTCTGCGCCGTCCGCTTCGGCAATGTCTTCGGCTCTTCGGGCTCGGTCGTTCCGCTTTTCCGCGAACAGATAGAGAAGCGCCAGCCGATCACCGTTACGCATCCCGACATGAAGCGCTACTTCATGACGATCGAGGAGGCGGTCTCGCTCGTCCTTCAGGCGGCGTCGCGCGACGAAAGGGCGATCTACACTCTCGACATGGGCGAGCCGGTGAGGATACTCGACCTCGCGGAGGGCATGATAGAGCAGGCGGGTTATCGCCCATACGTCGACATCCCGATCGTGTTCACGGGCGTTCGCCCCGGCGAGAAGCTTTTCGAGGAGTTGGACGTGTCGGAGCGCTCCTGCTACAAGACGGATATGGCGAAGATTTACATTACAAAGGGTGTTTGACACTGAATCTGGTGAGGGGGAATGATGCATCCAAAGTTCAAAAAAGAATACAACCTGCCGGGGCGCGAGCTTCTGCCGCACCGTGAGCCGTTCCTTTTTCTCGACCGCCTCGTGTCGGCCGACGAGACTGGCTGCCTTGGCGAATATACGTTTACCGAAGAGAAGAACGACTTCTTCAAAGGGCATTTCCCGGGCGCGCCGGTCGTTCCCGGCGTAGTCCTCGTCGAGTCGATGTGCCAGTGTGCGGGCGCGGGGATCGTCGCGCAGAACGTCATGGGAGGGATGGATCGCGACAGGAAAAACCGCTTTGTGCTCGCGGCGGTGACGTCGGCGAGGTTTCGCCGCCCCGTCGTTCCGGGCGACACGTTTACGATGATCGCCGAGAACGTCAAGGCGCGCTCGCGCATACGGACTTTCGCCGTGAAGGGCTATGTAGGCGACGAAATCGCCGCGGAATGTGAGATTACATGCCTTCTCGACACCCGTCCCGTGGCGTGTTAACCTCGGCTAAACCCTTCACATTCGAGGCAAGATTTGGTATATTAACCCTCACGGTTTCTGATTTCACAACCAAAGGAACAAAGCAAAATGGCAAAGAAGATAATGGTCGACGGCAACACAGCCGCGGCTCAAATCGCCTTCGCGTGCTCTGAAGTGGCCGCGATCTATCCGATCACCCCGTCCTCGCCCATGGCCGAGACGTGCGACGAGCTCGCCTCCATGTGCAAGACGAACATCTGGGGCTCGATTCCCTCGATCGTCGAGATGGAGTCCGAGGGAGGCGCCGCAGGCGCGGTCCACGGCTCGCTCACGACGGGCTCGCTCACGACGACCTTCACGGCGTCGCAGGGTCTCCTGCTGATGATCCCGAACATGTACAAGATCGCGGGCGAGCTCTGCCCATCCGTGTTCCACGTCTCCGCGCGCTCGCTCGCGTCGAACTCGCTCTGCATCTTCGGCGACCAGGGCGACGTGATGGCGTGCCGCCAGACCGGCTTCGCGATGCTCGCCTCGAACAGCGTGCAGGAAGCGCACGACATGGCGATGGTCGCGCACGCGGCGACGCTCAAGAGCAAGATTCCCTTCCTCCACTTCTTCGACGGCTTCCGCACCTCGCACGAGGTCCAGAAGATCGACGAGATCCCGCAGGACGTCATCCGCCAGATGATCGACGAGGAGTACGTCGAGGACTTCCGCAGGCGCGCGCTCGATCCGGAGCATCCCACGATGCGCGGCACGGCGTCGAACCCCGACGTCACGTTCCAGCTCCGCGAGGTCTGCAACAAGTTCTACGAGGCGACGCCCGCGATCGTCCAGGAATACATGGACCGTCTCGCCAAGCTCACGGGCCGCGCGTACAAGCTCTACGACTACGTCGGCGCCAAGGACGCCGAGTACGTCGTCGTCGCGATGGGCTCGGGCTGCGACACGCTGCACGAGACCGTCGACGCGCTCGTCAAGGAGGGCAAGAAGGTCGGCCTTTTGAAGGTGCACCTCTACCGTCCGTTCTCGATGGTCGACTTCGTCAAGGCGCTCCCCGCGACCGTCAAGGTCGTCACGGTCCTCGACCGCGTGAAGGAGCCGGGCGCGATCGGCGACCCGCTGTACCTCGACGTCGCGGCCGCGATTGGCCAGGGCCTGCAGGACGGCGTCGTTTCGTTCAAGTATCCTAAGATCCTCGCCGGCCGCTACGGCATCGGCTCGAAGGACTTCACTCCGCAGATGTGCGCGAACGTCTTCGCGAACATGGCGAAGGACAAGCCGATGGACCACTTCTGCGTCGGCATCGTCGACGACGTTACGAACCGCTACATCCTCGGCGACGACGGCTTCGTCGTCCCGAAGGGCGACCGCAAGGAGTGCATGTTCTGGGGTCTCGGCGCGGACGGCACGGTCGGCGCGAACAAGAACTCCATCAAGATCATCGGCAACTACACCGAGAACTACGCGCAGGGCTACTTCGAGTACGACTCCAAGAAGTCCGGCGGCGTCACGATCTCGCACCTCCGCTTCGGCAGCGACATGATCCGCTCGCCCTACTTCATCAACTCGGCCGACTTCACGGCGTGCCACTGCTTCCCGTACCTCGAGAAGTAC
>JAFQYM010000066.1 GCA_017406465.1 Kiritimatiellia bacterium | reverse complement strand
AAGAACCTTGACGACTACTTCGCCGGCGCACCGCTTGAAAACGAAATCTGCTACCGCTGCCTCGGCACGGGCGGAGCGGCCAAGTCGAACTGCCCTCGCCGCGCCAACGGCCGCTGCCACTGATTAGATAACGATAGTCACCCATGTCACATTTAGACTGACAGGACGATCTACTTTTTACACCTGACATCGGATACGTCTCTGAGGTGTCATTCGTACAGACGAAATGATATACTATTGGAGTCATGCGCGCTGGCGCACCGATTCTAAAACCCAAAAAAGATGTAGTCATGCCCACGAAGAAGACAGGTAAGAAAATCAAGAACGTCCTGATCATTTCGGCGTCGTTCCGTCCGAACTCCAACTCCCACGCGCTCTGCCAGGAGGTCGCGAAAGGCGTGAAGGCCGCCTTCGACCTCGGCAAAAGGATTTGAGGGGAAGGGAAAAACAAAATGATAGACAACAAGCCATTCGCGATGTTCTTCAACGCGGGCCCGCGCAAGGGCTGGAACACGCACAAGATGCTTGAGGCGGCGAAGGCCGGCGCCGAGGAGGCGGGAGCCGTCACGGAACTCGTGAACCTCTACGACATCAAGTTCCCCGGCTGCAGGAGCTGCTTCGCCTGCAAGCTCAAGAACGCAAAGACCAACGGCGTGTGCGCGCTGCGCGACGACCTGAGGCCGATCCTCGAACGCGCGCGCCAGGCGGACATCCTTGTTCTCGGTTCGCCGATCTACTTCGGCTACCCGACCGGCGTTTACCGCGCGTTTCTGGAAAGGCTGGCATTCCCCGTGTACTCGTACCATTACGAGAACGGACAGCCCCTCGTCTGCCGCGACAAGGTGATCGAGACAGCGAACATCTTCACGATGAACATTCCGGAAAAGTGGCTGGACGAGTGGAAGTATCCGCAGGTTCTCGAATCGAACACGCAGACGCTCAAGACCGTCTTCGGCGCATCGGAATCGCTATACGCCTGCGACACCTACCAGTTCACCGACTACTCGCGCTACGACATCACGCTCTTCGACGAGGCGGCGAAACGCGCCCACCGCGACGCACAGTTCCCCATCGACCTCGCACACGCCCGCGCCCTCGGCAAACGCCTCGTCGAAAAGGCCATGACTCACATCTGACGATCTCGCAAAGGAGAATCCCATGTACAGGATTTTGATTGTTTCGCTATTCGCCGCCGGATTTCTGTTCGCAGGATGCAAGTCCGAGAACACAGGCCGCCGACACGAAGGCTGCTACAGGAGCGGATCCCACCGCGTCGGGCGCAACAACGGGAGGATCCACCATCACTATGCCAAGCCCGTCGAACCGGACGCCGTCAGAACGACACGGTGACGCCGACGCCGCCGTAGAAGTTCCACGAATCGGCGTACTTGCTGCCGTGGCTCCACGCTCCGTTGTACTCGCGCGCGCCATCGCGGAGCTTCGAGTCGAACCAGTAGTCGCTGTAGGCGATGTAGGCCGTGAGCGCGACATGGTCGCAGACCGCCCACTCGAACTCGCCTTTGATCGTAGTGTCCATCACTCCGCCGTGGTCAGCCGATAGCTCGTACCCGCGCGTACGATGCTTGTCGCCGAAGCCCTGCCCGATGGACGGCGTGAACGTGAGCGTAGGATCGTCGTCGTCACCGATGAGCGCAAAGGTGTGGGCAAGCTCGAGGTTTACATACGTGCCGTCGTCGGCCATCAGGTCGCGCTCGATTCCGAGCGTCGGCTCGAGCCAGAGCCCTGTCAATCCGAGCTCAAGGTTCAGGTACTGCGTGTCGCCCATGTCCTTGTCGGCACCGCTCGTATTGTGGTAGCGGTGGCGGCGCAGGTACTCGTAGATGTAGTTGAAGTCGACCGAAAGCCCGATTCCGTCAGTTAGCTCGAACTCGTGCGAGAGCCCCACGATCGCATCCAAGGTCGTCCACTTCCCGGCGCGGTTGCCGTAGTCGCCACGCTTTCCGTTGCCCTTGGTGATGTCGAAGATCGACTCGACTCCGACGTACGCCCAGTCGAAGAACGTGAGCTGCGCGCTCGGCGTGAGGATCGGATCCTTACCGTCTACAACGCCGTATGTCATGTACTTCGAGTCGAGCTGGAGGCCGAACTCGGCGGAGACTATCGGCGTCTCCTCGACCTCCCCCTTCTCTGCTTCGGCGACCTCGTCAGCGGCAGTCGCAAGCGAGACGCAACCGCAGACGGCGGCAGCGCATGCTATATTCTTGATGTTCATCTTGTTGCTCCTTTCTTTGTTAGTTTTGGCTAATTTATATTTTACTTGACTAATTTGATTAGATATATCTAACTTTTAACTTGTGTTAAAATCGCCTTCGGGTATTGGAGTTTAAAAGATTAGTGGGCTATTTCGCTTTTGCCACAAAGGCCACAGAGGACACAAAGGCCTTTGGAGATCTTGGGCACTGCCCCAGATACTTTGTGCTCTTTGTGTTCTATGTGGCTAATAATCACTTTTTCTTCTCGCCGTCGCAACAGCAGCAACCGCCGCCGCAGGCCTTACGCGAACCGCCGCACTCGCATGGCGCGCCTTTTTTAGCAACCCGCCAAGCAGCGAGCGCGGCAAGAGTCAAGACAACGGAAACAACTATGATCGACTCGTAGTTCATTTCCCGCTCCCCTTTCTGACGATCATCCAGATGCACCAGAGGTCAACAAGAATCGCGACAGCCGTCCAGATCCCGAAGCCACCGCCCGCGAAAAGCACGCCAAGCCTGTACACGCTGAGCGCGAGGACATACCCGACGAAGAGCTGGAAGCCGACCGCGATCCATCCCCATGCCTTCGAACCCATCTCGCGGAACGTGACCGCGATCGCCACCATGCACGGCGGGATGAAGAGGTTGAAGATCATGAACGAAAGCGCCGCGAGCTTCGGGAAATCGCTCATCGACCCGAAGAGGTTCGTGATGTGCGCAGCGGTCGAGGCACCTTCCATGTTCGCCGCGACAAGCCCCAGGGTGGCAGTCGCCTGCTCCTTCGCGATCTCGGCGGAGACGGAAGCCGCCGCGCCCTGCCATGTTCCGAATCCGAGCGGCGCGAGGATCCACGCGATCCATCCGCCCACCGTCGCAAGGATGGACTGTTCGATCTGCTCGTCCTCCAGCAGGTTGAAGCCGAAGTCGAAGTGCATGACGAACCAGAGGAACACGCACGCCGGGAAGATGATGAGTCCCGCCTTGAGCATGTAGCCCTTGAGCCGGTTCCACGTGTGGCGCCAGATGCCGGTGATCGTCGGCATGTGGTACGCGGGGAGCTCCATCACGAACGGAGCGGCCTCGCCCGCGAAGAACCTCGTCTTCTTGAGCGCGATGCCGCCGAGAACGATGATCGCGATGCCGACGACGTCCATCATCGGCGCGACGTACCACTGCTCGCGGAAGAAGAGCGCCGCGAACATGGCGATGATGACCGTCTTCGCACCGCACGGGATGAACGTCGCGAGGATGACTGTCATGCGGTGGTCGCGCTCGTTCTCGATCGTCCGCGCCGCCATCACGGCCGGGACGCCGCAGCCCTTGCCGACGATCATCGGAATGAACGACTTGCCGCTAAGCCCAAACTTCCTGAAGAGCCGGTCCATGATGAACGCAACGCGCGCCATGTATCCGCAGTCCTCGAGGAAGGCGAGGAAAAGGAATACTATAAAGATCACCGGCACAAACCCGAGCACCGTCGCGACACCGCCCCAGGCGCCGTCGTTCACAAGGCTCTTCACCGTGTCGTTCACGCCGGCCCTGTCGAGGGCATCCGTTATGAGCGCGCTGATTCCGGGCACCCAGACGCCGAACTGCCCGGGGTCGGGCTCCTCCCACTCCGCGGCCTCCTTGTACGCCGCAAAGTCGACGTCCCAGAGATCGGGCTCGCCGCATCCGCAGCCGCAGCCCTCGCACTCATCGCCGGCATCGCGTTTCGCCGCGCATTTCTCGCAGTCGCACTCCTTCGCGATCGGCTCACCCGTCTCCTCGTCTTCGACGAAGACACCCTTCGCGACAATCGTCGCCGCGACCTTCTCGTCGATCTCCTCGGGCATCTCATCGACCTTCTCTTCGTCGCTCTTGCCCTCGTTGACCTTCTCTAGGTAGGCTTCCTCCCAGGCGGTCTTCGAGGCGTCCTGCTTCGCGAACTCTCCCTGGGCGTCCTCGAACTCCATGCCCTTGTACTTCCCTTCTTCACGGCACTCATGCGTCGTGAACGGCAGGTGCCATCCGTCGCCGAGGAATCCGTCGTTCGCCCAGTCCGTGAGGATCGTGCCGGGGCCGTTCTCCGCAACCGCTAGCCACCACATCACGCAGAGCGAGAGGATGAAGATCGGAAGCGCCAGTATGCGGTTCGTCACGATGCGGTCGATCTTGTCCGAAAGGGTCGCCTTGTTCTTCCTTATCTCGCTCTTGGTTAGCGCCTTCGACATGAGGTTCTGTATGAACTCGTAGCGCTGGCTTGTGATGATCGACTCGGCATCGTCGTCAAGCTCCTTCTCGCAGTCGCGGATGTGCTCCTCAATGTGCTTCATCTCGCCGACGCCGATGTCGAGCTTCTTGATTATCTCGCGGTCGCGCTCGAATATCTTGATGGCGTACCAGCGAATCGACCGTGCTGGAACCTTGCCCTGTATCGACTCCTCGATGTGGGCGATCGCGTGCTCAACGGAGCCCGAAAACACGTGCGGCACGTCGGGGAGCTTGCCGGGGCCCTTTTCGACGACTGACTTCTTCGCCATCTCGACGACTTTCTCGGCGGCCATCCTGTCGCCGTCCTTCTTCAGGGCGGAGATCCCGACAACCTCGCAGCGAAGAGCGCGGGCAATCTTCTCGAAGTCGATATTGTCACCATTCTTCTTCACGACGTCCATCATGTTGACTGCCATCACCATCGGCAGGCCCAGCTCGGCGAGCTGCGTCGAGAGGTAGAGGTTGCGCTCGATGTTCGTGCCGTCGACGATGTTCAGTATCGCGTCCGGACCCTCCTCGACGAGAAACCTCCGCGAGACCTTCTCTTCGATCGAGTAGGGAGAAAGCGAGTAGATGCCGGGGAGGTCCTGTATGATTACTTCCTTGTGCCCCGCGAGGATGCCATCCTTCTTCTCGACCGTGACGCCTGGCCAGTTGCCGACGTACTGATCCGACCCGGTAAGCGCGTTGAAGAGCGTCGTCTTGCCGCTGTTCGGGTTTCCTGCGAGGGCTATTTTCACGCTTTTAGACATTTGCCACCTCCACATCCTGCGCAGTCGCGTCGTTGACGGCGATGCGGCTCTCGTGCACGGCGAGTATCATGTTGCCGTACGACTCCCCCACGACGCGCACTATCGTGCCCGCCACGAACCCGAGCGCGCCGAGGTGCCGCTTCACGGCTTCCTCGCCCGACACGCGGACTATCCGCGCCCGCTCCCCTTCCTTCATTTCCGCTAGTTTCATTTCAGCAATCTCCTTGTTCCAACGGCACTTTGCCGTCCCTAATCTTGTTAGACATCGCAAAGTTTACCAAAACTAACTCACCCCTGTCAATAGGGGTCATGAAAAAAAATATCTCGACGCAAAGCGCGGCGGATTTGCCCGCGGAGGGGTGGCGATGAAGCGACGTAGTTGGATTAGAGACAAATAGCGTCGGTTAGGGTCGAAAGAGTCATGCAGCATAGTGTCGCGTAGAGTCACTGAATAGAGTCGGATAGAGTCACTGAATAGGGTCGGATAACGTTAGGGCGCGGACCTGCGCGTTAGCGAGGCGACGGAGCGAAGGTCCGAGCGAGGGGATACGGCGTATTCGCCGAGGGTTCCCCGAGGAGGAGCCTTCGGCCGCCGCCGAACGAACTTAGGCTAAATGCCGACGATGCCGCCGCCGAGGGCCTTGTAGAGCGCGATCAGGTTGACGGTAATTTGGCCGCGCGAAATCACGAGCGCTTCCTCGAGAGAGAGGAGCGAGCGCTGCGCGTCGATGACCGCCGTAAAGTCCCTGAGGCCGTTCTTGTAGAGGTCGTTCGAAATCGCGACTGCGTCCTGCGCCGCCTTAACAGCACCCTGCAGCGCCTGATAGCGGTGGTACTGCTGGGTGTACTCGGCATAGGCGTTGCGCACTTCGCGGTACGCCTCCTGGATGGACGACTCGTAAGCGAGGAATGCCTCGTCCATACGCGCTTCCTCGGCCTTCACGTTCGCGTAGATGCTGCCGCCCTGGAAGATCGGCCAGCTTATCGCAGGCCCGATGGAACCGTAGAAGTCGCCCTTACCGAGGAACTTGTGAACCTTAACCGACTCCACCCCGAGATAGCCGTTGATGTAGAGCTTCGGAAACCAGAGCGACTTAGCGACGCCGACCTTCGCCGTCTGCGCGGCGAGTTTGCGTTCTGCGGCGCGCACATCGGGACGCGCGCGGATCATGTCGAGCGGAATTTCCGCGATCTTCTCGGGCGCGAGAAGCCAGTCGCGGTCGGGGCATTCCTTAAGCTCGTCGTGGCGGGCTCCAGGAATGTCTCCCGTGAGGACGGCAATCGCGTTGAGCAATCTCTCCTCCTCCGCGAGAAGCGGCGGAATCGTCGCAAGCGTCTGGTCGACGACGTACTTCGACTGGTTGACAGCGAGCTCGTCGCCTATTCC
Organism: Kiritimatiellia bacterium; assembly: GCA_017406465.1. Taxonomy (GTDB): domain Bacteria; phylum Verrucomicrobiota; class Kiritimatiellia; order RFP12; family UBA1067; genus UBA1067. Next base: position 15,190 of record JAFQYM010000066.1, on the reverse strand, counting down.
CGAGTCGAAGCGCGACTTCAAGATGTCGTACGTCTCCGTCTGGAGGACGAGGTTCGTGCGCGCGACCGCGATGCGCTGCTGGGTCGTGCGGAGCTGTATGTATTCGCGCCCTACTTCGGCGGTGAGCGTGACCCAGGCGTCCTCGAGACTCCAGTATGATGCCGCCATTTCGGACCACGCGGCCTCGGTAGCGCGACGGCTGCCGCCGAAGATGTCGATTTCCCACGACGCATCGAAACCGGCGCGGAAGATGTCGGAATAGTTGCGCTTCGAGCCGGACGCAAGCCACGACGAATACTGCGACGACGTGTAGCGCTCGTGGTGCCCCATCGTGCCGCTTGCGCCGAACGTCGCCTTGGGCATGAATGCGGCATAGGAGCCAAAGAGCATCCAGGCCGACGCCTGCAGGCGCTGCTGCGCCATGCGATAGGTCAAGTTGCTCGAGACGGCGCTCGCGACCAGATTCGTGAGGACATCGTCGTCGAAGCGGCACCACCAGCATGAAATGTCGTTCGTCGTGACGAGCGTACGAATGTCGTCCTCGCCCTCCGCCGGCTTCCACTCGCCGACTTCGGTGCGGTTCGTCGTGGGGTACCCGGCGTCGGGCATCGCGTATGCAGGAAGCCCGTCCATGTCGGGGCTCTTGTAGTCTGGTCCGACGGATGGAAGCAGGCAGCATCCGGCGGCGGCAAGCACAACAAGCGGAATCAGTCTTTTCATACATCACTCCTTGCTTTTAGCTGACGGCGGCGGAGCGCCGTTGTGGAAAGATAGGCGAAGAGGCGCTTTATGCGTTCGCGCCACGTCTGGAAGAGCGCGTATAGCCCGGGCACCAGGAGGATTCCGAACGACACGGACGCGAACATGCCCCAGAACTCGGTCGTGCCGAGGTGGTTGCGGCTCGCAGCGCCCGCGCCGGTCGCGATCATCATCGGGAGAGTTCCGAGGAGCGTCGTGAGGGCCGTCATGAGAAGTGCCCTGAGGCGCTCGCCAGCGGCTGTGCCAGCGGCGTCGACTATGGAGTAGCCCTCGTTCTCGCGCTTGTCCTTCGCGAACTCGACGATGAGAATCGCGTTCTTCGAGGCGAGACCGATGAGAAGGACGAGACCGAGCTGCGCGTACACAGACAGCGAATACGGAGCGCCGGTCATCCAGATTCCGAACCACTTGAGCCCCACGAGTGCGCCGAACACCGCGACGAAGATCGAGAGCATGACGGGGAGCGGAATCGTCCACGACTCGTACTGAGCGACGAGGAAGAGGTATCCGAACAGAATCGCGAGCGCGATGAGCGGAACGGCCGAACCGGCGTTGCGCTGCTCCTGGAACGTGATGCCCGACCACTCGTAGCCGTAGTCCTCGGGAAGGACCTCCTTCAGCACCTGGCGGATCTGCTCCATCACCTCGCCGGACGCGACGCCGGGCTTCGGCATGACCGTGACGCCCGCCGCGAGGAACATGTTGTAGCGGCTGACGGCGCGCGGGCCGATCTCGCGCGAGATCGTGCCGAGCGAGCCGATCGGCACCATCGCGCCCGTCTCGCTCCTGACGTACAGCTTCTCGACGGACTCCGGCGCGGCGCGGCCTTCCCAGTCGGACTGAACCGTCACGCGGTTGACCTGCGTGCCGAGGTTGACGTCGTTGACATACCTTGAGCCGAGGTAGTTCTGGAGCGTCGAGTACACCGTCGCGACAGGCACCTTGAACATCTCCGCCTTGTCGCGGTCGAGGGAGAACCTGAGGTGCGGAGTCTGCGCCGTGTAGCCAGAGAACGCCGCCATCACCGTCGGCAGCGCGTTGAGCCGTCCGAGGACCTCCTTCGTCACGTTGTCGAGGCGCATCGGGTCTACGTCGCCCTTCGACTGGATGCGGAGGTCGATTCCGGAGTTCGCGCCGAGGCCCGGGATCGCCGGCGGCACGAACACCTTGACGGCGGGCTCGGGAATCTCCCGCATGACCGCGTCGATCTTGCCCATCACCGCCTGCACGCTCTGGTCCCTGCGCTTGCGCTGCTCCCACGGGAGAAGCTCGACGATCACCGTCGACAGGTTCTCTCCGCGGCCCGCGACGAGCGAGAAGCCGGAGATGGTGAGGATGCTCTGCACTTCCGGTATCTTCTCCGAGAGAAGCTTCTGCGCACGCGAACAGATGTCGACCGAACGCTGCCTCGTAGAGCCCTCGGGAAGCTCGAGCGACATGAAGACGACGCGCTGGTCCTCCTCCGGCAGGAACGACGTCTGCGTGGAGGTGAACATCGAGACCGTGAGGAGTATCGTCAGTATGAGAAGCATCATCGCGAGGAAGATGCGGCTCGCGAGCCACTTCGCGATGCGCACGAAAAAGCCCTTGAACGCGTTGATGGCCCAGTTGAACCACGCGAAGGGTCCGTGCCTGAACGGACGCGCCTCGTGCAGCAAGAGCGAGCAGAGCGCCGGCGCGAGCGTGAGGGCGCACACCGTCGAGAAGCACACCGCCGCGGAGAGCGTCACCGAGAACTGCTGGTAGATGCGTCCGGTGATGCCGCTCATGAAGCCGACGGGGACGAAGATTCCGAGAAGGACGAGCGTCGTCGCAATGACGGCGGACGTCACGTCGCTCATCGCCTGGATCGTCGCCTCCTTCGCGTTGAGCCCGCGCGTCTCTATTAGGAACTGCACGCGCTCTACGACGACGATGCAGTCGTCGACGACGACGCCGATTGCGAGGACGAGTCCGAACAGCGTCAGGATGTTGATCGAGTACCCGAGGAGCGCCATGACGATGAACGTCGAGGAGAGGGATACGGGAATCGTTATGCAGGGGATGAGCGTCGCACGCCAGTCCTGCAGGAAGAGGTAGCAGACGAACACGACGAGCGCGAACGTGATGAGGAGCGTCTCGACGATCTCCTTGATGCAGCGGCGGACGAAGTCCGTGGCGTCGTACGCGAGCACGATCTCCATGTCCGGCGGGAAGAACTCCTTGAGGCGCTCGAGCTCCTTCTGAACGGCGTCCATCGACTTGATGGCGTTCGCGCCCGGCTTCTGCTGGAGCGCGATCTGCACGGAGTTTCCGCCGTTGTAGGTGCCGGCGAACATGTAGTTCTGCTCGCCGATCTCCGTGCGGGCGACGTCCTTAAGCTTAACAATGCCTCCGTTGGCGTCGCGGCGCACGACGATCTCGTCGAACTCCTCCGGCGTCATGAGGCGGCCCTTGGCAAGAAGCGTGTAGCTGTACGCTCCGTGGGGCCCGGTCGGCGACGCGCCGACGGTGCCGAGCGAGGCCTGGATGTTCTGCTTAGTGACGGCTGCGATGACCTCCTCGGAGTTCATGCCCTGCGCGGCGAGGCGGGCCGGATCGAGCCAGACGCGCATCGATAGCTTCGGGCCGTAGATCGTGCATTCGCCGACGCCTTCGACGCGCAGAAGCACGGGCTGGAGGTTCGCGTAGGCGTAGTCCGAGAGCTTCATGCGCGAGATGGTGCCCTTCGGCGAGCGCAGCGCGAAGAAGCCGAGGAAGTCCGTCGACTGGGCGCGGAGGCGCCCGCCGAGCTGTCTTACCTCCGCGGGGAGCTTCGCCTCCGCCTGCGAGACGCGGTTCTGCACCTTGACGAGGTCCATGTCGCGATCTGACTCGACCTCGAACGACACCTTCAGCTGGTACTGCCCGTCGTCGGTGCAGTCCGACGTCATGTAGAGCATGTCGTCCACGCCGTTCACCTCGTCTTCAAGCGGTGTTGCGACGGTGTTCATCACCTCTCGCGCGTTTGCGCCCGGATAGGAGTAGGTGACGGATATCTCAGGCGGCGTAAGTTGCGGATACTGCGCGATCGGCAGTTTCCAGATGGCCATCACGCCGGCCATCGACAGCACGATCGCGATGACCATCGCGAAGCGCGGACGCTCCACGAACACGCGCGAAAACGTCTTTATCTGGTCAATCGACGCTCTAATCGGTAGTTTCATCTTCCGCTCCTCACAGCTTGAACGGCTCGTAGTCCGCGGCGTTCTCCTCGGTCTTCGTCGCCTCCGCGAACTCGACCTTCATTCCGCTCACGAGCTTGCGCGTACCGGCGACGACGACCTTCGTTCCGGCGGAGAGGCCCTTCGTGACGGGGACGAATCCGTCGTGCGCGGGCAGCGTCTCCACGGGAACCGCCTCGACCGTTCCGTCGTCCTTCAGCACGAACACGCCGACGCCGCCTGTGGGCAGGTCGACGATCGCGGCCTGCTGGACGGTCGGATACTTCAGCGGGTCCTTGCGGTCGGCGAGGAGCGTCACGTAGCTGTTCGGGACGAGCAGGCGGTCGGGGTTCGGGAACGAGAGGCGCATCATGATCGTCGCCGTCTCGAGGCTCATCTGGTTGTCGTCGAAGTCGAACGTTCCCTCGCGGTCGTACTCGCTGCCGTCGGGGAGGAGGATGCGCGTGCGGTAGTCGACCGCCCTGCCGGACTTCTGCGCGGCGCGCCACGCGACGTACGCGCGGTCGGTGAGCGGGAAGCTGACGCGGATCGGGTCGATCTGCACGATGCGCGCGAGCGCGCCCTTCGACGGTGCGACGTAGTCGCCAACATGGGCGGCGGACTTGCCGATCTGCCCCGCTATCGGCGCGACGACGACCGTCTTCTTGAGGTCGTACTCCGCGACGACGAGGTTCGCCTTGGCCTGGAGCACCGCGGCCTTCGCCTTCTCGGCGGCAGCCTCGGCGTTGTCGCGCTCGAGCTGCGTGATGCCGCGCTCGTCGGCCTTCTCCATGCGCTCGAAGTAGCGCTCAGCCCTGCGAGCCTCCGCCTCCGCAGCGGCGAGGTCGGCCTTGCGCTGGTTGGCGACGGCCTGGTAGCGCTCGTCGTCGATCACGTAAAGGAGCTGACCCGCCTTCACGACGTCGCCTTCCTTGAACTTGATCTCCTTGACGTATCCGTCGACCTGCGGAAGAAGCTCGACCTCCTGAACGGCCTCCGCATGCGCGACATATCGCTCTGGAAGGTTGTAGGGAAGCTCCTTCACCTCCTCGACGCTCACGGTCTGCGATGCGGGCGGCGGCATCTGCGCCTGCTGGTTCTTCTTCGCGATGCCGGCGTATATGCCGCACCCGATCCACCCACCCGCGACGCATACCGCCGCGAGAACGATCGTCCCGACGATGCTTCCGATCGCCGACTTTTCCTGTTCAGCCATTTTTTGACTCCTTTATGCGTATTCTGTTCCAGATTGCCTCGTATGCGTGCCTTAGCGTCTGCTCAAGGTCGCGCGTGAGGAAATGGTCTATGCGGGCCTGGACGAGCCCGTCCCAGATGGCGATCGAAACGACCGCAACCTCGTCCGCGTCAACTTCCGCGCGAGCGCGGCCGGCGGCGATATCCGCAGCCACGGCGTTCCTGAACGCCGACATAGGGCCGCGATTCTCGTTCGCGAGAAGATCCTCGCGAACCTTCGCCATCGAGTCGTCCGACCACTTGATCTGGCATTTCATCAGGCGGAAGAACTCCGCGCTCTTCGGATCGACCACCATGTGCATGGCGTTTTTGATCATCACGTCGGCGACGGCGGGGAATGTCAGCTCGCCGGTCGGCATCATCTCGTCGAGCTGCCGGCGGAACTTCGCAAGCGCCTCCTCGACGAGTTCGACGAGGAGCCGCTCCTTCGACTCGAAGTGCCAGTACACCGCGCCCTTCGTCATCTTCAGCCGCGCCGCGATGTCGGTGAAGGTCGTGCGCTCGTAGCCCTTCCTCACGAAAAGCGACAGAGCACTCGCAAGAATCCTCCTGCGCGTCTTCTCTGCGTCCTCTTTTCTTTTACGGGCCATGATGGGCGCATATTATACATACCTTCTGGTATGTATGTCAAGTGCCCGGGCAAGAATAATTTTGCCTCTGTCAGCAGCTTATCGCATCGCCTGCGACGCCAAAGCAGTTGCGCGGCACGACCTTGATCTTGTAGTCGCCCTTCGACTCAAGAAGGTCGGCGTCAACCTGGAAGACCGTCGGCGCGTTGGCCTCTTTGCTGCCAGCGGACCTGTGAAAGCCTGCGGCGAACACGAACTTCTTGTCAGTTCCACCGTCTTTCCCCGAGATTTCGAGGGCGTAGTCGAACACCCTTCCGGCTCCCGCACGGTTTGCCGCAGGAATCGTCACTTCAAGAACGCGGCGCTCCTCGGACTTCACGCTCCCGCCGCCGCGGTTCTTGCCTTTAGTCATGCGGACTGCAAGCGCGGCACCAGCCGGGAATTGCGGGGCGACGCTTGTCTTCGCGCGCGGCTCGAACGCGAGCGGCAACGGTTCCGTCGCCGGAAGCGGCATGATCCAGTCGTCGCCAAGCCGCTCCCCGCTTTCGAAGTCGTGCCGCTCGAACACGATGCGGTCGCTGTACACTCGCGCGACCATTCCCTGATGCCCGTCTCCCGTGGACATCCTGCGCATGATCTTCTTCGCATTCTCCGCCGAGGCATTGCCGTTGTTGTTGTCGTTCTCGCGCCAATGCGGCTTGATATCGCCGTATTCAAGTCCTGTGTAGCTGAGCGAGCTCGCGTCGATGGCGGTGAACGCCCCCTGCCAAATCGCCTGCTCGCGCGTGAGCGATGCATGTGAATGGCCTGTTATCGCGATTGCGTTGCGGTAATGCGAGAGCGTCTCGGTGAGACGGCCGTCGTCATGCCCCCAGAGCCACGAACCGTGGCACGTATTCTTGGGCGGCGGATGCTGGAGGTAGAAGAACGGCTTGGAGGGATCGATCGTCTGGCCGTTCTCCTTGAACCATTCAGGCGTCTGCGGCACGCCGATTTCATTAAACGCCCTGCAGTGGTCGGCTATCCAGTGCGCTCCGACAAACGTATAGCCCTTGACCTCCTTGCGCCAGACAGGCGAATACTCCTCGCCAAACGCCTTCTTCCACGCGGCAGCGAGATCGGCGCGAATCGTGTGCGCAGCATAGTCCTCGCCGAAGATTTTCTTCCCGGCGCTGCCGTAGTTGAACCCCTCCCAGTCGTGGTTGCCGTAGACAAAAAGGCGCTCGACATGTCTCCCGTCCGGGGCCTTGTCGCCCGGAAACACCGAACGCCATATCCTACCTACCTCTTCAAGTTCCTCCACAAGGCCGTGATCCGCGAGGTCGCCGCTGATCGTGACGCCGTCCACGCCCTGGTCGCGTAGCCATTCGAGCGCCTTGCGGAACCGCTCGGCGCCATTGAACGCGTCCTTTCCGTCCTTGCGGACAAGCTGGATATGGATGTCGCTCATGATGCCGATCGCAAGCCGAGGGCCAGACCCCTCCGAGAACATGCTGCAGCCGCCAATTCCGCCTGCAAACATCCCCCAACCGAAAAGGCCCATAGCCCCCTTCGCGAAATCGCGCCTGCTCGTCTGTATCATTTTTTCTCCTTGTTACATGGAATGGGAATAGTATACCATATTTTTAGCTTTATTCATGTCCTGACGCTTCGTGCGAGCGTGACGCTCCACACGCGCCAGGCGCCTGCGTCCTTGAGCATCTTGGCGCATTCCGAAAGCGTCGAGCCAGTCGTCATGATGTCGTCGACGAGAAGGATCGTCCGCCCGCGCACAAGCGACGGCTCGCGCACGGCAAACGTGCCTTTCACGTTCTCGACGCGCTCCGCCTCGGCAAGAGAACTCTGGCGCTTCGGGTGGCCGATCCTGGCGAGAGCCCTCTTGAGAAAGACCCTGTCGAGACGCCTGGCGAGTGCGGCGGCGAGCAGTGCGCTTTGGTTGTAGCCACGGTTGATCCTGTGGGAGAGCGTCGTCGGCACGGCGACAACGGCGTCGATCGCCGCGATGTCGAACCTCGCGCGCGCCGCGGCCTCCATCCAGTCAACGAAGTCGTCCCTGAGCCAGATGCGGTCCCTGAACTTGAAGCCGTTGACCATCTCGCGCGTCTCGCACTCAAACCGCACGGCGCTCGCCGCATCGTCGATTTCGTACATGCCGTCCTCGGGACGGACGAAGGGAATCCTGTTAAGGCAGTCCGCGCAGACATACCGCCCTTCCCTGTCGACAGGACGGCCGCATATCTCGCAGTTCCTCGGCCAGAGGAGGTCAAGCGCTCGCCGCCAGATTGTCATTGAAGGCTCTCAACCTAATTTAATCCTGGTCGGCGAAAAGCGGAGTTGAGAAGTACCGCTCGGCGGTGTCAGGCGTCGTCATGCGGTTGAGCCGCACGAGCGGCGTATGCCCCATCGCATCAAGAATAGTGTCGCAGATCATGGCGTTCCACACTCCTTCTTTCCGTTTTCCCCAGAAGCTTCCTTTTGCATCCCTTTTTCTATGCGCTCGATCGTGCGCTTGACTTCCGGCGAATCGGGAAGCGCCGCGAGGGCGCGCCTTGCATACGGCATCGCCCCCTTGAAATCGCCCTGCCGAAGACGGCACTGCGCCAGGTTGTTCAACACCGCCGGGTCGTCGGGGCGGCGTTCGAGGCAGCGCGTGAGATAGGCCTCGGCGCGCGAATACTGCTTCTGCACGAAGTAGTCCATGCCGATGGCGAAGTTCGCCTCGGGGCTGTCGGGATCGACCGCGAGCACCCGTTGCGCGAAAATCCTCGCACGGGCGAAGTCGGCATGGGCGAGGCCCGCCTTCAGACCTTCCAGCGGCGTCATCCGCTCAAGCTTCTTCCGGCTCGCCCACGCCATCGTCGCGCGGATCCTCGCGAGTGCGCCGTTCTTCCCGTCCAGCGCGTCCGCCAGACGCGTATCCTCCATCGCAAGCTCCTTCTTTCCTCCTTCGTCGTACGCGTTCGAGCGATGGCGAGCGAGAACGGCGAGTCTCCACTGCGCAAAGAGGAAGGCGTCGCGGATGCCGCGATCGGCGATTCCGTCGGGGTTTCCCTCCCCGTACAGCGCGAGAATGCGCCTCGCCAGATTACGCGCGGCGGATGCGCCGCGCTCCGCCTCCGCGTCGGAAAGACCATGAGGACGCGCAACGAGGCCCGAGCAGCGCGGAATCGGCCGTCCGTCGCGCCGCCACAGCTCGAAACCGATCTGGACCGCGTAGTCGTCCGACATCTCCGGCCGCGTGCGCACCCACGTCCTCAGCGCGTCCGGGGCTCCGCTTTCGAGAAGCGCCCGTTCCTCCGCGTTCGTTACGCCGCGCGTGCGGAGGTACGTCTCGCGAGGATCGGACGCGCCGCCCATCATGGACAGAGCACGGAGGCCGAGCCCTTTCGCGGCGGCGGCGATCTCGACTGACGAGTCGAGCCCACCGTCGGTAAACAGCCACTTCACGCCGCGGCACTCCTCGGCGGTCTCGCGCGCCGCATCCGCCGCGACGTCGAGCATGGCGCGTTCCATGCGCTGGGCGCGCGACGGCACGGCGCATAGGAGCGCGGCGGCAGGCACTATCGGAAACGCCGCGCGCACAATGCGCTGGAGTCTCCTGACCGGCGCGAGCTCCGCCGTGGCGTCTACGTTTTCCGCGGCATCGGGGAAGCGGAGCGTCTCGATGCGGCGAAAGTTTCGCAGATAGAGCTCGATCGCGAAAACGGAAAGCGACCATACGGCGGAAAGAGCGCAGAGGAACATTGCAATGCACCGGAGAACATGGCCCGAGACGCATCCGCCGCCCCATGTCCAGAACCAGAGGGGTCTGGCGGGCACGAGCTGCGAGAGCGCAAGAAGGCCGAACGCGGCAAACACGACGCCATGGAAGTACGAAAGATGAGTCTCATCGTCCGTCGCTCGCCGCACAAGGAAGAACTCCACGAAGAGCGGGGCTACGGCGACGGCGAAAAGCGCGGCAAGGCCGACCGGAGAGCAGGAGTCGAGGATGCTGCGGATGTAGGCAAGCGGAACCTCTATCGCAAATTCGCCCCCGCTCCATCCGAACGCGGCGAACCCGTCGAGATCGGCGAACGCCCGAGCCTCCAGCGCAAGGCCGGCGATGAATCCGACACCGCCAGCGAGCGTGAGTCGCCATGACATGAGCGCAAATGCGAACGGGCTCTCCTCGGGAACGGGAAGAAGGTCCAAACTGCGGAGCACTGAGCGCAAGGCAAGCACGGATGCGGCGCCAAGCAGGAGAAACGCCCCTGATGGAGCGTCGGCGGCCAGAAGCCCGAAAAGCGCGAACGAAGCGAACAGCGGCGTCCGTCTCCATGTGCGGAGATGTATGACGAAGGCTATCGCCGCGACGAGCGCGATCAGCACCTGCAACGCATTTGGGGAGAACCAGCGAAACGCCCCCCAGACAGGTTCGGTGCAGCAGAACAGCACGACGCCCGTCACAAGCACGGACCTCACTATCATCCGCCACCACGATGCATGGGGATAGCCCCTGAGCAGCGAAGCGGGGAGCATTATTTCCATGAGAAACGCCGAAAGAACGGCGAGGACTCCGAACGCGACGTGTCCGGCAATGCGAAGAATCGACTCCGCCGCGGCGATTCCGTAGGAGCGGCAGAGCGGACCGGCCACGTACTGCCAGAGCAGTCCATAAGGCGCCGCCGGAGGTCTGAGGCCCGCAGCCGCGGCAAAATCGTCAAGCATGTCCGGCGGCTGGACGTCGAACTGCCACAGCCACGCGAGTGCCGAAAGCGCCGCTCCGAAAAGCAGCGCATGGAGAATGTGGAAGAGCCTCTGTCTCAGCTGCGGCATTTCAGATCAGGAATACCGACCGAACCGCCTCCGCCTCAGCGCCAGAAGCGCAGCTCCCATCAGCACAAGCAGCCCGCCCGACGGTTCCGGCACAGCCTGGAAGGAACCTGGCGTCCAGACGGCCGTCTGCCCGGGATTCAGGTCGAACGTCTTGTGGATGTAGTCGCCGAGCGAGGAGTACGTCGCCGACGCGCTCGTCGCCACCGTCGTCCAGTTGTCGTTGGAGTCGATGTTGCCGAGCTCTACGATGAAGCTGTATTCCGGCGTCCCGGCGGAATAGTCGCCCGACGGCGACTGATTGCCCGTCGGCACGCCAGCGCCCCAGTAGCCGCTATCGTCTGAAAATTCGACGCCCCAGTAGCCTCCCCCCTCGTCAACGCCGTATCCGGGAATGTACAGATCGAGAAACACGTCCTGCCCTTCCTGGATGCCGCCACCTGTGACGCGCACACGTGCGGCATTGTAGGAGCCGGACACCGCCACGTCCGGACTGGCGAGGTAGTCGGAGATCGCCGCCGTCGTGCCGTCCGTCCGCGTCACCGTCGCCGTTTCGTCGACCATCCAGTACAGGACGTCGTTCTCTGCGGCGGACGACACGCCCACAGTCAGTAGCGCGGCGGCAACCAACGCCAGTCTATCAAAGAGCGACCTCATTGCACACCTCCAAACTTGATGGAGAGTTCATCCGTGGCCGCGCGGTTGTACCAGAAGCCGGTGCCAGAGGGGATAGCGCCGCCCTCGGTCCAGATCTGCTTGGTGCGGTTGCCGACCTTCGTGGGCACGTTGCGACCCCACTTCTTCTTCGTCTTGTGCAGGAAGTATATCGTCTGCACGCCAGAGGCGTCTAGAACCACGATGCGGTCGTCGAGAGACGGTTCTGCGGGGTTGCCCTCGCCGTCGACGAACTTGAGGTCGTTCAGGTCGACGTCGTGCATCGTCGGGTTCGCGACGAGCGTGTACCCGGGCTCCTCCTTGCTGCCGCCCGCGAGTTCAACTTCGTAATTGTCGCCCGTGTAGCGGCCGATCAAATAGTAGTACTTGGCGGACGGATTGGACCTGACGAGCCAGAACGCGTTGCCGCGCGGGAACTGCGCATCATCGGCATCGATGACATCAACACCGTTCGTCGAGACGGTCGCGAGCGCCTTCCAGCCGCTTTCGCCTCCATTACTCCAGGCGTTGAACTTGCCGCTCGCCGCCTTGTATGCGAGAATCATGTCATCCGTCGAAATGCCGTTCTGGTTAACGACATCGTTGGCAACGATGTTGGTCGGCGTTTCTGTGTCAACGGACATCGAGTACCAAGGAACAGCCGTCACCGTGTTCATGTTCGTGCTCGAGACGCGCATGACGCCGACGGTTGCGCAGGAAGCGAGCACCGCCTCGCCAGCGCCTGTCTCGGCGGTTTCGTTCGTCGAAACGAGCACCATGTTGAAGACATAGAGACCAGTAGAGTCATTTCCGTCCTCGAAGCCGAGCGGCACGGTCATCTCGTACTTGTCGCTCAGTTCGCCGAGCGTGAACTCCGTCTCGCCCTTCAGTTTCCTGTCGAGGCGGTAGCGGATGTTCAGGCCTGTATTGCGAAGGGCCTCGACGCCAGGGAAATGGACGACAAAAGCATTCTGTCCGACGCGCGAGCCGCGCTGCATGACGGTCGCGACAAGCTTCCGACTCATGTCCGTGCGCTCGATCACGTAGTTCTGCCAGAGTTTGAGCCCGTTGGGACAGACAGAGTCGAGGTATCCGTAGCGGTCAGACGGAACCGCGAAGTCCTTGCTCGTGTAGGTCGTGTTGCGCAGGAGCCATCCGGGGTCGCTCACGTGGATGTCGGTCTCATAGCCGTTCGCTCCGTCCATGTTCACCCTGTAGTCCCAGCCCGCGATCGTGACGATGCCCGTCGCGATCGACGTCGCGTGGTTCGGGGCCATCGCGCGGAAGAAGAGCTTGTATTCGCCCGGGTTGGTGAACGACGGAACCGTCGCCTGCCACTCGCCCGCCTCGTCGCGGAAGTCGCAGGTCAGCGGATTGATATCGCCGTGGACGAGCCCGGTCACGTTGGTGACGACCTCGGGCGTCTGCGCCGCGCCGTTGTAGTTGAGCGAGACGTCGCCGATGGTGGCGGTGAGCGGCGCAGGCTCGACCTTCACGGTAAAGAGACCGTAGGTGGTTTCGTGGTTCGGCGCCGTCGCCATGAACTCGAACGGATGCGTGCCGACGTCCGTGTAGCTCGCCGAAATCTCGTCGCTCCATTCGCCCGCCACCGGACGGAACCGGTAGGAGACGGCCTGGCTGTTCCGCACGCCCGATTCGCTCGTCTGAAGCGCGGACGGCGCGAACGCCTCGCCCGTGTAGGTCGCGGATATGTCGCCGACCGCCGCCGAGAAGACGGCATTGGTGATCGTGTAGCGCGCGCGGGCATAGGCGAACTCGAAATTGTATTCGGTCGTCACGCTCTGCGTAACCGGTTCGTTGGTATCAGGATTGATGACCGACTCCGTGGTTGTGTGCCTGTATGGCTCGGGGTTCGAAAGCTCCAGAGTGTTCTGGATTATGCGATACTGCCCCGAAGGAGACTGGCTGGTAACCGCCATCTGTTCATTCGTGATCGACACGCAGGCGAGCTCCCCGACGACGGACGGCCTATGCTCCCATGCAACGGTATTCGTGTAGCCGGAATAAGTCACTTCGTAGGTGAACGCCGGCGGTTCGTCGCCGTAGCAGCGCTTCTGCGGAATGGCGCGCGCAGTGATGAGAATGGTGTTCGTCGGGATGTGGGCGGTGATGTTCACCTCCTGGTAGCGCGCCGAATACACGTACTTGCCGTCCGGGAGCTTGAGGGCGAGACGGGTGAAGTAGTTCGTCGTCTCCGTCGAACTGAGCGGGAACTGCGTCAGCGTCTGGTCACCGTGGGGATACTGGTCGGTCGTACCGAGATTGATCGACTTCACGCTCGCCTTCTCGATCGCCTTGCCGTCCTTTATGTCGGCGAGGACGTCCGAGTAGAGCGCCAGCAGTTCAACCGATGCTGGCTCGTAACTGGCGGGCGAGAGCATGAAGTCCGCCGTGACCACGTGGTTCGACCACACGGCCTGCGGATATACAACATACGCCGTCTCTGCCGTCCAAAGCGGCATGATGCGCGGAGACAGGTTGAACTTCGTGCCGGTTTCGTTGGCCAAGGCGAGGCGGAAATAATACTGTTTGTTGCGTTCCAGTCCGAGCGCGGCCGAAACCCTGAACCGCGTCGCGTGGATGATGTCCGCGCCGTTCTCGATGATATCGTCCGTGACATTGAGGAAATGGACTCCCTCGCCCGACGGCTCGGAGTTCCCCTCAAGGTCGGCCCTGTTCTCGCTCCAGTAGCAGTAGAGCAGGGCGTCCGGATCGGTGTCGTAGACGTCGTAGAGGACGGTCGCAAAGTCCTTGGAAGTGTCCGGAGCCGATATCTCCGTCGCCTTGCTTTCGGTCCAGGTCACGCCGTTGATGCGGATTGCCGGGCATTCGAAACTTGCGACTTCGTCCGAGTACATGAAGGAATTTGCGTCTTTTCGCGCGACCAGGCGCACCCAGTAGGTGTAGCCCATCTCCGGCGGAGTGAACTTCAGGCTGCCGATGCCGATCGTACCTTCGGCGCACTTGACCATGGTGCCGTTTCCAGCGCGGACATCCTCCTCGCTGACCGTGCTGTAGAGGACATATAGATCGCTGGTGTCAGCCTGGATGCCCGCCCAGTAGGCGCGATAGCCGATTGTCGCATAGCCGCGCTCGTCGGTATAGACGCAGTCCGTCATCGAGATGCGCGGCTCTTCGGAGATCGGGTCGCGGCCGTGCACCTCGTAGGCGATGAGCACCACGCCGTCGCCGCCGTCACCACCTTGCCAATAGGCAGTCGGCGTCGTTTCATTAAGCGCCATGGAGCCACCGCCGCCGCCAGCACCCGTATTCTCGACACCGGAGGTCGCCAGAGTGCCAGTGCGCAGGTTTGCGGCGTCACCACCGATGCCGCTACCGCCTGTGCCTGGTTTCGTGTAACCATCCTTCGTCTCCGTGTATTTGTAGCCGCCGCCACCGCCAGCACCGTAGAAAAGCGTTTCGCCAGTCATAGCGCATTCAACACCGACGCCGCCCGCGCCACCACCATACCATTTGTCGAACGACGCCTGAGTCCCAGCGCGGCCCGCGCCGCCACCGCCTCCTGCCGCCGTCTTGCCCGCTGTATTGCCACTCTGACGAGTATCGTTGCCTATTCCACCTTCATGCCCATAAGTTACCCAGACGCCGTCAACTTGATTTGAACTTGCAAAACCACCCGCAAGCGCATAGGTGCCGCCACCGCCAGACGCGCCATCTGCACCCTTCGCGAGCGCCGCACCAGAAGTATAGCTCCCGCCACTACCGCCGCCGAGCATCTGAATCAGCATAGTCTCGTTGGTCACGCCGTTCTCGATATCCAGGCGTGCGAAGTAAGAAATCTCGCCATTTCCGCTGCGCGCCGAGAGATTCGAAGCAGCGACACCACCTTGCCCGACCTGAATACGGTAAGCCGTATTCGTCTCGACGGGGAACGATTCGCTGTAGAAGAGACCGCCGCCGCCGCCGCCGCCGCCGACC
>JAFQYM010000065.1 GCA_017406465.1 Kiritimatiellia bacterium | reverse complement strand
CACCTGCCGATCACGTACAGGTTGGAGAGGATTGAAAAGAGCGAGGAGACCTTCGAGGTCATACGGCTGTCCGCCAACCCTTGATTCGGCTCGTTTTCTACGTTCTCCTGATTCGGTTCGTTTGCTACGTTGCAGAACTGGGCGATCCTCTCGGGAGTGAGCCCGTTCCTGAGGAGCATGATGTAGTTCTCGCCGGGATTGGGGTTCGCGAACCCCGCGTCCGCGTTGATCAGCTCCCCGTTGGCGCGTTCGCCACCTAACTTCGAGAGGTTCTGCAGCAGAAGCACCGTCGGCAGATTGATGCTGCCGTCGAGCGGCAGATCGCCGTTGAGGAGCGACGCCTGAAGTCCCCTCAGCGCGGCGCCGTCGATCATCATGAGCGTTTTCAAATCGTCACCGAGGGGCTCCCGCTGGCTCAGCCACCGCTCCATCAGCTGGTTGGCGGCGGCGGGATTGCTGCGCTGGAGCTGCAAGTATTCGAGGCGGGCGTTGGAAATCATCATTCCGAGGACTATCGTCTTCAGCGCTTCGAGCTTCCCCTGCCTGCGGACGTATTCAAGGTCGAGTCCGAAGATGTTGTTGCCGCGCTTCAGGACTTCGCCCGGAAGGAGTTCGCCGACGGGCCGTGCCTCCGCCCGGGCGACCACCGCGAAGCGGTTGATCTCGGCCGGGAAGGCATCCCTGATCGCCGCCTTGAGCGCCGTCATCCCGGCGGGTCCGGTGTACTTCTCGACATCGAGCGCGACGCCGTTCTGGAGCGTCGCCAGCTCGGCGACGCAGGCGGCGGTGCGCCTGGCGACCGCGGCCTTCAGCGCCGCGGCGACGATGAGCTCGCCGGGCTTCTCGCCGTTGATCTCCTTGAACCCCAGGATGTTGTTGTCATCGTCGATATCCAGGTACGGCCTCGCCTCCTCGAGTTCGTAGAAGACGTCGAGCGCCATCGTCTTGAGCTCGGGGTTGTCGGCGTTGATCGTCCTGCCGATCGCGGTCTGGGCGCGGATGGTGCGCGACAGCTCGTCGAAGGACGCGAACCCGGCGCCGCCCTGTCCCGCAAAGGGATTCGCCGCGTTGGTGGCGGATGCGTTGTAGTCCGTCGGCACCGCCGGCAGGGCGATGCGGTAGTCGGCGTCGCCATCCAGCTTGCCGCCGAGGCCGCCGAACGCTTTGGCGAAGAAGTTCTGCTTCGGGGCGCGGCTCGGACCCGGATTCGCCAGCTTCTCCATGAACTTGCCGACGGCGCCGTCAAGTCTGGACATGAACGCCACGAGCCCCTCGCGGGTGATCGTACGGTTGTCGCCCTGCACGTTCTGGAGGCCATCCTTGAGGGCGCCTATCCTGGCGATCGCGTCGTCAACGTCGGCGCGCTGGGCTTCGCTCAGCGGAACGCGGACGCCGTTGACCGACACGCCGTTGTTCCGGATGTCCTGGAGCGTGGCGATGTGCGCGTCGGCCTTCCGGGAGAACGTGTCCTGGATGTTCTGGCGCTCGTAGTTCGCGAAGGTGCCGAAGATGGGCGCAAGCTCTTCGGCGAGGACCCCGCCGATGCCCTGGCTCAGGTCCGCCCCGCTGTCGATGCCGCTCACGACCGTCTGGATTATGCGACGGAGCCTGCCCTCGGCGAGGCTCCTGAACTCCAGCGCCTGAGCGTTGTTCCCCCATCCGCGCGCCTGCGAGAGCAGATTGTTGACGACATCCGCGAAATCGGAAACCGCCTTGGCCACGGGACCGTACCCGGGCTTTCCGATCGCCGCCCGGTCGACGGCCTCGGTTGAGAGGAGTCCGCTCGCGGAAAGCATCGCGGTGCGGGCGCCCTCGGAGAACGTCCTGAACGCCAGCACCGGGAAGCGCAGCGACTTCAGTCCTGTCGCGAACGCCACGGCGTCCTCCGCCGTCGGCTTGTCATTGAGCGAGGCCAGGACGTCGATGGCGCGCCGGGCAAAGGCCTTCACCGCCGTCGTAAGCTCCTTGGCCGCCCTTTCGGACACCTCCCCCGAGAGGATGAAGTTGGACCGCAGGTCCGCGAGGTAGGTGTTGGTCCGCACCATGAAATCCCTCACGACGTACGCGAGCCCGTTCATTCCCGCCGCGTTCAGCCTGCCGGCAGCTGCGTTGCACTTCGCCGCGATGTCATTGAAGGACTTCTTGAAGTCGACCGCCAGGAAGAGGTTCGACTGGACGCGCGCGAGCGTGCGCTGGCGCAGGTTTTCGATCTGCGTGGCGAAGTCCCTTTCGTACTGGTCGGGCGTCTTCTTGAGACGCGCCGCGGGATCGTTCGCGAGGCGGCGCAGTTCGCCGATGAGTCCGTTGAAAAGCCCGGTGACGGACACCTGGAGGGAGTTCATGTTCTCTTCGCCGATGCGTGCGGACACGTTCGGCGCTTCGACATACTGCTTGATCTCGGCGAGCTTGGCGGCGGCCATCTTGACGATGGAGCCGGTATCAGGATTCATCCTGGCGACGAAGGCGGAGCGACGTTCGGCCTGCTCGACCTTGTCGGCGAAGGCGTCGCTCGTCTTCACGCCAGAGAACGAGACGAGCGAGCGCTCGCCCTCCGTCGAGATCCTGAGCGTCAGCGAGCATTCCACGCTGCTCTCCGGCTTGGTCGAGAGCGTGACGTCGATCGATCCGTCGTCGTTGAGCGTCAGGGTGCAGTCGCATCCCTGCTTGAGGCCCTCGCGGAGCTTGCCGTCGAGATGCAGATCCTCCGCGATACCGCCCACGAGCCGGCCGAGGTCGAGCATCATCGCGGCCTTGACGGCGGTGGACTGCACGCCGGCCCCTCCGCAGACCGTGTCGACATGGGAGGCGACGCAGCGTTGAAGCGAAATGACCGATCCGTCTGGATTGACCAACTTGACGAGGGGCCTCGCTTCACCGCGGGAACGCATGTTCGCGGTGAAACTCTCGTCCATGCTCCTGCTGTTGTCCGACGGCTTCGGCTGGCCCCTGAGGAACACGGTCGTGTCGAACTTGTCCGCGCCGATCGAGAACCTCGGCACGGACGTGAGGTTCGTCCCGTTCTGGACGAGCGTCTGTCCGTTTGCGACGGAACCCTGGAACTCGGCGCGGACGGCGTTCATCTTCTCATGCGAAAGGCCCACGTCGGCGGGCTGCGGGACGCCGGGCTGCCTGGAGCTGAAGACGAGCGGAGAGGAGGCGTTCGCCCGTGCCTCATTGACGATTCCGGGCAGTGCCTCGGCGATTTTCGCCTTGAATGCATCGTAGGTCATCCCCGGCTCGATCATGCCCATGGCGCGCTTGTGGAACTGCGCGCAGAATCCGGGACCGAGGAACTTCCCCGTCGAGTCCGTATATTCCTCGATAGCCAGCTCGATCGCAAAATCCGCCCCCGGCATCTCAGCATCGAGCTGCGAAGCCTCGCGGATGAACTTGTCGACCGTCGCGACGATCGACGCCTCCACCTTGGCGCGCGCCCTCTCCGTCGTCGCCGCCTCGAGCTTGGCGCCGCACTTGGCGAGGTCGATCTCGAGCTTCTCCACCATCTTCTGAACGGTGTTCGTCTTCCCGTGGAGGGAGGCGTTGGCGCAGAGTTTGGCGATGAGCTTTTCGGCGTTGTCGATCTTCGCGCTCCCGGCCGGGAGCGCCTCGAGCGCAGCCTGCGCATGCGCCCTCTGGGCCTTTGTGACGAGCTGCTTCACCGTCCGCGCCGTAATCGGACGGTAGATTTCCATGTCCTTCCCGAAGTTGCCGGTTGCGTCCGCCGCACCGAACAGCGTCGTAAAAATCTCGTCCAGGGCCTTCTTCTGGGATTCACCGACGGCTACGCCGCCGTCGGTGAGGAAGTCCTGTAGCGCCAGGGCGATCGCGTTCCTGATTTCGGCGTTCTGCCTCCCCAGCTCCGTCGGCGTCTCGTTCTGGAAGTAGTTGTGGTCGCCCCGGCCCACGTGATCCGCATTGCGGTTCACGGTGAACTTGCCGCTCTGTTCGTCGAACGTGATCTCCTTGTCAAAGTCGCCCTTGCCGACTTTGCTGGCGATGTTTACGAGGCTCTGAGAAATACCGTCTAGCATGTTCAACTCTCCTTCCTAGGATTGCGGATGCATTATACCATTTTTTACACTTTGATTGGGTGGTTTGAAAGGTTCTGCTTTGTTTACACGCCGCTCGGTGAAAGGTTACATATATTACACCAAAACTCCATTATCCGATTACTAAAAAGGCTCTGTAGACCGCCACGGCGCGAGCGCGGGGCTACTGTTCGAACCAGCCGGGCTTGGCGATGGCGGTGAGGAGGTCGCGGCGGAAGGGACAGACGGCGCGATTGACGGATCTCTGCGCGTTGTTGGCGTATTCGATACACGCCTTGTTGGATCCCTTGTAGGACGGGAGCGGCGCCTGCGGCTGGCCGGCGACCTTGCGCTGGACGTCGCGCTTCTCCCAGTCGGCGGTGGAGACGACGCAGCCGCGCTCCTTGAGCGCCTTCGCGTGCGCGATGGCCCCGTCCGCAGGGCAGGTTGAAGTCGATCGACAGCCCTTCCGACTTCCACGAAAAGGCGAAGAAGCGGCTCTGGAGTCCGTGCCCCTCCACGAACCGCGAGAGCCCTTCGCCCGACTCCAGCTCCGCCAGAGCAGCCCGGAGCTCCTCTATCGTTTCCTCGTTGTCCATGTCAAACTTGCATTATGTCGAACCCGGCGTGTTCGGCGGCGGACGCCGTGGGTCACGCCACCACCTTCCCCTTGCCGAGGCACGCGCACGTGGTTCTGGCGCTTCCATTCGCCATTGATGACGCCTATGCGGGCGGTTGTCTGCAAAAGAGGTCATTCGGCGTCAAGGTAGTACTTCGTGAGAAGCGGGAACATCTGCGGATGCTGGCGGATGACATCCTCGAAATCGTCGAAGAACGCTTCGTTGTCGGCGTTGTTGGCCTGGGCGATCATCTCCTTCGTGATCTGCTCGTCGAGAGCGTCGCGCTGCTTCTCCAGTTCCGTCGCAAGGGGTCCGGTAACTTTGGTGGAGTCGTCCACGAGCTTCATGAGCGTATGGTAGTTGGCGCAGAGAGGGTTCGTGAGGCGCTGGAGGAGGTTGGCCTCCTTGGCCAGCTGGTCGCGGATCTTCTGGGCGTCGGGATGGACGTTGCCGTTCTTGTCGCGCAGGAAGTCGAAATAGTACTGGTCGAAGTCGCCAGTACGTCCGATGTCAAGGCTGTCGGCGCTCTGCAGGAGCTGCGCCTCAAGGGTCGGCGACACGGGGACTGTGCGCCTGCGTTGGCCTTCGGGGTGTATCTCCACGCCCAGGATGGAATCGGCGATTTCCTTCTCGTAGGCCTCGCCGGCGGCACCGTCGCCGTACCGCTGGCGGATGGCCTCGCCCGTCATGTTTCCGCTGACATTCTCCCACCGGTCGCTGCCCAGTCCTTTGCGGCCGAGGTCGTGCCCGGCGATGCCGAGAATGACGGCGTTGCGGTCGACTTTGATCCCCTGCTCGGCGAGGATGTTGCAGAATGCGGTCGCGTAGAAGTAGGCGCGGATGATGTGGCCTCGGCCGTGTACGGAACGCCCTCTTTCCGAGTTGAGTTCCTTGTCGCGATAGGTCTCCATCAGCCCCATGAGGAACTGCTTGCGCCCGGCCTTGTCGGACGGAAGAGCGTCCGCATTGGCCGGCGGCGGGAACGGCGGATGGGCGGGATGCGCGGCATCGAGGGCGTCGGCCAAGGCGGGCGAGACCTGCCGGACCGCGGCGCGCACGTTCGCCTGGACTGCGGTTAGCGGCGCGAGGCACTCGCGCGGGGCGTCCCACGGAGCGTTGACGGACGCGGCGAGGGCCGAGGCGGTGGCGGTGAGTGCGCCGGAAAGGGAGCGAATGGCCTCCCGGTCGGTCTTGCGGACTCCGTCGAGAGTCTTGGCCCCGGCGATGGCGTCGAGCTGGGCGGCGTAGCCGCGCAGGAGCGGCGAATCGAGGAGCGCGAGCATTTTCTGCGTCTCGGCGGGGGTGACGGGCGGCACCGCATTGCGGAGAAGCGCGATGGTCATTTTGGCGACGGTGGCGGGATCGGCCGCCGCGGCGCCGGCCTGCAGGGCGGCGAAGCGCGCAAGGACCGTCTCGGCGGTGGGCGGCGGCTCGGCGGTGGCGATTTCGCGGAGAAGCCTTGCTCGGGCGGTGGCCTGCCGGTGGACGGCGCGGAGAACATCGACGGAAGAAAGCTCGGGCGTGGATGTGATCCAGTCGGTGAAGATCTTCTTCTGTTCGGGGGTGTCGAATGGAAGCTGCTGGAGTTCCCGGAGGAGACGCACCTTGGTGCGCATGGGGTCGGCAATGCAGTCCCGCAAGGCATACTGCACGATTTCATCCGTGCTCAAGGACGTGGGATTGGCGATGCGTTCCTCGACCTGCGCCTTGAATTTCTCGACGGACTCCAAGAAGGCGGAGGAGTTTGTGAGTATCTGTTTAAAGTCTTCGGGCATGTCGAAGCCATCCACTTTCGCAAGATATTCGCGGGCGGCCTTGATTGGATCGGCGAGGACATTGTCCTTCATCGCGTTCAACCTGTCCATGTCGAGATGCTGGACGTTGAACTTGTCCTGCGCTTCCCTGAGTTTGCTCTCGGGATCGGCGCCGACCCGTTCCGAAAGGTTCTGGAACACGACCTTGATTCCGGTCTGCCTCTGGAAGGCCTTCATCTGGGCGATATATTCGTCGCGCTTGGTCGGGTCGATTCCGTCCGTGTTGACGCGGATTTCGGCGATGTCGCGCAGGGGCATGATGGGGCCCTGGATCTGCGCCTCGATGTATTCGGGTCCGTCCAGGGCGAATTTCGGCGTGCGGCCGGCGCGCTTTTCGAGGGCGGCGCGGGCGAGGGAGTTGCCGTTGACGTCGCCGAGCTGCGGAAGAAGCGTCTCGATATTGTCGTAGGTCGCCATTACCTTGCGGGCGTCCTCAGGATTGGCGAAGCAGGAATACATGAGACCGAGCAAGGACTTCTCGCCGTCGCCCATCTCGTTGTCGTGCGTCTTAAGAATGTCCTTGATGGACGCCGGGAAGTCCCGTGCCATGCAGTTGCAGGCGCGGGGGGGCGAATATCTCTTGAGCTTGTCGAAAAGCTGGTCAAGCCCTTTTCTCGCCGGCGACTCGGAATTGCGGAGGGCGGCCTTGAGCTCGTCGGGGATGCCCGCCGTGCCGTCGAGGAGCCGGTAGAAGTCGGCGCGGCGGCTGTCGTCGATCTTCAGGGGCGTCGACAGGAAGGTGTCGAGGAGCGTATAGGTGGCGCGCCGGGCGACCTCGGGCTTGAGGACGATCACGGCGTTGCCATAGACGGGGGATCCGCCCTCGAATCCATGCTGGATGTTGAGCGCACCGTACACAGGGCGCTCGTCGGCGTTGATGCCGTGCTTCGCAAACTCGGGGAAGAGGATCTTCTCCACGCTGTCGCGCTTGTCGAGGTATCCCTGGCCCTTGGGGTCGATATTCTGATCGTGGAGGTGCCAGATGTTCGCGAGGGGCTTGTTCGGATCGGCGAAGACAGACGTGTTGCCTGCGAGGATTTCAAGAGGGATGTTGATTGTCAGCTCTGCCGAACGCAGCACGTCGCCCATCTCCTTGAGCTGGACGTCCGAGAGGCCGCGGGAGGCGAGTTTTTCCTTTTCGGCGACCGCCATGTTCTCGCGCTGGTTCGCGCTCTGCGAGGAGACCTCGGCGAGGATGGCGAGGTTGGTGGCCGTGATGTCCTTGCCGTGGACGGGAGCCGGGATGTTCTCCGCGCCCGAGTTGCCGTACTCGGCAGACAGCTTCTGGGGGAGCGCGAGATGCTCGTCCTTGAGCGACTCGTCGGCGGGGTTGGCGGCGCGCAGGTCGGAGAGATTCGAGAGCGCGGCGCGGTTGCCTATCTCCTTGAGCACGAGCGCCTGGAGGTTGAAGAGGCGGGCGGCGGCCATGCGGGCGTCTTTCGCCTCGGAACTGGACTGGCCCTCGTGCATGAGCGCGGTCTGAAGCAAGTCCATCTCCGCCGACATGAACTTCTGGAAAATGGAGGCGAGATCCTCGTTGGAGAGGTTTTCCACCGCCTTCGTGAACATCCAGAGGCCGTCGGTGTCCGCCTGCTTCTTCTGATCGAGCGCATTGAGCCGCGCCAGTCGCTCCACATGCGTCTGCCCCGCCTTGAGAAGGCCGAGGAGCCTGCCTGCGTCCAGGCTGCCCGGCGCCGCGAGCGTCTTGAGCACGTCGCGCGAGGTCTGCTCGACGCCAGCGAGTCCGCGCCGCACCTGGGTCGCGGTCTTGATGCCCGCGTAGGGAAGCGACGCGGACTTGATCTGGTCTATGCGCACGGGCGCGCCCTTGCCGATCTGCACGTGGTGGCTGCCGTAGACGCCGACCGACGAATCGACGCCGCGCGATTCAAGCTCCTGGGCGACAAACTGATCTGGCTGGATTGTGAGAGACATGTTTTTCTCCTTGTGGTCAAAAGAACGTCTGTTTCACATTGTATACACGCCAGTCCTTCCGGGGGTTACATCACACCTGCATGAATCCCTCTGGGAAATCCACGGAAGGCCCGTCCGCCGCGCCTTCTTCTGCGGCGCGCGCGTCCGGCGCCGCGCTAAAATTGCCGTCCGCGAGCCGCTTCTTCCATGCGACGACCTGGGCGAGGAAGTCGTCGATGGACTTCCTGAACGAGGCGGGCGACGCGGACTCCCCGTGGCGGATCCAGAGGACGACCTTGCCGAGTGCACGGTGAATGGCGAACGCCGCGCCGCCTGTTTCGGCGAAAGACGCCTCGAGGAGCGCCCGGCAGCCTTTTTCGCCCAGGAGGTCGGCCTCACCTATCTCGCACTGAAAGAGGATATCGCCCCCATCAACCGGCGAAAACGTCACTTCATGCGTCTCGTCGAAAAGGAACGTGATGCTGCCGTCGTCGTCCGTAGGCGCCGCTGCAAGCCCCATTTCCAACGCAAACGCGTCTATTGTCTCTCTGAAATCCATTTCGGGCCACCTCTAACTCTCTAACTTGATATAGGTTATTATACCAAATTCGGCCCTCTGGCATAAGCCCGAAAATTCAGCGATGTCAGCCGAAGAACTTGCCGATCCAGTCGCCCTTGGGGGCTACATTGATGTTGCGCTCCTCGAGCGGCGTTCCGCCGCCGACGGCGATGTCGCCTTTCGTGGCGATGGCCTTCGTCTTGCCGGCGTCAAAGCGCTCCTGGGCGAAGTTCACAAACCTGCTGAACTGCTCGTTTACCGCGTTTATCATGGCATCCTTCCTTAGTTTCCATTGAGAATGGCGTTAATGTTCAAGTTCTCTCCGAGGTCGTCGATCTGGTTCTTGAGTTTCGCGTCGTCGACGTTCTTCAGGGGATCGGCGTTCTTCCCAGCATCGGCGGACTTCCCGGCATGGGCGGACTTCTTGGGATCGGCTGGCTTCTTGAAGAGGACGTTGGAGATATCGTCGAGAAGCTTCTTCGCGTCAATCACCTTGTTCCCGCAGCAGACTTGGCGCACGTCGTTCACGAGCTGGACGTTCCTGAGGTCCATCCCCCTCGCCTCGGTCAACGCCTTTGAGAGCTTTGTCACGATGGGATCCATCCTCTTGTCGCGCCACTTCAGCTTTGCATGGTTCAGGCGGTCTTCCTCCGTCAACTTAAGCCCCTTGCGCGGTTTCAAGTTTGCCGCGACCTCGCTTACTTCGGCGTTGTAGGCGTCCTGGTCATTGACCAATTCGAAAAGCAAACTCAAGTCTTCGAGCAATTTCTTGTTGCGCTCCTTGACGTCCTTCGCGCCGACTTTCCGCTCGTTACCGGTTTCCTCGATTTTTTCAGGCAGCCCCGCGACCTTTCTCATCTGGGCGTGCAGTTCGCTTTTGGTGAGCCCGGTGTCAATGTTAAAGACTCTTCCGCCGCCGAGCCCGATGTCGGCGCTTATCTTGTCGTTGTATTCGAGCTTCAGCTTGATGAAGGCGTCCTCCAGCTCGATCGACCTGTTGCCGCGTGTAAGCAAGTCGGGCTTGCTCTGCATGGCAAGGCAGAATCCCAACGCAATCCCCTTCGTTTCCTCACTGACGGTGCCGCCGTTCTTGGGGTACTCGAGGATGTCCATCAGCCTGTTTACCGACCAGTCTGCGCCAGTCTGTATCTTGTCAAGGGTCCTGGCGTTGATTCTGCCGCGCGTCGTCTCGCGGTCTTCCATTGTCTTTTTGCTGACGCCGTGGTAGATGTCGGCGCTGGTCTTCAGCAGCTTTGCCGCTTCCGTACCCTTCGCCGCGGACATCCTTTTCGCGTTGATCTCGCCGGCGTACATGTCTATGATTTCGCGCACTTCGGCCGCCGAAAGAGGCTTTATGTTCCCGAACTTCAGCAACTCGAGCTTGCTGCCGAAGATGCCGAGACTGCGCTTGACGTAGTCGATCTTGTCCTGTGCAAGGCCCTCGTTGCTGAGCGCATTGCAAAACGCCTGCTTGATCGCCAGCGACTCCTCGGGGCTGATCTTCGTGCTGTTGAAGATTGTCCACGTCTTGTGGTTATTCGTGCGATAGACGCTCTTGCCGTCCTCGCTGAGCTTCAGCTGGCCGATGTTGTACTTGCCGTCCGCTACCTCGTTGAACTTGTCCAGCGAGATGTTCAGACCGTCGAGATGTACGATTGGCATATCAGGTCCTCCTTTTCTTTTCTGCACCTTCCCGGCAACCTGAATACACGCGAAACCTGGAAAGGTTACACTTGAATTGCGCCAAAATCGCCAGGAGAATCCCCTTCTTCGTTCGACGGACGGAAATCGGCTATCGAGCGGCTCCACACGAGCGCCGTCTCGATGAAGGAAACGAGCTTCCCCTCGGCGTCGTTTGCGAGCTCATCGGGCGACTCGTATTTCTGGAGCCGGAAGCGCCCGGACGTCTGGTCCAGCGCGAGAGTCGCGCCTGCCGTCCCGGAAAAGAGGTTGTTGGCCTCGAGCATCGTGCGGAAGAGCTTTTCGCAGCCCTCGGGGGGCGGCTCGCCGAGGTCGGCAGACAGGAGCACGAGCTTTCGCTCGCTCACGCTCTGGAGGAGAACCTGCACCTTCGTGCTGCCGTCCTCGCTTGCCACCTCAAACACCGTCGTGTCCTGCACGACGCTCAGCTCAAGCTTAAAGGCGCGCTCGAGCACCGCCACAACATCTTCGAAAACCATGCCCTTACGTGTTGTTCACGATGCCGGTCATCGTCGTATTGAGGCTCTTGAGGATGTTCGAGATCATGTCGTAGCTCTGGTCGCGCTTGTTCGTGAGCGACTGGAGCTCGATCATCTTCTGCTGCGAGAACGAGTTCTTCTCGTCCATCTTCGACTCAATCTGCGTGATGAAGTCGTCGTACATGATGTCCGCGTTCGACAGAATCGAGTCGTTGCGCACGTAGGTCTGGCTCGAGTTGATGACTTCCAGATCGCGCAAAAGCTGGACTGCGCTCGTCGAGCTCGTGACCGTGACGTTGTTAAGATTGTACGCATGGCCGTTCTGGTTTGCAGCAAAGTCATCAATTACGGCCTGCTCGATTTTCGTCATGTCCGCAAGCTGCGCGCTCGTGGTGCTCATCTCCTCCATGAGGGCGATGATGTCCGCCTCGAGCTCAGACGCGCGGTTGAGGCAGATCGCCATCACGAGCTGTCCGATGGAGAGCTGGCGAAGCGATCCGTCCGCGTTCTTCACGCCCTCCACGGTGTACGCGCGCGCGGTGAGGAACTCGCCCGACTCCGGGCTAACCATCGATAGGTCGAATTCAACAGTTCCGATTGCCATGTCAGACTCCTTTCAACCTAGAAATTCGCGGCGTCCGCCTCCTGCGAGGCGCCGAGGGTGCGGACGACGTTGGACGAGGTGGAATATGCGACGTCGCGCCTGTTCACGAGCGTCTGCATGTCGATCATGTCGCGCTGCTGCTGCTGCGTGAGCGCGTCGATCTTCTCCTTTACGGCCTTCACCGCCGCCATGCGCTTGTCGTACGTGTTGATCGCGTCCGGGAGCGCCGCGTCACTGATTCCGAGCTCGCTCGTTATGTACGACTTCGCCTGGGACCAGTCGGCCGATCCGTTCGCGATCTTCTCCATCCACTGTGCGGCGCCGTCCAGCTTGACCGCGCCCTTCGTGAGTATGTTCATCTTGACGACGCTCTGCCCCTCGTAGGCGGAAGCCGCGTGAAGGCAGACAGATATCGCGAGCTGGGCGAGCGTCAGGCCCTCCGCCGAGCCGTTCGAGTACAGCGAAATCGCGTCCGCGCCCTGCGGCGCGTAGCGGTTCACTGCGATTGTTTCGACTCCTATAGCCATCACAAGCTCCTTTTCGACTTCAAACCTCAAACTTTGAACTTCAAACTTCAAACTTTAAACTTTAATCTTTTCTATAGGTTCCTTATGAGGTTTCCTCTCGTGTCGCTCACGGAGGTCATCAGGGTCGAGGCCGTCGAGAACGACTCGTCGCGGCGGTCGACAAGCTGCTGGAGGCGCGTCATGTCCGTCTGCGCCTTGTTGTTGCGGCCGTCGATCATCGACTTGAGCGCCTGTATCATGCCCTCGACGCTGGATTTGGTCCATTCGCTATTCGCCCAGCTGGAGTTCCAGGTAGAGCCCGGATCGGTGCCGCCTCGCTTCACGTACGCCTCGCGCAGCAAATTCCATTGGTCGGACGTTATCCCGGATACTGGCTTTTTGTCAGAGCCCTTGGCGTCGCTCGGGAAGTCCGCCTGCGTCTTCGTGAAGATGGCCAGGAGCGAACCCAATTTGTCGAGTTCGGCGTTCCTGTGCTTGATGCGGGTCGTGAGCGGCACGACCTCCCCCTCGACCGTCACGGCGCGGTTCGCGCCGATCTCGATCATGAGATCCTGGAAGTCGACGGGCTTGCCGTTGACCTTGTAGTCGCTGAAGCTTACGCCCCATTCCTGACTCAGCGTCACCGGTGTCTGCGGTTGTATCGTCGCCATGTCACCCTCCTTTAGACTTTAAACTTTAAACTTCAAACTTTAAACTTTAAACTTTAAACTACCCTATATTCCCAATCGTCGAGCCCGACGCGTCAAGCGCCTTCCTCACGAGCTTCGACGCAGTGGAGAAGGAATTGTCTCGCTTGGAGACATACGAGTTCAGCGAGACCGTGTCCTGCTTTAGCTCGTTGTCCTCCTTGTCGATCGCATACTGCACCGCGTTCTGCGCGTTCATCAGGTCACGGCGGGTCGTGTAGCACATCCTGATGCCAAGTTCCGGGATGGCGATGTCCGTTATGTTGATCGTGACGCCGTAGAGCGCGGCCTTGTCGCGGGCTGTTGCGAGACTCACCATGTTACCCGTGGTGTCGCCGCTCTCCTGTTCCTTGGTCTTGAGCGTGGCGTAGGCCTCGTTCAGGATGGCCATCACCGTGCCGAGATCATCGAGCTTGCGCATGCGCTGGCGGACGACCTCGGAGTACGCGCTAAGCGCCTGCTCGATTGCGACCGCCTCCTTGAAGGACGCGGCGGAAAGAGCGGCGGCATAGTCCTTGCCGGCGACGCCGTCCACGGTGTAGGAGTACTGCTCCACGCCGTAGACGGACGCTCCTGCTATCGGATTTTGCTCGATCATATTTGCCATACTGCCGCACCTTCGGTCACAAACTCGACATTATTTCCATTACCGCCTGTTATTATAGCATATTTCCTGTGTTCTGTGTGTCGTTAAAAGTTGAAAGGTTGAAGAGTTCCATGTCGCAACCTTTCAACCTTTCAACTTTTCAACCCGTCCCCTACGCCTGGATCGCGTCGCGCATCGACTGCATTTCCGCCTGGCGGACGGAGTTCATCAACTGGACGACGTTGTTCACGAGCTCCTCGGCCTGGTTGAAGAGGTCCTTCGTCTGGTCGAGTTCCTCCTCGGACTTCTTCTGCTGTGCGCCCATCTTCGTCGCTTCCGCGTTGAGGAGCTGCGACCAGTTCTGCACGAAGTTCTGCCCGAAGCTGCCGATCGCCGCGATCAGGCTGTTGTACGCCTGCGCCTTTGTGATCGTGTTGCTGGCGTTGATGTAGTCAACGCTGTTCGCGCGCGTCTGCTGCGTGGAGAGGTACCTGCTTCTCGCGTCCTCGACGTCGGCAAGATGGGCCTTGGAGTCGGTGAGTCCCGGCTGCATGAGCTTCGCGTTGCCGTACGCCCGGGCGTAGGTGAGTTGGTTCTGCGCCTTGTCGAGCTTCGCCTCCGCGGCCTTGATATCGGCCTTCGAGCCGGTCTTGATCGCCTCGTTGTAATCCTTCAGCGCGGAATCGTAGGAGCTCTCGAACTTCTGGACCTCGAGCTTGATCTGGGCGCGAAGGTTCTGCTTCGCCGTTTCCAGTTCGAATTCAAGCTTGCCGATCTTCTCCGAGAATTTCCCGTACGCTTCGTCGCTGGCCTTCACGATATCGGCCTTGGCAGACTCGATCTTCGCGGCTGCGTTGTTCAAGTCGGTTAACTTAACGTCCCTTGTTGCCGGGTAGCTCCTCTGGATGTCCATCAGCCTACCCTTGTCGGCCATGCTCAACGATTCGAACGGCTGACAACCCTTTTCGAGCAAGAACTGCTTGTCGGCTTCCGGGAGATTCGGTATCTCGTCCAGCTGCGCCTTAAGCTGCTCCTTCGCGTTGGCGAATTCCGTCTTCGCGTTGTCAAGTCTTGTAACCGCGGACTTCAAGTCGGCGAACTCCGGAGCATCAAGACCCGCCACCTGGTCGGGCGTCACGTTATCGGCGTTCCTGCCGAGCGCATCCGCCGTAACCCGCTGTTCAGTAGCGGATTGCAGTGCATTCCCCGTGTCGGTGAACTTCGCCTGAGCCTGACGGAGCTCCGCGCTGTTGTCGAAGCCGGTCTCGACTTCGCTCTGGACGGAGTGGCCGTTCGTAAGGGACGGCTTGCCTCCGATCTGCTGCTGCACCTTGGCGAGCTGCTTGTCGGCGTTGCCCTGGTTGTTGGCCGCCTTCATCATGTCCACGTTCTTGCTCGCGACGTCGAGCCCCGCCGTCTTCTCCGTTCCGAGCTGCGCATTGAAGGCCTTGGCCTGCTGGTAGAGCGAGATGAACGTCGCGGCGGACTGGAGCGCGCAGCAGATTGCGCCTGCTATCATGCCCGTCACCGCAGCGGAGCGTTGCGCAGCCGCCTGGTCCAGGATGCTCTTCTGAACGGCCAGATTCTCCGCGAGACGCATCTCGCGCGTGGCGTCGCGCTGCTTCTGCGCGACCTCGACGAGAAGCGCCATCATCTTGTAGAGGTCGAACATCGCGCGCCTAATGTTGCTCTGCGCGCTGTCCTTCGGCATCGCGGCGAGAGTCTTGGTGAGCGTCTCGCTGAGCGTGTCGTGGAACAACTTGATCTGCTCCTCGGTGAGATTGAGGCTCGTGTCGGCCGCGAGCTTCTGGCAGAGCGAGTCGATCGCCGCCTGGTCCACCGTCTCGGGGATGTCGAGGTCGTCCGGTATCCTGATGGTGACCGGCGTCTCGACTCCGTCCACGGTCCGGGTGATCGTGACGTTCGTCGATCCCGCGACGCCGTCGGCGCCTTCGGTCTTCGTGACCTCGCCGAGCTTGCCGAGGAGCGCGTCCCAGTTAACCGCTCCTGCATTTCCATTTACTTGAAGGCTCATTGTCTGGCTCCTTTCAACTTTAAACTTTAAACTTCTAACTTACGCCATCGCGCCCATGTTGTTCGCGATCGCAGTCTGCGTGTCTGTCGCGGACGAAAGCATCTCCGCCACCTGCGAGATCGCCTGCTGGAGCATCTGGAGGATCTGGTTGAGCTCCTCCTCGCACTCATCGAGGCGCTGCTTGAGCGCGGTGATGTACTTCTCGGTCTCCGAGACGTCGGCCTGCGACATCCCAGCCTTGAAGGCGTCGTATGCTCCGACGCCGCTTGCGACGCCTGAGCCGATTCCGACGATCGTCATGGCCAGCGCGACGGCGGCACGGATCTTCTCCATCGTCTCGACGGTGACCTTGAGACCCTTCGCGGTGTCTGCGACGCCCTTGGCCACGCTCGAGACGGCCGACGCGCCGCCGCCCGCGAGGCCGGCGCCGAGGGAGGCCGCCATGATCGCGACGGTGATGAGCACCTGCGCGAGGATCTGCGACGCCTGCTTGCTGAGCCCCATGCCTTCGAGGCCCTTGGCGAGCTTTTCGACGATCTTGTCCATCACGCCAGTCTCGTTGAGCACCTGGCACCCGATCGCGATCGCCGCGCCGATGACCGGACCGACTGCGAGGCCGCCCGTAGCGACGCACGCGACTACTGCCGCAATGACAGCGAGAGCCGTCATCAGCCAGCCGAATATCTTGCTCGCCTTGCGGGACTCGGCCGCCTTGTCCATGTCCTTGAGGGACTTCTCGATCTTCTCGGAGCGGTTGTTGCGCTCCGCGTCGAGTGCGTCCTTCTGCATGTCGATGCGCTCCTTGGCCATCGCCGTCTGACGCTCCTCGTTGTCCATCTGGATGTACGAGAGGAGTTTCTCGAGGTTCTGCTCGAGCTGCTTGATGTCGGCGGGGTTGTCAAGGGCCGGAACGCCCGTAGAGCCGGTCGGCCTGCCGGTTTCGGCGCCGTCGGCGCGCGGGTTCGTGTTGACGCTGACGTTGCGTCCGCCGAGAAGCGCCGCGATATTCTTGATGGTCTCGGTCGCCTTGTCGGAAAGGCCAAGCCCCTTCGCGAAGTTGGCCGTCTGGTCTATCGTGCTCGGCATCTTGCCCGCCGGAATGCTGTTGATTTCTCCTGCCATTGGTTGGATCCTTTCGTTGTTGGTTTGAAAGTCTGAATGTCTGTGGTTGTTGCCCTGTTCGCCCTGTATACACTTAAGTCGGCACAAGGTTACAAACTTTTTTCACCCATTCGACTTTCAACTGTTCAACTATTCTTCAATCTTGAATTCTTCCTCGCCGATCGCCTTGCGGAGCTCGGCGGCCTTGGCGCGGTATTCGCGTCCGAGGTCCGTATTCGCCGGGCAGTAGTGCTCGAGCGCCATTATCGCGCTCGCCGCGTTCCCCTTGTCGCCGAGCGCGAGATAGCACTCCGCCGCGTGCAGCTGCGGTTTCGGGTTCTTGAGATCGAGGAACGAGGAGTATCCGTACGAGGCAATCGCCTTCTGGTAGTCCTTCTGGGCCTGCTGAACCGCGCCGAGCGCGAACCAGTACTTCGTGCTCAGGTGGTCGAAGAGGACAAGGAACTCGAAGAGCTTCTGCGCTTCCTCGAACTTGCCTGTCGTGTAATAGCCGAAGCCGAGGGAGTAGACCGCCTCGAGCTCGTCGTTGGTGATGCCGCGCACTTCCTTGAGCGTCGCTCCGTTGGCAAACGACTTGGCGGCTGCAGCAATCTTCTCTTCGGTTATCTTGTCCATGTTTTTCTCCTTTTTTTGGTTTTAAGGTGGCTTTATAGTGGTTCAAATGTTCAAAAGTTTAAAGTTCAAAGTTCAAAGCTCAAGAGTTCAACTTTAAACTTTAAACTTCAAACTTTAAACTTTTCCTACACCGTTTCTATCCGGTTCTGCTGGATCGTGTCGGTGAGCTCGCGCTCGATCTTGTCGAGCGAGTCGCGTATCGCGTTGAGCGGATCGTTCGCGGCGAGTTTCTCCGCCTCCTTGCGCGCTTCCGCAGCGCTCTCCGCCTTCTCCTGGGGCGTCAGCGTCGTAAGCTCGCTCGCGATCGTCTTGAGCGTGTTCTCGCCGATCGAATTCACGATGGCCGATATCTTGCCCTTCACTTCGGCTATCTCGTTCTTCGTCTTGGCTATCTTGCCCTGGATGTCGTCCATCGTCTTTTCCTTGGCGACAAGCTCCTCGCGCACGAGCTTCTGCTCCTCCACCATCTTGTTGTGATCCTTGCCGTCCTTCACGGCCTGCTCGATCATCTTTTTAAGCTGGTCGATCTTCGCCTCAAGGATGGCCATTTCCGCCTTAGTCTTCGCCTCGTCGTCCGTGTAGCCCTTGAGATCCCCCTCCAGTTCGCTCAGCTTCTCCGCGAGCGCCAGTCCTGACTCAAGCGTGGATTTCTGCGCCTCGTCCAGTGACCGTCCGATAGACGCAAGCGACGTCATCAGCATCAGGAACCTCGTGCGCTCGCTCTCGCTCTTGAGCTTAGCGACAAGCGCCTCGAGATCGGACATCGATCCGTCCGTGACCGTTACGGATTTCCCGCCGAGCAGCGCTGCGAGCGCCTTCCCCTGTTCTGTGGGCGCGGGGAGATCCGGCGCGGACATCTGGATAGAGCCCGCGAGTCTTGTTGTGTCAAGTTGTATGCTCATGGTTTTTTTCCTTTCTGCATTGTATACACGCCAAATCCAAAAAGGTTACATCGTTGGTTGTATTATACTATATTTTACCTCTTTGTGGTGAAAATATCATTCAAGTTGCAAAAATATCTTCCTGCCTGATGTCGTCGATGGAGAACTCTGGCGTCTTGTTGCCGAGTTCCTCGTCGGAGGCGTTCCTGATCGTCATCCTGACGGTCATCTTCGTCTCGCCCAGGACGAGTCCGTCGTAGGACGTTCCCTTGAAATCCGGCGGATTGAACATGCCGTCATTCCCAAGCAAGTTGGTCACCTTGTTCCTGACTTGGTACGTCATGGTGATCGTAACGTCCCCGTTGTCGGCGATTTCGAGGTTGTATTTGTCGCCGGGAAGGCGGTCCGGGGATATTACTATCGTGTTGTCGTTCGCGAGGTCGAGGCGCGGCACGCCCCTCAGATTGCTGTTCTCCCCGCCGTGGTTGACAAGATAGTCGATCACCCCGTAGAGTCCGTCTGCCTGTCCGCAGACAAACGACACGAGCTGCCGCATCTTCTTGTGCCTGTTGTCGAACGTCTTCTCGAGAAACTCCGCATAGCCTTTCTGCGCCGGGTAGTCCTTTTCGCCGGTCTTGATTAGCAGGGGGAACGGCGTGCCGAGCTGCGCGTTGGGGATGTTCTGTCCGTCAAGCGTGACGAAGCCGGCCTTGTATTCGCGCAGGGACTGGACCATCAGTCCGGTGGAAAGGCCGCGCAAATTCGTCGGATCGGCGATCTTGAGGCATCCATCGAAATCGTGGGCGAGCTTGTTCTTGAGGGTGTTCTTGACGGCCGCGACATCGTCGTCCGTGTCGAGCCTGAAACCGGCTTCGAGCGTGCGGAGGGCATCGGGGTGGGCCTGCAGATGCTTGACGACTATCTCCGGAGACGTCGTCTTCGCCTTGCCGAAGTCGGACGGATCGTTGAGCTGCTCGGCGAAGAACGACGTCTCGAAGCGGTCTATGAGGCGGTTGAGCATCTTCTCCGCCTTCGCCCCCTTGCCGAATGTCTGCTCGACAAGCGCCTTGAGGGCGGCCTTCTGGTCGTTGTTGAAGCGAAGCGCCGAATCGCCGTACTTTTCGAGTCTGTCGCAGAGTTTGTTGATGTTGTCGAAGCGGTCGAACGGATTCTCTCTGATGATGCCTTCGAGATTGTCCATAATCACCGGCGGAATCACGACCTGTCTGCCGGAGTTCATCCCGGCCGTGTGCGCCGCGCCGAGAAGCCTGGGCCTGGCGGAAGCCGCCATGTCTTTCGCAAGGGCTTCCTTGTAGGTGTCGTAGAGTTCGTTGTACTCGTTGGCGACCGAAGTGGCGAGATCGGCGACGTAGGCACTGAACTCGGCGATCGCCGGATTCCCCTTCGCGGCGTCCTTCAGCGGGATGACGATCGAATTCTTCACGACATCCGCCAGATTGCCGACTTGCTGGATCTGGAACAGCTTTTGGCATATCTGACGCCTGTCCGTCAGCTTCCCGGAGGAAAGGTCGGCCATGAGCGCGTTCATCCTGGCGACGAGATCATTTGTGGCCTTGCGCAGCTCGACGAGGATGTCATCGGGAAGATTCGCGGCCTTGCGCAGTTCTTCCGCTTCGTTGAGTATGTTGCCGAACTTGTACGCGAGGTTCTCGGCGATCTTGGAGAGCTGGGACGTTGTATCCTGTTGTTCTGGGAAGTTCGTGGCCAAGGTCTTGTTCCGCACGTCGTTGAGGGCGATCTGCCGGCGGACGTTGAAGTCCTTGAGGAACGAGGTAGTGTCCTTCATGTAGAGCGAGCCCGCGTTCATCGTGCGGTTTGCGGCGGATCCCTTCGTGATAACCTGATTAAAGGCATCCTCAAGCGATATTCTCAACCCCTGTGAGCACAGGTTGGCCGCAGTGTTGAGCTTTCCAAAGTCAAGGCGCGTGTATCCGGCGGCGAATGCCTTGTTCGCCAGCTCACCGTCCGGGTCGTGCTTGTTGTCGAACACGTTTTCGCGCTCGAGGTTCGCTATTGCGTCCCTCACCGCAATGATCCGGCGCGCGGTGAGGGGCTTGCCGCACCCGTAGTCCTTCATCAGCATCGCGGTCCTGACGCTCTCGGGGATGTTCTTCTCGCCGCCGAACATGTCGGCGACGCACTTTTTGAAAATATCGCGCACCGCGTTGTTGTCGTTGCGTGCGCCCTTCCAGCGGAAAATGCTCAGCGACACCCAGTCGAACCTGCTGGACGTCTTGATATTGCGCTCCTCGAGCGTGGTGCCTCCGCCCTTCTCTATGTCGCCCTTCGACGCAATGGCCTTGTCCTTGCCAGCGGCCATCCGATTCTCGGCGAAGCTGACAAATCTGCTGAACTGCTCGTTTACTGCGTTTATCATGGCTCTGTTCCTTTTAGTGTTTTTCAGATGCAACTATTCGCCCTGTATACACTCCGAAGCGCAAAAGGTTACAATTCAATAACCTTATGTCGTACTGCACTTCTGTTTAACCTAAAAATCGCAGTTGAACAACGCCCTTGTTGGTTCTATTAGCCGCAAAGAGCGCAAAGGGCGCAAAGGTGCTGAAAATTATGCAAATTATCTCTCCTTTTGCAGTGTCTGTAATCTTCACCCAATAGGTGAAAGCACGTCTATTTGTCAATTTGTAGATAACCCACCAAAAACTTCATTATGCTGCATGTTCTTTGCATCTTTGCGTCCTTTGCGGCTAAACCCATAATCCAACTGCCGAATTTAGGTTAAGTTACCCATTGAGATGCCTCCACTGCAGTTGCATTCCTGCGGTTGGCAGACCCAGGGCTCTTCCTAACCCACGCGCCGACCCTAACCGACCCTACTCGTCCCTAACCATGCCCGACCCTAACCGACGCTATCCGACCCTACGCTAACCGACCCTAATCGTCCCGACCCTATACAACCCCTCTTCCTTCCGCAACACTTCTGCCGCGTTTCAATCGTCGCCCACCGTGGCAATCTCATCTGCGCATCACACCCCCAATCTCCACAAATGTTCTGCCTGCTATTCTTCGACCACATCCCACACCCAACACAACACATCGGGAGAAGGGAATTTCACAGATGAAAAGTCTGGCGGCAATTCGCCAACGCCCAATTTCACTGGCGCCACACCATCAGCTACGCGAAAGAGATGCGCCCCCTGCGTAAACGGAACGACAAGAACACGAACGGACGCAGCATCAGGGCATTGATCCTCCGGACAAGGGCATTTCCCGCACTTACGAATTGCCTGCGTCAGCGGACCAGCTACTCTTGAAATGACCTGCACTCCTGCTTTCGCATCCGCAGCCGGGCCATGTACTGCTGCCGGGTGCTCGATCAACTCCTTCTCCAAAGCGCTTCGCGGATTCTCTCCAAATCCGATTTTCACGCAATAGAAAGCTGATTCTATCAGCTCTTTCACGGCAGTATTCTCTTCTGCAATTCGGGTATATTGTCTGCCAGTACCACCAGGATCGCCATCAGAGAACATTTTATCCGGTGTGAGACGCTTATCGGGAAAGACTTTGTCAACATTCTGCAGAGCCAATGCGTATATCGGCTTTCCACCGTCGTCTGGATATGGCGAATATACCTTGCCTGCCGTATACTTGAAATTCTCCTGGAAGAACTGTTGCGCGTCGACGCCATCATGCGGCATCAAAGCATAAAGCTGATAGCGATTCTCAATGATCCCGCGAATCTCCTTCCTGAAGATTTCGCGAGCCTCCCGTTTCCACTTCGCCCGCTCCCCATCGTCGTTTTGCGCATACAACCGCACGACATAGAGGAAATTGACATCAAAATGGCTGAGAATCATCGTGTCTCGGTCGAACAGCCTATTCTCGAAATGGGCGCTGTGATGTTCGCCACCATCATCAAAATGGCGCGCCCGTAGCTTGGCGTCATCATATCCCAACCCTTCATCCATCGTCGCGCTAATAAAGAAGTTGGGTATGATGTCATAGCCCTCGGTCACTTTGTCACGCAGCAACCTCACCTTTGCATCCGCAAACGGCTTCCTGCGTTTTTTCACAGAATCCTCGACGTCGTCTTCATCATAGAGAAACAAGTCAACGTCAAGCTGAAGCATGTCGCGCGCATATGTAAACTGCTTTGGAACGCTTTCGTCGTTCAAAGAGTTCCCCGCCTTGTAGTATTTGCTGTCTGCAATGCAAAGCGTCCGCCAGCCATCGGTGCGCGTCAAGCTGTCGTCAACATAAAGGTGGTCTATCTCTTTCCCGTCCGCCAGTTCCTTGTTCAGAGCAAACTGCGAATCGCCCAAAAGCTCGTCTATCATCGCCTCAAACACGCGATCGAAGCTCTTGGCCAGAAGATAGTCTTCGCCAGACGACGCAATGTTCGCCTGATGCGCCTTGTCGAAGAACGCAAAGCAAAGCTCCCACAGCATCAAGTCCCTGTCCGAGAAATACTTGTATTTGATCTGGCGAAGCCGCGCGGCACCATACCCGTCCAGGTAGCGTTGGAACCTGTCGCCCGTTATCAGCTCGTATCCCATTCCGATCTTGACGCGGAAACCATAATGCGACCGGACATAGTCCAATATCGAATAGTACAGGACAAGCAACTCTTCGTCGAAGTCTATCGATCGCTTCTTGTTGACTGGCTCAAGATAGACGGGAACACCGTCGCTGACAAATGCCGGCGAGCGTGCGATTGTCCGAGCCCAACTGATTTTATTTAAGCCCGAGTGCTTTTCCTTGACCTTGAAGAGAAAGTAGTCCTGATTCTCGCGATTAAACCGGATCAGGGCAAGGATAACGTCCAAGAACGTGTTCGTGACGTACTTCCGCCTGAACGTGCCGGACTTCCCGTCGTTGCTTGACCAAACTGCATCTGTCTCCTCGTGTGTCTCTACATAGTGTGCCAGCGCTCGATAAATCCAGACGGAGAATTCATACAGGAACTTCCGCTGCTCTTCCGAAAGAGTTCGTCCGTCCGCAGTCTTGACGTTGTCGGGGTCCAAGATGTCTTCCGGAGAGAATCCGCCAATCGCATCATTCTCGTCTGCAAATACGCGGTTATGCTTATTGAGGACAACCTTTGGGAGGAAGAACACGAAGTCATCCTTCCCCTCAGCCGTGCTATTGGCATTATGGTAGTAACCGACGTATTCAATTTTGACCCTGCCATTCGTCAGGAATACATGACTTTCAGGGAGGACGTTGCGAACAACCTCCTTGTCATACGCATATTCCTCGACAAGTATCTTCATTAGGACTGCGCTGGCGGAGGCGCAACTTCAGGAGCGGGTGTGGCAGGCGGTTCTTCGCCAGGAGTGGCCGGAGTATCGGATTTCACCTTTTCACCTTCATGTTCCTGCCTCTCAATAAACTCCCCCACGACATTCTCACGGACGTCACCAGGCTTGTGGCCGTCCTCCGCCTTGTCGTAGAAGAAATCCTTGAAGGCATACTTATCCTTGCCGCCCTTCTCGAATATTCTGGCCGGCAAGTCCCAATCCTTGAAGACATCGTTGAAAAGGTAGAACAGCACCTTGTTGGCAAAGCGCTCCGCCGTGATAACACCCGTGTCATCGGGAGCCTTCACAAAGAAGTAGCCAAGCTGCTTGTCCTCGCTCTTCGTGACATCTGCGATATGCGCATTGACGATCCTGATGAAATCCCACCAGTCATACAACTTGCCGTTAGCGTCAATCTTGCGATCTTTCCAATTCAGATCATCGCCCTTGTCTGGCCTTGAGATCGGAACGTACTTCCAGTCCCAACGCCGCTTGAATGCGCTGTCTATCGGGAAGAGCGACTGATCGCTCGTGTTCATCGTCGCCCAGATATACAGGTTTGGTGGCAACGCAAGCTTCTTGCCCTTTAAAACATCATTCCAGTCAGATTGGGTGAGACAACTTGGTCTGCTTGCGACATTCAGCCCATTCTTGTTCTCATCACCCTCGGCATACCCGAATTGTCCGCCAAGCCAGACGGCAAGGTCAACGTCAGCATCAATGGGATACGTCGAATACCCTGATTGCCCGTCCCTGTCGAGCAACTGGAACAGATCGCCGAATATCTGCGCGCAATTGCCGCGATTTATCTCTTCAATGACAAGGACAACCTTCTCCGTCTTGCCGTCCTCAGAAGGATTTGCCATCAGCTTCCACGCCTTGACGTATGCATTCATGAACGCCTGCGGACGAAAAGAATACTCGATCTTTCCCGCATTCATCGTCGGCTTGTACGCGCCGACGAAGTTCGCGTAATCCGAATCCGGATGGAATGTCGTGCGGAAGTTGGCAACATTATACTTCTTGATAAGATCATCTGTATCGTGCGACTTTCCAGTGCCTGGCGCTCCGTAACAGATACGCTGAAGCGGGATATCTGAATTAATTGACGGTTGCATCTGTTTCGTCGGAGCAACCTCTTGATATATTGTCGTTCGTCTCGGTATTAGAGACAAAGTAGTCCGAACCATGTCAGCATATTTCGTAAATTCAGCAGAAGACGACTTTACGACAAAGCCACTTGCGCCCTCCGACAGGTATGGGTGCATTTCCTCGTTGATATATGTCTTCAGAATTCTAAATGGCCCGACGGGCTCCTTCGCATCTGTGCTTTCTACAGAATCTTGCATATTACGCAAACAATCATATATGCCATCCTGCTGGAAGAACACTTCACCTGACGCCGTGCGAATCTTAAACTGGCACTCCTCAGTGAACGCGGCGAGTATCTCTTTCGCGCCCTTACTGACATTCGCATCGTCATTCCCTGAAAGCCAGTCTGCAACAAATGTTATCCTTTCTGACACCGAATGTGTCGAAATCGCATCGGCAAGTATCTTCATATTTGTTGAGAAGCGGAGCAACTTGTTGAATCTGTTGCCGCCAGTCCTTTCGGTCGCATCTGGCAACGAATTGTCGGCAAACTTTATTTGTGCCAACTTCAAAAACAACTGAAGACCCACCTGCAGATGCTCCATTTGCGCTGTGTAGAGCGGGCATTGTTGGACAAGCGACTTCACATTTGCAACCTGACTCCAATTCTGCGAAAGCCAACTGGCGAATCCATCACTAACCCCAAGACAAACCTTACCGCCGGCGTGAATCTCTTTGCTATATATCGCATCGCCGCCATCAAGCAAGTATTGATAAAAGAGATATAACGACGCAATCAATTGCCGCCAATGATTGAGCGACGATTTTATCCCTTGCCGGAGATTTAGCTCAGGCCGATCATGAATAGCAATAGGCAGGACTTTGCTCATTTCTTTACCCCCTCTGCTTTTAAGATTTCTTTAGCAATTGCGTTGGCAAACACAGGAGGAACTGCATTTCCCACCTGCTTCATCTGTGAACATTTTGACCCATAGAACACGAACGAGTCAGGAAAAGATTGCAGTCGTGCTGCCTCTCGTACGGTTATACACCTATTTTGGTCTGGCAAAGTAAATCTTCCCGATGAAGGTGTGTCAAACCGTGTTGTTATCGTTGCAGCTTGATCATCTTCAAGCAACCTACACCACGTACCACTGTAAATCGATTTAGTCAAATGTTCTGGCGGCAGCACTTCCTTTCCCTTGCCCTTCGGAATCATTGCCAGACGCTTCAGCGCTATCTTTGAGTGTTTTGTTGACTCATGATTTACAATGCATTTCGATCCTGCTCGCATTTTTCGCTGATATTCGGTCTGCGGATTCTTTGGGTACACGCCGGCAGTATACGACTCACCAGAAAGAAGTCGTGGCAAGTCAGATAACGCATCCTTGACAGTAACCCGTTTCTTTACCGGTTTTGGGAACTTCACATCAAGACGTTTCTTTTGCCCAAGAAATATCGCCCTACGTCTATGTTGAGGAACACCAAAGTCCGCCACATCAAACACATCAGCCTGAACGTCATAACCTAGTTTTGAAAACTCACGAATAATCTCATCCCTAAAATAACCTTTTGCCGTCGTTATGATATTGGGAACATTTTCAAGGACAAAGTACTTTGGCTTGAATTCGGCGACAAATCGCACATACTGCTTGAACAGGAAATTCCTGTCATCGTTAACGCTAAGTCTCTTCCCCTTTTGCGAAAAACCCTGACATGGCGGACCGCCAACAATGACATCCACCCTACCAAAGCGATTCGCCAGCTTCTTTGGGTCTAGCTTTGTTATGTCTTCATTGAACATCACTGCAGAACTATCGTTACGGGAATATGCCTCGGCAATCTCTTTGTCATGTTCTATGGCAAATGCGACAGCAAAACCAGCTTGCCTGAATCCCAATGACAAGCCCCCAACGCCAGAAAACAAATCAGCAACTTTCATTCGGAGATTCTCCTCTTTGCGATGTTGCAATACTCTGGAGATACATCAATGCCAACAAAACGTCTTCCCAACTTCTTGCAGGCAACACCTGTCGACCCGCTCCCCATAAATGGATCCACAACGAGGTCCCCCTCATTAGAAAGCAATGCCACAAAATGCTCCATCATTGCTAACGGCTTTTGCGTAGGATGCGAACCAAACTTTCGTTCGACACCCCTAACAGCAGCTGTTTCGTAAAAATCATGGATAATCTTGCCATTGTTATTGAATGTACCCGTTGTAGCGCCATTGACAAGGTATATCCAACTCTCAGTCGAATTCACAAAATGCAGATTCATGTTCCGAGGCATCGGATTCGTCTTGTGCCATATCCCAATTGTCTTGTAGTAAAAACCATGTTTCTCTGCAAGATGCTTTACCGTTTCCATCTTTATTATCGACATGAACATCAAGATCGCGCCACGCTTTTTCAATATTCGTGCAGCCTGCGCGAAGAACATATCCATCTTTTGAGACCATTCCTCGAAACCAAGCAAATCCCATGATGCTGCGGCAAAATGATTCGCCCTAAGTTTTCCAATGTTTGTTCCTCTTTTCTTCATGAACAAACCAAGATTGTATGGCGGGTCCGTCAAGATCAAATCTGCGGAGGCGTTTTCAAGACCTGCCAACATCTCGAGGCTATCACCACACAACAAGGAAATGTCACCTTGTTGCATGTCCTCAAAACTCAAAGCTGTAGCGTCATTACTTGCCATCAAAATCTCCAATTGTTGGCTGATGGCAAAAAGGAGTAAAAAAGCGTGTCCTCATCCACTCCTTCCAGACGAGGCCTTGGCGTGCCCATGAGGGAAAGAGAAGACAAGGACACGCAAGACGGCATAAAACCGCCTGCGCGACCTCGTCAAACTCCGCTCCCTCATATGAAACCGCCAAGTTTCGTCTGGAACGTCGTTTGCGTGTCAGCGCAAAAATCTTATCGCCTTAGCGGGATTTCTCCCCCGCATCGGCTGTTCCCGCGCAGCTCGGCACTCGCTTCGCTCGGCTTGCTCGCTTCCCCGTGGGTCGCTAGCCCGCTTCGCGGCGGCTACCCCGCCACGCAAGGACAAGAATATTATACCACATTTCCGACCCTGCAAACGGAGGGGAAATGAAATGGCCTCCGCGGCGGATTTGCCGCGTCTAAATGAGAGTGCCGAGAGATGCCGCTACACCCACTCGAGTTCGTTCTCCAGCTCCCAGAACGTCTTGCCGTCGATGAGCGGGATTCGAGTGAACTCCTCCATCACCTCGCGCACGGTCGGCTTGGTGATGGAGCAGACGTCGGCTTTCCACTCAAGACAATTGCAGTCTGTCATCTCATACATCTCTATTCTCGCCCATTCAGGCTTTTTCGTTTCTTGATTCCAATGAACGCAACATCCATTGACAAGGAAATAACGGTCATGATACTTCAAGTCAGCATCTTGCGCCGATATGCACTCAAGAAACTCACGTGTGTTTCCGCGCTTCATCAAGGTCAACTCCTTTCATATATCTGCCGAACTTGTCTATCATCCGTTTTGTGGCGAACTTTGCCTCGCCATGGACAAAGCCAGGTTGCGTATACGAATGATAGTGTAGCACAGGTTTGCGGCTCTTGTCCAGCGATGCCTCGGGATGGTAGGCGATCTCAAAACGAAGCCGATGCTTTTTGTCATAAATCCGCAACTGTGAGAAGCACCCATTCCCATACAGCTTTATGTACATTCTGCTGGAATGCGCCTCCTCTGGAAGTTTTGGACTTGACTGCGAATCAACGGGCGCGAGAACCTTCACGCCATCAATCTTGCCGACCGTGCGCCACTTGTACGCGACGACCTTTCCCGCCGCGAATGTGTTGTTGCCTCCCATGTGTCACCTCCTGTAGATGTCGTACTTCACGTGAATGATATTGCCTCGCATCTCCGAAAACGGTTTGCCGAGACAGATTACTGCGGACGGATCAAGCGCGTCCAGCATCGCATCATAGCCATGAAGATAGCCGCGCTTGCTCTTGCGGTTTCCATTTGTCGTGACGGCAACCGGCGCGTTGCGCTCTATGCCGCAGAAGCAGAATCTGTAGCTGTACGGCGTAGCCCAACCGACAGAAGGTATCACCTTCAGTCCCTGTCGTTGCCAATAGGCGCCCTGCCAGCGGTTCATGCCAATCGCCTCGATCACCTTCCAGGTCGGCATTTCATTGTAGCGCGAGAAGTCCGGCGAGAGAACAAATGCATACTGCCTAAACTTGTCGATGCTTGCATCAGGGCGACGCCGGAATACATCAAAACGGTAGTCGTCCACGAAGAAGTGAACGCCTTTGCGCCGGTTGTCTTCCGAGTCATCCTTCCGTGTGCGCGAACACGCCACGAGGTCTATTGGGCCTTGCGGCAAATC
Organism: Kiritimatiellia bacterium; assembly: GCA_017406465.1. GTDB lineage: Bacteria > Verrucomicrobiota > Kiritimatiellia > RFP12 > UBA1067 > UBA1067. Next base: position 16,299 of record JAFQYM010000065.1, on the reverse strand, counting down.
TTCGCGGTGGATTATTGGTATCTCAAACTCCCCTTCACAGGGAAGTCCGCCCCGAATGAAGTTCGGGTCTTTTCTCATGTTGATACTTGTCATGTGACAGGCATCCTTTCCTTTGGCTGCGCATTCTCGCGTCGCGGACACCATGTCACATGCAAAAGATAAGAGCGCATTCCATCTCATGCACTCCCACGAAGCCCTACCACAGGCCTTATCTGAATACACGAAGATAGAATGCGCCCAGAATGGACGCGTTCTACGCCTCCATGTCGTTCAGAAATTGAATAGTGGTAGTATTCGTGGGAACGACTTGTTAGCGTTTTGTCGCTAAATTACTTAAGCGCCCGGCGGGATTGATGCGGTCGCCTCGGAGAGGCGCCCCTACCGTTCCGTTTTCCGGACTATGACCCCGCGTCGCGCGCGGTCGGCACGGAGTGCCGCCCCTACCATTGGGGGAACTACCATTCGCCTCGCGGGATGGGAGTATTATAGCGAAAACGCCGCGTGAAAATCAAGCACGGCGAAATGAGATTATGGTGCGGACGAAATCGCGACGAATTTGCCGCGCGGGAGCGGAGGGGGTGTTTCGGCGCAATGCGAAGCGACGGCGAAAAAGACGGAAGCGACCCGATTTCGACGCGTCGTCATTTTGCCGAGAGGCTTGACGGCACTGGCAAAATGTGAAAGACCGCGAAATCGATGTCGCCACCGGCTTTTTCGCCGGAGCTTTGCCGCGTATCTGCGGCAAAGCTAGCGAGCCCTAAGCCGAAACACGCCCCTCCACTTCCGTGCCGCCGCTATACATCTGACGGTGCGACACATATGCCGCAGGGAAGCGGGCGCCTCGGAGATGCGCCCCTACCAAGATGGCGCATATCCCCCTGCCGAAGGCAGCCCGAAGGGGCGGCTACGCGTGGTGCGGATGTGCTGCGGACACCCCATAATCTGCAATAAACCTAAACGGCGTAGTTGGGCTTGCGGATGGTAGTTGATTTGCCATCAAACTGAATCACCCTGGCAATAAGGGGCTACCTCAGCCGTTCCGTGTTACCAGGTCGCACTGGGCGGACAGAAATTTACGCGAGAGCGCGAATCATCAGCTTTCCCAAGGTTACATGTCGTCGATGGAAAGTCCGAGAATCCGCCGCTTGAGACGGAGTTTCTCTGGGTGCTTCTCGAAGAAACGCAATGTCTTCGCCTCCAGAGCCGCAAGGTCTATCGCGAATTTCCGGCGCTTTATCTCGTAGAAGTCAATAGCCCCGGCCGTCTCATCCTCGCAGACAAGGTCGATTTCGTTCTCTCCATTTCGGTCCCACCATCCGCCCATACACGTGTAGCGCTCCTCTTCTGTGAACTTCCACTCGAAGTACCGCTCAAGGGAACGTCCAGAGAAAACGTCGAAATCCTCGGACACAAGCGCCCGAAGCCGTTCGAACATCCCCCTTTCGACATAAGGCGCACACCTGAATACATACCTAAACCAGAACCTGAGGAACGGGTCTTCGATTCGGAATACGGCGTTCTTGCTCGCTGGCGGTGCGAAAACAGGATTGACCTTGCGTATAAGGCCGTAGTTCCGCTCCAGGTTTGAGAGATACGCGCCTACATCAGAACCGAGGTCGTTCTTTATTTCCGCAAACTTCGTGTGGCCGGAAGCGATGGATGTAAGAATCGTGAAATACGTGGCGGAATCGTTGCCAAACTCCTGCATGAGAATCGAGCGCCCCTCCTCCAAGAAAGGAGAAGCCTCGGAAAAGAAGAGGTCGATCATCTTCTTCCTGTTGAAGGCATGGGCGTCCATGAACAGCGACACGTACCGCGCGACGCCCCCCGTCATCGTCCAAAGGGAAAGAACGTCGTCCTTTGAGAACCTGCGGGAATGGGCTGACAGTATCTCCTTGAGAAGCGATGCTGGGAAAGGCCTGAGGCTGAGATGCGCCGTGTTACGTCCGTAAAGCGGCTCGCCGTAGCTGAAGAATATCTTGTTCATCAGGCGGTTGACGCTGCCGCTCACAACGAGGTTCAACTTGACTTTCCTGTTGAGCTCGTCCCAAAGCCCCTGAAACTCGCCGTAAAATCCCGGATTGATCCTGTCCATCTCCTGAAACTCGTCAATCACAAGAGTCAGCGGACGCTCCTCCGCAAGGCGAATGATCTCCCGCAGAAGATCCTTGAGCTTCTCGCATGTCCCGTATATCTTCAACCGCCCTCCAAGCGCGCGTACCGCCTCTTCCTGAAGCGATGCCGCCAGGTTGCGTTCCGTCTGCCGCGTCAGGAGAAGATAGACGTAATCGCCACTTCCGTCGTTCAGCGCCCTGTCGACAAGTTCCGTCTTCCCGACGCGCCGCCGCCCAGTCAGAACGGTAAACCGGGAATTCTCTATCGAGAGGCTCCGCTCCCGCCGAAGTATTCCGATCTCTTTTTCGCGCCCAAAGAAATTCATTTACTTAATCTCCGTTTACTTAATTCAGATTAAGTAAAGTATAGCAAATGCCGTGTCATCGGTCAATGGCTCCATGTCGGAATCGCACGGAATCGGCTGCCTCGACACGGTAGAACATCCGCGGCACATTCGCCGCGCGCGGGACTACCACCGTCGCGGTGCCGTCGTCGTTGACCAAGACGCCGATGTCCGTCCGCGGCAAAAGCGCCGCGTCGCCGTCAGGCAGCGGAAGTTCCTCAGACACGCGCACGCGCAGCAACTGCGCAGTCATGTCCGTGATCCATCCGTCCGGCTCGGCCGAGACGACGAGCGCCACGGCGCCGGGAACAAGCTCGATGCTCTCGATGTGGAGAGAATCCAGGGCGACTGGGTCGACAACGGCAACAGTGTCCGCGCAGTCCACGGTGGCGGTGCAGCCGCGGCCGTTCGCGGTAAAGCTGTAGTCGCCGTCCGGCAGCCAGAGGTAGACGTCGCCGTTCGCGTCGGCGTAAAGGTCGCTAGTGCCGTAGCCGTCCAGTCCGGAGAGCTCGGCCGCGGCGTCCGGCGTGCCGAGCGGAACGACGACGGCGTGCAGGACGCGGCCGGAGGCGTCGTGGGCCATGTTCGTGACCGTGCACTTGCTCTGCGTGAAGCGCTCCTTCTCCGAGTCGAAGTGGGCGAGGACGACGTTGCCGCCCGTGATGACGACGGGGACGTTGTTGTCGTAGGATTGGGAGTAGGTCAGGCCGTCGCCGATGTCGGAGGCGAAGACGTCGGCGTCCTGGCGCCCGCCGCAGGCGTAGACGGTGCCGCCGGAGATTTCGACGAGGCCGCCGGTGTAGGTCTCCGCCATCCGGAGGGATCCGCCGATGGCCGCGGAGGCGTAGCCGTATTTCGAGCCGGCGTAGGCGTAGACCCTGCCGCCGGTGATGCGGATCGGGCCGGCCTTCCCGCCTCGCCCGGCGCCGATGGCGGCGGCCTCACCCTGGTCGTCGGTCGCGCTGCTGTGCGCCTCGACGGTTCCGCCGGCGATGGTGATGGAGCCAGACCTGAGGTTGTCGCCGTTGGGGGTGCCGATGCCCGCGCCGGAGCCGCCGCCGATGGCGACGAGCTTCGCGTCTACGGTCGCGTTGGTGACCGTCAGGGACGCGGTCTCTGGGACGAAGAGACCGGCGGAGGAGGAGCGCGTCGCGACGAGCCGATTGCCCGAACCGTTGAGCAGGACGGTCGCCGCGACGCCGTTTCCGAGGGCGAAGGGCGCCTCCGCGCGCAGCGAGACGCCGGCGAGCTCGACGGTCGCATCCAAGGCGACGACGATGCGGACGGCGCCAAGCTCGTTCGTTCCGCGGACGGTGTAGCGGCCGGCGCCGGAGATGGCGAGGACGTTCGTCGCGAAGTCCCAGCCCTCGCCGGAGAGCTGCGCGATGTTGACGCCGTTCACGGTGAAGTCGTCGTTCCACGCGACGACGGTCGTCTCGCCCTCCGGGCCGATGCGGATCGTCCACTTGGCGCCGTCGACGGCGTTCGTGGCGACGTAGAGGCCCTCGGGCAGCCAGAGGTGGACCTCGCCGGCGTCGTCCGCGTAGAGCTCGGTCGTGTCGTAGTATTCCGGCAGGCCCTGGAGCGGGCCGACGGCCGCGCCGGGCGCGAAGCCGGGGACGTCCGCGCACCAGAGGGCGGCGCCGTCTGCGTTTTGTGACCGGGCGTAATAGGTTTGGATCCCTGTCACGGAGCCGCCGAGGATGGTGAACGTTTCCTCGCTCCGGAACATGAACGTTCCGCCCGCGACGGTGAAACTCGCGCCCTCTTCGAGGAGCCGCGGCCAGTAGGTGGGCGCGACGACGTTGCGGCCGATGCCGCGGACGACGGCGCTCACGTTCGTCGCAACCGCGAATCCCTGCTGGGACCGGATGCAGGCGTTCGAGAAGACGATCTCGTCTGAGGTCTCGAACCGGATCGAGAGGCCGTCGAGCGTGTTCGTGCCGGAGACGACGCAGGCGCCGGCGAGGACGATGCGCTTCTCGGCGTCCAGAGTCCAGTTCGGGCCCGAGCCGTGGCCGACGTCCACGCCGTCGACGGCGACGCCGAGCGGGATGAAGACGGACGAGCCGTCCACCACTTCGTGGACGGGGGTGCCGTCGACCTCGAAGTCGTAGGTTCCGTCGGGGAGCCAGAGGTGGATGTCGCCGTTCGCGTCGGGGTAGATGTCGGCGACGCCATAGCCGTCGAGTCCGGTGACGGCGACGGCGTGGACCGGATCGGGGTCGTGGACGGCCACGTCCACGCGCCACACCGCCTCGCCGGAGGCGTTCTTCGCAGCCGGCTTCACCTTGGCCATGTCGGCGAGGATGGAGCCGCCGCCGAAGACGACGCTGCCGGCCACGCCGCTGGGGCCGACGATGCCGACGTCCATTCCGCCCTCGCCGCCCGCGGCGGCCACGGTGCCGCCGGTGATCTCGACCGAGCCGCGGCCGGAGAGGTAGCCGCCGCCGATGCCGTGGGCGCCCTCGCCGGCGGTCGCCGAGACGATGCCGCCGAAGATGCGCACCGTGCCGGCGGAATACGTCATGCCGTAGCTGCCTTCGCCGGCGCCGATGCCGGCGCCGTGGTAGCCGCCGGTCGCCGTCACGACGCCGCCGGAGATCGTCACGTCGGCCGAGCTGCGGGCGCTGCCGCCGATGCCGGCGCCGTTCGTGCCGCCGGTCGCGGTCACGACGCCGCCGGAGACGACCACCTTGGCCACTTGCTCCCAGTTGTAGGCGGTCATGTTGCCGCCGATGCCCGCGCCTTCCGCCCCGCCGCGGGCCGTCACGACGCCGCCGGAGATTTCGACCGTGCCGCAACGCGAAGAGGAGTAGGTCGCGTAGCTGCCGTCGCCGAGGCCGGGGCCGTATCCGCCGCCGGTGGCGGTGACTTCGCCGCCCGAGATCCGGATCGAGCCGCAGCCGCGGCCCGCGCCGCCGCCGATGCCCGCGGCGAGGTGCCCGCCCTGCGCCTCGACGACGCCGCCCTCGATGGACAGCGAGCCGCCGTGGGCGCCGTTCTCGTTGCCGATGCCGGCGCCGTTTTCGCCGCCGGTCGCGGAGAGGAAGCCGTCGCCGCGGATGACGAGCGAGGCCGTTTCCGCGATGGCGAGCCCGGCCTGGTTCCGTCCGCTCGCGAGGACGTTAGTGCCGACGAGTTCCAGCGAGGCCGAGACGCCGGCGGCGAAATCGAAGGCCGCGAGGCCGTTCTCGCCGGTCGCGAGCGAGACGTCCCGGAGCACGACGTCGCAGGAGTTTTCGACGGTGACGCTGGCGCCCGCCTCCTCGCCGGAAATCTCGAACGGCCCGGCGCCCGTGAGGCGGACGGACATCGTGGCGAGGTCGAAGGTCCAGCCCTCGCCGGAAAACTCGGAGATGTTGACGCCGTTCACGGTGAGGCGCGAGTTCCACGGCCGGGCCCAGGAACGTTCGCTCCCGACCGAAATCTGGTAGTAGCGGCCGTCGATCAGCGCGATGCTGTTGCCCTCGGGCAGCCAGAAGCGGACGGCGCCGTTCGCGTCGGTGCGGACGTCGTTCATGCCGTATCCGACGGTTCCGCCGTTGCCGTCGTCGACGAGGATGTCCGCCGTGACGGGAGAATCGGCACGGCCGATGTCGATGTCGACCGGGTAGGCGGGCTCGCGGTGGCTCCACGCAATGGGGTCTACCGCTCCGTAGCCGACGACGACGGAGCCGCCGGTGACGCGCATGGAATTCATGTTGGACGTCAGCTTGTCCGCGCCGCTGCCGATGCCGAGCGCTCTGGAGTGGACCGGCCGGACGGTTCCGCCCGAAATCGCGACGTGTCCGAAGTCGGAGCTGAACGCGCCGTCGCGGACGCCGGCGCCGATGGCGTAGGCGCCCTCGCCGGCCGTCGCGGTCACGAAGCCGCCGGAGATTTCGATGCGGCAGGACTGTTCGCCCGCGTAGGAGCCGCCGCCGATGCCCGCGCCGGACGCGCCGCCCGTCGCCGTTATTGCACCGCCCTGGATGCGGATGGTTCCCGTCTGGGCGCTGTCGTCGCCGCCAATGCCCGCCGCACCCGCGCCGCCTGTCGCGGAGAGCGAGCCCATGCCCTGCGCTGCGACGGAAACGCCGTTGGTTATCGACATCGTCGCGCCGCCAGAAACAGTCACGCCCGCGCGGCCGACGCCGCCCGTCACGGCGTTCTCGCCCATGAGCGCAAGTGTCGCGGCAATGCCGGACTTGAGATGGATCGCGCCCGCGTTCGTGACGGCCGAAGCGTCCACCACGGCGTTGGAGAGCGTGACGGCGCAATTGGCCGCGATGGCCACGGTGGCGTTCGTGAGCGTGCCGGAAAGCTCGAACGGACCGGCCCCGGACAGCATCAGAGCACCACGGACAGCGTCGTAGGCCCAGCCGTCGCCAATGACTTCGCCGATGTCGGTTCCGTTCACGAAAAAGCCGACCGACCCAGGCGCGTAGCGGGTGGCGAGGCAATTCTCGCCGTCCACGACGGCGATCCAGCGCTCCTGCACTCCTCCCTCCGTCTTGAGGTCGATGAACCAGCGTCCGTTCGGAAGCCACGCGCGCAGGATGCCGTCCGCGTTCGTGTAGAGGTCCTTCGAGCCGTAGGCGAGCGGCGGATCGTCGACGACGAACATCTCGACCTTGACGTCAGGCGTTCCGATGAGGAAATCAACTGGATACACGGCGGCGCCCTTCCGGTTCTTCGCGGCCGGGGATACATTGGCGAACGCGGAGTTGATCGAGCCGCCGCTGAACAGGATTTCCTGCACCGATCCGCCGACGCCGCGCCCGATGTCGCAGACCATTCCCGCGCCGACCGCCGAAACGGTGCCGCCGGAGATCGCGACGGTGCCGCCGGTGCCGTTGCATCCGCCTCCGATGCCGGCGCCTTTATTGGCGCTCGCATCCACGACGCCGCCCGAAATCCTTATCGTGCCGCCCGCGCCGTTTATGCCGCCGCCGATGCCGGCGCCGGCGGAACCGACAGCCTCCACAGTGCCGCCGGAAATCGTAATCTCGCCGCCGGCTCCCTGCTCGCCGCCGCCGATGCCCGCGCCATCGGAACCGCTGCTCGCCTTGACGGCGCCGCCGGAAATCGTAATCGTGCCGCCCGCGCCTTTGTAGCCTCCGCCGATGCCCGCGCCGTATGAGCCGCCGCTCGCCCGTACGTTGCCGCCGGAAATCGTAATCGTGCCGCCCGCGCCGTTTATGCCGCCGCCGATGCCCGCCGCAAGGTACATGCCCTTTGCCGTCACGTCGCCGCCGGAGATCGTGATTGCGCCGCCCGCACCGTCATGTCCGCCGCCGATGCCCGCACCCCAGGAACTGGCGATCGCAGTCACGGTTCCGCCCTCGACCGCAATCGTTCCGCCCGGCTCGCCATTGCCGCCGCCGATGGCTGCGGCATGGTTGGCGCCATTCACGTTGAGGACCGAAGGCTGAAGGCTTGAAGGCTGGGCGTCGCGTATCGTGAGCGAGCCGCTTCCCGTCACATGGATGCCCGGGATTCCCAAGGACGACGCGACGAGTTCGTTCGTGCCCGAAAGCGAGACGGCAAGGGAATGCGCCTCGCATTCGATCGGAGAGAGGTTTGCCAATGCGTTCGTGATGGAGAGGTTCTCTATCGTCACCGCGCAGTCGAGTTCCGGACGAATGCAGATGTCCTGGCCAGAACCGGAAATCCTGACCTGACTGTCGCGCGTAACCGAAATGACGCGCGATTCGAGCAGAAACTCCCAGCCGTTGCCGGAAAGCGCACTCGCGTCGACACCGTCTATCGTCACGCCGACGCGCAGCAAATCCGCAACCACCGCAGCGTTGTTGACAACAGCCTCGTAGTCGAATCCGCCGACTGAAAACGCATATTGTCCGTTGCTGACGTAGACGAATCCGCGGCCGCTGCCGTCCGCCGTAACGGACGTGACCCCAGCGTCTTCGAGTCCGGTGATCGGGCATGTCTGTCCGGCGACAAGTCCCGGAATCGTGATGCGCCACTTGGTCTTGCCGTCTTCTTTCCTGGAATCGGCCGGGTCTGTTCTTCCGGAGCCTACAGAGAACACGTTGTTCGTGGAACCGCCGCCGACGAAGTATATTCCGTTCATCGACACGCTGCGCACCTCATTAGTCACGGGAAGCCACAGACAGACCGAGCCCGTGGCGTCCGCGACAATCCCGTTCGTCGAGTAGTTTTCCGGGATGCCGCTCTCGAAGACCGGCGCCGAGCCGGGCTGCAATCCAGAGAAGAGCCAGTAGCGCAGCAATTCGGAGTCGGAGTTCTTGGGATCGGGCTTGACGTCGAGCTTTGAGCCGTGGACGCTGCCGCCAGTGATGACGAGCGCCGACGAGCCGCTGCTGGTCAATATCTTGTTCTGGCTTGAAATCATGTCGGACTCGGCGTTGGTGCCGCTGATCGAAAGCACCGTTCCGCCCGAGACGGCTACAGCTCCCGCCGGAAGCGTCTTATCGCCCGAGCCGCTGCCGACGTAGCCGGAACCGATGCCAGCGGCCAGACTGCCACCCGTCGCAGTGACAATTCCGCCGGAGATCGAGATGTTGCCCTCGGACAGCGTGCACATCTGGCCTCCGCCGATGCCAGCGGCCTTCTCGCCGCCCAGTGCGACGACGGTGCCCGATTCTATGGATATCTTCCCGGGCTTCACGTAACCGGAGCCGCGCGAGCCGATGCCCGCTCCGCATTTCCCGCCGGTGGCGAAGAGCTGCCCGTCGCCCTTGATGGCTACGGAGGCGTCAGGTCCGACTTCTATACCAGCCGCGTACTGTCCGCGCGCCGCAACGGTGTTGAGAAGCGTACTCGCCAGCGTGATGGTGCAGTTGTTGGAGACGGACATCGCCGACCAGTATTTATCGCCTTTCGCGATCAGCGTCAGCGCTTCGAGCTTGACTTTAGTCGGCCCGCCCTGCAGAATGACGATGCGATGTCCGCCGTTGGTCGAAACGCCCTGTACGGTCACATCAATGTCACGCTGCAACCTAAGTATCTTGGTATCGTTGGAATATTCAAAGGCCCATTCGTACTTGTCGCTGCCTTCCGGCACGAACGTCCCGTTTACGACGAGGCAGTCTACGACGTGGATCCCGCCGCTTCCGTCAATGGTGATGCAGAAGTAGCGTGTGGTGCCGTCCTTCATCATCACGGAGATCTGCAATACATCACCGGGGTCGGTGCTCGGCAGCCAGATCGTGAGCATCCCGTTTTCATCCGTGTACATGTCCCTCTGCCCGTAGAATTTGAAGCTGCTCGAGCCGCCGGACGATACGGCGTAGATGGCCAAGGACTGGACCCTGTTCGTCGGCACTCCGATGTTCAAGTCAACCGGGAACACCGGAATCAGGATGCGGCTGTCCCCGATCGGCGCGCGATGGACCCTGTCAAGCGTTGTATAGATGGCGCCGCCGCTGAAGATGTTGTTGTCGGACGTGTCTCCCCCGTCCCTGCCGCTGCCGATCGCCCACGTGGAACGCGATTCCACATGGACAGTTCCGCCGCTGATGTCGATGTTTCCGCCGTCCTTGCCGCCGCCACCGCCGATGGCCGCTCCGTTGGCTGATCCGACCGCCCGGATGCGGGCGCCGTAGATCTTGATCTCCCAGCCGGGGCTGTTGGCGCCGCCGCCGATGCCGGCGGCGGAGCCGGAGACCGAGCCGGCCGTGGCCACGACAACGCCGCCCTCTATCGTGATTGTGCCGCCGTTAAGTCCGTCCTTTCCGCTGCCGATGCCGGCTCCGTCTTCACCGCCCGTCGCCTTGACGTCGGCAGTGCGGCTGATGCTGATGGTGCCGCCCACTCCCTCGAATCCGCCGCCGATGCCCGCGCCGTACTGTCCGCCGTTCGCCTCGACGGTTCCGCCGGAGATGCCGATGTTCGAGCCTCCCCCCCTGCCGCCGCCGATGCCCGCTGCCGAACCGCCGCCGTTGGCGACGACGGTGCCGCTGTAGATCCTGATTTCTCCGGTGCTGCCTGAGCCGCCGCCGCCGATGCCCGCACCCTCGTAACCGCCGGTAGCGGTGACGGTGCCGCCCCAAATCGCGATGTCGCCGCTGCCGCCTCCTTCGCCGCCGCCGATGCCCGCCCCGCCCGATCCCCCGCCCTTGGCGGAGACGGTTCCGCCGTGAATCTCGACTCCGTTGCCGACGCCTCTGTAGCCTCCGCCGATGCCGGCGGCCAACACTCCAGCGGTCGCGGTGACGGTGCCGTCGTAAATAATGGTTCCGCCGCCAACGCCTCCCTGATTGCCGCCGCCTATGCCTGCGGCACGACTGCCGCCCACTGCCGTCACCGTGCCGCTGTAGATGGTGACTTCGGCGCCCTTGCCTTCATAGCCGCCGCCGATGCCCGCGCCGTACTGTCCGCCCGTCGCCGTCACGACGGCGTTCTCGATGATGACGGTGCCGCCGCTTCCCCTGTAGCTGCTGCCGATGCCTGCGGCGTCCTTCCCGCCCTTTGCCTCGACCTTCCCGCCGAGGATGTTGACGGTGCCGCCGCTACCGTCCAGTCCGCCGCCGATGCCTGCGCCGTTGTAGGCGCCGGTGGCGGTGACATTTCCGCCCTCGATGCGCACGGAGCCGCCAGAAACGCCGTCTCCACCGCCTATGCCCGCGGCATTCGTGCCGCCGCGCGCAACCACCGTGCCGTCGAGGATCGAGATCTGCCCGTGCACCGCGGATGGGCATCCGATGCCCGGGGCGTACAGGCCGCCGACGGCCTCAAGCATGCCTTCGCCGTCGATGGATACCTCCGCAGTCGGGAAAACGTTGACGCCCGCGCCGTTTTTCGCACCGTGGAAAGAATTGGTGCCGAAGAGTTCGACTGCAACAGTGCAGTTCGAGGAGACGACAAATGCGCTGCGCTTGTCGGGGACATTCGGAGACGACAAGTCGATCATCACGTCCCTCACCGGCACCCGGCAGTTCGCGTCGGCAAGGACCCAGAAGTTCGAGCTGACGCCGGAGAGAACGTAGTCCATCTCGTTCGTAAGGCTCACCCGCCTAGACTCCCAGTCCAAAAACCAGCCCTCGCCGGAGAAATACGCGACGTCGCGTCCGTTGACGGAGAAGCCCGCCCGCCAGACCTCCGCGGTCGTCGCGGCTCCCGCAACGTGGACGCGGTAGGGCGAACCGTTCGCGGTGAACGCCCAGTCGCCGTCCGGAAGCCACAGGCGCACGAGACCGTTTGTCGAGGGATAGAGGTCGTTCGTCCCGTAGTTTCCCGGCAGGTTGTAGAACTCGACCTGTTCGTCTACATTCCACGTCTCAAGCTGCATGTCGACGGCCCATACCGACTGGAAAGATAGGTTATACGGCGCCGGTATAACTTTCGCGGGGCCGGCGAGTATGTTGCCGCCCTGGAAGGTAACGAGGTTCGCCTTGCCTCCGACGCCGCCGCTCGCGTCCGACCCCGCGCCGACGTCCGCCGGCGATGTGCCTGCTGTCGCCTCTACCGTGCCGCCCATGATCATGATGGCGTCCATGTTGCCGTCAGCCGCGGGACCGATGCCAGGACCGCGTCCGCCGCCCTCGGCCGTGATGCGTCCGCCCAGGATCACAACAGACCCGCCCTGGCAGCCAGCGCCGCCGCCGATTCCCGAGCCCAGCCACGAGCCCTTCGCGGAAATCGTGCCGCCGAGGATTTCAACCGTGACGTCCCTTCCATTCTGCCCCATGCCGATGCCGGTCGTGTAGTCCTTCGCGCTTCTGGGAATCGTTATCGTGCCGCCCTCGACATGAACCAAGATGTCAGAGCCTTCGTATCCTCCGCCGATGCCCGCGCCGCCCGTTCCGGCCGTGCCCGTGAGTGTGCCGCCGGTGATCGTGACGGTGCCGCCGCCGCCGCCCCGCCCGCCGCCGATGCCCGCGCCGAACTCAAAGCCCTGGTCGAGATCCCGCCAGGAGGTAAACTCCACCGCGCCGCCCGAAATCGTGATCGACCCCGCCCCGCCGCCGGAACCTCCACCGATTCCCGCGCCGCCCTGCGATCCGGTCGCAAGAACCGTGCCGCCCTCGATGGAGATCGTGCCCGCCGCAGCGCCGTCATTGCCGCCGATGCCCGCGCCCCTGCGCCAGCTCGTCGCAGATATCGGCGCCGCACCGCCCTTGACGCGGAGCGATGCATTGTTCGCATCGCAAACCGCGATGCCCGCGTAGCCATACGCCGAAATGAGCGTATTCGTTCCGTTGCCCTCGCTCCACAACTCAACCGACACGCCGTTGCCTCCGACCTCGAACGCGGCGCGTTCCTTGGCGCGCAGGTAGAGATTGCTCACCGTGACCGAGCAGTTCGCCCGCGCCGTCACGCCATACACAGTCGAAGTGCCGCTCACCGTGAATGGCCCGGAAGCGGTGAGGTAAACGGAATTAGTCGCGTCGCTCCACCAGCCGTCGCCGCCGAGATAGGCAACATCGCGTCCGTTGACGGCGAGCCCCGCAGGCTTGAAGACGTACGCCATCGTGTCCGCATCCACCACCCGCGCCACGTACTCCACCACGTCGCCACCGTCCACCGCGAGCGTGAAGTTGTGGTTGCCGTTCGGCAGCCAGAGATACACCTTGCCGTCGTCGTCGACCCAGATGTCGTTGATGCCGTATCCGGAAAGATCAGGCGCGCCCGCGATGCTGGCGAAGCTTGTCACCTTGCCGCCCGGCGTAAGTCCGCCGATCTCCACGCGCCAGACGCGCGTGCCGCCGGCATTGACCGGACGCTCGGTCACATTGGGGGAGAACGTCGACACCGAGCCGCCCGTGAATTTCACCTCCCACGGAAGAGACGACGTATCGTAGCCCGATCCCACGTCGTACTTCACCTCGGCCCCGTGTCTGGGCACCACCGTGCCGCCCGAGACGTAGACCTTCGAATTGGAGCCGCCTCTGCCGCCGCCGATGCCCGCCGCCTGGTTGCCGCCAGTCGCGAAGACACGTCCGCCCGAAATCGTGGTTGTCCCGCCGTGCCCGCCGCCGCTTCCGAACACGGCATAACCACCGCCGATGCCGGCGCCGCCCTCTCCGCCCGTCGCCGTCACCGTGCCGCCCGCGATGGTGCAGGCGCCGGCGGATCCATTGAAGCCACCGCCAATGCCCGCCGCCCGATAGCCGCCCGCCGCCGTCACCGTGCCGTTCGAGATGACGATCGTTCCGCCCGCCTCGCGGAGGCCTCCGCCGATGCCAGCCGATTGGTTGCCGCCCGTCGCCGCGAGCGATCCGCCACCGTCGATGACCAGTGTCTTGCCCGCGATGACCGAGACGCCCGCGTAGTTGTCGGCGCCGGTAAGCGCGTTCGTGCCGGAGAGCAGCAGCGTCACCGCTTCGTCAGTGTCAATCGCAATAGGTGAACCTGATCCAGACGACACATCGAGCACGAGGTTGGAGACGACCAGTTCGCCTCCGCACACTGCGGACACCCGCACCTCCGCCGCCGTGTTAGTTCCGCTCACGACGTGAGGCACGTTCGTTCCGTCGACGTGGAGGTCAGCATTGGTGACCGAGAGCGTGAAGTCCTTGTAGGTCCAGCCGTCGCCGCTGCCCAAAAAGACGTCGGTGCCGTCGATCGTGACACCGCTCGACCACGGAGCCGCCTCAGTGTCCACGCCATTCACGGTCGCGCAAAAGCCCGCTCCGCCCACCGTCAAGTAGTGCGTCCCGTCGGGGAGCCAGACGTAGAGCCGCCCTTCCGAGTCAGTGCGCATGTCGTGCTGTCCGTAGCCCGCGTCCGCCGACGTCAGCCAGGTTATTTCAAGCGCCGTCTCCGCCGGGAGCCTGGAAACCGTCACGCAGTGGACGGTCGCGCCAACGGCGTTCTTCGCGGCGGGCTTCAGGTTGTTGGGCTTGTAGGTGTGTATCGAGCCGCCGGTGATTGTGCACGACGCCAGATTGGGATCCGACATCCCGCCGATGTCCGGTCGGTCACCGACTCTCGCGCGCGCATAGACCATGCCGCCGGAAATCGCGATGTTGCCGCCGTTGGCCCCGTAACCGCCACCAATGCCCGACTGCCGTCCCTGGGCGGAGACGATGCCGCCTGAAATCGTGATTGTTCCGCCGCTTCCCCACGTTCCGCCGCCGATTCCGGAGCCGCTGAAGTAGGTTCGTGCAGTGACGGTTCCGCCATGAATTGCGATCGAGCCAGCATCCTCGCCAAAGTCGCCGCCAATGCCAGCGCCGCCGGCGGCCTCTGCTGTACCGGCAATCGCCGTCAGGGCTCCCTCTCCGCCAATTGTCGCCGACGCCCCGGCGGGGACCGAGAGCGCGGCGCGCCCTTCGTTGGACTCTCCCGTTGCCGTTTGGAGCGTGCTGTCGCCGACGAGCGTGAAATCGACCGATGCGCCCGGAGCGACGCGGATCGCATGCACGCCCGGATAGGCGGAGAAATCGATCGAGAGGTCCGAAAGCGTCACCGCGCAGTCGTTCGACGCCGTGATGCCGACACCGGCGGTCGTGCTTCCGCTCACGGTGAACGGCCCGGCGTTCGTGAGGAATACGGTGTGGTCTTCGTCCCAGTACCAGCCAGGTCCTGCAGCGTGGCCAGTGTCGATCTCGTTGATCGTGAGACCCGTCGGGACGAATGGGATCGCCTCTCGGTGTGCGCCGTTGACGCGGACGACCCATTCCTTCGCGCCGATCGAGGTGAGCGACGAAAAGGTGTAGGCGCCGTCGGGAAGCCATAGGTAGGACTCGCCGCCCGCTCCGGCTATCGTGTTCTTCGGAGAGTAGGCGTCGGGCAGGCCAGACCAGGAGACCGCCGCGCGCGGAGTGCCGCCTACAGGCACCTTAACGCGCCAGACGCGCGTGCCACTTCCGTTCGCCGAGAAGAACGCGGGCTGCACGCCGAGAACGCCCGTCCCGAAATGGATGTCGGGGCCGCGCGTGTTGATCCACACCGAAGCGGACGACGCGCCGTCCGCGAGCGCAATGTCCGCCGCGCCCGCCCCGCCTGCGAGGTTTATTACGCCGTCGCCCGTGATGGCGAGGTTCGCGCCCTGTCCAAGCGAGACGGCTGGACATCCGTCCCTCGCCTTGAGCTGCGCGCCGCTTTTAACATCGAGCGTCACCGTTCGTCCGGCGGAAACCGTCAGCGGGATAACGTCCGGCTGCAAGGAGCCGTCGAGACTGAAACTGTTCAAAATGACCATGCAGTTCTGCTCGGCGACGATGCGTATCTCCCCGTTCGTCTCCGATCCGGAAATCTCGTATGTGGCATCCGCCGAGAGCGCGAGAACACCCGTGGTGCCGTCGTAGCTGAAGTTTCCGTTCGGGTCGCTCATGCTCACGCCGCCGGTAATCGCGTTCGTCACGCCTCCGACCACGACTGTTATCGAAGGCTGGGTTCCGCTATCGAGCTGCCAGCCCGCGTAGAGCTTGAGGTCCCCGACGACGGAATACCACGGGAATTGCGGATTCGCAAGCGTTCCGTCGGCGTTGTAGTACTTCGTGCCGAGGGCGTTCTGGCGGTCGAACCATCCGAGGAAACGGTAGCTGCCGCGCGACATGACGGGCGCAGACGTCGGCAGCGCGTAGCCGAGCTTGACGTCGTGCACCTCGTTCGTGCGCCACTCGTCGTCGAACGTAAGTTTGTATTCGATTGCGGGGTGGGTATCGGCGCTAAGGAAGTTGCCGGTGCCGGAAAACGACGCGCCTGGAGCGAGATAAGCCATGCCATTGCCGCCGGTTGCGCCGCCAGAACCGCCAGAACCGCCGTCGCCGCCCTCTTTGCCGCGCCCGGAGTATCCCTTGCTGCGGGACGTCACCGAACCCTCGCCGCCATCGTTGCTACCGCCCTTGCCGACGCCACCCGTTGCACCTTCCGGCTTTGACAATGAAAAAACGAGGGTAGTCCAATCGGAGCCGCCGCCTCCGCCG
>JAFQYM010000064.1 GCA_017406465.1 Kiritimatiellia bacterium | reverse complement strand
TGTTTTGCGGACGGCATCGTTGCCTTTCATGGCATCTGTAGGCGATGGGAATAAATACGATACAGCGTTAAAGGCGTTCGGCGAATACCTGAGGATATTTCCTGCCTGGGCGGCTACAATGCTTTCGTTGAAACGTGCCGCTCCTTGTCTCCCTGCTGTGTACACGCTTGCAATTATAGACGAGGCTTCGCAATGTGATATTCCACCGATGATACCTGTTCTTTATCGGGCACAGCGTATTGCGATAGTTGGCGATCCTAACCAATTTCCGCCAGTAATCACATTGAAGAAGGGACGTGATCTTGCTTTTAGACGCAAGTACCGCCTGGATGGGCCAGAGTACCGCAAATTTGCTTACGGGGAAAACAATGCCTTTGGAGTGTTGCCGCAAAAGGCAATGCTGTTGGACGAACATTTCAGGTGTGCAGATGGTATTGCCGAATATTTCAATAGTGAGTTTTACGATCACGGTTTGTGTCTTTGTTGTGAGACTGGTAGAAATGGGAAGTCGGCAGTAAATGGATTGAAGCCCGGAATGGAATGGATTAATGCTGTTGGCGGCGATGAGGCCGAAATGGAAGCAGCAATGGATTATCTCAAAGGATTGAAGCGTAGTGGATTTGCTGGAACAATAGGAGTGATAAGCCCATTGCGAGATTTGGTGAATAGATTTAAGACATATGCGGCGGATAACAGATTGGTTCTCCCAAAACAGCTCGACATAAATTCGCAGATCAATACGGCCAATGGCTTCCAAGGCGGAGAGTGCGACGTTATCCTTTTTCTGCTAGGATTGAACGGTAACAGGAAGCATGGGGAAGAATGGTATATAACATCGGCAGATAACAAATATATTTACAATGTCAGCGTTTCAAGAGCTAAACACTTGTTTGTCGCGTTTGGGGACAAAAAGAGAGTGTTTGCCAGTGGCCTGTCTTACATACAGAAGTTGATTCCTGAAGCGCGCCCACCGCGCAAGGTCTCAATTGGACCAGGTGAGGAACGTCTGCGGATTGCATTGGAGAGCGCTGGTGTTTTAACAACACCCCAATATCCAATCGCAGGACGCTATCTTGACTTGGCTATTCCAGAACACAAAATAGATATTGAAGTTGATGGACAAGCCTGGCATCTCGATAGAAACGGCTGCCGTAAAGCTGATGACATACACAGGGACATTTTGCTGGAGGCATTAGGCTGGCATGTGATTCGCTTCTGGCATCATCAAGTTGTCAATGAGATAGATGCTTGCGTAAGTCGCGTGAAAAATGATGCCTCATACCGTTTTAGGAATGCTAAAGCGGCAGACCCCATTGATGGAATAGAAAAGGTGGAGTAGAGACTATGGCGATGCCGCCGAGAAACGATACGAAAACGGAGATCAAGCGATTTGAGCCGCCTTCGCGTGTGTGCTACGGTGCGCTATGCGCGTTGCTTGAGTATGCCGTCATGCATGGAGATGAAGCCGAGGCCGAGCGCCTCCGCGAGGAGCTGCGCAATCTGACGGAATCGTTTTGACGGAAGATGGCGGTCGTATGGTATGATCCATCGAGGAGGAACACTGTGATAACGAAGAGCGAATTGGAAAAACTGCTTGCGTCTACTGAGACGTGCCGTGTCGAACGATTCAAGTCCGCGACGGACAAGAACAAGTTCGGCGAGGCCGAGACGGGGAAGTCGGTCGTACTGGCGCCAGTGCGAATGATGGTATGAAGCGGAGGTAAAGGATGAAGAAGGTCGAATACATTCCGAAGTTTACGGTGAGCGGCAAGGCGATGCGGCTCATTATGGAGATTGCCGCCGCATTGGAACGATACAAAATCGTGATGGAGGGGCCGGATGGCGTGCGGCTCAGAAAGCTCAATCACATTCGCACGATCCGTGGGACGACGGCCATCGAGGGAAACACGCTGACCGAGGAGCAGATCACAGCCGTGCTGGCGGGGAAGCGCGTGGTGGCAACGCGGCGCGAAATTGACGAAGTGAAAGGTGCCCATCGCGCCTATGCGAAGATTGGGTCGTTTAATGCGTATTCGGTTAAGGATCTCTTAAAGGCGCACGCGTTGATGACGAAGGGGCTTGTTGAGCATCCGGGCGAATTCCGCAAGTGTGCCGTGGGGGTGATGAATGGCGAGGGTGAAGTCGTGCATCTTGCTCCGCGTTTTGAACTCGTTCCAGAACTGATGGATGACTTGTTTGCGTGGCTTGCCGATTCCGATGAGCCAGTGCTTATAAAGAGTTGCGTCTTTCACTGGTGCTTTGAGGACATTCATCCATTTCCAGACGGCAATGGGCGCACTGGACGCCTTTGGCAGACCGTGTTGCTCGGCTCGTGGAATCCGCTCTTTTACGGCGCGCCAATTGAGAACATCGTATGGGCGCATCAGTCGGAGTATTATGCAGCGATACGGGCGGTTGAAGAACACGACATGGACATCGCTCCGTTCATTGAGTTCATGCTTGACAAGATTCTTCGGACACTGAAGGCCAAGGGTGGAGCATATGAGGTAGGGGAAGAAAGTAGGGTTAAGAGTAGGGATAAAAGTAGGGATAAGGTATTGTGCCTTTTGCGCAAGCAGCCTGATTTGACGCAAGCTGAGCTTGCTAATGCATTGGGATTGACGGTAAAGGCGATTGAGAAGATCGTTCGTCAGTTGAGGGATGCTAATCTCATCAAGCGTGAGGGCGGCAAGAAATTCGGACGCTGGATTGTGGCATAATAGAGAATGAGCAAGTACACACAGATTGTGATACACGAACGGCCCTGACGGCGTTGCGGCTCGAACAGCTCGACGGCGCTGTGCAGGTTCCAGGGCCGGCGGACCCGAACAGCCTGCCGCCAGAACCCGACGACGGCGACATGCCGTTCTGAGATGCGAAGTTGCAAAATTGTCAGATTTCACATTTGGCGGCGAGTATGGGGCAGAAAGGGATGTTGGCGATAGTGAAATGCCTCGCGATGGCTTTGACTCTGTTTGCGCTGTCGCACAAAGACCTTTACATGTTGCCAGGGGACGTGCCCAGCGGCAAGCGCTTGCCTGCGGGCGCAGAATAAAACAGCCACATAGCGATGGTCTTTGATGCCGCGGCGGATGTGCCGCGGAGTCATCTGTCTGCGGTATTTTTGGTATAATTGCGGGGTGTCGAAAAAGAACTATCCAGTCAGGATCCCGCGGTTTGCCGCGGGGATACGCGCGCAGGAGCCGCGCGCGGGAGGCGGCCGCACGTGGTGGGGCCGCCGCTGGATAGAGACGCTTGAGCGCATGGGGCTTGGCGCACGGCTCGGGCGCGGCAAGAACTACGCGGTCTCCGGCCAGGTGACGGAAATGCGCCTCGCTGGCCCGCACGTCGAGGCGTCGGTCGTCGGCGCGAGGGAGTCGCCGTATGGCGTTACGATAGACTTTCGCGTGCCCGAGGGCGCTGCGCGCGAAGCGATCGCCGCGGCGCTGCGCGGCGAGCCGATGCTCGCGGCGCGGCTTCTCGCGGACGACATGCCGACCGAGGTCGAGTCGATCTTCCGCGCCGCCGGCTTCGACCTCTTCCCGGGCGGCAAGCTTGCGCCGGGGAAATACGACATGACGACGGCCTGCACATGCCCGGACTACGCGAACCCCTGCAAGCACGTCCTTGCGGCGCTGCTCGTCCTCGGCGAGGAAATCGCGCGCCGTCCGCTGACGCTCCTGGAGCTGCGCGGATTCAGGGAGGAGGAGCTGTATGAGGAATGACCCGCCGGTCTTGCGGCGCCTCGGTCCCGTTCCGTTCTGGCGCGGCGAGCAGAGGTGCCTCTCCGTCCTCGAGCCGATCTACCGCAGGGCGATGGAGAACGCGCACGACATTCTCGGGCGCGTTCCGGCCGAAGGTGGCGAGAATGGCGGGAAGGAGGAGGGTAAATGAGGGAGAAGCTCGCAAGCCGCCTCGGCTTCATATTGCTTTCCGCCGGATGCGCGATAGGGCTCGGAAACGTATGGCGCTTCCCGTATGTCGCGGGCAAGTCGGGCGGCGGGCTTTTTGTCCTTGCGTATCTCGCCAGTCTCGCGCTTCTCGGGATTCCTGTTCTCGTCATGGAGTTCGCGGCCGGTCGCGCCGCCGGGCGGTCGATCGCGAAGATGCACGAGGCGCTCGTCCCGGAGAAGAAGGCATGGCGTCTCCACGGCGTCGGCGGCTTCATCGGATGTCTCGTCCTGATGATGTTCTACACCGTCGTCACGGGGTGGATGCTCATTTACTTCTGCCGGATGGCGGCGGGCAGTTTTGCCGGCCTCGACGCATCTGGCGTTGGCGGCGCGTTCGGTGCGATGCTGGGCGAACCTCTGACGATGCATACGGCGGCGGTCGTGGTTATCGCCATTTCTGCCATCGTATGCGCAGCTGGGCTGCAGCGTGGTCTTGAGCGCGTGACAAAGATTCTCATGGTTTGTCTTCTCGCCCTCATCTTTGTTCTCGCGGTACGAAGCTTGATGCTCCCAGGCGCAGGGAAGGGCGTCGCGTTCTACCTCGTGCCCGACTTTGCCGACGTTCGCAAGATAGGCGTCGTGCGCGTCATAGTCGAGGCGATGAACCAGTCGTTCTTCTCGCTTTCGCTCGGCATCGGATCGATGGCGATCTTCGGCAGCTACATAGGCCGTCGCCATGCGCTTCTCGGGGAGGCGGTAAATGTCGCTGTCCTTGACACAGGCGTTGCGATTGCGGCTGGGCTCATAATAATCCCCGCTTGCTTTGCGTTCGGCATAGAGCCAGGGCAGGGCCCCGGGCTCGTCTTCGTGACGCTTCCCAATGTCTTCAACTCGATGCCGCTCGGGCGGCTCTGGGGGGCCCTATTCTTCCTCTTCATGAGCTTTGCCGCGCTTACGACTGTCCTCGCCGTCTTCGAGAACGTTGTTGCCTGCGTAATGGACTACACGGGGTTTAGCCGTCGCCGCGCCTGTTGCGTCTGCGGCGTCGCGCTCGTGATCCTCTCGCTTCCGTGCGTCCTCGGGTTCAATGTCTGGTCGGCATTTACGCCGTTTGGCGAGGGCTCGTGCGTTCTCGACCTCGAGGACTTCATAGTCAGCGACATCTTGCTTCCCCTCGGCGCCCTCGCGTTCGCGTTCTTCTGCTGCCATCGCTATGGCTGGGGCTGGGAGAGGTTTCTCGCCGAGGCCAACGCCGGCGAGGGCAGGCGTTTTCCCTCGTGGCTTCGGCTTTACTGTGCCTACGCGGTGCCGCTTGTCGTCTTTGCCATATTCGTCCTTGGCCTCTTTCGCCGTTTTCATGTGTCACTTTGATTCTGCGCGGCAAATCGCAGATGACGCACGGGCGGGGAAAATGGTAGAATATCGACCAGGGCGTTAGAGACAAATGACAGCGATAATAGACTATAAGGCCGGGAACCTTACGAGCGTGAAGCTTGCCTTTGCCGCGCTTGGCGTGGAGACGGTAGTGACGAGCGACCCGAAGGTAATTGCGTCGGCAGACCGCGTCGTGTTCCCTGGCGTGGGCGCGGCGAAAAGCGCGATGGAGAACCTTCGTTCGCTTGGACTCGTCGCGCCAGTGCGGGAAGCGGCGGCGACAAAGCCGTTCCTCGGCATTTGCCTCGGAATGCAGATACTTTTTGACCACAGCGAGGAAGATGGCGGAGTTGACTGCCTCGGGATCATCCCCGGCCATGTTCGCCGATTCCCGACGGTTCCCGGATTCAAGGTCCCCGAGATTGGCTGGAATGGGGTAACGGGAAATGGGGTAACGGGAAATAAAGAGTTCTACTTCGTCCATTCCTACTATGCGGAAGTCGTTCCCGAGACTGTGGGCGTCACTGAATACGCCGGAGTGAAGTTTACGGCGATGGTCAAGAAGGGGCGGCTCTGGGCCTGCCAGTTCCACCCCGAGAAGTCTGGCAGAATCGGCCTCGAACTCATAAAGGAGTGGCTGTCATGCTGACGAAGCGCGTTATCCCCTGCCTTGATGTCCGCAACGGGCGCGTAACGAAAGGCGTCAAGTTCAAGAACAACGTCGATCTCGGCGATCCAGTCGAGATGGCGGTTAGGTATTCCGACGGTGGCGCGGACGAACTTGTCTTCTACGACATCACGGCGAGCGCAGAGCGCCGTCCGATCGACATCGGCATGGTCGAGGCGGTCGCGAAGGCGATAAGGATTCCGTTCGCCGTCGGCGGCGGCATAAGCTCTGTTGAGGACATGGAGCGAGTCATCCTCGCGGGCGCCGAGAAGATATCCGTGAACTCCCTTGCCGTCCGCAACCCCGACATCATCGCAGATGGCGCAAAAGCATTTGGCGCACAGTGTATAGTCCTTGGAATGGACCCTGTGAAGAGCGGCAAGGCCGCGAGCGGCTACGAGATCACTACGCGCGGCTTCCGCGAGTTTACCGGCATGGACGCGGTTGAGTGGGCGAAGAGGGCGGTAGATCTTGGAGCGGGAGAGATTGTCGTAAATTCCGTTGACGCCGACGGCACGCGCGAGGGCTTCGAGCTTGACATCACGCGGCTCATCGCCGAGGCGGTGGATGTTCCGGTCGTTGCGTCGGGCGGCGCCGGCAAGCCAGAGCATCTCGTCACGGTCTTTCGCGAAGCGAAGGCGGACGCGGCGATTGTCGCAGGTATGATCCACTCCGGCGACTACACGATTTCAGACATAAAGTCGGCCATGTACGCGGCGGGCATCCCAACGCGCATGAGCTGGTGAGCGTTCCAGAGGGGCTGTCCCCAAAAATTGTCCAATGAGTTGATAGCATTAAGACTTTCGATGCCGATTTGACGCTTAGTGATAGAAGGGAAAGAATATGAAAATAACATGTATGATGATGGTGCTTGCGGCGGTGTTTGTCGTTCAGGCGGAATCTGAGTCCAGCGCTGTCTCGCCGAGTGGAAGCAACTCTTTCCGCAAGGACGGGACATCGATGAAGGTTATGACCTACAACGTCCGCTATTCGGCTGGCGATGCAAATTCGCCCGACAACAACTGGGAGGCGCGGCGCGACGATCTTGCCAATCTCGTCGAGTCGGCTAATCCCGATGTTGCCGGTTTTCAGGAAGTCCTGCCTGGCCAGCGCGCGTGGCTGGAGGCGCGGTTTCCGGGATATGCTTTCGTAGGAGACGGGCGCAACGCCGACCGCGTCAGCGGCGAAGCGTCGCCCATTGCGTTCAGGAAAGATCGCTTTGAAGCCGTGAAGAGCGGCACGTTCTGGCTCTCCGAGACGCCCGATGAGCCGGGCTCAAAGGGCTGGAATGCCGCGCTTCCTCGAATATGCTCCTACGCGGTCCTAAAGGACAGGGCGACCGACAAGACGTTTGCGTTTGCCAACACGCACACCGACCATCGAAGCGAGAAGGCGCGTGAGAAGGGGATGCTGCTCGTAATCGAGCGGATGAAGGAATTTTCCAGCGGCGCGCCAGTCGTGTTCGTGGGCGACCACAACTGCCTTGAGTACGAAAAACCTGCGAAAGCGGTCACGAAGCTCCTGAAGGACGCGCTATACATTTCGGAGACGCCGCCCGAAGGGGCGTGGCGCACGTTCAACTACTGGAGCTACAAGGAGAAGGAACAGACGATTGCCGAGGCGCTTGCGAAGCCGGTTCGCGAGCGGAGCACGCCTGGGGACGAGTCCGATTCAAAGCGAATCGACTATATCTACGTGTCGCCCGGCACGAGAGTTCTTGGCTACCGCACCATCGCGGCCACTCGTCCGGGAACGAAGCTCTATCCGTCTGATCATTTCCCGTCAGTCGCAGAAGTCGTAATTGGCGCGACGACAGCGGGCAAGTGAGCGTGGGCATAGCGCCGTGGCGGGGGAAATGGTAGAATATACTGCCATGGACTCCATTCTCATTTTAGACTACGGCTCGCAGTATACGCAGCTCATTGCGCGGCGAATCCGCGAGCAGCACGTCTACTCCGAAATCGTTCCTTTCAACATCACCGCCGAAAAGGTGCGTGAGTATGCGCCGAAGGGTGTCATCCTCTCCGGCGGGCCCAACAGTGTCTTCGAGGAAGGGGCTCCTGGAATCGACCGCGGCATCTTCGAGCTTGGCATCCCGATTCTTGGCGTCTGCTACGGCATGCAGCTGATGAGCCAGGAGCTTGGCGGCAAGGTCCAGCCCGGCGAAAGGCGCGAATATGGCAAGACCGAGATGACGGTTGAGCCGGGGAACGAGCTCTTCAAGGGGCTTCCCGACAAATTCGTCGTTTGGATGAGCCACGGCGACCGCGTCGCGGCGATTCCTACCGGGTTCAAGGTCAGCGCAAGGTCTGCGAACTGCCCGTATGCGGCTGTGCGCGACGAAAACTGCCGCTTCTTCGGCATTCAGTTCCATCCCGAAGTCGTGCACACAGAGCACGGCAAGCAGATCATATCCAACTTTATCTTCAATATATGCCGTGCGAACGCCGACTGGCAGCTGACGACTTGGATCGACGACACGGTCGAGAAGATGAAGCGCCAGGTCGGCGACGACGAAGTTGTCCTCGGGCTTTCCGGCGGCGTAGACTCTTCCGTCGCGGCTGTCCTTCTCCACAAGGCGATAGGAACGCGTCTTCACTGCATCTTTGTAGACAATGGGCTCCTTCGCTACCGCGAGGCCGAGCAGGTCGAGGAGATGTTTGCCAAGAATCTCGGGCTCGATCTAACCGTTGCCCGCGCGGCGCAGAAGTTTTACGCGGCGCTCAAGGGACTCGACGAGCCGGAGGCGAAGCGCAAGGCGATTGGCAAGACTTTCATCGACGTGTTTGCCGACGAGGCGCGCAAGTTCAAGCACTGCCGCTTCCTCGGGCAGGGCACGATCTATCCCGACGTCATCGAGTCGTCGCATGCGGTCAAGGGCCCGTCGCAGACGATCAAGTCGCATCACAATGTAGGAGGACTCCCGCCAGACCTCAAGTTTGAGCTCGTGGAGCCCTTGCGCGATCTCTTCAAGGACGAGGTTCGCGCCGTCGGGCGCGTTCTCGGAATGGCCGACGAGCTTCTCGACCGCCAGCCGTTCCCTGGCCCCGGGCTTGGCGTCCGTATCCTCGGCGAAGTGACTGAAGAGAAGGTGAAGCTTCTGCAGCTTGCGGATATCCGCGTACAGGAGGAAGTGAAGAAGCTCCCCAACTACAAGTCTATTTGGCAGACATTTGCGGTGCTTCTCCCCGTGAAGACGGTTGGCGTCATGGGTGACCAGCGCACCTACGAATATACGTGCGCGATAAGGTCGGTGGACTCGATAGACGCGATGACGGCAGACTGGACGCGTCTTCCCTATGAGACGCTTGGCGTCATTTCGAACCGCATCATCAACGAGGTCAGGGGCATAAACCGCGTCGTCTACGACATTTCCTCGAAGCCGCCCGCGACGATAGAGTGGGAATGACGGTTGCCCAGTTGTTTAGATGTCGCACTTGCACCGCGATGGGCAGTTATGATATACTATGCGCGAACATTCCCACAAAAAGGATAAGAAAAGATGGCTAATATAAAGGGTGGCCGCGCCGCAAGGAAGCGCGACCGGCAGAACGAAAAGGCCCGCAAGCGCAATGCGGTCTGCAAGGCGAAGCTTCACGATGCGCACAAGAAGCTCTTCAAGTTCGCAGACGCGAACAACAGGGAAGACGCTGAGAAGAAGTTCAAGGAATTTGTCTCCGGTCTCGACAAGGCCGTGAAGAAGGGCATCATCACGAAGAACACGGCTGACCGCAAGAAATCGCGCGCTCAGCTCAAGCTCAACAAGATGGCCAAGTAAAATAATTCAGGGAATACGGGAATGTGATGGCGAAGGGCATCGGAATGTGAGGCATTCTGGTGCCCTTTGTAATAAAAAAGGTTGAAAAGTTGAAGAGTTGAAAGGTTGAAAAGTTGAGAAGCTGAAAGTTGAAACCTCTTAGAACTGACCACTTAACCACCTAACTTTTACACAGAAAGGAAACAAAGAAATGGACAAGAAGACTCTTCGCGACGTCGAGCTCAAGGGCAAGCGCGTCGTCATGCGTGTTGATTTCAACGTGCCGATGGCCAAGGACGGCTCCGGCAAGATCACCGACGACACCCGCATCGTCGCGGCGTTGCCGTCGATCAAGTACGTCCTCGAGCAGGGCGGCTCGCTCGTCCTCATGTCGCACCTCGGCCGTCCGAAGGGCGTCAAGCTCGGCGCGGCTCCGAACCCCGACAATGCGGCGTTCACGCTGAAGCCCGTCGCAGAGGCGCTTTCCGAGAAGCTCGGGCTCCAGGTCAAGTTCGTCCCCGACTGCATGGCGGCCGACGATGTCGTCAAGGCGCTCAAGCCCGGCGAAGTCGCTCTCCTCGAGAACACCCGCTTCTACAAGGCCGAGGACGGCAAGGTCAAGAAGGACGACGACAAGAAGGGCATCCACCTCACCGACGAGGAGTTCGCGGCGAAGAAGGCCGAGCTCAAGGCGCAGCGCGCCGAGATGGCGAAGAAGCTCGCTTCCTACGGCGATCTCTACTGCAACGACGCGTTCGGCACGGCTCACCGCGCCCACGCCTCGACCGCCGTCATCGCCGACTACATCCAGCCTGCGGTCTCTGGATTCCTTCTCGAGAAGGAGATCCAGTTCCTCGGCGATGCCGTCGAGAACCCGGTCCGTCCGTTCGTCGCCATCCTCGGCGGCGCGAAGGTCTCTGACAAGCTCGCGGTCGTGAAGGCGCTTCTCAACAAGGTCGACACGCTCATCATCGGCGGCGGCATGGCCTACACCTTCAAGAAGGCCCAGGGCATCAAGATCGGCACGTCGCTCTGCGAGGACGAGCAGGTCGCCTACTGCAAGGAGATGCTTGCCGCGGCCGACGCGAAGGGCATCAAGATCCTCCTCCCCGTCGACAACGTGATCGCGAACAAGTTCCCCGAGACGAAGGACGCGTCCGACATCGAGATGAAGCTCTGCGAGGGCGACATCCCGGATGGCTGGATGGGTCTCGACATCGGACCTAAGTCGGTCGCTCTCTTTGGCGAGGCCGTCAAGGGCGCGAAGACCGTCGTCTGGAACGGTCCGATGGGCTGCTTCGAGTTTGCGCCGCTCTCCAAGGGCACCTACGGCGTTTGCGACGCGGTTGCGACCGTCAAGGCGAACGGCGGCACGTCGATCATCGGCGGCGGCGATTCCGTGAGCGCCGTCAAGAAGAGCGGCAAAGCGGCCGAGATGAGCCACGTCTCCACCGGCGGCGGTGCTTCGCTCGAATTCCTCGAGGGCAAGACGCTCCCTGGTGTCGCGGCTCTCACCGCGAAGTAATATCGTCTATTCGGACGATGGAAAAACCTCGGGGCGCGCCAATCGGCGCGCCCCTGGTTTTTGCTGAGATTGGATTTTTCAAAAGTCGTAAAATTCGCTATTGACTTTCTGCGGCGCCGTTTGGTATACTACACTGCGTTTTGGGCTATTAGCTCAGTTGGTTAGAGCGCTTCCTTGACATGGAAGAGGTCAGTGGTTCGAATCCACTATAGCCCACCACCCCAAGAAGACTCTGAGGTTCGCTGTTTTGTGCGGACTTCTCGCTTTCTTATGGTTTGTTCTGCCTATTGTCGCCTCAAGCCCGAAGTCTAGCCCACTTCTTCGTGTTCGTTCGTGCAAGGTTGTGTTCCTTGGCTACAGTACGGACAAAAGTACGGACAATCTTCTGCTCCCCTAGACCGAAGAACCTCTTGGTGCCTCGTGTCCCAAGTGATGTATATTATATCAAGATCGTAAGAGTGGGCCAATAGGCTTCGCGCCCGCGCGCGTAGGTACATGCGCGCGCATGCACGTGTGGGTAGTTGTGCGGTAAATGGTTTATGTCGTTATCATTTTGCATTGCTTTCCCATTTGAGAAAGTCGTTCATCATCTCCTTTAGTGTCTCTACGATTTTACCATTTTGGGTGCAGTCTATGATATGCCGCAGGTCGGATTCCGTCAGCAGGGGGAATATGATGCTGTGCAGAATTCGCCTTCCTTCTTCGTCGTCGGCCTTTGGGAATGCACGAGCGATGTTAAGCGAGTACAAGTCTATACCAGGATGGCGCGGATTGTCATAAATCTCGCGCCATTGGGGATTGCTGAGAAATTTACCAACTGTCTTTATTTGTTCCCTGCAAAATTCTTTTTGCCGGGCAGCAATGCGAAGTCTCAATTCTTCTGTGCTGATTTGACTCTTTTGCGTATCTTTGTTCATGTAAGTGTCTCCTTATTTTAGAGTGTTATGTTGAGGAATTTCTCGATGAGGGCATCGACTTTCTGCCAGTCCTTTACGGCTTCTATCCATTTCCTCGGAATAGCGGAGTGACCATAGTAGCTTCCGGCAATCTGGCCGCATACGGCACCGATTGTGTCCGCATCTCCGCCGAAATTCACTGCGGAGACGAGAGCATCGTGGAAGTTGTTTGTCGTATTGAATGCCCATAGAGCCGCCTCAAGGGTGGATACCGCCCATCCGGAGTTGTTCACCTCTTCGCGGGTCTTGTATGTCGAGACCTCCGAAGTCCGCTTGCCCGCCATGTGGTCGTTGAAAATCTTTGCGAGCTTATCAATCGTCTCGCGGACTTTCTTCGAGCAATGGGTGAGGTCACTAATCTCGTGCATAACCTTCGTCGGGTCTTTCTCCTTTTGCGCTATAAACCAAGAGGGGGAAAACCGCATTATAGAGCCGTTGCCCTGCGACTCCTCGCTTCCGTTGATGAACGACTCTCTAAATGCGATGTTCTGACATGAATTCCATGTTGTCGTTCCGATATCGAACGATCTTCCATCTACTGACGAGAGATAGCCGTCCTGATGCCACCGGACGAATGTTCTGCCGATGTCCTTGAGGTCGTACTTACCCTTGCGAACGAACGAGTCCATAAGGCACATCGCCATCGAACCATCGTCCGTCCAATAGCCAGGCGGGAGCCCGAACACTGGGCACTTCACCATCTCCGTTATCCACGGATGCGACTCCTTGCCGGTGAACTGCACGGGGCTTCCGAGGCAGTCGCCAACGACTAGCCCCCACAAGGATCCCTTGGCACGGTCTCGGAAGCCCGCTCCCGCTTCCTGTCTCATCCCGCTTGCAAGTTTCGCATAACGGGCTTCGAACTTTTTCTTCTGTGTCATGATTTATTGTCCTTTTGGCTGTTGTTACTTGGTTGATGATGCGGCGCGCTTGTCGCGAAGTGCCTGTCGCTTGAGCCGCTGGGCTTCGGTCGGCTCACCTTTGATCTCTTCCGGGTCGTATTCAAATATCATACCCGACTCTACAAAGGTGTATCCTTGGAGTTTGCTGTTTGTATCGAAAAGTGCGGCGATTCTGAACGGTTTACCCCAATTGGCATTCGCATTGAGAATCCTCACCATTATCAGCACATACATCCATCCGCCTTCGGGATATGTCCGCACTTCATCGACTTTTGCCGTGGCAATGATGTCCTCTGCCCGTGCTTCAAGCGGATCGTGGTTCCTTTCAACAGCGGTTATGAAGTCGTTGATGATGGCTTTTTTTCTGCCGTCGTTCCATTTATGGGTTTTGTAGTCGCCTTGGTCGCGGACGAGTTTGAAGAACTGCTCGTAAGTCATGTACTTTGAGTTCGGATTGGATTTTGCTTCTATGAGCTTCTTATAGTGTTTTTCTGCCGCGGGTTTTCCGTGCATGGCTTTTGCCATGAAGGTTAGTTCTTCAAGATTCATGCGGCCCTCAAGGTCTGCCATATAATCTCTGTGTTTCATGAAGATGTCGGCATTGTTCCGCTTGGCATCGTCGTCGATGGCCTTCCTCCCAAATTCCGTGTACCAGAACGAGAGCTCAAGCCGCCGTTTTGCTCCTTCCGGTGCGGCATTGTAGCAAGACTTCCATTCCTCATTGCTCAAAAACTTTGCTGTCGCTTCTTCTAATTCGTTGTGGGAGAAAGGGAACTTGAGAGACCGTAGGCTTTCATTTCTAGACAACACATCTCTTTTTTCGTTGCCAATTGCTTGCAGAACCCTTTTGGGTAGTAGCCGCTCCCATGTGTCCCGTTTCTTGCCGTTGTACATGTACGGAAGGGAATGTGCCTCTGGTGGCAAATCGACCCCTGTTCGGTCAAACATTTCGTCAAGCATTGCATTGCGGAGATTGACCCATGCAGAAGACCTGCGCCAAGACGGGCTTTGCCTGCCATCGCCGCAAATGTAGTATTCCATCTCCATGCGGTATGCAAGAAGGTTGTCGAGCGAGTATCGGCGGCTGCTGTTTACTCGTGGCGGTGGCAAGAAGGGGTAGTCCTCCGCTTTTTCGCTCAAGTCCTGTGGTTCGGGCAGGTTGTACTTGCGAGCCATATAGTGGACGAGTTCTTTCTTGATGTTCTCCCATGCACGATCACAATCTTCACGGGCGGCATCGTTGCTTTTAGGGTAGTCATGAGGATAGACATCGTTGCGGATGATGACGGCTTTCGCCTTCGTGGACGGTTCCATGCCGAAGGCTGAAGCTATCATAGTGTCTATGGCATCTGCGAATATGTCACCGCCATTTTCAAGCGGTTTTGCTTCGCCGTTCCTCGTTACCTCTACGGCAGATATGCTGGCGAATGTGCCGTATTCTCCGTGTCGCACGATGTCCGAAGGCTTCCCGCTCCATTCCATTGCGATTGTTGCCCTGAAATCATAGAAACGGCCGTCGTCAAGTTCTACATCGTTGACGGCAAGGGCGAGGATCCCCATTTCGGCCATTCCCGAGAATTGCCATTTAGACATGTCGAGCGGACGGCCCCTGTACTTACTGTTGATGTCTGCGAGTGTCATTGTTGCTGCTCCCTTCGTCAAATGGCCTTTGCGGACTGCATTCGGTTCTGGACCTCGATCCATACATCAAGGACATCTTCGAACGGCTCCTTCACCATTACGGCCGTTTTCTTATCAATGATCACGGTTCCGTTGTTCTTGTAGTCCTCTTGAATTGAAGTGATGGTTGAGAAGTCTATTGCAATGCACGGTTCTGTGTTCATGGGTTCGCCGTACCTGTTTTGCTTGTGCATTGCCCTAAGCCTGTCCTCTTCCTTGAGTACCTTGTGGAGCATCACAATGGATATCCCAAGAATCGAAATGGAATTCGAATCTTGGCTATCCGTTCGCCGCTTGCATGGATTCATTGTCATCGTTATCTTCCTTTCATTTTAGTCAAGGTTAACCAGGAATGGGGCCTATCCCCCGCAAACGATTAGCCGCCCATCTTGCGATCAAGACGAGCGGCCTACTGAAACATGTTTTCCCTTTCGGGCACATCTCCGCATCTCGCGGAAACCACCGTGGTGTTTCACTCGGTTGGTGCGACTTGCCTTTCGGCTCATCGACTCCTGATGTCTTGACGAAAAATATTGTATCAAAACCTTGTGTAGGGTTGCAAGGGGGTAGATTTGATATAATATTTGCATGCTTAGTTCCGTACTTGATGATTGTGCCTCGTGGTCTGTGGCTGTGCTGCTCTGTGCATGTGCCGGGAGTGCGGTTGCAAGAGAGATATCTCTGTCGCAACTTCCGTCACCGATTTTTGCCGACACCGAGGTTGCGACCAATATCGTGCTGCATGGACGCCGTACCGACACATGGAAAGTCGATCTCCACATCCAGCTCGCCGGGACGTCGACAAACGATCTCGAAGTGGCTTTTGGACGGGATGTAAACACAAACGGCGTCCTCGATGTCGAGGAGATGGAAACGGTCTATGGCTGGCGGGGCGGGCGATACTTCATCGAGAACGTCCCTGCATGGGAGCGGATCGAGGTGGAAGCCGCTACAAACGCCCTGTGCGGCGTTTGCGACATCCACTTGGATAACAACTCGTCTGTAGTTCCAAGGCGGTTTGCGGCAACGTGCGGGGGCGTTGCCGCGTTCGGCGGTTTGGCGAACACACCGTCTCCTGCGTGGTTGTTTAGGCGCGAGTGGAACATGGTGCGGGTCGTGCGGCGCGGCACGGGAATCCCGTCGGAGTGGGTCAGATGCGACATCGAATATCAGTCGCTGTCCATAAGGTTGAGGTGACGCCATGCTGACGAAGATATGGACTACGGCGATTGTTCTGTCGGCTGCGGCGAGCCTTGTCGCATGGGTCTGCGTTGCGGCGCATGCGCGAGGTATCCGGCCGCTTCGGGCGATTGCCCGCTTCGCGCAGAAGCTGTCGCTTGCCGGTGTCGTAGTGTTCGGGCTGATGGCCGCGCCTCTCTACCGAGCCGGCAGCACAAAGGTTGGCGGTGGAACGAACAACGTGCCGCCAAACCTGAATCAGCCCTTGCCGCAGATGCAACAGGGAGGCATTCTTTCTCAGACAGGATTGACAGGATTTGTGGGGGAGGGTAATCTTGTCAATCCTGTCCAAGACCCGATAACCTCGACGAACACGACGCGGACGCTAACCGCCGAGGACTTTGAGCGTGGCTTCGTGATGGCCCGCGTCGGAACGGGCGAGGATTTCGACTTCACGCCCCCGCAAAACGCGGTCATTGTCGCGGACTGGCATGCGTTTGGCGCGGCAAAGGACTGGATATATGTTGCAATGACCAATTGGATGTTCAAGGTCGGCACAAACAATGTAGAACGTCTGCGCATCTACTCCTTTGGAAAGATCGAGCCACTGATCCGCGAGGTGAATGGTTCGATAGCCACCAACAACTGGTTCGCCCCGTTCATGGCGTCGCTTGGCGTCGTGCCGGAGGCGAACTGGCATCTACTGGGGAACGGGGAACCGGGAACGGGGAACTGGTTGGAGTCGCAGGTGTGGTATTGCATCACCCCGGACAACACGCTTGTCGTCACTTGGCAGAACGCGCTCTTGGGCCGCGACACCGGGAAACCCATCTCGTTTCAGGTCGAGTTCTTCACGGACGGAAGGTTCGTCTTCCGCTGCGACCTTTCGCGGCTTGACGCGGACGCCGTTACCAACATCCTCGCCGGTGCGTCGTTTGGCGGAAACACATGGGCGACCAACTCCCTGCCGACAAACGTAACTTCGATGGCGTTCTATCCGCTCTCGGAAGCCGACGCCTACGATCAGGACCCGGACGGAGACGGACTTCTCACCATCGACGAGCTTTTCTTCTACCACACCGACCCGCACAATGCCGACACCGACTACGACGGCCTTGCGGACGGTGAGGAAATGCTTGCCTACAATTCCGACCCGCTCGACCCCAACTCCATTAGCGCCGCATACTGCGACGGATTTGCTGTAAAGCTCGGAGACCTAAACCCGTTCTCCTGCCCCGAGGGATCGACGAATACCGTTCTCGAGCACGTCTTCTACTCCGGCACGACCAACGGCGTCTTTGCCTATCCGACCTCGACGGCCGAGACTGCGGTGTTGAAGATCATGGTTTCTGGCGAGGGCATGGGGCGGCTCGTCGTGGGCGATGTCGTGGTTCCGCTCATTGCGCCGCCGCCAATGCGTAGTGGAGCACAGACGAACACATTGCTTCTTGCTGTCGGGAAGGGAGTTCTAAAGTCGCTATGGTGGGACAAGCCTGATGGTCTTGACCTCGCTCTTCGCTCTGGCGACCTGCTCATAGGCAGGATGCCGACATGGTACTTGCCGCATGGCTGGCTCGCATTCCCGCACACCGACGCGACCGTTCCGTGTATCCACGATTTCTACGCCAAAAGCAAGGTCGTCACGCTTGTCCACGGCGAAGAATTTCCTGGTCTCACTGCGACTTGGACTAACGGCAATGCCGATGTCGAGATGGAGAACTTGCCGCCAGTTTCTGCCGAAATTCACGGCCATTTTGCGAAGAACCAAACCCGGTCTATCTCCTACACCGTAGACCACCCCGACCGACTCAACGAAGACCCCGTGACCTTTTCGCAAGCACTTCGCTTCTGCCCCAACCTTGCAGACGAGGACGCGCCGTCTGGCGCGACCGACGAGGACTACGATTCGAGTGGCTGGCCCGAGCAAAATGGTACGCCCGAAGTGGAGGACACGACGAGCGAGGAGGAGTCTGCGGCGGAGTACGCGCGCATCGCCGCTCTTCAGTCCGCGCAGGGGGTTCTCCAGCTCCACGGTAGCTTGGGCCGGGAGGACGTAGTAGCCCTGTCCGTCCCGATGGGGGCCCCGGTCCGCTGTTGCGATTGCCCAGACCACTGGCAGAGCAACTACGTTGCCGCCGTATGGATGTCGCCTCGGCTTTCTGTTTACGATGCTGTGGACAACCACTTCGACATTGCCTATGAGGACGTCGTGGTGTCCGTGCGCGGAGAATACCCGAGCCGCGAGCCATACGGAGACGGCGTCCTCCTCGTCACAAACGGCACACCTTCGTTCGCAAAGGCATACACGATTTTAGGAGTGGACATAGAGAACTTGTACGGTTCGTCACTTTCGGAGTATGCGTCGCTCAACGCCTCTTTCGGCTTCCCGATTACCGTCAACACCAACCTTGACAACGCGACAGGGCTTGAGTTTCAATCGGACGTGCTGCTCTCCAACGGAGTGTTCAAGGTTGCCGTAGAGGACGCGACTGCACCTTTCGAGATATGGATTGACGGGTACTGGACGTGGGACGACGACCTCTGGGAGAGTGTCTATCATCCGCCGCTTTTGCTAGTGGATAGCGCAAGTGTGGACGGGCGGCATTTCACCGTTCGCCAATGGCGCAAGTTGACGCAAGACCGCGGATACGGGCGGTCTTTGCCGTTTTACGTCCTGTCGTCTTCGACGGGCCGTTGCGATCTTGTGTTTTCGTATGTCTTTGACCAGAATGGTTCTGCTATACGTTCGTTCGTGCGCCGCCGCATTACCTCGGTCAACCCGCCGTTGCTTCCGGACTACGACCAAGATGGGGCGATTGGCGACGCAGATATTGCTGACTATCTTGGATGTCGTACCTTCCGTTTCTGGACAAATGAGGACACGGTGAAGGGTGACTACTTGGGGCAGAATTCTGATACGACCCCGAATGTCGCTGATCTTGTGGTGAACGGGCGCCTTGACCTAGTGAACTTGTTCCCGGTGAAACTGGACCTGAAGCCGTTCATTGACGCATGGGGAAGCGAGGCTACTTTTATTCTGTGGGAGTCGGGGAATGCCCTTCGTTTTTGCGGAACGGACATGAGTGTAAATAATGTCTGGGAGCATCAGACCAATGATGTTTACACCACGATCAGCGACAACATTGCTGGTGCCGAACTGACGCCTATAGGCGGTGAAGGCGCGGAGATCGCTCCCGTCGATTATCTCGGAAATGGCAATGCGCCCGGAGTGCTGGTCTTCGAGGCAGCGGACGCTGTGACCGCCTATAATTCGCCGATGCTACTTGTCATTGTCGACGATGTTGCAGTTTACGGATTTCGCCTGCCGATGTCCATAACACCGGCGAGGGAGATGTACGGGTGGATAAATGGCAGACATCTTTCGGGTGAGGCTGAATCGAGGGCTACGGTTCTCAACAAGACGTGGGGTGAAGAGGGTGTCAAGTCGTTGGTCTTTCTGCATGGTGCCAACGTGTCGGAGGCCGATGCTGAGAAGTGGGGGGATGCGCTCTTCAAGCGATTGTTCCTTTCTGGGGCACACGTCAACTTCTACAATGTTGACTGGAGAAGTGACATTGGAAGCAATGCGAACTACCATGAGAACGCTTCCAATGCCTTTGTCGTTGCAAGCCAGCTCGTCGCCGAGATTACGAACAGCATACCGAGCGAGAAGGTAGTGATGGCGCATTCGCTCGGGAATCTGGTCGTTTCGTCGATGATGCAAGACTATGGACTGCAAGTGTCCAAGTACATTATGTGCAATTCCGCCGTCCCTGCGGAGGCGTATGATATGTCATTGTCTCCTGCCAATGTACTTGTTCACAAGGACTGGAACGAATATCCGAGAAAGTCCTTTGCCAACGAGTGGTATAAGTGTTTCGAAGAAGATGTTGGTGATGATCGCTACGAGTTGTCTTGGGGCGGCAGATTTGCCGATGTTGCAGATTATGCGGTAAACTTCTATTCCACCGGCGACCACGTTTTGGAGCTTTACGACAATAACAACGTGTGGCCTACGGATGGATATGAAAATTGGTCTCAGATGTTTGAACGATACAGTTGGCACAAGCAGGAGCTATGGAAAGGACGTAAGGGGTTAATCTTCAACATGGGTACGACCGATTGGGCAGGTTGGAGCATTCGTGAAAACAGTTTAGGCTATAATATGATACAGCCAACAAACGCTTGGCTGATGTCGGGAGTGGAGTTGAAGACCAACACTGTCTTCAAGCTTCAGCCAGAGAGCATGAACACGAATTCCATTCCCCTTTTGCTGAGGGGAGCGCATCTTGCTAAGGGCATACCGTCGCGGACGCCGGCAAGTGGTGCAATGAAATGGGGGCCGCCCAATATGGACAGAAGAATGATCAACCTGGAATCGACAGATGAAAACGCAAACGGGCTGCAGCGGCCGAATGGTTGGGTCGTCCGATCTAACGGATGGTTCTCTGATTGGGGCAACAGGTGGTTACATTCCGACATAAAGGATGTGTCATATTTCTTTGTATTCAAATTCTATCAGAGACTCAAAGAAGAAGGAGCACTTCAATGAAAAGTCCTATTTTAAAATGCCGTTTCATAGCGAGCGCGGTTCTTGCGGCGTGCCTTTCGCAGCAGGCGAGTGCGGTATCGCGAGAATTCGAGAACGCTTGCCATAACGGTGCCGACGCAAGAGTTGCGTTTCGTGTCGTTGACGATATGGGCATGCCAGTTCACAATGCCAGGGTCAATGTCTTTTTTGACATGATCGACCGTTCCAAGGGGCGGAGGATTGTCGGGAATACGGACACGAATGGTGTTTTTGTCGCCGAGGCAAAGACAGGTGGTATCCTTGAAGTTGAAGTGACGGGGGACCATCACTATAGAAGCAAGCGGAAGATTAGTTTCATCGCGATGGGCAGCGAGCATGAAGTGTCCGGCGGCAAATGGCAGCCTTGGGGGGGCAAAGAGGACATTGTGCTTTTGCCAATTAAGAATCCAACCGCCAGAAGAGCACCTTCTTCGGGATGGAAAAACACGCATGAATTGAACAAGTGGATAGGATTTGATTTGATGAAGTATGATTTCGTAGAACCGCATGGTATCGGCAAGGTTTCGGATATGGAAGTTATGTTTGAATGGGACGGGGCATGGCGTCAGAAAGACTACAAGGGTATGTCATTGCGACTTCGTTTCCCAGAGAAATTCGCAGGAGGGTATTATGCAGAGATGACCCACGGAAGTGAATACTGTGGTGTTTATCATGCAGAAACGAATGGTTGTTACAAAACAGAATTTTCTTTTTCAGATAAAGTCGCCGCGCGCGATAAACGAGGTAATGTCACGCGTTGGGATCGTCATTTCTTCGATCCGTCAAAAGTTCTTGTGATCAGGAGTAGATGTAGATATAACGCTGATGGCACATTGGAATCTGCAATCTACTTTCAACTTAGGGATGTTAAATACGCTTGTGATGAGCGAGGAGCGGCAGTGAGGTTTCTGTCGATCTACAACCCCACTCCCAACGACACCAATCTTGAACCTGCGCTATGACACAGGAGAACTACTATGGGGTTGGCCCCATAGTAGTTAAGGACACCACAGGTCTTGAGGATTGAGTCTCTTGGCAATTGCAGCCTCTGAGCAGATTTCTTCAAGGCCTGTTTTTCTGGCCCCTTATTGGGGCGGCAAAAATTCGTGCGAGCACCCTCCTTGACGTTGGCGATCTGCTTTTGATAGAATACGCAATGTCAAAAAGGTGACAAAAGTGTCTATGTATTGCCATGAAGTCATTTGATGCCATATATGAGATTGCATCGGGAAATTATGGGCTTGTGACAGCCAAACAGTCGCAGGCGGTTGGCGTTTCCAATCGTGAACTCAGCAGATGGGTAAAGTCTGGTCGGTTGGAACGTGCCGGACGCGGCGTTTATCGCATCTCGAATTTCCCTGCCTCTCAATTCGACCAGTTTGCCGCCGCAGTCGAAGCGGTCGGTGAGGATGCCTATCTCTACGGGGAGTCGGTTATTGGGATGCTTGGGCTTGCGGCGACAAATCCGACTTGGATTCATGTCGCAACCGATCGCAGGGTTCGCAAGCAACTTTCTGACGGCATTAGAATACACAAAGCACCAGCGGGCTATCAGCCATCCTACTATGAGGGGGTTCGCGCACAAAGCGTGGCAGATGCAATCGTGTCGTGCCGTGGCGTGGTCGTGAACGAGCGCCTTCGCGAGGCGTTGGCCAGCGGAGTCGATCGTGGATATGTTGGAAGAGATGAAGCGAGGTTTGTCAGTAAGGAGCTTGGAAAGTGAAAATCCCGCAGAACGTCAATTTCCTCGAACGCGGAATACGTGCGCTTGTTGACAGCAACGACAAGGCATACAGGCTTCGTGTTATGATGGCGAACGTCGTTGTCGGTCAATTTCTGCGAGATGGTGTTTTGCGCGGCGGAACTTCAATGAAGCTTCGATATGGGGCGAACACTACTAGATTTACGATGGATTTTGATGTTGCTCGAAAGACTGCACTTGAGGCCTTTATGTCGAATTTCGCCGAAAGGCTAAAAGCGGGCTGGGGCGAATTTGATGGATTTGTCGTAAAGGCCGGCGAGAAGCATCCAAGGGGAGTTCCTGCTGAATATGTGATGCACCCGTATGATGTGAAGTTGCAATATCGGCATCACCCATGGTGTACGGTCAGGTTCGAGGTGTCTTATGACGAAATAGGGGATGCGGACGAGTTTGAATTGGTTTCAATTCCGGCGGAAATCTCCGCTGCCTTTCTTGCGCTTGGTTTCCCAACTCCAGACCCCATTCCAGTGATGCCTATCCCGTTTCAGATTGCGCAGAAGTTGCATGGCTTGACCGAACCTGGCGGGCATCGCGTTCAAGACCTTGTCGATCTTCAGCTCATGCTTGCCAACGAGCCGATTGACTTTCGTCGCATTAGACAGATATGTGTGCGTCTTTTCGCGAGTCGTAAAATGCAATCCTGGCCGCCGATGATAGCAAAAGGAGATGGCTGGGAGTCTCTTTACGACGCAGCCAAGGTGGGCATTTCGGGAATCAGGCCTCTTGACGAGGCCGTTGATTGGGCGACAGAACTCATTTCTATGATAGATACAGGTGCTACAGTGCTTAAAGGCAAATATTGTGGCGTCAAATAAGAAGGGATAGATGGGCAATGGCAAGTTTCTACGATCAGTATATTCAGACAGTGACAAAGAACGATGGGCGGACACGCTCGTCAGTGGATGCAATTATTGGGCGCATCGATTCGCTTCTTGCGGATAACAAGAAGAATGGTGAGCCGTCCCGCGTCTCGGGACTTGTTGTGGGGCGTGTCCAGTCTGGCAAGACGCGCAATTACATAGGTCTGGCGTTGAAGGCTGCAGACGCCGGATGGAATGTCATCATCGTTTTGACGAGCGCAATTACAGCCCTTGCCAAACAGACGGAGACTCGGATTAAGCGCGACTTCAAGAAATCAAAAGTGTATGCACATAATGCAACTGCACTTCATTTCCTTGACAAGGCCGAGGATCCAGATGCGGAATGCCTAACAGATCCCGGTGCGAAGTTCTTCTTCTGGGGTGTTGCAATGAAGGGCAAGAAGTCCCTTGAACGCATCACAAACTGGATGAATGCCAATAAGCAGTATGCGTCGCACATGCGTGTGCTTGTTATCGACGACGAGGCGGACAACGCCACGCCGAACTCAAACGCTGGCAGGGATGACGCGTTGATGAACGCAGAGAAGGTCGTCCAAGACGCAACGGACGCAATGCAGGAGTGCGAAGATGACGATTTCACCCCGCTTGCAGAGTGGGTCGATACCCTTCAAAATGCGGAAATGCCTGATGATGCCGCCAATACGCCCGAAGCGAAGGCATACAACAAGATAAAGGATTTGCTGAAAAGCCCTGTCGCGGAGAAGAAAAAGGCCGCCACCATCCTCACGGATGATGACTGCAAGAAGCTTCTGATGCTTGATCAGCCTGCTTCTGCTGACGATGAATGGGGTGACGACCTTGGCCAGTTGGCGGAGAAATTCTTCAGTGCCACAAGGGAGCGTTCTCCATCAAGCTTCATAAAGCTGCTCAAGGCCATCTTCGCAATTGCGAATGGTCGTAGTACTATCAACAATGCGATAATTTCGCTTGTCGATAAGACGGGGAAGGACGCAACCGAATACACTTACCCATTCGACCAGTGTGCCTACATCGCTTACACTGCAACGCCCTACGCCTGCATTCTCAACGAGCGTCCCGACCAAACCGAAATCTACGCCGACTTCATCGCATCCATCGAAAAGTCGCCAAAGTATTTTGGCCTTGATGAAATCTACGGACGAGATATCAAGACAACTAAGGCCAGAATGGATATCATCCGTTCAATCACGCCGGACGAGAAGACGAAAATATTGAATCCTCTTGAAGGCATAAAGGAAAAAGTTAAGGGCAAGGATGGTAAGCCTAAATCTGTTGCCCATAAAGTGACAATCAAAAACGACCTATCTTGTGTGTTCGACAAGAAACAAAAGATTGTCTGGCAGTCGCTGAAGGACGCCATAACTTGGGCGTTCTGTTGCGCAGCCGCGCGTCGCTGGCACCGACTTACGATAGACGTTCCTGAACTCAAGAAAAAGATAAGCGACGAGAACGAGCTAAAGGCGAAGCTTGAGGAAACGGAATTGAGATGGTCAACCATGCTGCTTAACGTTTCGCAGGTTCGCAAGATTCATGATCAGACTGCAGAGATCCTTGAAAAGTATCTTTCGACGCGTTTTGCTGACAACAATTCAGTTGCCTCGTTTATTGCGGAATGCAAGAAGATGTGGGCTGAAGAAACGGAGAGGTTGTACCGCAGAAGAATTCGAACACCTCTTCAATTCCTCAGAGAACAAGGCGGAAAACTATGGCAAACCCTCTGCAACGCCGCCGTGGGAGGATATCGAGCCCCATCTCGCCCACTTCATCAAGAGCGCCAACAGGCATGTGGTCGTCATCAACAGCACAGACAGGAAGAACCAAGAATTCTACACGCAGACTGGCGAGGCCAAGAAACTGAAAGAAGACCATCTCTGGTTCGTCTGCGGCGGCAATACGATTGCCCGTGGATTGACGCTTGATGGACTTGTCGCTAGCTATTTCGACCGTGTCCGCAAGACCGTAGCCGTCGATACCATGACGCAGATGGGGCGTTGGTTCGGCTATCGCATCGGCTATGAACTCTTACCACGAATCTGGATGACATCAGAGTCAGTTCTTGAGATGAAAAGGACGGCTGTGGTTGAGGATCTGATGCATGCGGGCATCAAGGAGAATTTCGACGCAGGATATTCGCCGAGCGATCAGGCGCACTATCAGCCTGTTATGTGCTATGGACGCCGCCTTACGGGACGCGACAAAGCCAAGAACAGAACGGAGTCCGGAGCCGGCACGTATGGTTCTACCAATGACTTCTCAACGGAGGCGGCAGATGCGTCCGCGCTATTCTCGCATGGCAAGGATTTCCTCGATTACGTTATTACGCCAGACTATTCACTTTCTGCAGAGGAACAGGCAAAACGCGAAGCGGAATGTCAGTTCGCGAAGTATCCGCTTTGGCGCAATGTTCCAAAGGGTGTGATTATCGACTTCCTCAAGACGGCAAGAATGCATGCGCCCGACGCCTCTAGCCGGATGCTGAACGGGCTTGTCCGCGAGATCGAAAACTCCAGTTGTGTCAGCTGGCATGTCGTTCTGGCGAATGATGAAACCAACAAAAAATCGCCACTTGTTGTAAATGGCAAGTCGTATGAGCTTGGAACACCGACGGCAACTAGCGTCGCCAATGGTGTTGCCCATTACAATGCGGCAAGGTTACACATGCCGTATTACGCCGATATTCCGACAACGGTAATCAACGCCGTGGATTTCAAGACTCTCAGAGAGAACCTTGACGGCATTGTTACAAAGATCACGGCGAAAATTGATGAGCATTCCTGTCTTCCAGCTGGTCTAGAGGCGGCTCTTGCCTCCTATCCAAGCAACAAGGCGGATGCCAAAGGCAACCTCGCGGAGCGATTCAATAAGTTCCTGGAAGCAATGGACAAGGAACCATACGAAACGGAGCTGCCGCCCAGCATCCATGCGAAACTTTCAGAGGGCTTCCGTAACCGTTCGAGTTCCGCGTACATGGAGGCCGTCCATGAAAAAGCCGGAAACTCAACGCCCATTCTTCAGCTTTACTTCTTGAAGCCACCGGTTGATGGCTTGCCGCCGCTTGTCTCAATTGCCTTTTATTGGCCTAAACATTCGCCTGACGGCTTCTATACCTTGGTGACAGGACTTGAAGATGTTGCCCCCACGCCTTCTCGCAAGAAGTTCTACGAGGCCGTCGAGGAAGTGCTGGCAGAATACGACTTCCCGATGCCGACGAAGATGCTGCGCAATACGGTCATGGACAAGCTCGGCCCGGGGTGTAGCGTTGCGTTCTTCAACGCAAATATCGCCAAGATCCCAGAAGGGCGAAGCTATGAACCAGTGCCGAAGCGCGAGGCTTATATGCCGCTAGGCTGGGGCGGAGAAAAGGGCGTGGAGGCGCGGCTTGATGCGGAACTTCTTGCCGCCGCCGTGCAGATTCTTCAGCATGATGGCAAAGAGCGCAAGATGGGCGATCTGTTCACGGAGGCATTGAGCGCAAATCACAAGTTGGCGTATTTCTTCCGTGCAAGCGACACGAACGACAAGGCGCATTTCAACGCGCTTTTCAAACCGGCGGTAATGGCGGAAAACCACATCGTCAAAACCTGCGGCAATCCTGTCAAGTACCAGTATCAGGGGTGAGGTGTTTGTCTATGCGCCACAGAGCCGAAATTCATGCCGGTTCAATTTGTCAGACTGTTTCTGACAAATGTTGAAGGAATTGAAACGAGAAAGAAGATGAAAAGAAGTAGCGACGACATCGAGAATGAAAACGCCGGTTTTGATGTTCTGGTTGGTAAAATCCAGTCGGCAACACGTGCCCTCAGGCAAGATGCACAGGGAGTAGTCAATCGCAGTGTGACGGCGCGAGCCTGGCTCACTGGTTACTACATAGTTGAATATGAGCAGGGTGGCAAGACTCGTGCGGAGTACGGCGACGGGCTTCTGAAGAGGCTTGCTAAACGACTCGTGGAATCGGAGTTTTCGATAAGCAGTTTGAAAGACTACCGGAGTTTCTATTTGATATACCCTGAATTGTCTCAGGAGATTGCTAGTTATCTTCTGGATCGATTCGGACATGGACAGTCCTTGCCGGAGCTATTTTCAATCGATGTTTACGCCCTTGAAGCAAAAAGCCACACAGTGTGTGGCCTTTTGCCGGAAAAGGACAATCGGTGTGTGGCCTTTTCGCATAACGAGGGTTTGTTGCGGGAAAATGGGGATTCTGTTCGGATATCTCCGTGGGCATTGTTCAATCGGATTTCATATTCCCACATACGGGAGTTGTTTCGTTGTCCAGAGGATTTGATGCGTACGTTCTATGCGTTCGAGGCGATACGTGGGACTTGGAGCGTGAGGGAGTTGAAGCGGCAGATCGATAGCCAGTACTACCAACGCTGCGGTTGGAGCAAGGACCCGCACAAGTATTCCGCTATGGTGCAGGGCAAGGTCGAGAAGCTTAATGCCGACGATTTCATCAAGACGAACAACGTGTTGGAATTCCTCGGCGCGAAACTGCCCCCGGACTGGAAGGAGAAGGATCTTGAACAGGGCATTTGCGAAGGACTCAAGGAATTCATCCTTGAAATGGGAACAGGATTCTGTTTCGAGGCAAGACAGAAGAAGATTCTGATTGACGACGAATATGAGCGGATCGACCTCGTGTTCTATCATCGCATTCTGAAATGCCATGTGCTCATAGAACTAAAGCCGAAGAAGTTTGACCGTGGGGATGCCCTGCAGTTGGGTGTGTACATGGAATACTACCGCAAGCGGATGATGACGGATGGGGACAATCCTCCGATAGGCATATTGATGTGTACGGAAGTCGGCAAGGAACTTGCCGAATACGTCGCGCCATTCGTCGACGAGAGAATGTTCCTCTCCAAGTACATGCTTCAGCTCCCGTCGAAAGAAACGCTGACAGGATTCCTCAAGAAGGAAAACGAAGGGCTTCAGCCTGGTGTGGGAAAAGGTGTGGTAAAAGGCGCGGGAAAAAGTGAGGTCGTAAAAGCCGAAACGAAGTAGGCCATCTGGCAAGGAAGGATTTAAACTCATGAGCGACAAGAAACTGCAGAAACTTGAACTGACTTGGATTGGTAAGGACAAGCGGCCGAGGCTTGAGCCGAGGGTGCTTGTCGAGGATGCCGCAAAGTCGCATCATGCCGCGACGCGGCGGCGTGACGGCAAAGACATCTTCGACAACATGCTCATCCACGGCGACAATCTTCTCGCCCTTAAGGCGCTGGAGCAACAGTTTGCCGGACAGGTGAAATGCATCTACATCGATCCGCCGTATAATACGGGAACTGCGTTCACGCATTACGATGATGGCCTTGAACATTCAATTTGGCTTGGGTTGATGAGGGAACGGTTGGAAATTCTTCACGAAT
Organism: Kiritimatiellia bacterium; assembly: GCA_017406465.1. GTDB lineage: Bacteria > Verrucomicrobiota > Kiritimatiellia > RFP12 > UBA1067 > UBA1067. Next base: position 80,308 of record JAFQYM010000064.1, on the reverse strand, counting down.
TGCTTGCGAATGATGGAAGCCTGTGGATTTCGATAGACGATAGGGAAGAGGCGTATCTAAAGGTCGTGTGCGATGAGTTGTTCGGGCGCGATTGCTTCGTGTCGAATATTGCTTGGCAACGTACATATTCTACGCGAAATGATGCAAAGGGAATCGTAAACGAGGTTGAACATATCCTTGTCTATTCCAAGCAACCCGGTTGGCAGCCAAACAAACTGCCGCGAACGGCAGAGATGGATAGCATCTACAAAAATCCGGACAACGATGTTGGTGCATGGACTAGCGACAATCCATTTGCCCCTGGAGCTTCAACGCATCAAGGTATGGTGTATGCGATTCAACACCCATTTACTGGCGAGTGGGTTTATCCTGTGGCAGGACGGTGCTGGACATTTGGACAAGAGGATATGCTTGCCCACATGTGTGGCTGGGCTGAATACGAATTGCGAGAGATTGATGACGCCGCGAAGCGAGCAACGATTTGCGGGGTTGACGTTGGCGAAGTTCGCAAGGGCGTGAAGGCGATCGTTCTTTCAAAGTCGTTGGATGAGTCAAGGAAGTCTGCTGAAGCGGTGTTGAAGAGAGGCCAGTGGCCAAAGTTCTACTTTACGAAGAACGGTAAAGGCGGGATACGTAGAAAGACTTATTTATCGAATGTTGGCGGCGTGCCGCCGACGAATCTTTGGGAATACAAGGATGTCGGGCATACGGACGAGGCGAAGAAGGAAATACTTGCGCTGTTCAAGGGCAAGGCTCCGTTTGATACTCCGAAACCTGAACGGCTGATTAAGCGGGTTCTGGAGGTGGCGACGAAAGAGGGCGATCTTGTTCTTGATTCTTTCTTAGGTAGCGGTACGACTGCGGCTGTTGCGCACAAGATGGGGCGGCGGTGGATAGGCATTGAACTTCTCGATCATTGCTATACGAACTGCGCCCCTCGTATGAACATGGTTGTTGACGGTGATGATGCGGGCGGCATAACGAAGACCGTTAATTGGAAAGGCGGTGGCGGGTATCGGTTCTTCGAGCTTGCACCGACGCTAATTACGAAAGATCAATGGGGGCAGGAAGTCATCAACAAGGCATATAAACCTGAAATGCTGGCAGAGGCTGTGTGCAAGTTGGAGGGTTTCACCTACGCGCCAAGCGAGACGGAATACTTTATCCACGGTCATTCGACGGAGAAGTCGTTTATCTACGTGACGACAAATTTCATCCGCAAGGCCGAGCTTGAGGACATCTGCGAGCAGGTGGGGGAACAGCGTTCTCTGCTCATCTGCTGCAAGGGCTTTGACAAAGGTGCGTCTTGCGCGAATGTGCGCCTCAAGAAAATCCCTGAGGCGGTGCTTAAGAAATGCGAATGGGGGCATGACGACTACAGCCTCAACGTCGCCAACCTCCCGATGTCACAGGACGAGGAATATGTGCAGGACGACCTTTTCGGGGAGGACTGATCCATGACGGGAAATGAGATAATTGAGAATGAAATCTGCATGAACCTGAGCCTCCGCAAGCCGCAGGCGGATTCGCTGGAGATTCTGGCGAAAGTCGCGGAGATCGTGTTTGGAGGCAACGGTCACGGGGCGACCGCTCTATCTGAGATACAGAAGATATGCCCGAGCGTGAAGGACTTTGACCGCGACTTCTGCTCGCTTTGCTTCGCGCTTGCGACGGGCGTAGGTAAGACGCGGCTAATGGGCGCTTTCATCTCGTACCTGCATGAGGCGCACGGGGTTAAGAACTTCGTCGTGATTGCGCCTAACCTGACTATCTACGAGAAGCTGATAACCGACTTCACTCCCGGCACGCCGAAATACGTGTTCAACGGTATTGGCGAGTTCTCGCGCAATCCGCCGCGTATCATCACCGGCGAGACATATCAGTCCGGCGGCGGAGTGCAGGCCAACGACCTTTTCGGCAGCGTCGTCATCAACATATTCAACATTGCGAAGCTGACGGCGAAGGACAAAGGACATCTTGCCGCCGGAGACTCGAAGGCGAAAGTTGCAAAGATTCGGCGAATCTCGGAGATGGTTGGCGAGAGCTATTTTGAGTATCTTGCCGGGCGCGACGACCTCGTTGTGCTGATGGATGAGTCGCATCGTTACCGTGCCGAGGCAGGCGCAAAGGCAATCAGCGAACTGAAGCCCGTGTTGGGCATTGAGCTGACGGCGACGCCACGCGTTATCAAAGGGCAGAAGGAGATCCCATTCAAGAATATCGCCTACGAGTACAATCTTGCGGCGGCGATGAAGGATGGATTCGTCAAGGCTCCTGCAGTTGCGACGCGCAAGGGGTTCAGTATATCGGATTATGTGGAAGACTCGCCGGAACTGGAGCGGTTGAAACTGAACGACGGTGCGCTTATTCATGAGAATACAAAGGCGGCGATCGCAAACTGGGCGCAGAACCACAACAAGCCGGTGGTCAAACCGTTTATGTTGGTGGTCGCGGCGGACAAGGCACACGCAGATGAGCTGCAAGCATTCTTGGAGAGCGGCGACTTCCGCAAGGGAGCGTACAAGGGTAAGGTCGTTAAGGTCTATTCTGGCATGAGCGCGGCGGAGGACGAGAAGATGGTCGGGCAGCTTCTGGAAATTGAGAAGCCCGGCAACGAAATCGAAATAGTCATTCATGTGAACAAGCTAAGCGAGGGTTGGGACGTCGCGAATCTCTACACTATCGTGCCTCTTCGAGCGGCGAACTCGGTGAATCTCGTCGAGCAGTCCATCGGACGCGGATTGCGCCTTCCGTACGGCGGACGGACTGGCGAGGAGGCTGTCGATACGCTGACGGTTGTCTCGCACGACCGATACGCCGCGATCATCAACAAGGCGAAGGACGAGAGCCTTGTGATGTTCAAGAGCTATATTATCGACGAGGACGGGAACGACGAGAAGAAGTCCGTTGTCAACATGACGCCGGCCACCAAGGGCATTATTGCCGCCGCGAAGAGCGGAGAGACGGGGGGCGTCTATATTCCGCAGTCCGCTGGCATCAAGAAAGAGGAATTGACACCGGAACTTGGCGCGGCGTTGGAGGCGGTTCAAACCGCTGTAGATGAACGCATCGGGTCTCTCTCGTCCTGCGACCTGACGGACAAGAAGACGTTTGCAGCAGTCGTTGAGTCGGCGGCAAAGAAAGTCGAAGAGGCGACGGGCAAGAAGCCGGAGAAAGAGACTGTCGCCAAGGCGTGCCAAACTATAGCTGCCACGACTATTGCGATTCCCAAAGTGCTGAGAATGCCCAAGGGTGAGGTGATACAGGGGTTTGACGACTTCGATCTTGATACGATAGAGCTGAAGGCGCTGAATCCTGTCGATGACAAGGTGAAGGTGACAAGTCTTGTCACGGGAAAAGAAGTCAAGGTGCTTGACGGTGGTGAGGGTGATGCTGCCGAAAACCACTTGATAACGCTGATCGGAAAACTTCGGGCCGCCGAGGAAATCGACTACGACGGCAATTCTGAGCTTGTCGCCAAGTTGGCGCAGCAGGCGGTTGAATTCCTGTCGAAATGGCACTCTTCCAAGGACGTAGCCGCCAATGTCATGCGGAACAACATGGATGCAATTGCTAGTGTCATCCGCAAGCAGATGGAGAAACACGTTCATTACGAGGGCGGCGGATACGAATTCAAGGTCACGCCCGGATGTTACAGTCTTGGATTGTCGAGTGCACTGATTGGAGAGACGGACAAAGTGCGCGACTTCTCTGTACAGCTTAAGCATGGCGAGAAGTCGAAAATCAAGTCGATGGTGTTCACTGGATTCAAGAAGTGCCTTTACGAAAGGCAGAAGTTCGAGAGCAATCCCGAACGGATGTTCGCCGTCATAGTCGATAGGTGCAAGGACGTGATTGCGTGGTTTAGGCCGCAGTACAGCAACTTTTCGATCAGGCGCAACAATGGCGACAATTACTTCCCTGATTTCGTGGTGGAAACGAAAAAGGGCAAGTACATCTGCGAAGTCAAGGCCGACAATGAGGTCGAGGATGCAGATGTGCAGGACAAGGCAGCGGCGGCTATCGAGTGGTGCGAAGTTGTTACGGCTGAGGAAGCGAAGGCGAAACACAAACCGTGGCGGTATGTGTTCGTCAAGGAAAGTCAAATCGACGAGGCCTTGGAGTTCGACGTGGCGGTTGCGAAATTCACGATGAAAAAGAAAAGGGCTTCGAAAAAATGAGTGATCAGTACATCCATTTCAGGGGAGATGGAACAGCCTTTGTTTCTGGTGAGGCAGACGAGCAAGATGGCGATGTTGCCGTACTTTCGTATGAGGACGGAATGAAGGTTGTCTTTCGTGCGGAGCTGTCGAGCGGAATCAAACGGTGTACGACCATGACGGTAGGCGACATGCATGAGGGCAAGTGTAAATCAATCGTCAATCTGGAAAAGGCGGGGCAGGGGGCAAGGATAGTCGGATGTGAACGGAAGGTTGCAGTAAAGAAAAAGGCATCGACAAACGGTAGTATGCTCGCAGACGAGGAAGAAATGCCGTTGGATGAGATCCCAGACGAAGATGGTGGAACTCCGGCCGCGTTATGGGTAAGCGGCATGAAGAACGTTCCGTCCGCGTTGCCGAGTGGGAAGATTGCATTCTTGATCATGCAGGCGGAATGGTATGAGATGATCGAGAGCGGGGAAAAGAATGTTGAGTATCGGAAGCAATGCAAGAAATACAAGTCAATGTTCGTGGACCATAAGCCAGTGGCAGTAAAATTGCAGTACGGTTTTACGCCACGCCAGATGATTTGGCAGGTAATTGATGTCGAGGACTGCGGAGCCAACGGCATTGAAATCTATCTCGGCAAGCGGATTCGGTGAGGACGGAAAAATGAAACAGACATTGCTCTTTGTCATGTTGATCTTCGCCGTCGCAACAAAGGCAGACTATTGGATGACGTTCTGCAAGACTCCTGGCGGGCGGCAGTATTCGCTGGTCGGGTATGTGAAGCCCGATGAGGACGGTTTCGTGACAATCAAGGCGGGGCCGATCACTGTGGTTGTGTACAAAACCCAGGTCTGGTATCAGAAGATGCCTGGCGAAGCACCTCAAATGCACTAATCAAAATGTCATAAAATGGGTGATGCCTATGAACGAGCGAAACCTATATCGCGGCCTAAATCACTTTGAAGGCAGTATCGACGACGAGGGCAACCTCTACGACGAGCGGCATCGCCTAGTTGGCAGAATTGAAGGCAATGAGGTCTATGACTATTGCAACATCAAGCAAGGAACGATAGACGAGGGTGGGAAGTTGTGGGACATCAACCACACTTTCGTAGGCGAGGAGCGCGGTAGCAATTTCATCGGCCCTACGTATCAAAGCACAGGCTTGGTGCGGGGCGACTCATTCGGGGAGGGTCGCGGCAGCGAGTACGGGGCATTGATGCTGCTCAAAAAACGGAACGAATGGTATTCCGGAAACACACCAGACCGCAACTATGAATTTGGTAATGGCAATGAAGAAGATGATGATGAAGATGGCGACGACGAAGAGATTATAAGCGAGAGCAATGAGTCGGTTATTGAAGCCGAGGATCCCGAAGATGATGCCGAGTGGGATGATTATGAATTGTCGCAGCGCAAGACCCCGCATGGTCGCGATGGTGGTAATGGCATGCTCCATTCGTCGGCAAGGAAACCTGGGCTCGCTCATTCGATGCCGACAAGAAGGCAAGAGCGCGACTCGCCGTATGTGCCGCCAGACTCGTTCTTTTCCACAGGTAGGAGGAATGAGTATCGCATTAATGGAATGACTTATGTCGATGTGTCTGGAAGAAGTGAGTTTTGGACTGGTGTAATGTCATTCTGGGCGGGGCTAAGCGGAAAAGGAGTCATTACAGGGTGGGACAAAATGAACGGGACATGGGATAGAATGAAGCAGGAGGCATATAGGAACGGCTAAAGGCAAATGACATAGTAAGTCGACAAGGAGTGAAATCAGATGAAATACGGTTTGCCAGAATTACCGGAAGAGGATGACTTTGCGGACTTTCACCGAGAGGCACATGGCAAAGGTGTCTCAGAAAAGTCAAAGGCACTGCTTGCGAAATGCGAAACACTGTTATCTGCAATGTCTGGAGGCCAATCACAATGAGAGACGAAATCGAGGAAGACCTTGCTGGCGGAAGTTTTCTCGACGATCCGAGATTGAAAGACCTGTATCTTTCGAAGACTCCTAAAGAGCGACGGGAGATGGCGGGGTATTTCCATGAATTGAACCTTATTGGCAGGATGACGGCAAAAGAAAAGAAGAAAGAATATGATAAGTATTTTGAATGGGAACAATATGGAGCGGTCTTTCAAGGGTGTGGCGGTTGTCTATTTGTCATAGTTATGATTGTAGCCATACTATATGCATGGCTTAAAGGGTAGTTAAGAAAGTCTAGACTACCCCATGGACGACGGCACGGATTTACGCTATGATATCCATCGTCAAGATGTCATGAGCGATGCATGACAGGAACATATCGCTATTCTTGTTGTATTGCGGAATGTTGTGTAACGCTATTTTGATTTACCAGTAGGCATTCCTTTTTCGTACAAGACACTCCCCTCGTCTTTTATGGAAAGACTTTTGGGCGGTACACCGGCAATCTTCACAGAAAGACGGACTTGGTGTAGCCTACCACCCTCCCGGTACTCGCCGTACCAGTAGTGGCGGTAGCCCCCGCGATAGGGTAGAATCCTTATTCCCATAACTTTGTATCCTTTCGTGTTAGTTGGTGACAACTTGGTTCACGAAAAGCCAAAAAGTAAAGGGTCAAAAAGTGCAAAAGTACGGACACTATGGCGAAAGGGCGGATTTCAGCCCCATTTTACGCGGTTAGAGCGCTTCCTTGACATGGAAGAGGTCAGTGGTTCGAATCCACTATAGCCCACCAAATCCCCACTTTCCGGCTTGCTTGGTTTTTTGCCTTGTCTCTGTCCATGCCCTTGATTTTTCCGCCGATTTTTGGTATACTCCCGCGCAATTCCCCAAAAGGGGAAAATTTACTAAGGAGAAACCCAAAGATGGTCAGCTACAAGAAGCTTGGTCTCGTCAACACCAAGAAAATGTTCGCAAAGGCGGTCAAGGGCGGCTACGCCATTCCCGCGTTCAACTTCAACACGATGGAGCAGATGCAGGCCATCATCCAGGCCGCGGTCGAGGCCAAGTCTCCCGTCATCATGCAGGTCTCCAAGGGCGCCCGCAAGTACGCGAACCCCACGATTCTCCGCTACATGGCCGAAGGCGCGGTCCAGTACGCCAAGGAGCTCGGCTGCAAGAAGCCGCAGATTGTCCTCCACCTCGACCACGGCGACAGCTTCGAGACGTGCAAGAGCTGCATCGACTCCGGCTTCTCGTCCGTCATGATCGACGGAAGCTCCCTTCCCTTCAAGGAGAACATCAAGCTCACGAAGAAGGTCGTCAACTACGCGCACAAGCACGACGTGACGGTCGAGGCCGAGCTCGGCGTCCTCGCCGGCGTCGAAGACGAGGTCCAGGCCGAGGAGAGCCACTACACGAAGCCCGAGGAAGTCATCGAGTTCGCCACCAAGACCGGCTGCGACTCGCTCGCGATCTCCATCGGCACCTCGCACGGCGCCTACAAGTTCAAGCCAGAGCAGTGCACGCGTGACCCCAAGACGGGCAAGCTCATCCCGCCGCCGCTCGCATTCGACGTCCTCAAGGCCGTCGAGAAGAAGCTTCCCGGCTTCCCGATCGTCCTCCACGGCTCGTCCAGCGTCCCGCAGGAGCACGTCGACACGATCAACAAGTTCGGCGGCAAGCTCCCCGACGCGGTCGGCATTCCCGAGGAGCAGCTACGCAAGGCGGCGAAGAGCGCGGTGTGCAAGATCAACATCGACTCCGACTCGCGCCTCGCGATGACGGCGGCGATCCGCAAGCACTTCGCCGAGCATCCAGAGCACTTCGACCCGCGCCAGTACCTCACGCCTGCGCGCGAGGCGATGAAGCAGCTTTACATCCACAAGATCGTCAAGGTGCTCGGCTCGAACAACAAGCTCTAAGAGCCGTCGCAACGAGGGGCGCGTGCGTGTCACGCGCCCCTTAGTGTTCATTTCCGTCCATTCCCGAAAGGAAGTTTCAATCGTGTCGAAGGGTATTCAGTCAGAGAAGAAGTCGGCCTACGCGCAGGCAGGCGTCAACATCGACGTCAAGATGAACGCCGTCGGTTCCATCAAGGAGATGGTCGCGGCGACGAAGACTCAGGCCGTGATTGGCAACATCGGGGCGTTCGGCGGTCTCCACAAGGTCCCGACGGGCAAGGACGAGATCCTCGTCGCGTCGACCGACGGCGTCGGCACGAAGCTAAAGGTGGCCGCGATGATGGGGAGGCACGACACCGTCGGCCAGGACATCGTGAACCACTGCGTGAACGACATCCTCGTGCAGGGTGCGCTTCCGCTCTTCTTCATGGACTACATCGGCACGGCCAAGGTCGATCCCGTCGTCTTCAAGTCGGTGGTGTCTGGTCTCTGCAAGGCGTGCAAGGAGAACCACATGGCGCTTCTCGGCGGCGAGACGGCCGAGATGCCAGGGCTCTATCCTGCTGGCGAATACGATCTCGTCGGCACGATCGTCGGCCACGTGAAGAAGTCGCAGCTCATCACCGGCAAGTCTATTCGCGCCGGAGACATGATCATCGGCTTCCCGTCGGGCGGACTCCAGACTAACGGCTTTTCGCTCGCCCGCCGCGTCGTCTTCGACCTCTGCCAGTATTCGTGGCAGGACAAGCTGCCCGGCACGAACCAGACGTTCGGCGACGCGCTTCTCGCCGTCCACAAGAGCTTTCTCAAGCCGGTCGCCAAGCTCCTCGAGCGCAAGATCAAGATTTCCGGCATGGCGCACATCACGGGCGGCGGCTTTCCGGACAACATTCCGCGTGTCCTCCCGAAGGCGGTCAACGCGGAGATCGACCGCGCGTCGTGGGAAGTCCCGACGATCTTCAAGTTCATCGAGAACCAGGGCAAAGTCGACCGCGACGAGATGTACCGCGTCTTCAACATGGGCATCGGCTTCGTCGTGATCATCCCGAAGAACCAGATGACAAAGGCGACGAACATTCTCAAGGCCCAGCACCAGCCATACCACGTCATCGGCGTGATAAGGAAGGGCAAGGGGATCGTCACCTACAAGAACTGACCGGAGGCTGTCAATGGCGGTCGCTGGCAGATTTGACCTTGAAGAGGCGCGGCGCGAGGCCCAGGCGGCCAAGCGCGCCGCGCGCATTCGCTCGATAGTGTCCAACGTGACGCTTGTCGTCGTCCTTCTCGCCGTTGCAATCGGCGGCAAGATCGGCTGGGACAAGTGGCAGGAGAGGCGCGAGGCGGAACGCGCCGCCGCCGAGGCCGCGCAGATCGCCGAGGAGAAGCGGGAAGCCGAACGCAAGCGTGCGGAAGCGGAGAAGGCGAAGGCCCTTGAGGCGAAGCGAGAGGCGGAACGCAAGGAGCTTGAGGCGAAGCGAGAGGCGGAACGCAAGGCCAAGGCGGAGGCGCGCGAGCGCGAGAAGCGCGAACGCGAGGAGGCGCGGGTCCGCGAGGAGGAGCGCCGCCAAGCGGAGGCCGAGTTCCGCGCCGCGCAGCAGGAGCTAAAGAAGTTCGAAGACGCGAAAGTTTCGACGCTCGACTTCCGGCCCGAGACGTACGTGTGCTTCGAGTACGGTCTCGAGAAAGCCGCGAAGATCTCCGTCGACGAGAGCAAGTGGGGGACTCTCGCCGCGCATTCCGAGAGGCGCCGCACTGCGGAGTTCCTCGAGATGCTTCGCGACGACAGCGTCACCAACGTCATCTCGGACACGTGCTATCCCGACCGCGCGACGTTCGACCATCTTCTCGACAACCTTGCGGCCGAGCGCTTTACGCTCGTCTTGCACCTCGCCGAGGAGTGGCGTGACCGTCGGCTCGCGCTCGTCTCGACTGACATCGATAAGGGCCTTGCCGCGCCAGAGGGGCTGCGTCCGATCAAGGCGGGCGGAAAGGTCGCCGGATGGACGGTCCCCTTCGCGTACGGCGACAAGACTCCGTTCTTCCTTCTCGAGCAGGCGACCGCCGACCGCCTCGCGCGCGAGTGGGCGCAGTTCCGCCGCAAAGTGCGCATTGACGCGGCGAAGCTTGACAACAAGGACCAGTTTGTCGCGGAGAAGCTCGAGAAGGAGCTTCCTGAGTTCGCGCGGACGGTAAGAATCGAAGTCACTTCAGTTCCCGTCGAGACGACGAAAAAGAACGATGCGAAAAAGAAGGACGAGAAGAAGCGTTCCTTGATGCGGGGTTCCAATTCCGACATACGGAGGATGAACGGCCCGCAGCGCAGATGAGGCGAACATGAGAAAAGATCTTGAGAAGCTCAACGCCCTCGGCCGCTCGGTAGTCGCGCCGAAGGACTACGATCCATCTGTTCTCGACTCGTTCGACAACAAGCATGCGGAGCGCGACTACTGGGTGACGTTCACTGCGCCCGAGTTCACGACTCTCTGCCCGAAGACCGGCCAGCCCGACTTCGCGACGCTCACGATCCGCTACATCCCCGCGAAGAAGCTCGTCGAGTCGAAGTCGCTAAAACTCTACCTCTTCGGCTTCCGCAACCACGGCGATTTCCACGAGGATGTCGTGAACGTCATTTACGACGACCTCGTAAAGCTCCTTAAGCCGAAGTACATGGAAGTCTACGGCAAGTTCGCCGCGCGCGGAGGCATCACGATAGATCCGTTCGTGAACGGCGGAGCGGGCACGAAATACAAGGCGCTCGCCGCAAAGCGCTTCGAGAACTGGTCTGGCGTGCGCGACTGATCGCGTCATGAGATTCTGGGGCGTAACCGGCACCAACGGCAAGACGACGACGGCGTGGATTTTCGCCGAGTTTGTCAACGCTTGGGGTGCCCAGCTTCGAGCCCGGGAGCGAGTGAGCGAAGCGGAAAGAGCGGACGGGCGAGCTCCGCTTTGCGGCTACATTACTACCGTCGAGGCGTTTGACGGAGCGCGGCATTTCTACACTGGCTACACGACGCCGCCGCTCGCGCAGCTAAAGGATATATACGCCGCGATGGAGGCGAACGGCTGCACCGACTGCGTCATGGAAGTCTCGAGCCATGCAATCCACCAGAACCGCGTGGGCTTTGGCGAAGTCACGTCTTTCGCTGGCGGCGCGTTCACGAACATTTCGGAAGACCACCTCGACTACCACAAGACGATGGAGGAATACTTCCGCGTCAAGCTCTCGTTCGCCGAGCGGATCGCGCGGGAAAATTCGTCCGGTAAGGCGCCTCCTTTCGCTGTCTGCATCGACGGCGAAGGCGGCGAGAGAATGTACGAGGCATGCCGAAAAATCCCCGGACTGGACGCCTTCCCGGTTACGGCAAAGCCTCCTGCATTCGACTTCTCAGGGCTCCAGCTTGTCGGCGACTACAACAAGTCCAACGTCGCCCTTGCAGCCGCGCTCGCCCTTGTCGCCGGCGTTCCGTACGAGACGATCCAGCGCGTCATCCCGACGCTTGTCCCGCGCTGGGGCCGGCTTGAGCGCGTCGAAAATCCCGCCGTCGAAGCGGCGGTTTATGTCGACTTCGCGCACACGCCCGACGGTCTCGAGAAAGTCCTTTCCGCCGCGCGCGGTTTCACGCCGCAGGGCTGTCGCCTCTGGGTCGTGTTTGGTGCTGGCGGCGACCGCGATCCGATGAAGCGCCCGCTTATGGGCGAGGCCTGCGCCAAGCTCGCGGACTCACTCGTCGTCACGAGCGACAACCCGCGAAGCGAAGACCCGGCGAAAATCATTGACGCGATAATTGAGGGCGTCAAACGCGCATCGGCAAAGCCGTCACTCGTTCGAGTAGAACCAGATCGCCGCGAAGCGATTTCATTTGCGCTCGCGAACGCCGGCCCCAGCGATGTCGTGATCATCGCTGGCAAGGGACACGAGACGACGCAGGAGATCGCCGGCGTGAAGCATCCGTTCGACGATCGCGAAGTCGTTCGCGAGTTCTCCAAGCTTGCGCCACGGTAGTGCGTCGCGCGCGGAAATTTGGTAGAATAAGGAAATAATGCATCTTGTACTGACAGTATTGGCGGCAATTTGGACTTTCCATTCGGCGCCGCTCGCCGTAGAGCCCGCGACGGGGCGCGAGTCCCTGCCGGGGGTTTACGAAATACGAGTGCCGTCAAAGGGTTCGTGCGGCTGGTGGGCGACGACGCGCGGAATCGTTCCATTAGGAAGCTGCAGGCTCTGCGCGACTGCGGAGATTACGCTCGACGATGCGAACGACTCCGCTTACAACGATGTCATGATGTTCGTCCGATGGAATTTTCCAGACGACGGGAATGACAGGGGCAAGTCTGGCAACGGCATAGACAAAGGCAGGTTCTATCAGCGCGACTTCGTCGCCTACACCGACAAGACAGAGGACGGAAAGACCGTCCGCACGTTTGATGAGACATTTGCCGTTCCGGGCGAGTGCGATTCCGTTGAAGTAGAGTTCATAGCCAAGTGGCACCCGATGACGGTGGCGATACGCGATTTATCCGTCGCCACCGCAGATCTCGAAGCGAAACCGCGGAAAGTCCGATGCGTCGTTGGGAATCCCCACGAGAGGACGGCGAATGCCATAATCGCGGCGCGGCGCAGGGCTGGCGAGGAAATGACGGGCGAGAAGACGATGGCCGTGCAGCTTGCGCAGGTCGAGGCGTGTCTCACCAACATCTTCGCGCATGTCGAAAACCCGGACATTATCCTCTTCGCAGAATGCCTTTCGACGCAGGGAGCGCCCGATCCCGCGTCCGTCGCGGAACCGGTGCCCGGCGGTTCGAGTTGGCGTCTTGCAGAGAAATATGCGACTAAGCACCGCTGCAACATCGCCATGAACGTCCGCGAGCGCGACGCCGAGGGCCAGTGCCACAACACTGTCTTTGTCTGCGACCGAGAAGGCAAGCTCGCCGGGCTCTACCGCAAGACGCACCTGACGAGCGGCGAATACCAGATGGGGCTCGTTCCCGGCGATGGCTTTCCCGTCTTCGATCTCGACTTTGGGCGCGTCGGCGCGCTCGTCTGCTGGGACAACTGGTTCTCGGAGTCGATCAAGCTCGTCAAGCGCAACGGCGCGGAGCTTCTTCTCTTCCCGCTCGCGGGTTGCGCTCAGGACCATGTCGACACCGTATTTCCCGCGCGCGCGATCGACGCCGGGATCCCGATCCTCGTCGCAATGCGCCAGGGACATCTTCCGAACGGCATCATCGACCGTGACGGAACGTGGATCGCAAAGACCTTCGAGGACTGCGGCTATGCGGTCGCGGACATCGACCTAAGCGAGCGCAAGCGGACATTCTGGCTCTCCGTAGGCCCTGGGCAGGGCGACCCCTACGAGCTCTACTACGACGAGTCGCGGCCTGCGCTCTACGAAAATTTCAACTGGAAAAAACCAAGAAAGTGAGGATAGCGATGATGAAATGGATCAAGAGGGGAATCCCGCTTGCGGCACTGCTCGCCTGTGGGTGCGCAATCGAAGGCGATAGGCCGGACGCCGAGGCGCTCGTCACGAACGTCGCCTTTGTCGACAAGTTCGACCTGTCCGGCGCGACGTGCGGGATGGGCAAGCGCGTCCGGGCGTGCCAGTCCGTCGACGGCCACCCGCTCACGGTCGGCGGCGTAAAGTACGAGAGCGGCTTCGGTACGCATCCCGAAAGCGCCATTCTCTTCCGTGCGGACGGCAAGGTGCTGGCATTCGACGCGCTTGTGGCGATTGACGACGATGCGGCGACGGCGGGCTCCGGCAAGAGCTACGGCAAGCCGATTGCGCAGTTCAGGGTCTGGGCGGACGGCCGCGTCGTATGGTCGTCTGGAGAACTCAAGCTCGGGCAGAAGCCGGTCGAGGCGCACGTCGATCTCGCAGGCGCGCGCGAGATCGTCCTTGAGACGACGGGCGGCGGCGAGTGGTCGGCGTTCGACGCCACGAACGCGGACTGGCTCGACGCGCGTTTCACGTGCGAGGGCAAGGCGAAGCTCGAGGTCGTGAAGGATGCCGCGCTGACGCGACAGCTCGGCATCTTGACGCCGCCGGAAAAGCTCGAGCCGCAGATCAACGGCGCGGACATCTGGGGTGTGAGGCCCGGCCATCCCGTGATCTTCCGCGTCGCGACGAGCGGCGCGCGGCCTATCAAGTTCTCCGCGAAGAACCTTCCCGATGGCGTGACGCTCGACGAAAAGGGCGTGCTGCGCGGAACGGCGCCCCTGCAGGGCGGCGACTACGATATCGAGGTGACGGCCGAGAACGCGAAGGGCAAGGCGACGCGCACGATTCGCCTCGCCGTCGGCGACACGATCGCGCTCACGCCGCCGCTGGGCTGGAACAGCTGGAACACGCTTTGCTACCGGCTGACGCAGGAGAAGGCGATGGCTGCGGCGAAGGCGATGGACGCTTCCGGCCTTGCCGACCACGGCTGGGCCTATGTCAATCTCGACGACTGGTGGGAGATGAACAACTCGGGGTGCCCGCGCGTCGAGTCCAGAAAGCAGGATTTCGGCGGACGCGAGGACGTGATCGGTCCTGCGCGCGACGCAAACGGCAAGATCATCCCCAACCGCTCGTTCCCCGACATGAAGGGCTTGACGGACTACATCCACTCGCTCGGCCTCAAGGCGGGGCTCTACTCGTCGCCTGGACCGCTGACGTGCGGGCGCTGCGAGGGCAGCTACGGCCACGAGCTTCAGGACGCCGAGAGCTGGGCGGAGTGGGGCTTCGACTACGTCAAGTACGACTGGTGCTCCTACGGCGACATCTTCAAGAAGGAAACCGAAGGCGTATCGGAAGAGGAACGCATCAAGGCATACGCCAAGCCCTACCGGCTCATGAACGAATGCCTGAAGAAGCAGAAGCGCGACATCCTCTACTCTTTCTGCCAGTACGGCATGGGGCATGCCGAGCTCTGGGCGCGCGAGTCGGGCGCGAACTGCTGGCGCTCGTGGGGCGACCTCAAGGACGCGTGGCACTGGATGGAGCTTGCGCTCGAGGGGCGCATCGGCGCGGACAACTACTGGAAGTACAACGGCCCCGGCTGCTGGGCTGACCCTGACATGATGATCGTCGGCCAGCAGTTCTCGTTCGGCAGTGACCACCCGACGTATCTTACGCCCAACGAGCAGTACACGCACGTCTCGCTCTGGGCGATGGTCGGCTCGCCGCTTCTTATCGGCTGCGACCTCACGACGCTCGACGACTTCACGAAGAACCTCCTGATGAACGACGAGGTGATCGCCGTCAGCCAGGACCGGCTGGGCAAGACCGCGCGCCGGATCCGCCATACGGACGCGGAGAGCGTCTGGACGCGTCCGCTTTCGAAGGGCTTTACCGCGGTCGCGCTCGTAAACCGCTATCCCTTCGCGCGCGAAATCAAGGTTTCGTTCGCGGAGCTCGGCCTTTCGGGCGAGTGCTGGGTCAAGGACCTGTGGCGGCAGAAGTGCGAGGGGAAGCATTCGGGCTTCTACGTCGCTGAGGTTCCCGCGCATGCGACGAAACTCGTGAAGATGCGCCCGAAGGACTGCCCGAAGTGCGACGACTGAAGAGAGGCAAAAAGATGGACAGACGCGAATTCCTCGCATCGCTTTCCGCGGCCGCGCTTGCCGGCTGCTCGACAGGTGCAGTCCGCCGCGGTGCGTCCGCGCGCCTTGCGGCGAGCGAGTTTCACGTCTTCTCGAAGATGTTCCAGCCGCCGGTCGTGGAGACGCCGGAGAAGCTCTGCGAGCTGATGAAGGGCGCGGGCTACGACGGAATCCAGTGGACGGTGAGGAAGGGCGGCCATGTCGAACCGGCCGACGCCGCGGCAAATCTGCCGCGTCTCGTCAAGATCGCGGAGAGCTTCGGGCTCAAGAGCCGCTCGATATGCACCGACATCACGGCGGACGCGGCGGGGAAGCCGGGGCTCACGCCTGGCGCGGAGACGGTGCTCAAGGTCGCCGCAGACTGCGGAATCGAGATGTTCCGCCCCGCCTACTTCTTCTACGATGCGAAGACCGAGACGTTTTCGCAGTCGCTCGACCGCATTCGCGGCGGATTTGCCGCGCTCGCGCGCCTCGCGGCGAGGACGGGCGTGAAGGCGACCTACCAGAACCACTCTTCGTGGGGGCCTAGCGTGTTCGGCGGGCTCGTCTGGGATGTCTACGAGTGCATACGCGACCTCGACCCTGCGGACATCGGGCTAGAATACGATCCGATGCACGCGTTCTTCGAGACGAACCTCTCGTGGACGCACGGGCTTGAGCTCGTCGCGCCGTGGATTGCGTCCGTGGACCTGAAGGACTTCCACTACCAGAGCGACCCGAAGAATCCGAAGAAGATGAAAAAGCAGATGGTCGCGGCGGGCGAGGGGGTCGTGCCGTGGGCCGAGACGAAGAAACTCCTGGACGCGAACGGCGTCAAGCCGCTCTATGTCCTCCACTTCGAGTACGACTTCGACAAGACCGACCTCAAGAAGACTGTCGCGACGGAACTCGCGGGATTCAAGCGGGTGTTCGCATAGTAATCTTATGGTATAATCTACGACATGAACATCGTCGAAAAACTTGCAGGACTCATACGCGACACGAGTTCATCGCTCCCGCCGGACGTGGAAGCGGCGATCAGGAAATCTTTCCGCGGCGAGGCGCGCGGGTCGTCAGCTTCCGTCGTCCTCGGGACGATACTCGACAACGTGCGTCTTGCGCGGAAGCTCGGCTCGCCGCTTTGCCAGGACACGGGGACTCTCGCGTTCTACGTCGACGCGGCGCTTCGCCGCAAGGTCTCGCCCGCAGTCGTCAAGAAGGCGGTCGCGCTTGCGACTGCGCGAGGGTATCTGCGAAAGAACTGCATCGACTCAGTGACAGGCAAGTCCTACGACGACAACTGCGCGGACGGGGCTCCCGTGATCCACTACGTCGACTGGCAAAAGCCGGGGTGCGTGACGCTTGTCATGAAGGGCGGCGGCAGCGAGAACATGTCGCGCCAGTATTCGCTGCCCGATGCGTCACTTGCGGCGGGGCGCGATCTCGCGGGCGTGAGGAAGTGCATCCTCGACGCGGTTCGCAAGGCGCAGGGCTTTGGCTGTGCACCGGGGATACTTGGCGTCTGCATCGGCGGCGACCGCGCGACAGCGTATGAAGTCGCGAAGGAGCAGCTTCTCCGTCCGCTCGGCGCGGCTGGCGCATCGAAGGACGCGACGCTCAGGCGGCTTGAGAAGGAAATTCTGAAGGACGCAAACTCCCTCGGCATAGGCCCGATGGGGCTTGGTGGGAAGACGACGCTTCTTGGCGTCAGGATTGCGGCGCGTCCGCGCGTGCCCGCGAGCTTCTTCGTGACCGTCGCCTATATGTGCTGGGCGTGCAGACGTGGAGAAGTTTGTGTTTTAGCCGTGTAGAACATGTAGAGGGAAGACAAATATGACAATTGAAGAAGCCCGCGCCTATTTCTCGGAGGACCGTTTCGCCACCGAGAACGGAATAACGCTCGACGAGCTGGACGGCGAACATGCCGTGACCTCGATGACGCTTTCGCCACGCCACAGGAACGCCTTCGGCGGCGTCATGGGCGGCGCGATATTCACCCTTGCCGATTTCGCCTTCGCCGCGCTCACGAACGACCGCGAAAAAGTGACGGTGGCCCAGCAAGTCTCGATAAGCTACCTCTCTGCGGCAAAGGGGAAGCGCCTCATCGCGACGGCCCGCTACAGGAAGGACGGCCGCAGCTCTTGCGTCGTGAACGTCGATGTCACAGACGACACCGGGCGCGACATCGCGCAGTTCGTCGGCACCGGCTTCAAGCTGAAATAATCGGCTTAACTGTCGGTTGCTGTCCCCGCTGGCACAGGTGGGGATGATTGAGGTCGGTTCAGTAGGCGAGGCGCAGTTCGTCAATCGTGCGGGCGATTTTGATGACTGGCCAAAGACGCTTCCAGCGCGGGATATCTTTCCAGTAGGCGATAAGCTCTTTCATGCGGCCAAGGACTGGCGAGGGACCGCACAGCTCCGCAGATGAGGCGTTGATGTATCTTGAAAGCAGCTCGCCTATGTCGTCGCGCATCCCGAGCTGGCGAATAAACGCGCGTCCGATCATTATCCTCTGTGTCTTTGTGCCTCTGTGTGATGTTTTTGATTCGCAATTTTGGGCACACGGAGCCATGTAGGGTTGAAGCGGCAAGTCACCATTCGGCACGATTGGCATTTCTGCTACGGCGGCGACTTTCTTGAACGACTCCCAGTCGCACTCGCCGCCGTACATCTGCCGCGCGTTTCGCGAATGAACGGTGAGGAAGCGCAGCGGGAAAGAATTGAGCATCGGCATAAGAGCGAGTAGCTCGTCGTTCTTGTCGAAGCCAAGTCGCGTCTTCACTGAGAATTTTCCATCTCCCATCGTCTCGCACCCGACGGCGATCATCTTCTCGAGTACGGCGGGCGTCCTCAAAAGCCCGCTACCTCGCCCCTTGTTTCTTACCATTGGATATGGACAGCCGCAGTTGAGGTCTGCGGTGTCGTAGCCGGCTTCCTTTATGCGGAGAAGGCACGCGCGCAAAGATTCGGGGTCTTTGCCGATGAACTGCGGCGTTACCTTGATCTGCTCTGGCGCTCCACGCAGCTCCCGGTCCTTCAGCGGATCGAAGCCGGGGTTTGCCGAAAGGAACGGCGTTATGGCCTCTGTGAAGCCGGCCTCGTGTATCTGTTCCGCAAAGACTTCGCGGAAGCATCGTATCGTAACTCCCCTGAGCGGCGCGAGGATCATGCAAGCCGCTCCGCGAGTGTTGTGCGGCGCTCGCGCACGACGTTCGTATCGATTGCGCGGCTTACCGCGTAGGGAACGCCGATGAGAAGAACGAGCTTCTTGCCGCGCGTGATTGCGGTGTAGAGGAGATTCCTCTGAAGCATCACGTAGTGCTGCGTATGGATTAAGACGATCACAGCAGGGTATTCCGAGCCCTGCGACTTGTGGATCGTAGTCGCGTAGGCGAGCACGAGTTCATCTAGATCTCCAGCGTCGTACTTTACGGGCCGCCCATCGAACGTGACGACAAGCGAGCGGTCCGTCGGTTCGACCGCCTTTATGAACCCGACGTCGCCGTTGTAGACATCCTTGTCGTAGTTGTTCCTGAGCTGCATCACACGGTCGCCTACGCGGAACGTCGTCCCACCGCGGATTAAGGCCGCACCCGTGGGATTGAGCGCCTTCTGCAGCTCGAAGTTGAGACTTTCGGTGCCGAGAAGGTTGCGGCGCATAGGCGTAAGTACCTGGACGTCCTCAAGCGGGTCGAGCCCGAACTTGCGCGGGATGCGCTGGGTCATGAACTCGATTGCGCGCCTAAGGCACTGCTCCGGGTCTTCGCACCTTACGAAGTAGAAGTCGGTGTCACCGCTTCTTGTTTCGAGCGGTTCGCCGGCGTTTACGTGGTGGGCATTCGTGACTATGAGCCCGCCGGCGTCCTGCCGGAAGATCTGGTCGAGGCGCGTAAAGGCGATGTTGCCGGACTTTATGAGATCGCCGAGGACATTTCCCGCGCCGACGCTCGGCAACTGGTCCGTGTCGCCGACGAGCACTACCGCCGCCGTGGAGGGAATCGCCGAGAGCAGATCGTTTGCAAGCTTGATGTCGATCATCGACGTCTCGTCGAAGATAAAGATGTCTCCTTCAAGTGGGCTTTCCTTGTTGAACGTGAACTTGTTCGTTACGGGATTCCACTTGAGAAGCCGGTGGATCGTCTGCGCCGCTGCGCCGACAGACTCTGACATGCGTTTCGCTGCGCGGCCCGTTGGCGCGGCGAGAACGACTTTAAGCTTCTTCGCGCCGTAGATGTCGACGAGTGCGCGGATTATCGTCGTCTTTCCAACGCCCGGTCCGCCGGTGATGATGGAGAACTTGTTGCAGAGGCATTTTTCGAGAGCGTTAGTCTGCTGCGCAGCGAGCGAGAAGCCCGCCTTTTGCTCCCACCACGCGACGGCCTTCCCCGCGTCTACTGGCGTGAAGCCCGGCAAGGAGTCTCTTATGCGCCTGACATGTGTAGCCGTTTCACGTTCAGCCCACCAGAGCGAGCGCAGATAGATGCGGCGGGGAGAGGTGGCGTCGTGCCGCTCGGCCCATGTGGCGTCTGCGTCCTTCGCAGCGCTGTCGCTCTCTGCGATTACGCGGCCTTCGGCAATTTCCTTCTCGAGCGCTTCGCCGAGAATCTCGGTCGGTATCTCTGTAAGTTCGTTCGCGTGGAGAAGGAGGTCGTTTTCGAAAGTCCAGCAGTGCCCCGAGTCCTCTGCCTCAGTCTCGAGCGTGTAGGAAATCGACGCGCGTGCGCGAAGGGGCGAGTCCTTCGGGATGCCGACGGAGAGCGCAATACGGTCGGCAGTCGCGAAGCCGATGCCCCAGATGTCGCGGCAGAGCTTGTAGGGGTCGGCCTTGACTATCGCTATCGCATCAGGTCCGTATTTGCGGACGATCTTCGTCATCTTCGCAATGGAGATGCCGTAGGTCTGGCCGAAGATCATGTTCTCCCTAAGCGTCTCGTTCGCGTGCCAGCTTGCGCGTATCTGCTCGATCTTCGCCTTGCCGAGCTTTGGCACTTCGACGAGTCGCGCCGACTGGTGAGAGAGGACGTTCAATGTCTCTTCGCCGAAGGTTTCGACGATGCGCTTTGCGAGAACCTTGCCGACGCCCTTTATGAGTCCCGAGGCAAGATAGCGCTCGATGCCGACGAGGGACCTCGGCGCGACGCAGACGATTGACTCGGCCTTGAACTGGCGCCCGTGGACCTTGTCTGTTACCCACGAGCCGGTTGCGGAAATCTCCTCGCCTTCCCATACCGCCTGTGCCTTGCCGACGACGGTTATCTCGTTGAGCTGCCTGAGAGCGAAGCCGGAAGGGAGTTCAACATGGAGGACGGTATAGCCGTTCTCGTCGTTGTGGAAGACGACCGACTTGATCGTTCCCTCAACCGTCTCGCTCGCTTCATCTGCCATTTGTGAATATTATACCAAAATGGAGAATGAGAATGTGTGTCGGCGGCGTCCAAAGGCTCCTCCTCGAGGAAACCTCGGCGAATACGCCGTATCCACTCGCTCGGACCTTCGCTCCACCGCAGACCCATAGGTGAACTTTCTTTGGTAGGATGGCGTTTAAAGGGGTATGAGAAGTAAGATTGTTGTTGTTTGCGCTGCTGTTGTAGGCACGCTTAGTGGAATGGGGGATGAGGCGGGCGTCTCTACGAACGCGGTGGCCGACTTGGGGACGGTCGTCGTAGAGGGCTCGGCTCTGTCCAAGTACAGGCCTGAGACAGTGGAAGGCGCGACCTTCACCGGTCTTGCGCCCGAAAAGTCGCCGACAGTCGTCGACACGCTGACCGAGGACTTTATCCGCGAGCACAACCCGACCGACCTCCACGACCTTCTCCGCTACGTGCCAGGCGTCGAGACTGGCGGCAAGTCGCTTCTCGTCCGCCAGCCGGGAACGTTCCAGATACGCGGCATGGGCGGCACAGAGCCCGCTTTCGACGGCGTCGTTCCGATCGGGCTTGGCGCGGGGCTTTTCATGGATCCGTTCCTGATGGAGCGCGTCGAAATCGTGAAGGGCCCGATTGGCTCGCTTTCCGGCGGCGCGGGATCGCAGCAGAACAACTCGGGCGCGGGCGGTTCGGTCAACATGTACTTGAAGGGCGCCAACTTCCGCGGAGACAGGATCGACTTCCAGGAGAACACCTCCGTCGGGCGTCATACCTGGCGCCAGCGCGGCATGATCGACGCGAACGAGGTCTATGGCGACGACAAGTTCGCCGTCCGCGCAATCGGCGCGTTCGACGTCTTCTCGCCTGCCTATCTTGGCGAGGGCTCGCAGAAGGGTGCCGACCCGAGGCAGTCCTACACGATTGCACCGTCGTTCGCGTGGCGTCCGGTCGAGAACGTGACGATCGGGCTCAAGTCGATGTTCCAGAAGACCGACCAGCCGAGCTACATCGGCGTCCCCGTCTGGCACGGACGGCCAGGCGGCGGCTACAGCTGGTACGAGTCGTCGTGCCGCAAGGGCGACCGCTCGAAATACGACTCGATGTACCTGAATCCCTACGTCGACTGGCAGGTCACAGACGACTGGCTTCTCAAGTTCGGCGGCGCTTTCATGTTCTCCGACTGGGAGCAGAGGACTCGCGAGCCGTACATGAACAACAGGGACCTCGCCAATTTCTACGAGACAGGCGAGTGGACGAGCGGAGAGAAGTACATGACGTCGGGCTTTTCCGAGTCTGACCGCATTAGCCGCAGCTACAACCTCTACGCGCGCTCCGTCTATACGAAGGAGGAACTGCCGTGGGGCTTCAGGAACACTCTCGTCGTGCAGCCCGACTTCTGGTACCGCGAGTCGACGAGCGGCTTCGGTGCTCCCGTTACGCGCTACGGCACGACGCTGCAGGACTCGCTCGGCTGGGGATGGGTGACGCTCCTTGGCGGCCTGCGCTATGACTGGTTTACGGAGAATCCGCAGACGACGACCGCGTCCAACGGAGCGACCACGCACTACCATCGCGCGAACGAGTTCGCGTTCTCGCCGCGCGGCGGTCTCACGGTCCAGCCGCTCGACTGGCTCGTCTTCTTCGGCAACCTCTCCCAGACGCGCACCCCGACGCTCGGCTACCGCGATGCCGACGGCAACAGGCCGACCGACCCATGGACGGCGACGCAGATGGAAGGCGGCTTTCGCGTCCGTCCCGTCGAGAAGCTCTGGTTCTCGGCCTCGGTCTATCGCATCGACCAGCGCAACACGCCTGTCGCCGAGACGATCAACAACGACACGTACTACTATTTCGAGGGCAAGAGCAACTCGCGCGGCGTTGAGCTTTCGCTCGCGGGCGACATCACCGAGAACTGGACGGTTCTCGCGATGTACTCGTATAACCGCTACGAAAACCGCAACGCGACAGGAACGGCGCCGTCGGTCTTCCGCCGTAATCCCAACCACACGTTCTCGCTCAACACCTCCTATCGGTTCGATTGCTGTGATATTTTGCGCGACATAGTGGTCGGTTGCGGCTACCGTTTCCGCTCGAAGAGCTTTGCGACTTTCCGCGGCACGTTTGTCGACGACAACCTCTACTTTGCGCACAGCCATGTCTTCGATGTCAACATGTCCGTTCCGCTGACTAAGTTCGGCGGACCCGAGGACTGGACGCTGACGCTCGGCATCCGCAACCTTTTCGGCGAGAAGTACTTTGAGTCCGCGCGTCACTTCTACGAGTGCCTCGTCGGCGAACCGCGCACATTTGAGATTGGCCTCCGCGCAAGATTCTGACGGGCATGTTTTTGTTCGCTGTTTGTGCGTTGACCGAAGATGAGCAAGGTGGTAGAATATTTACGCAAACAGGGAGCTAGGAAATATTGCCATGAAACTGTCGAAAAAGAACGCGGCGCGACAGAGCGCCATTAGTAGGGCTCTTGCCTCTGGCAAGGGGCTTGGCGGGTTGCTCGTCGGGCTTGCGACTGCCGTAGTCGGGGGCTGTAGCGAAAGGTCGCCACGCACTGTGATGGGCGAATATCCGATGCCGCCACAGCTGAAGAATACCGCACACGAGACGAGAGATGCGTCTGTAATGGGCAAGATGATCTTGAAAGACGACGAGTTGCAAAATTGCACCACCAACGCCGTGAACGAGTTTGAGTCCGAGGCGGAAGGCGGGATTGTTGAAGTGATTGAAGAGTAGTAGTCCATAATGAGCAAAAAGCTCCTTTTCTTGGCGTTGGTCGCGGCGGTTGTGCTTATCGTTGTCGCGATGAAATTTGACGAGCCGGTCGCGGGTGCGGCCATTCTTTTCATATTGGTGTCGTTTCTTGTGCTGCAGTTTTGCTCCTTTTCGAAAATGAAGCCGTGCAAGGACATCAGCGAACTTGACGATGACGACGGAGGAATAGACTGGCGAGAGGAGAATGTTCCAGAGGAAGAGGTTGAGATGTGGAAGGGTTGGGCGGTGCTGATGGACGATGTTGCCGTTCACGAGGCAAAGGCAGCGGCCGAGACTCTTGAAAAGGCGCAAATCCGCTGCCGGCTTGAATTGCTAAAGGAAGACCGCGCATGGCACCGCTATGGGAACGGCGGCCTTGGCACGCGGATGTGCGTTCTCGTCGCCCCAAGCGACTACGCCGCCGCACGAAAACTCGTTGAGTGAAGCCGGTTGATGAGTTTTGGTATAATGTAGGCATGAAAATATCATTTTTGCGTGTTGCGGTCTGCG
Source organism: Kiritimatiellia bacterium (assembly GCA_017406465.1). Classification (GTDB taxonomy): domain Bacteria; phylum Verrucomicrobiota; class Kiritimatiellia; order RFP12; family UBA1067; genus UBA1067. The sequence goes on along the minus strand of JAFQYM010000064.1, from coordinate 56,105 downwards.
CGGTTGTCGGAACGGTTGTGATAGGCGCGCTCCTTGCGTGCTGCTTCCTGCGCTCGAGGACGACCGGCGTCGACACTTCGACCGTTCGCAAGGAAATTCGCTTCTACCGCTCCGGCACGGAGTGGTTCGCAGATGTTCCGCAGCACACCAAGGCCGAGAACCAGATGGTCGCTGGCGCGGACACACTGCTGGAAGAGGTCTCCGATGGTGCCGACGAAGTGTTTGTCGTGCTGTCGTCGGACATTCCGAACCCCGACGAGTGGAAGCTTCATCTCCACATAGTTGAGCATGACAAGTTCGGCGCGACCTACAAGGTCAAGGCCGCCGGACAGGAAGGCGTCCAGATCGCTTGGCTCTGCAATGTCATGCACACCGTCTTCGGCGGCGAGCATCCGACGGACATCTACATCCACTCGATTTCCACCAAACGACCCTAAGGGAGCAACATGGCTGAAACGACAAAGAACGATGCCCAAGGCGGCGTGCGGCGCTGGTATGGCGCGGCGCGAGGGCTGGCATTGTCATTCTGGGCGCCATTTGTGTGCATTGCCTCAAGTTTGGCATTTGGCTTCCCGTACCTTCCGCTGATCGTGGCGATCATTGTCGCGCTTGTCGGTGCGTTGGTTCCGGGCCGTCCGCAAGTTGGAAGAAGCGCGTGGAGGATTGTTCGCGAGGTTATGGCGTGGCTTTTTGCCGCGGTGCATCTTGCGATCGTGGCGCTCTGGCTGTATTTCGCCACGGGGGCGTTCGACTTTGTGATTATCCCTGTTTTCAGGGCGGCCGTCTGTGATGCCGACCGTATCGTCATACGCGACGGGGGTGGGCTTTGCCATTCCAAGCCAGACGAAGAGCCGTCACTCTTTGAAATCACGAACAAGGCTGAGATCGCGTCGTTCAACGAAATGTTCAAGTTCTCTGGCCGAACGATGCCGTGCTGTTGCTGCGGCTATCCGGGCATCGATTGGTGGCGCGACGGCCGGCGTGTCGTTGTGTCCGCGCTCCATCATGGACATGCGCTGCGTGTAGAAGGTTTTGTTGGCGATCTACGACTTACCGTCGTGTCGAGTCGGCGTATTCAGAAATGGCTGGAGGATAATTGCGGGCTGACAGAGGACGAGGGTATTCCAAAATACCAATACTGTAGGCATGAGCGTGACATCATAGAGGACGCGGCCCAAAACTGGGCGACTGCGGGCGTTGAACGGAAGCCGACGCTGGACGACCTTCGCGATGAGTTCAAGAAGAATGGCAAGGAGTTCCCGTCGTGTCCGGCCGGCGGCGAGTATTCGCTGACCTATGGCGAAGACGGAAAGCCTGAGGTCAAATGCACGGCTCCGCGCCACGATTGACAATCAGATGCAGCGCGGCAGATTTGCCGCGGCGAGGGAAGAGTGAAAGGAAATTGCGAAATGGCGACAGAAAACGAGAACGAGAAAGGGGTGTCTCCCCAGCGGAGTGTTAATACTGGGTTGTGGATGGTCGTGATGGCGCTTGCGCTTTTGCGGCCTTGCGCCACGATTTACCATTTCTTCGGAGGCCTTGCATGGGGAACACCTGTCCGCTGTGTCTTTGATGTTTGGGAGAACTTGGTGTGGGGGGCGTTTCTGCACTTGCACCATTCGTGGGTGTTTCAATATGTTTGTCCATTCCCTGTCTGGGCGCTTTGCGTTGTCGGTGCCTATTGGTATATCAAGCATCGGTTGTATCAGCGCAGGGCACTTACAATCGCCTTGCTTGTGATTGTCGCGTTGATGAATGTGTTTATGATTCGGGTTGAAGTTAGATTCGTCGAAGCGGGGAGTCTGGAGGATCTTGCCTTGAGACAGCAACGGGTGGAGGAGTTGGCGCGGAAATGCATAAGCGAAGATCCAGCCACCGAAGCCTGGGCAATGGCGATGGCACAGGGGAAGGCGAAGTGCCTTGACTGTCGGTCGACGAATTCCATCACATGCGGAGAACGAGATGAGATAACGAGTAGTCAACTCATTGGCGTCATTCAGGGAGATGGCTCGATTGTGACCAACAACTATGTCAGTCTGTATAAGGTCAAAGAAAAAGGTGTCGTCATCACCAACTTCACGAGCCGTGCCGAAGAAACCGTAACTGAACTCATTTTCTTGACTGACAGCGAGCGAGAGATCAATAACCAGTTTCCAGACGACAAATAAGTTTGAGGATAATATCGGCATGGGGATGTTGCGAGAGGAAAATAAGTCGAGTGGAAAGCAGACGGTGCTCCATGTCTGCTGCGGGCCGTGCGCGAGCGCGTGTGTGCCGCGGCTGAAGGACGCGGGGCGGGAAGTGACGATGCTTTTCGCCAACTCCAATATCGACACCGCCGAGGAATTCGAGCACAGGCGCGCGGAGGCCGAACGGCTCGCCGCTCACGACGGCGTTGCGTTCGCGTCGCTTCCCTACGACCACGCCGACTGGCTCGAGAAGGTCGCAAAGGGCTTCGAGGACGCGCCGGAGAAGGGCGAGAGGTGCGCGAGGTGCTTCCGCTACAATCTCGGCAAGGCGGCGGAATGGGCGGCCGCGCACGGTTTTGATTCGTTCACCACCTCGCTTACCGTCTCGCCGCACAAGCCAAGCGAGATGGTGTTTGCCGCGGGGCGCGAGGTCGCGGAGAAGGGCGGCACGGCCTTTCTTCCCGAGGACTTCAAGAAGCGCGAGGGCTTCAAGCTCTCCGTTGCGCGCGCGAAGGAACTCGGGCTCTACCGTCAGTCCTATTGCGGCTGCGAGTTTTCAAAGTTAGGTACAGTGGCGAAGACATGAACTCTATGACTTCAGAGAAAGATACGGTTCACGAGGTCCGGCGCGTCACATACGCCGGGATGGCCGTCAACATCGCGATTGCGGTGTTGAAGGGCTGCGTTGGCGTCGTGTTCTCTTCGCAGGCGTTGTTCGCCGACGCGATACATTCTCTCTCCGACCTCGTTACTGACTTCGCGGTAGTCCTTGGCGTGCGCTACTGGTCGGCTCCTGCTGACGAAGAGCATCCCTACGGGCACGGCAAGATCGAGGCGCTGGTGACGCTCTTTATCGCGATTGCGCTTGTCGTCGTCGCCTATGAGCTTGGCGCACACGCCGTCCGCTCGCTCGTGTCGGGTGAGTCGTCTGTTCCAGGGCTCCCCGCGCTTTTCGTCGCGCTCGTCTCGGTCGCCTCGAAAGAGTGGCTGTTCCACTGGACGCGCTGTGTTGCGCGTAAGGTATGCTCCCCTGCGCTCGAGGCCAACGCCTGGCACCACAGGTCGGACGCCATCAGCTCGATCCCCGTCGCCATCGCGGTAGTCGTCGCGCATGTCTGGCCGTCGCTTGCCTGGGTGGACGCGGTGGGCGCGGTTCTTGTGGCGCTCTTCATTCTCCATGTCGCATGGGAGATTTCGTATCCGGCGCTTCAGGAGCTCGTGGACGCTGAAATTGGCGGCAAATCCGCCGCGGCAGAGGCGCTCGCCCGCGAAATCGCCGGAGTCGTGGAGGTGCACAAGGTCCGCGTCCGTCGATACGGCGGCGCGTATGTGGCCGACTTGCATGTGCATGTCGATGCCGGGCTTTCTGTCGCGGAGGGGCATCGCATTGGGCACGACGTCTCCGATGCGTTGCTTGCGTCCGACCTCGGAATAGTCGACGCTGTCGTGCACGTCGAGCCGGCGAAAGCAAGTTCGGGGAGATGAAAAACTCGCGGGCTATTGACGCCAGCGGACGGGTTTTGATATACTATCTACTCACAAGTCATGGCCAGGTTAGCACAGTTGGTAGTGCGGCTCATTCGTAATGAGCAGGTCGGGGGTTCGAGTCCCTTACCTGGCTCCAAGATGGCGGGAGTAGATCAATTGGTTAGATCAACAGATTGTGATTCTGTGGGTTGCGGGTTCGAGTCCCGTCTCCTGCCCCAGGCGAGTAACTTAGGGATAGGGGAAAACAGATGACCGTTGTTCAGTCGCTTATTGATCTTCAGGAAGTTGACGGGCGTATTCGTGAGCTTGAGCTCGAGTTGAAGGACCTCCCCCGCCGCAAGGCACAGGAAACGGCGCGGCTTTCGGGCGTTTCCGCCGATCTTCAGGCAGCGAAGACGAATCAGGAGCTCGCCAACCAGCGAGTCAAGGGCTTCGAGGAAGACGCGAAGGCGCTCAGGGAGAAGATTCAGCAGCTTAAGACGACCCAGATGGGGCTAAAGTCGAACAAGGAGTACCAGCAGTACTCGATCCAGATCGACCTCGTCTCCCACGACCTCGAGGCGACGGAGAACAGCCAGCTCGCCGCGATGGACGACCTTCCTTCGGCCGAGGCCAGGATTGCCGACGCGCAGGCAAAGTTCGACCAGGAGGCTGGCGGCGTCAAGGCGTTTTGCGACGAGATCGACGAGCGCATCGCGGCGGTGACGGCCGAGCTCGCGGAGGCCCAGAAGGAGCGCGCCGAGAAGGCGAAGCTCGTGACGGACCCGCGCTTCATGCTCTACTACGAGCGTCTGCGCACGAAGAGGTGGCCGGTTGTCGTCACGCTCACCCACGACGGCGTGTGCGATGGTTGTCATCTCGTCCAGCCGCCGAGCGTGTCGCAACTCGTCGACCACAATGCGGGTCTCGTCGCCTGCACGATGTGCGGCCGCATCCTGTATCGCGATATTTGACAATTTCTCCTGAAGCGGCGCGCGAGCGACCGGTCGCTGCCGCAAGGCAGAGGAAAGTCCGGACTCCGCAGGGCAGAGGATCCGCTCGTCAAGGGCGGAGGGCGCACGGCAATCGTGCGCGACGGAAAGTGCCACAGAGAATAGACAGCGAAGAGAGGAAGAAATTCCGAGCGCGGGAGCGAGTGAGTAAGGGCGCAAGCCCGAACGGAACGAACGACCAAGCGAGCTCCGCAATGGTGAAAAGGTGAGGTAAGAGCTCACCGGCGCGGCTGAAACGCCGCGCGCAGGGCAAACCCTCCTCGGAGCAAGATCAAATAGGGGATCGAACGGGCGGCCCGCTCGGTTGGCGCCGTAAAGGATGCCATGAGATTCCGGGTTGATTGCATAGAGGAATGATCGGAGCACGCCGCAAGGCGTGTGAACAGAATCTGGCTTATTCGCCGCGCGCCGCTTCAGGAGAAAGACTTTTTCAAAGGACAGACTTTGCAGGGAATCCTGCGCTTGGGAGGGTGGGCGATACTGGACTCGGACCAGTGACCCCTACCGTGTGAAGGTAATGCTCTAACCAACTGAGCTAATCGCCCGGGGTGAAAAACGCGGATAGTATACCATACTCTGCCGATGCTTTCAAGTAGCCGCCGACGCCGAATTATATGATATAATATTCCAACTATGAAGATTACCGATGACATTCTCTATGTCGGCGTCAACGATCATGACATCGACCTTTTCGAAGGCCAGTTCGAGGTTCCGCTCGGCATGGCCTACAATTCCTACGTAGTCAAGGGCGAGAAGATCGCCGTGATGGACACGGTCGACGCGCGCTTTGGCGACGAGTGGCTTAAGAACGTCGCAGCCGCGACCGACAAGGTCGACTATCTCGTCGTCCACCACATGGAGCCCGACCACTCCTCGAACATCGCGCGTTTTGCAGAGGCGTACCCGAATGCGAAGATCGTCTCTTCCATGCCGGCGTTCGCGATCATGAAGAACTACTTCGGCACCGATTTTGCAGACCGTCGCGTCGTCGTGAAAGAAGGCGACACGCTCGACCTAGGCGGGCGCACCCTTGCGTTCGTCGGCGCTCCGATGGTGCACTGGCCTGAAGTCGTCGTCAGCTACGACTCGGCGACGAAGACGCTTTTCTCCGCCGACGGCTTCGGCAAGTTTGGCGCGAACGACAAGGTTGATCCCGAGGGATGGGACTGCGAGGCGCGTCGCTACTACTTCGGCATCGTCGGCAAGTTCGGCATGCAGGTGCAGGCGCTTCTCAAGAAGGCGGCGACGCTCGACATCGCGCGCATCTGCCCGCTTCACGGTCCTGTGCTCCAGACGCCTGAGGAAATCGCCCATGTCATCAAGCAGTATCAGACGTGGAGCTCCTACGGCGTCGAGACCGAGGGCGTGTGCGTCGCGTACACCTCTGTCTACGGCCATACCAAGGCCGTCGTCGAGAAGTTCTACGAGATCCTGAAGGCGAAGGGCTGCCCCAAGGTCGCCTGCGCCGATCTCGCTCGCGACGACATGTACGAGACGATCGAGGACGGCTTCCGCTACGGGCGTCTTGTCCTCGCGACGACGACTTACAACACCGGAGTCTTCCCGAAGATGGAGGAGTACATCCGCCATCTCCTTCGGCGCAACTACCAGAACCGCAAGGTCGGTTTCATCGAGAACGGCTCGTGGGGCCCGATGGCCGCGAAGGGCATGAAGGACCTTCTCGCTGCCGCGAAGGGGCTCTCGTTCTGCGAGGCGACCGTCACGGTGAAGGGCGCGATGACGGACGACACCGTCGCGCAGCTCGAGAAGCTTGCCGACGAAATACTGAAGTAGGATTAGCCGCAGCACGCGAGATGAGAAACAGGGTCGCAGAGCACGTCGCAGCGCTGCCGAAGAGCGGGATAAGGAAGTTCTTCGACATCGTCGCCCAGTCGAAGGACATCGTGTCCCTCGGTGTAGGCGAGCCTGACTTCGACACGCCCTGGCATATTTCCCGCGCTGCGGTCACCTGTCTCGAAAACGGCGGCACTCACTACACCTCAAATCTCGGAACGCCCGAACTGAGGCAGGCGATATGCCGCTACCTCGACCGCCGCTTCTGCGCGAAGTTCGACTGGAAGTGCGAGGTGCTTGCGACGGTGGGCGTTTCCGAGGCGATAGACCTTGCGATACGCGCCATCTGCTCGCCTGGCGACGAAGTGCTCTACCACGAACCGTGCTTCGTGTCGTATGCGCCGACGATCCGACTTGCCCATGCAGTTCCCGTCTGCGTCGAGACGCGCGTGGAGGACGAGTTCCGCCTTACAGTCGAAGAACTCGAGAAGAAGGTCACGCCGAAGACTAAGGCGATGCTCCTGAACTTCCCCTGCAACCCGACTGGCGCGACGCTTTCGCATGGCGACATGGCGGCGATCCTCGACTTCTGCGAAAGGCACGACATAATTCTTCTCGCGGACGAGGTTTACTCGGAGCTTAACTACGATGTAGAGGACGGGACGGACGGGACATCCAGGACAAACGGGACATTGCCTTCGTTTGCGGCGTTTCCTGAATACCGCGATCGCGTGATTTTGTTGAACGGCTTTTCGAAATCGTGGGCGATGACCGGCTACCGCCTCGGCTATGCATGCGGGCCTACCGACGTCATCGACGCGATGATGAAGATTCACCAGTACGGCATAATGTCCGCGCCGACGCTCGCGCAGGCAGCGGGAGTCGAGGCGATGAACTTTGGCGACAAGGACGTTGATCGCATGCGCCGAGAATACAAGAAGCGCCGCGACTGGCTTGTTCCAGTGCTTAACGACATGGGGCTCAAGACCCTTATGCCGAAGGGCGCGTTCTACCTTTTCGTCGACGTGCGCTCTACTGGGCTTACCGACGAGGAGTTCGCGTTGAAGCTCCTCAAGGAGTTTGGCGTTGCCTGCGTTCCGGGCACCGCGTTCGGCGCGTGCGGCGCCGGGTTCGTTCGCATGTCCTACGCGACGTCGCTCGACAAGATCAAGCTCGCGGCGTCGCGCATCGCGAAGATGCTGAAGTCTATTTCGTAGGTGACGGCATGCGCGGCGAACGGACAGTGCTTGTGACTGGCGGTACGAAGCGCATCGGCAAGGCGATTTCCGACGCCTTGCGCGCAGACGGATGGCGTGTCATAACGAGTTCCCACCGCGCAGACGCAGGCGCCGACATCGTCGCTGACCTTGCGGAACCGCTGGGCGCGGCAAAGCTCTATTCTGCGTGTCTGCGGATGCTTGGAGGCAACCCGCCTGACGCGCTCGTCAACAATGCGGCGCTTTTCGTAGGCGACGATGCGACGCTTGAGGCAGTTAATTTTGAGGCGTCGCGCAAGCTCACGACTTTGATGTCGGGGCGGGAGACTGGGCGTGGCGCTGTCGTGAACATTCTCGACTGCCGCGTGCTTGGCGAGATTGAGCCGCGCGATGCATACGAAAAGTCGAAGCGCGAGCTTCTTGAGAACACCGTGAAATCCGCGGCGCTTTTTGCCGATACGATTCGAGTGAATGCCGTCGCTCCCGGCCCAGTGCTTGCTCCGGAGGGCGTGAGCGAGAAGGCGGGCGAGATGCCGCTTGGGAGGCCTCGTCTTGAAGATGTCGCCCGCGCAGTCGTCTTTCTTCTCGAGGCGAACGCCACAACCGGCTGCATCATCCCAGTCGATGGCGGGCAATCGCTCTTGTAAACTTCTCTGCCTACTTTACGCCCCTACATGGTCGGGGGATTTGTGATATAATACAGCGCATAAGGAACACGCATCCATGAGGGCTGAACCCAAGTAGGCCAAAAGTGCCTGGCGCCATGAAAGCCGCAATTAAACGAACGATAGTCATCCTGCTTCTGCTTGTATTTGTGCAGGCGTTTGGCAAGCCGCCTCAAAATCGGGATGACGAGTTGTCTGATGCAAGAAATAATGTTGCGGCGGCTGTCGCCCATGCGCTCTCCGAGCCGCGCTCCGACGAGGTCCTGCTTCAGGCGCTTCCCGCGCGCGACTGGCGCGAGGCGACGCCGCTCGGGAACGGACGCCTCGGAGCGCTTGTCCACGGCCGCGCTTCCGACGAGCGCGTCACGTTCAACCACGAGGCGCTCTACAACTGGGCGAGCCGCGGCGAGATGCCCGATCTCTCGGGCCTTCTCCCAAAGGTGCGCGCGCTTCTCGCCGAAGGACGCTTCGCCGAGGCGAACCGGCTCTATCCCGACGCGCTGAAGGCGTCCGGCTACAAGAGCGCGACAGGCAAGTTCTTCCCGGCGTTCGATCTGCGCCTCCGCTGCGGGACCGACGGTGTCTTCTGCGATTACGCGCGCGAACTCGACATGTCGCGCGGCGTCTGCACTGTGCGCTGGACCGACGACGGCGGAGATTGGGAGCGCACTTCGTTCGTCAGCTGCGCGAATGGCGCGGGCGGTCCTTTCGTAATGCGCGTCCGACGCGACGGCAGGCCGTTCTCCGCCGAGGTGTCCCTGCCGCGCCACGACCTGATCGACTTCCCGGAATATGGCGGATGGGATGACTTCTCCGCCGAGGCGGGCGCACGGTCGGTTCTTTCCACCGTGAAGACGCCGGACGGTCTCTCCTTTTGCGGCATGGCGCGCATTCTCTCGACTGACGGCAAAGTCGCGAAAGCCGAGGGGGTGAAGGGGAAGGTTCCGTCGCTCCGCGTCGAAGCGGCGCACGAGCTCGTCCTTCTCGTAGACGTAAGGGACAGCGCGATCTCGTTCGCCGACTTCGAGGCGTCTCTTGCGCCGCTTTGCGACGGACGGTCGTTCGACGCGCTTCTCGCCGGCCACTCTGCGGAGTTCTCGAAGCGCTTCCGCGAGACGACGTTCTCCCTCGGCGCGGCGGATGCGCCGCGCGAATCGAACGAGCGCCTTCTTCTCGACGCCTACGCGAAGGCGCCCGACGCGCGGCTCGTCGAGAAGATGGCGGACTTCGGGCGCTACCTTCTCCTCTCGTCCTCCGGTTTCGGCTGCGCGCGCCCCGCGAACCTCCAGGGCGTCTGGAACGGCGACTATTCGCCGGCATGGGGAGCGACGTATTTTCTCGACGAGAACGTCGCCATGATGTACTGGCAGGCGCTCCGCGGCGGAATGCCCGAGACGCTGCTGCCGCTCTTCGATTTGCTCGACCGCTGGAAGGAAGACTTCCGCATGAACGCGCGGCGGCTCTGGGGCTGCCGCGGGTTCGTCCTGCCGCTCTACATGGGCGATCGCGGCGGACTCAAGGGAGATTTCCAGCCACACTGCGTATACTGGACCGGCGCGGGCGCGTGGATAGCCTCGTTCCACTGGGACTACTGGCTCTGGACGGGGGATCGCGCGTTTCTTCGCGACCGCGCATGGCCGTTTCTGCGCGAGACGGCGCTTTTCTACGAGGACTTTCTCCATGAAGGCTCCGACGGGCTTCTCCACGCCGCGCCCGCTGTCTCTCCCGAGAATTCGCCCGTCGTAGAAGGCGGCGCAAAGATCGATGTCTGCGTCGATCCGACAATGGAGATCGCGCTCGTGCGCGAACTTCTGAATCATGCGCTTGCCGCCGCAGCGGAGCTCGGAATCGACGACGCGCAGACCGCGCGCTGGCGCAAGATGCTCGCGAAACTTCCGCCCTACAGAACAAACGAGCGCGGCGCTCTTTGCGAATGGCTCGACCCGCGTTTTGGCGACAACGACCACCACCGGCATCTCTCGCATCTCTATCCGCTCTTTCCCGGGCGCGAGATCGCGCCCCACCGCGACGCCGCGCTCTTCGCGGCCGCGAAGAAGGCGACAGAGGCGCGGCTTGCGACGGGACTCCCGGACCAGACGGGATGGAGTCTGGCGCACATGGCCTGCGTGTGGGCGCGGCTCGGAGAGGGAGATCGGGCGCTTGGGTGTCTTGAGTTGCTTCTGCGCTGCTGCACGGGCCCCAATCTCTTCACTCGGCACAACGACTGGCGCGGCATGGGTGTCACGCTGGAGATGCTGCACGGCACGACCCCGCCCATCCAGCTCGACGCCGCGTATGGCTTCGCCGCTGCCGTTCAGGAGATGCTGCTCGGCATCGACGAGACGTCGCTGCGCATCCTTCCGGCGCTGCCTGCGGCGTGGAGACATGGTTCGATTAAGGGCCTCCGCGCGCCGGGCGGAGTGAAAGTCGATATTTCGTGGGGAAACGGAGAGTGGCAGTCTGTGGTTTCGCTCGACGGCGCCTTCGCGGCTCGCAGCCTTGACGTCTACATGCCGGCCTCCCCCGAACTGCGGCGTGTCGCCCTGAAGCCAGGCGATGCCGTCAGGCTGTCCGGCTTTTTGAAGTGACATGTCGATTCCAGTCCGGGGGCATGCGGGCGAAAATATGATATAATCACAGACAAGACAGATTCGCAGATGAAAGAACTTAGATATCCGTTTGACGAGAGGCAGGTTCGCGCGCTGAAGGCGGGCGATTCCGTTAGCATCTCCGGCATCGTCCACACCGGGCGCGACAAGTTTCACAAGTTCTTCGCGGACGGCGGGAATATCCCCGTCGACTTCCACGACGGTGCGCTCTACCATTGCGGGCCCGTGTGCGTCAAGCGCGAGGACGGCTGGACGGTTGTCTCGGCAGGCCCGACGACGAGCGTCAGGGAAAATCCATACGAGCCCGCTTTCATAAAGTCGTCTGGCGTCCGCATCATCATCGGAAAGGGCGGCATGGACGACGCGACTCTCGCTGCAATGAAGAAGTGCGGTTGCGTCTACGTGCAGGCAGTTGGCGGCGCGGGTGCGCTTTACGCCGCTTCGGTGAAAAAGGTCGCCGGCGTGGACCTTCTCGACAAGTTCGGCGCAGCCGAGGCGTGCTGGCATTTCGAGGTAGAGGGCTTTCGCGGCGTAGTCGCGATGGACGCGCGCGGAAATTCGCTTTTCGACAAGGTTGCCGCTGCCGCAGACAAGCAGCTTAAGAAAATCCTCTAACCCTGCGTTCGACGTCTTGGACGACGAGTCCTGCGAGCGCGAAACCGAAGATGGCCGTTGTGTGGGCGATCGTGCCGTTTATGCGCGCCTTTGACGAGCACCATTCGTGCGTTGCGAGCGAACTCTCGCCGACGCCCGGGTCCTTCGGGCATACGCACTCGCCGAGGCCGCACCCCGCGCCTGCCGGCCCCAGGTTCTCTCGGCGCTCCGGGCTCCACACGCACTTGAATTTCCGCGCCGGCATTCCGCCTGTCTTCTTGAACTTCGTGCGCAGTGCGCGCGCGAGGCCGTCGCCCTCGACCTTGCGGAACTCTGTTGCGCGGATCTGGAAGGGATCCATCTTAAGCGCCGCGCCCATGGAGGCGAAGAGAGTTACCGTCGGAATCGACAGCGCGTGGCGTATGAGCTCCGCCTTTTCGCGAAGCGAGTCGATGGCGTCTATGACGTAGTCGTATTCGTCCAGCGCGAACTCCCCGGCGGTTTCGGGAGAGTATATCTGCTGGCGCACATCGAGCTCGACGAGGGGGTTGATCTCCTTCAGACGCTTTGCGAGGACATCCGCCTTGACCTGCCCCGCGGTCTTCGTCGTGGCCATCAGCTGCCGGTTCACGTTCGTGATGCAGACGCGGTCGGAGTCCACGAGGAGCAGTTTCCCGATGCCAGACCTGACGAGCGACTCGGCGCACCAGCTGCCCACGCCTCCGAGCCCGAACACTGCGACTTTCGTGCCTGCGAGCGCATCGAGGGCCTCGGTTCCGAGCATCAGTTCCGTCCGTCTGAATATGGCCTGATGGTTCATCTGCGATTTAGCGGGGCCGGCATTCGCCGGCCCCGCCGTATTCGGGACGGCAACAGCGCGTCCCGTCTTGGATTCGTCCTTACTTCTTGAGCGAATCGACGGCCTTGCCGGCTTCGTCTGCGGCCTTGTTGGCAGTTTTGTCCGCGTCCTTTGCGGCCTTGTCGGCGGTCTTCGAGAGGTCCTTGCCGGCCTGCTCCATCTTTTCGGAGAGAGTGGACTCATTCTTCTCGCATCCGGTGAAGAGGACGGAGGAAGCGAGAGCGGCCGCGACTGCGGCGACATACATGCACTTCATTTTTGTTTTCCTTTCGATTGCGAGCCGTGGCGGACACTGTGTCCGTTCCGTGCAGGCGCGAGTATTATACCATATTCCGGCCCCAGATTTCCCGCCGCAAGGCAGTCATGCAGCAAAGCGGCAGGATTTGGTATAATATCCCAATCATGAAATGGACCAAGTCTCTCATCCAGACGCTCCGGGAAAATCCCGGTGACGCAGAAATCGACTCTCACAAGCTCCTTATCCGCGCGGGGCTCGCGCGCAAGGTCGCAGGCGGGCTCTATGCCTACCTGCCGCTCGGGATGCGCTCGCTGAGGAAAATCCAGCAGATAGTCCGAGAGGAGATGGACCGTGCCGGCGCGCTCGAGATCGTCTCGCCTATCCTCCAGCCGGCGGAGCTCTGGCGCACCACGGGACGCTGGGACACGATGGGTCCGAACATGTTCAAGCTCCGCGACCGCGGCGAGCATGAGTTCGCGCTCGGTCCGACGGCCGAGGAGGTCTTCACCGACCTCGCGAAGTCGCTCATCAGCTCCTACCGCCAGCTGCCCGTCACGATCTACCAGATCCAGTGGAAGTTCCGCGACGAGACGCGCCCGAGATTCGGGCTCATGCGCTCCAAGGAATTCCTCATGAAGGACGCCTACTCCTTCGACACGGACGCCGAGGGCGCGGACAAGAGCTACTGGAACATGTACCACGCCTACGAGCGCATCTACGCGCGTTGCGGGCTCAAGGCCGTCCCTGTGCAGGCCGACGGTGGCGACATGGGCGATTCGATGACGCACGAGTTCCACGTGCTTGCCGACGCTGGCGAAGACGGCATCGCGTTCTGCGATGGCTGCGGCTACGCGGCGAATCTCGAGAAGGCGGAACGGAAGATGGGGAACGGGGAATGGGGAACGGGGAACGGGGAAGCCTGCGAAGAGGTTGCGACGCCCAACGCCAAGACTATCGAAGAGGTCGCCTCTTTCCTCGGTCTTCCCGCCGACCGCTTCGTCAAGTCTCTCGTTTATGTTGCCGACGGCAAGCCGGTCATGGTGTGCGTTCAGGGCGATCGCGACGTGAACGAGGTGAAGCTCAAGCGCTTCCTCGGCGCGAAGTCCGTCGCGCTCGCCGATTTCGGCACCGTCCTCAAGGTGACAGGCGCGAACGCGGGCTTCGTTGGCCCCGTCGCTCCCGCGGATGCGTCACTCAAGATCGTCGCGGACATTGCGCTCAAGGGCGCGAAGGGCCGCATCGTCGGCGCGAACAAGGACGACTTCCACCTCAAGAACGTTGACCTCGCGCGCGACGCGAAGATTGCGGACGCGGACTACGCCGATCTCGTGATCGTGAAGGACGGCGACATCTGCGCGAAGTGCGGTAAGCCCATGGCCATCAAGCGCGGCATCGAGGTCGGGCAGGTCTTCAAGCTTGGCACGAAGTACTCCGCCGCGTTCAATGCCGTTTATAAGAACGACAAGCTCGAAGACCATGTGATGATCATGGGCTGCTACGGCGTCGGCGTTTCCCGCACGCTCCAGGCGGTTATCGAGCAGTGCCACGACAAGGACGGTATAATCTGGCCCGCGTCCGTCGCGCCGTACCAGGTCATCGTCGAAAACCTCGATCCCGACAAGGAGGAGGTCACGAAGATCGCCGACGACCTCGAGTCTGCGCTCGAGGCGGCTGGAATCGACGTAATCGTCGACGACCGCGCGGAGCGTCCCGGCGTCAAATTCAAGGACGCCGACCTGATCGGCTTCCCCGTCCGCGTCGTAGTCGGCGCCAAGGGGCTTGCCAACGGCGGCGTAGAGATCAAGCGCCGCTGCGACGACAAGTCGAAGATGCAGATCGTCGCGCCAGACGCGGCAGTCGAGGCGATCAAGGCCGCGCTTGAAGGAGAATAGTATCATGAGGACGGACATAGCAGTACTTGCGGCTGCGGCCGTGTTTGCGGTCGTTGCTGCGGGCTGCCGCACCGTTCCGATTACCGGGCGCACGCAGCTAATGCTCTCGTCGGACGCGAGCGAGCGGGAGATGGGGGCCACGGCGTACGGCGAATACAAGGCGCAGACGAAGCCGTCGGCCGATGCGTCGCAGCAGGCGCTCCTCGCGAGGGTCGGCGCGGCGGTCAAGGATGCCGCGGGCGACACGGGCTTTGAATGGGAGTTCACGGTTCTGCAGAGCGACGAGGTGAACGCGTTCTGTCTCCCAGGCGGTAAGGTCGCCGTCTACACCGGCATCATGACGAAGTTCGCCAACGAGGCGGAGCTCGCCTGTGTCGTTGCGCACGAGGTGGGCCACGCAATCGCGCGGCACGGCGGCGAGCGTATGAGCTGGTCGCAGTTGCAGGCGGCCGGAACGCTCGGGCTGTCGCTCATCGGATGCGGCGACCAGGTGCAGCAGATATACGGAATCGGCACGCAGTACGGAATACTGCTTCCATACAGTCGCAGCCACGAGAGCGAGGCCGACCTCATAGGGCTCTACCTCATGGCGAAGGCGGGATACGACCCGCAGGCGTCCGTCACATTCTGGAAGCGCTTCGGAACGGGAAACTCGTCGAAGCTCGGCGAGCTCGCATCGACGCATCCGTGCGACGAGACGCGCGTCAAGAACCTCACCGAGCACATGGACGAGGCCAAGGCGCTGTACCAGAAGTGCGCGAAGAAGCGGGGGCTGGGCGTCGCCATGTCCAACGGCCGCCCGACCTCGTGATCGCGCCGCACAGTCCGATATGTAGCGGTGGCGCGTACGTGCCCTAACTCTACTTGACCCTATTTGCCCCTAATCTGACACTGTTTCGGGCTGGCTTGCCTTCGGCTTGGGGGATGTGCGATTTCGTCCGCACTGTAATCTGCCTGCCGTGAATATAAGTTCCCCCATTGCATCCTGCGCGGGGATTTGGTATATTATCCGCCGTCCTGCGACTGTCTCAGGAGGTTATCCCTGCCGCGGGTGCTCGAAATTCGGGCGTTCGGTGTCCCATGTCGGGGACACTGGCAGGGTCTTGCTTCCCAGTACGCAGAATAAAGAGAAAGAAAAGATAAAATGAAGATCGACAAGGCCGCCATCAAGTCCGAATTCCAGCGTCACGACCGCGACACGGGTTCCTCCGAAGTCCAGATTGCGATTCTCACCAAGGAGATCGAGGCGCTCACCGCCCACCTCAAGGCGAACAAGAAGGACCATTCTTCCCGCTACGGCCTCCTCCGCAAGGTCCAGAACCGCCGCAGCCTCCTCGACTACCTGAAGCGCGAGAACGAGGCGAGCTACCGCGAGCTCATCAAGAAGCTCGGCATCCGCCGCTAAGCGGGGGCTTCGCTGCTATGGGCGGGGTGCGGGGACGCCAGAGTCCCTGTCCGTTCCAAGAAGTTTACCAACGAAACAAAGAAAAGAAAAAAGAAAATGCAAGGAACAAAGCAGTTCAAGGTCAACATCGCGGGGACGGACCTCGTGATCGAGACCGGGCTCCTGGCGCAGCAGGCCGCCGGAGCCGTCACCGTCTCGTACGGTGACACGACCGTCTTTACGGCGGTCACAAATACCGATACGCCGCGGGAAGGCATCGACTTCTTCCCGCTGCAGTGCGAGTATCGCGAGAAGTTCTACGCGGCGGGCAAGTTCCCCGGCGGGTTCTTCAAGCGCGAAGCGCGTCCGACGAGCAAGGAGATCCTCACGGCCCGCATGTGCGACCGTCCGATCCGTCCGCTCTTCCCCGACGGCTACTACAACGACGTCCAGGTCAACTCGACGCTCATCCAGTCCGACGGCACCAGGGAGGCCGACTTCCTCGCCGTCAACGCGTCGTCCGCCGCGCTCCACATCTCCGAGATCCCGTTCATGGGCCCGATCGGATGCGTGCGCATCGGTCGCATTGACGGCCAGTGGGTCATCAACCCGACCCACGAGCAGAAGGCAAAGAGCGACATCGACCTCCTCTACGCCGGCATCCGCGGCAAGTTCCTCATGATGGAGGGCTCCGCCTCGGAGATCAGCGACGAGGATTTCGTCGCCGCCCTCAAGCGCGCCCACGAGGAAGTCGAGAAGATCATCGACCTCCAGATCGAGATGCGCCGTGCCCTCGGCAAGCCCGACAAGGACATCCACGACATTCCGCAGCCCGCGGACAAGATGGACTTCATGCGCAAGGAGGGCGGCGAGGCACTTGCCGCAGCGCTTCTCATCAAGGGCAAGCTCGAGCGCCAGGGCAAGGTCTCCGCAATCAAGGAAGACCTCCTCAAAAAGGTCAGCGAGAAGTGGCCAGAGGTCGACGCAGTCGGCTTCGTGCACCTCTTCGACGCCCTTGAAATCGAGACCGTCCGCAAGAACGTCTTGGAGAAGGGCCTCCGCATCGACGGCCGCGCCCAGCACGAGATCCGTCCGCTCTCCGCCCAGGTCGGCGTCCTTCCGCGCCTCCACGGCTCTGCGATCTTCTCGCGCGGCGAGACCCAGTCGTTCGCGACGGTCACGCTCGGCACGAAGAAGGATGCGCAGGACCTCGACTCCGTGACTGGCGGCGAGCCCTCGAAGCGCTTCATGCTCCACTACAACTTCCCGCCCTACTGCACGGGCGAGGTCGGGCGTCTCGGCTCCACCGGGCGCCGCGAGATCGGACACGGCGCTCTCGCCGAGCGCTCGATCGCGGAGGTTCTCCCCGACGAGTTCCCGTACTCGATCCGCGTCGTCAGCGAGATCATGGGCTCCAACGGCTCGTCCTCGATGGCGTCGATCTGCAACGGCTGCCTCGCGCTCATGGATGCGGGCGTTCCGCTGAAGCGCACCGTCGCGGGCATCTCCATCGGCCTCTTCACCAACGAAGACCAGTCCAAGAAGGTTCTCGTCACCGATATTCTCGGCGCCGAAGACCACTGCGGCGACATGGACTTCAAGGTCGGCGGCACGAAGAAGGGCATCACGGGCTTCCAGGTGGACCTGAAGCTCCGCGGCCTCACGTGGGACCTCGTCGAGGGCGCGGTCAAGGCCGCGCACGACGCGCGCCTCAAGATCATCGACTTCATGGAGTCCGTCATCCCCGCCCCGCGCGCCGAGCTCAACAAGTACGCGCCCCGGATCGAGGAGATGCAGATCCCCGTCGACAAGATCGGCGCGCTCATCGGCCCCGGCGGCTCGAACATCCGCGGCATCGTGGAGTCCACGGGTGCGCAGATCGACATCGACGACGACGGCAAGGTCTCGATCTTCGCGACCTCGCTTGAGTCGATGGAGGCGGCGAAGCGCGCGGTCGGCGCGGTCTCGGCCGTCGCCGAGCCCGGCAAGATATACGAGGGCAAGGTCACTGGCATAAAGGACTTCGGCGCGTTCGTCGAGATCCTCCCCGGAATGGACGGCCTCTGCCACATCTCGGAGTTCTCCGACAAGTTCCTCAAGTCGATGGACGGCGTCTGCAAGGTCGGCGACATCATCAAGGTCAAGTGCCTTGACGTCGACGAGCGCGGGCGCATCAAGCTCTCCCGCAAGGCGGCTATGAAGGATCTCGACGAGCAGGCCGCGAACTGATTGTTCGCGCAACGCTGAAAACGTAGGGCCGCGGCGCATCTGCCGCGGCCCAATGTTTTCAGGGATTTGACGTGTTCCAATGGGGTTGAAAAGGACACAAAAAAAATTTAAAAAAAAATTAAAATACCCCCTTGACGGCTTCCCCCATTTGGGGGTATAATATGCGCCGTCAACCCTTTTAAGGAGGAATAGATGAAAGCAGAAAAGGTTTTGGGAATCGTGGCGTGCGCGTTCGCGTGCGCGTCGAGTTCTGTTTTTGCAAATACGACAGAAGTTTGGTTTGGCGTTGAGGCGTCAGATGCGGCAGTAACCACTAACAAGGCCACTGTCGCCGGGACGATTGAGAGAATTGATGCGTCCAAGATCTACATTGATAATGACAAAGACTCTGCATATACAGTTACGCCGCTTGACACGACGCCGGCGTTGAATGATGGTCTTGTCACGATTACTTCCTCGGCTGTTTTGACGCCGAGCGAGGTCTCTGACCTTGAATTGGTTGGAGCACAAGCTGGTTTTGCAGTTGGCGTCAGCAATAATGGAGCAGCCACAAACTTCTACGGCTTTGCGTCGGCAGCGACCAACGGTTTGCCTGCGTGGATTCAGCTCAGCGGCACTCCTTCTGCCCCCGAAACGGCAACCCAATTCAAGATTGTGCTTGACTATCGGAAGAGCACGGTTCAGTTTTACAAGGGGGATGATCTTCTCTCGGGCGATACCAATGGGGTTTCGACGACTTCGTTTGCCATTTCCAACAACTTCGCCAATCTGAGCAGTGTCGCTGCCTATGGCTCTGGTGCAATCACTTCCATTGAGAGCAAGTACGAAGTTGCTGTGGCGGCCGCCGTGACCGATAATGGCGCGACGACCAATCTCTATGGTTCGGCGGTCGAGGCGGTAATTGCCGCTGGGCAGGATGGCGAAGTGAAGGAAATTGATGCCTCTGGCGAGGCCGTTGAAGCCAAGACTGCGGAGAATGGTTTGGCGACTTGGGAGTGTGAAGTTCTTGGCATTGCGGACGATGATGCCAATGCAAAGATTCCTCTCGCGCCAGCTGACGAAGCGGTTGCCGGAGTTATTACAATTAAGTTTGATGGTTCGGTAGCTTCTGGAGTAGAGGCAAAGTTCAAGGTGCAGAAGGTTGGTTCTGAGGTTGGCGATACCGAATATCCGGCTGCTGCCATCCAGATCCCGATGGAAACGGGCACCTACAAGGTTGTTCCGGTCATCAAGGCTGCGCAGCAGTAATTCTAAATAAGGAATATAAAAAATGAAAAAGACAATTGCGGTTCTTTTCGCGCTTCTTTCCGTCGCAGCGTTCGCTGGTGCGGACAAGGATCTTAACATTTCATTCTCGACTCCTGGTCCCGACCAGTATGCCGACGGCACACCTGTCCTCGACGACGAGTACTATGCTCTTGTTTGGACGCCTGCCAATGGCGGCGAGCAGACCATTGTTTGTGCGGTAAAGGCCGCCAAGGATGGCAAGTGTGTACCAGTGCTTTTCACCGTGGATGCTGAAACTTATAAAGAAGGGACCTTTGGCGTCTATCTGCTTGACACTCGCGTATTTGCGACTGACGAGAACGGCGACACGAAGGTTACTGGTCTTGCAGGCAAGTTTGACGCCGATTCCCAAAATGTCAAGGTTGCCGTTGCAGACGGCATAGTGTCATCGGAAGGCGCAATCGTTACCGCAGACGCGGCTAAAGGTGTGTCGGCCGATGGTTATGATCTTGCGGCGCTCAACGTCCCTGCTCCGAGGGTTACAAAGATTGAGGTTGAAAACGCGAACGTCGTTGTGACGGTTGCCGATACGGTTCCGTTTGTTGCTTATACGCTGCAGGCCGGATCTGACGTAAAGAAGGAGTTCTCCGTTCCTCCTGCGGCGACGTGTGCCAACGGCAACAAGGGTGGCGAGATTAAGCTTGTGACGCCCAAGGAGCCTGGTGCGCAGTTCTTCAAGGTGTCCACGACAACGGTCAAGTAAAGTTTGGAGGTAAAGGAAAAATGAAAACAATTCTCTCACTCGCGGCTGCCTCCCTCGCTCTTGTGGCGATAGCAGAGCCAGAGCCTAGTCCTATAATTGGGGTTACGCAGATTTCTACGACGAACAAAAACACCTTGGTGGCGGTGCCGTTCACTTCGTTGACTAATAGCACTGTAGCGCTTTCCGTCAAAGATCTCGTCTGCACCAATGGACTTGAAAACAACACATGGATTTATGTCCATTCGGGTTCTGCATATTCAGCATGGAAACTTACAGATGAGGGATGGCAGGCTGCTATAAGCGCGACTCCTGCTCAGATCATTGAGGCGTCTGCGGCTGAGGCCAATCAGACAGTAAATTATGGAACATCCTTCTGGATTGTTCTCCCAGAGGCTCCTGCGGCTGGGACTCCCAAGACATTCTGCATCTATGGCAATGCTACGGTACTGCCTTCTTCGCCAGCCATTACGGCAGGTGTCAATTTTGTTGCTAACACAACTCAGGCTGACGCATCGTTAGTTGTGTCGGGCATGGTTGCCGGCGATGAAATAGTGATTCCACAGGATGGAACTTCACTGCGTTATAAGTATACGGTGCCGAAGGCAGGTGCGCCTGCTGGAATAACTGCTGGTTGGAAGCGCAATGGCGCTAATGTCGGGAGCATTACCATTCCTGTTGGGCAGGGTTTCTGGTACATCGGTGTCGATGGCACTAAGGCTACCCTTTCTTTTGACTGATTTAACCTAAGTTGCTTGAAATTCAAATAGAACTATTGACATGAAAAAAGTATTGATAACAGCGTTGGCGGTCCTATCATTATCAGTGGCCTATGCAGATGTCATCTATTGGATGGTGTCCGATGAGGCATATGAGGACACTAGAAATACCAATGAGAATGCGACTGATCCATATGCGTGGATTTGTGCTACGACATCTGATGTTGATAGCGGAATAAGAATAGAAGGTAAGTCTGCGAGTGAAGTTGCAAATGCTTACTGGGGTAATTCTTATTTTGAGACAGAACTTGGTAGCTATGGCAGCAATGCATATTCGTTCTACGTTGAATTGTGGAATGGAACCAAGACGACCCCTGAAACGTATGATTCTCTTGTGAATTCATATATCGCGCGTTCTGGCAGCATAGCAGCTCCGACTTCTCTTGCGTCTGGTGGTTTTGGTCAGGCTCCTGGTCATAACACCTACAACGTCCCGGAGCCGACGAGCGGGCTGCTGTTCCTCGTGGGAGGTATGTTGCTTGGTCTGAAGCGCCGTCGTCAGCAGGTCTGAGCAGCGTCTGCTCATGAAAAGCGAAATGCAAGACACCACCACGGCGTCTTGCATTTTTCTTTGTCCTCCGCTCATTGACGCGGCTTAATAATTATGGGATAATACGAGCGAATCGAAGGTAGATGAATATGGACAAGAAACTTTTTGAGAGAGACAACCTCGGTAAGCGCGATTTGCGGCTCGCGACTTTTGCCGGCATCGGTTTCATGTTGATATACCTCATTTTCTCACCACGGGGGCTTGACCCCTCGCTTTGGGACGAAATGACCGTTGCCGCTGGCATAAGGCCCCCGGCGAAGATTTTTCATGGCCTGTGGTGTGTTCTCGTTTCGTACTGCCTTGGGGCTTTTGGCGCGCAGAGCATAGCGCAGGTGCTCAGGATCATCGGTGCCGTAGTGGGCGGAGTGTCGGCCTTCTTTGTCTATCTCGTGGTGCGGCAGATACTCGCTTCCCTCGTTCGCGTCAAGAGCCTTGAACACTGGAGTTGGATAGCGCCGCTCTTCTCCATGCTCGCGACGATCTGCTTCTGCGCGGGTGATGCCGCCTTCCGCGGAGTGTCACCCGTCTCGTCGGCGGCCTTTCAGTTTTTGGGTCTGGTATTCTCGCTCCATGCATTCCTTCGCTTCCTTAAAGTCGGCGGCTTATGGAGAATTCTCATCTCTATGCTGTTTGCTGGTTTCGTCGCCGGCGAGACGATCGTCGGGTTGCTGCTCCCTGGCGTATACTATGTTGCCAGTCGGCTTGCGCTTGCCGAGGCGATCAACGACAAGCAGAAACTCGACGACGATCCAGGGCATTTGGCCTATATGCCGTATTGGCGCATGTTCTTCTCGTTTGCGTTTGGCTTCGTATCCGTTGTGTCACTGAACATCGTGGCCTTTGTCTCGCACGGCGGGCTCGAGGCGAGCGAATGGAGCGCCTTCGACCTCGCGTTCCACTATGCCGTCAACTACTACGGCGCTCTTGCATCGGCTGCTTCACCCATTGGCTGGATGCTTGCCGTTACGTTTTCGCTCTTCCCACTCGTTGTGTCTCTCGTCATGTTCCCGCTGCTTAGCCGAAACACCGAGCCAATAAGGTTCAGGATCGGGATTGTGCTCCTCCTCGCGGGCGTGATGGCGCTTGTCCAGTGCGGGATCCTCCCGTATACGAGGCTCTGGTCCTTCTCTTCAGGTGCAGTCGAGATCAACTCCGACTTCCTTGAGTGCGTGTTCATGCTTATGACGGTCATAACACTTGCGCTTGCGGCGTCGTGCTTCGCCATCGGGTGCCAAGAGGCGTTTTACCTGGACGAAGACGACATGACGTTCAAGGTCGCGGAGCCGCGTGGCCCCGTGATGCGCAACCTCGTGCAGGTTATCGTCATCGTATGCATGCTGCCGCTCGTGTTTCGCATTTACCGACCCGTCGAAACCGAGCTTAGGTCGCTGGTGCACGATGCCGTTGTGGAGACGGTGCGCGAGTGCGGCGATGCGAAGTTCCTGTTCACCGACGGGCGGCTCGACCCCGGCATAGAGCTCATTGGCTCGCTGATGGGCTCGCAAGTGAAGCCGCTAAACATGATGAGCGGTCCTTCGGCGTGGGATAAGCACATCCGCATGAGGCATTTCGAGGAAGGGTCTGCCGACCGTTCGTCGGTCGAGGTCGGCGTTCCCGTCCTTTTGCGCGTCTGGGCCGGCGAAATGACGAACGGCATGGACAACGCCGCCGTTCAGCTCGGTTTCGAGTTCTGGCGTCGCGCGCGGAAGCCGCTTCCGAAGTGCTCCGGCTTCGTCGCGCGGGAGAAGGGGCTTTCCGATGCCGACGCCGAACGCGGCGTCGCCACGGCGAACAACATTGCCAAGCGCATAATCAGGGCTGCCAAGGAGCAACCCCATGCCGTCATGTCGTCGGCGCTTCGCAGCGCGGTCTCCGCCGTGTCGTGGCGCATCTCGCGCTTCGCCCGTATGAGGGACGACGAGCAGCTTGCGAACGAGCTTGACGAATGGAACGACGCCGTCAAGCACATGATGCGGCTCATAGACTACGAGCGCATGCGCACGTTCATGCAGATGACGCCCTACGAGGGGCTCCGGCTTTCGCTTCGCCGCGCCGACTTCGTGGAGGCGCGCAAGTACGGCGCGACCGTCCTTCAGATCGACCCCGAGGATCCCGAGGCGAACTTCGGCACCGGCATGGCGTTTCTCATGGAGGAGAAGTACAAGGACGCCGAGTTCTACCTTGAGCGCACGCTCATAAAGCGCCCCGACGAGCCGGCCGTCCTCAACAACCTCTCGATAATCTTCCGCAAGACGAACCGGCTCGACAAAGCGCTTGAGTACGTCAAGAAGGCGCATGAGCTCGCTCCCGAGAACGAGGAGATATCGCGGACGCTGAAGGACACCGAACGCGCCGTGGAAAACAGGAAGGCGGCGCTTAGGTCTGCGTTTTCGAAGTAGTGGCTTAGGGAGGAAGTAGATGAAGACCTTGCGCTTTGTTCTGCTTGCTGCCGCGCTGGTGCTGGCATTTGCATGGAAAGGTCTTTCGGCCGAGACTGTACGCGTCGTCGATTGCGTTCGGGATGCGTCGCTTGACGTCTGGGCCGCACCCGACGTGCGATACGCACACGAGGTGATGGAGGAGGTTTTTAAGACAGCCGGTCTCGAGCCGGCGTGGGTCGCTCCAGGAAACGACGCCTCGCTTCCGGGAGACGAGGTTGACGTGATCTGCTCCGCTTTCAGGACGCCCGAGCTCATAGAGAGGTACGACTTTCCGCTTCAGCCGATGAGCCGGATGCACTTCGCGCTCTATGCCGCGCCGGAGCGCGCCAAGGAAATGCTTTCCATGAAGATAACCGACTGGCCTACGATGAGGGTCGGGTATTCGCCTGTCTCGCAGGGCCAGAGCGACGACAGGACAAAGTATTTCGAGCACGTGAGACTATCGCCAGACTACGTGGAGTTTCCGCGCAGCGCCGATGCGGTGCGGGCGCTCCACAGCGGCAATGTCGACGCGCTCTTCCTATACACGCCCTATAGTCGCCGTCCGAAGGATGTTGTGGAGGTCGTTCCCATTGGAGCGCGGAACGCGTACTTTGCCGTCAAGAAGGGCAAGCCAGAACTTCTCGCGAAGCTCACCAAGGCGTACCGCGACTTCTACATTGACCGTATCGACAGGGTGGACGAGTTGCGCGAAAGGCATTTCGGCATCCAGAAGCCCGCGAACCGTGTCCGCATTGCGGCGTACAGCCGCGGCGACATCTTCAGCGTGTCGCCGGACGGCGATCATTCGGGCGATCTTGAGACCTGGCTCAAGGCCATCTGCTCTACGACGCAGTGGGAGCTCGACTATGTCTACGGCGGTTACGAGGAGAGCATCGAGGATGTGAAGAAGGGGCGGCTCGACATCATCGGCGGACTCAGTTTCGACGTCGCCCGGCGCGGGAGCTTCCTTTATCCGCACACGCCCATCGGCATGCTTCGCGTCTACCTCTGGACGCACAAGAGCCTTCCGTACGAGCCGGGCAGCCCGCAGACTTGGCGGGGGATGAGGGTTGGCCTCTTGACTGGAACCGTGAGCTCCTTGCGCGTGAAGCGGCAGCTCGAGTCGGAGCCGCTGGGGGTGACTTTTAAGGAATACTCTTCGGATCGCGAGATGCTGCGTGCCTACTTCGGGGGCGAGATAGACGCATGCGTCGACGTTGAGATGCCCGAGCTCGCGCACGAGACGGCCCTCCACCTGTGTGTCGCGCATCCGATGTACATATGCGCGGCGCTGGACAGGGCGGATGTCTTCGCGGCCCTCGAAAACGCACTCGCCGAGCTGTGCGACGACTTGCCCAAGTACATGCGGATGATAAGGGACCACCACTACGGCTCGCGGAGCGAGATGGCGCCGCTCACGCTCAAGGAGTCGGAGTGGCTTAACGCCAGGGTAAAGACGGGGGAGCCCGTGTACGTTGACTTCTCCCCGTGGCCGTTTGGCATAAGGGACAAGTCGGGGCGCGCGCTTGGACTTGCGCTTTTGCTGCAGTCCGAGGTCAAGCGTCGCACGGGACTCGAGATACTCCCGCAGGTGCAGACGGGCATCTACACCGCGCAGGCGAAGTTCATGCGGGGGGAGACTATGTTCTGGATTCCCTATCCGGCTAAGGCCGGCGACGCCGTGTTCGGGGCGAAGTCGGTGTTTTCCATCCCCGTGCCGACGATGGTCGCCGAGTTCTACGGGGCGGAGGACGACATGCTCGAGTTCGAGATGCTTGCGAATCCGTCGGCTCCGCCCGAGCTCGTCTCGATCCTGAGGAAAGCGGTGACCGGCATCGACGCCGTGCGGCTGCAGGAGATGTTCATGAGCGCGGCGGCGGAGCGCAAGGTCGTACACAAGGTGTTCGGGCTCACCGGCGACCAGATGCTCAAGGTGATTGTGTCCGTGGTGCTCCTCGTGCTGCTCGCGATCGTGGTGTACAGCGGTTATATGGTGCGTCTCCTCAAGCGCGAGGCGTTCAGGGCCAACATGTCGGCTGCCGCGGCAGAAGAGCACGCCAAGGCGAAGACTCGCTTCCTTGCGATGATGTCGCACGAGCTCCGGACGCCCCTCAACGCCGTCATCGGCTTTGCCGAGTTCCTCTCGCGCAAGGACGTGGACAGCGACAGACGCCAGGAGTACACGGACGGCATACTCATGAGCGCGAATGCGCTTCTTGACCTCATCAACGACATCCTCGACCTCTCCAAGCTCGAGGCCGGCGCGACGGACATGCGCACCGGCGAGTGCGACATAAGGAAGCTTCTCGACGAGCTCCCGGCCATATTCGGCTACCGCATCAGGCGGCATGGCGTAAAGCTCGTCGTCTCGGTGGAGGGCGACGGAATTCCCGTGGTTGGGCTTTCGCAACAGGGTATGCGGCAGATCCTCATCAACCTCGTCGGCAACGCGGCCAAGTTCACAACGACGGGGTCGATAACGGTCAGGGCCGCGTGGCGTTCCGAGACGAATACGCTGCACATCGAGGTTGCGGACACCGGGTGCGGCATCTCGGAGAAGAAGATGGCGAAGCTGTTCGATCCTTTCGTGCAGGACATCGCGAGCCGCATGGAGCGGACCGCGAACGACGCGAAGGGCACGGGACTTGGGCTTCCCATCGTGAAGCGCATGGTGGACAACGCGCGCGGCACCGTGACGGCAAGGAGTTGCCTCGGCAAGGGAACCGAGTTCTGCATCGACATACCGGAGCTCTCGGTGGTGAGGCGCTCCGAGACCAGTTCCAAGCCGTCTGAGCATGTGCTTCCCGCCGTGCCCGGGAAAGTGCTCGTGGTGGACGATATGGAGACAAACCGCAGGATACTCAGGATACACCTGAAGAATCTCAATGTCGCCGAGGTTCGCACTGCGGAGAACGGCGAGGACGCGATGGCGATCATGGCAGACTGGACGCCAGACGTCGTGCTGACCGACATGTGGATGCCGAAGATGGACGGTGCCCAGCTTGCAGAGGCAATGAGGAAGGACAGTCGTTTCGACGACATCCCGATCGTCGCCGTTACCGCCGACGTGGACGTGGGGTCCACCTTCGACATAAGGCTCTTCGCGAAAGTGCTCGCCAAGCCTGTTACGACGGAAAAGCTCCAGAGTCTCTTTGGCGAGATATAGCGGGAACGCCCTGCCCTATTTTTTTGAGCCGAAGAACCGCGAGAAAATTGACGGTTTCGCCTCTTCCTGCGTTTTTTGCGGGGACGGCGGTTCGCCGGCGTTCGGCAGGATAAGCCCGTCGACATTTGCGCGCGAAAGCAAGTCGGCTACGACGCTTGTCGACATGGGTCGGTCCTCCGGCTTCGGAGCACACATAAGCGAGAGGACGTACGCCACCGAAGTAGACACTTCTGGGCGCATCTTGCGCACATCGGGAAGCGGTTCGCCCTTTATGGCCTTTGTGAGAAGCCCCATCAAAGTGCTGCCGGCGTTTGGCTTCCTGCCGGTAAGCATCTCGTATAGCACGACGCCGAGCGAGTATATGTCGGCGCGTGCGTCGATGTGGTGGGAGTCCATCATCTGCTCGGGGGCCATGTAGGCAGGCGTACCGAGGATGTGGCCTTTCATGGTAAGAGTTGAGGTCTGGGTGTCGCTGATGAACTTCGCGATGCCGAGGTCGGCCAGCTTGGGGACGCCGTCCGCGGTGAACAGGATGTTGTCCGGCTTGATGTCGCGGTGTATCACGCCGTTGCGGTGCGCGAGTGCGAGGGCGTAGGCAATCTGGGAGACGTAGGAAATCGCCTGTTCTATAGGAAGTGCGCCTTCTTTGTCGATCATGTCCTTGAGACTTCCGCCGGGCATGTATTCCATCAGCATGTAGCAGAGCCCCTTTTCCGGCTCTTCGCCCGCATCGCGCACCTCCACGAGATTGCGGTGGCGGATTGTCATCGCGAACACAGCTTCATTGAGGAAGCGGCGCTTCGTGTCCGAGTTGCGCCGTGCAAATTCGGGATGCAGGATCTTGAGCGCGTAGTTTGTCCCATCGGGGGCCTGCGCGAGGTAGACCTGGCCCATCGCGCCAGATCCGAGCGCGCGCACGATCGTGCAGTCGCCGAATCTGTCGCCAATTTCAAGCACCGAGTCTCCGTGGCGTATTGGCTCCTTCCCCTCGTTGCCCGGCTGGTCGCTCTCTTGCTGTTGGTTCATCTGATACAACAAGGTGTTTTATCTGATGTGGGAATATAATACCACATTTCCCCGCGCAAACGCAAGAGTTGCGGCGGCTCGCAATGGGGCGCTTCGGCGGAGTCTACGGAATCACTAGCAGTAAGACGGCGGCGGTCGCGGCAATTGCCGCGGCAATCGCGATGGCGAGCCACGGGAACTTGGAGCGGCGGGCGGGTGCGGGGCCGTCGTCTGCGGCGGCAACGTTCCCGTATTTGGCGAGAAGGGCGTCCATCGACTCTTCGGTCTCCTCCGCAGCCGCCTTCCTGCTGCTGTTGATTTTCGCCGTGTGTCCGCATTTCGCGAACTCTTCGATCACGGCGTCGGCCGACTGTAGCCGTTCTTCGGCCTTCTTTGTGCACATGCGGCGCAGAATGTCGGCCGTCTCGGCGGAGACGGAAGGGGCCAGCGTGCGGACATCGGGAATCTCTTCCGGGCTCGTAACCTCGACCATTATCTCGATAGGGGATTTCCCCGTCCATGGCGTGCGCCCTGCAAGCATCTCGAACAGTATGATGCCGAGACTGTACACGTCGGCGCTCGGGCTGACTGCGCTCGAGTCTGCCGCCTGCTCGGGGGCTATGTAGCTGGGCGTGCCGAACACGGTGTTTGCCATCGTGACAAGCGAGTCGAGTCGTTTCGCGGCCTTTGCGATCCCGAAGTCGAGCAGCATCGCCGAGCCGTTTCGCGCGATGATGACATTTTCCGGCTTGAGGTCGCGGTGAACCATTCCGAAACGTCCGGCAAGGGCGAGGACATCGCAGACCTGGAGGATGGTGCCGACAGCGAGGTTTTCCTCCATAGGACCGCCGAGCGCGATTGCCGTGCGCAGCGTGTCGCCCTCCACGTAGTCCATCACGAGATAGTAAAGCCCGCGTTCGGGGTCGTAGCCCGCGTCATGCACTTCCGCGAGGTTTGGATGCTTTATGCGGCTTGCGAGCTTCGCCTCGCGCACGAATCGCTTCGCGCGTTCGTTCTTTCCGTCGCCGTGACCTGCGGCCATAGTCTTCAAGGCGAAAAGGGTGTCGAGAAACTCGTGGCGGACGAGCCACACCGTCCCCGACGCGCCGCTGCCAAGGGCTCTTTCCACTACATAGCCCTTGAAGACGTCGCCCGGATTGAACAGCGGGCCTGTCGTTGTCGTCGTGTGTCTCTTTTCCACTTGATCCATTCAAAAATATGATACCATAATCCCTACTCGGCGTGCAATAGGCGAGGGCGGCGCGTTTATGGTATAATGTATCACATGATGTCCAAGGTCCTCAAATCCGGTCGATAAGATGAAGGCACTTGTCCAGCGCGTTGCCGAGGCGAGCGTGACGATTGACGGCGAAGTCGTAGCCGAGATCGGCAGGGGCTATCTTGTCCTTTTTGGCGTGACCCACGGCGACACCGAGGTGATGGCCGACAAGCTCGCCTCGCGCATCGTCAAGTTGAGGATCTTCGAGGACGAGAACGGCAAGACGAACAGGTCAATCGAGGACGTCGCAGGTTCCATCATAGTCGTTTCGCAGTTCACGCTCTACGCCGACACCGATCACGGCAACCGTCCAGGCTTTTCCGCCGCCGCGCGTCCCGATCTCGCCGTGCCGCTCTACGAGCGCTTTGTCGCCGGCCTTCGCTCGGCGCTTGGTCCCGATCGCGTCGGCACAGGCCGTTTCGGCGCCGACATGAAAGTCCGTCTTCTTAACGACGGCCCGTTCACCGTTGAGCTTGTGGCTTGATGGTTTTGATGCGGATTTGCTATAATACCGACATGGTTCGCTCCTTTGCGGCTGGAAGGGAATACTAGTGAAGACTGTAAAATCACCTTTTCATTTCAAAGGCGGGGTTCACCCCGACTACAACAAGGAACTGGCGCGTGACAAGCCAATAGAGAAGCTGCCGCTTCCCGCCGAGCTCGTAGTCTCGATGTCGCAGCACCTCGGTGCACCGGCGAAGTGCCTCGTCAAGGTCGGCGACTTCGTGAAGCGCGGCCAGCTCATCGGCGAGAAGAACGGCTTTATTTCGGTTTGCGTCCGCGCTCCGGCCGATGGCAAGGTCAAGGCAGTCGAGAAGCGACTTGGCCCAGCGGGTGGCAAGGCAGACGCGGTGGTTCTTGATACAACGGCCACGCCGGAGCCTGCGCCTGACGCCAACTCACCCACTCCACCACCCACCAACTCACCCACTCCCATTCTTCCTCCGCTTGACTGGAAGACGGCGACGCGCGAGGAGCTCTTGAAGCGCGTCGAGGAAGCGGGGATATGCGGCATGGGTGGCGCGGGATTCCCGACATCCGTAAAGCTCAACCCGCCGCCTGGGAAGCGCTGCGAATATCTCGTCCTCAACGGCGCGGAGTGCGAGCCGTATCTGACTGCCGACTTCCGCGTAATGCTTGAGCGCGCCGACCGCATCCGCCTCGGCGTCGAGATAATGCGCAAGATTCTCGGTGGCCCTGCCGTGAGGATTGCAATCGAGGCGAACAAGCCCGAGGCGATTGCCGCGATGGAGAAGGCGTTTGCCGATATCGAGGGCAACGTAGAGATTGTCGTCCTTCCTGTTCTCTATCCGCAGGGCAGTGAAAAGCACCAGATTTACGCTACGGTCGGGCGTGTTGTTCCCGAGCCGCCTGCGCTCCCGATCGACGTCGGGTGCGTCGTTGAGAACGTCGGCACTGTCGCCGCGATAGCCGACGCCGTTGAGAAGGGCGAGCCGCTTCTCGAGCGCGTCACGACTGTCTCCGGCGATGCGGTTGTCGAGCCCAAGAACATCCTTGCGCCGAGCGGAACTAAGTACGCCGATCTCGTCGCGTTCTGCGGCGGCGAGAAGGAGCCGCCAGCGAAGGTTATCTCCGGCGGCACGATGATGGGCTTCGCCGTCTCGACGCTTGAGATCGGCACGACCAAGACGACGTCGGGCTTGCTGCTGCTTTCCAAGAAGAAGGTCTTCCAGTATGCGTCGGGCGCATGCATCAACTGCGGGCGCTGCCTCAGGGCGTGCCCGATGAACCTGAACCCGGCGCTCATCTCGAAGGCCGTAGACGCGAACGACATCAAGGCCGCCGAGGACGCGAGTGTGATGGACTGCATCGAGTGCGGCGCGTGCAGCTTCGGCTGCCCGGCCTACCGCACGATCACCCAGAGCTGCCGCCGCGCGAAGAACTCGATCCGCGCCCGCATCGCGGCGGAGAAGGCAAAGGCCCAGGCAGCTAAAAAGAGTTGAAAGTTAAAAGTTGAAAGTTGAAAGTGAAGGCTTGAGAGTTGGAAGGTTGAAAATATGAAACCAAAAGATACCGCCGAACATTATATCCTTTCCAGTTCCCCACATGCGCACGCCAACGCGAGCGTGAGGCGCATAATGCTCGACGTCATAATCGCGCTTCTCCCGACGACCGCGATGGGTATTTACTTCTTCGGCATGCCGGCCGTGTGGACGATTGCCGTGTGTGTCTCGACGTGCATTGTGACGGAAGCGCTCTGCCGCATGGCGATGAAGCGCGAGAGCACGATAGGCGACCTTTCGGCGGTGCTGACGGGTCTTCTTCTCGCGCTCAACCTTCCTGCGGGGATTCCGCTTTGGATGGCCGCCGTCGGCTCGGTCTTTGCAATCGCCATCGCGAAGCAGGTGTTCGGCGGCCTTGGCATGAATCCGTTCAACCCCGCGCTTGCCGCGCGCGCGTTCATGCTCATTTCCTTCACCGGTCCGATGACCACTTGGCTCAAGCCGTTCTGGTGGAAGACTCCCGAGGCCGCGACGACTGCGACACCTCTCGCGGTGATGAAGACTTGGTTCGTCGCCGAGGCGACGGCGTCTGCGTCTCCCCATGGGCTTTGCAACGCCGCGTGCAAGGGCGTCCCCTCGCTTTGCGACATGCTTGTCGGCAACATGCCCGGCTGCATTGGCGAAGTGTCGGCTGCTGCGCTTGCGATCGGTGCGGCGTATCTGCTGTGGCGCAAGGTGATAACATGGCACATTCCTGTCGCGTTCATTGCGACCGTCTTCGTCTATTCGCTGATTGCGGGCGGAGCCCCTGCGATGATGCAGGTGCTGACTGGCGGCGTGATGATCGGCGCCTGCTTCATGGCGACGGACTATGTGACTAGCCCGATCACCGCGAAGGGCAAGTTGATCTTCGGTTTTGGCTGCGGACTTCTCTGCATGCTCATTCGCCAGTTCGGTTCCTATCCTGAGGGCTGTTCGTTCGCGATTCTCATAATGAATGCTCTCTGCCCGCTCGTCAACCGCTGGACACAGCCCAAGCCCTTTGGAGCAAAGTGATGAAGAACAACTGCATTTTCTGTGCGATAGCGGCAGGCGAGATCCCGAGCTTCAAGGTCTACGAGGACGATGTCGTCCTCGCCTACCTCGACATCAATCCGTTCTCGAAGGGCCATGTCCTCGTGATTCCAAAGGAACATACGGAAGGTCTTCTCGACACGCCCGACGCGACGCTTGCCGCCGTCATCGCACGAGTCAAGAAGGTCGCGGCGCACATCAAGGACGCACTTCCCTGCGATGGCTTCAACATTCTCCAGAACAATGGCGAGGCCGCAGGCCAGACGGTGAAGCACGTCCATTTCCACATCGTTCCGCGTTACGGCATGGAGCCCATCTCGTTCGAGAACCACA
The DNA here is from genome assembly GCA_017406465.1 of Kiritimatiellia bacterium. Lineage (GTDB taxonomy): Bacteria > Verrucomicrobiota > Kiritimatiellia > RFP12 > UBA1067 > UBA1067. Next base: position 23,395 of record JAFQYM010000064.1, on the reverse strand, counting down.
AAGGCGACATGGACGTCCTTAAGGCGCTCGCGGAGCGCATCCGGCTCTAATGGGGAACTCCCGCAGATCGGCGGCGTTCATCGTCGCACGATGGATCGCGACGAAGGACTTTCCCTCGTCAATGCTGCCGACTGGAGAAAACCGCGCGTTCGTCCAAGACATCGTCTACACGACGATACGCCGAATTCGACCCTTGAGGAAGATTCTCGGCGTGCTGATGAAGCAGTGGCCGAAGGGCGAGCTTGAGGCGCTTCTCTATGTTGGCGCGGCGCAGATACTCTACATGCCCGACGTTCCCGATTTTGCCGCGGTGAGCGAGACGGTGGACGCGGCGAAGGGGTGCGAGAACCCGTCGATTGCAAAGGTCGTGAACGGAGTTCTTAGGAACGTCATTCGCCGCCGTGAGGAATTTGAGAAGATGATTGCCGACGCTCCGTTTGAGGAGCGCGAGAGCTTTCCAACTGCGCTTGTGCGCCGTTGGGAGCGGCGCTTCGGCACTGAGAACGCCGCACGTCTCTGCGCGTGGCACAATACGCCCGCCGAGACTTTTATCGCGCGGCGCGACGGCAGTTTCGTGAAGCTCGAGCGCGGGCAGCGCGTAGAGGACATTCCTGGCTACGCCGAGGGCGATTTCATTGTGCAAGACCCCGGCACTCGTCTTGCAATTGAATTGCTTGGTCCAAAGGAGGGTGAGCACATTCTCGACGCCTGCGCGGCACCTGGCGGCAAAACAGTCCAGATTGCGTGGCGTGGTGCTTCCGTCGTTGCCTGCGAGGTGAACCCGAAGCGCCGCCGTCGGCTCGAGGAGAATCTTGCACGACTGAAGCTTGGCGTCGAGGTCATACCGGAACTCCCGTCTCTTCCTGAAAACTTTCAACTTTCAACTTCAAACTTTAAACTCTTTCATAAGGTGCTTGTCGACGCGCCTTGCTCGAACACGGGTGTCCTTCGCCGCCGTCCCGACGCGCGGTGGAACTGGAACGAGGAGAAGCTCGCCGCGCTCGTGAAGCTCCAGGCCGAGATTCTCGATGCCTGCGCGTCACGCGTTGTTCCCGGCGGTGCGCTCGTCTATTCCACATGCTCGAACGAGCCCGAGGAAAACGAAGCGCAAGTCACCTCATTCCTCGCGCGGCATCCCGATTTCTCGCTTGAAGAGTCGCGTGAGTCGATTCCGTATGAGAGTGGAACCGACGGCGCGTTTGCGGCACGGCTCAGGCGAAACACCGCATGACGCGATTACCGCGTTTTTGATATAATGCCAACTGTATTCAATCTACAACGGAAGGAACATCTATGCTGACTGCCTGTATCTTTGCGGCAATTCTCGCCTCGCCTGGAGAGGTTGAGCTTGATAAAAAGATTCCCGTTATCTTCGAGAAAAGCGCTGCGCACTATCGCGCGATCGACGCTGCGGCGACACCGCTGATGAACTCTGGCGACGCCGCCAAGGAGAAGAAGCCGCACGGAGAGCGCCTTGTCCCTCACGGTTGGGACGCGAAGAACGGCAAGCCCGACATGCGCTCCATCTACTGGTGGACCTCCGGCCACTTCCCCGGGTCTCTCTGGTATCTCTACCAGGCGACGGGCGACGAGTTCTTCAAGGAGAGGGCAATCGTCTGGACCGAGTCCATCGCGCCGAACTCGAAGGTCTCCGACAACCATGACGTCGGTTTCATCATGTACTGCTCGTTCGGCAATGCCCGTCGTCTTCTCAGGACTGATAAGTACGATGCGCTGCTTCTCGAGACGGCGGCGTCGCTCGCGAAGCGCTTCAACCCCGACCTTGGGCTCATCAGGAGCTGGGGCGACGTCGCCGAGAAGAAAGACTTCCTCGTCATTCCCGACAACATGATGAACCTCGAGCTTCTCGAGTGGGCGGCGAAGAACGGCGGCGACAAGCGGTTTGACGAAATCGCGCGTTCGCACGCTACTAAGACGATGGCGCACCATTTCCGCGCGGACGGCGGCACCTACCATGTCCTCAACTACGACCAGCGGCCTGGCTTCCATGGCGCGGTGCAGGAAATCCGCCGTGGGCAGGGGCTATCGTGCGAGACGGCGTGGAGCCGCGGGCAGTCGTGGGCGATCTACGGCTACACGATGATGTACCGCGAGACGAAGGACCCCGCCTACCTTGCCTTTGCCAAGAAGGTCTCTGACTTTGCGATCAACCATCCGAACATGCCTGAAGACGGCGTTCCTTACTGGGATTTCGGCGCGCCTGGCGAAGAGCGCGACTCCTCCGCCGCGTCGGTAATGGCGTCGGGGCTTCTCGAGCTTTCGACTTTTGTCGGCGGCGAGAAGGGCGCTAAGTACCGCGCGTTCGCTGTGAAGCAGCTCCTTTCGCTTTGTTCCGACGCGTACTTTGCGAAACCGGGCGAGAACGGCGACTGGCTCCTCAAGCACGGCGTCGGCCACAAGCCGGCCGGCGGCGAGATCGACGTTCCGCTCGACTACGGCGACTACTACTTCCTCGAGGCGCTTCTGCGCTTCCGCCGCCTCGCCGGCGGCTTCGCCCTCTAATGATTTCTGCGCTATGAAAAAAAAGATGAACATGGTAATCGCCCAGTCGGGCGGCCCCTCGATGGTAATCAACCAGTCGCTTGTGGGCGCGGTGCTTGAAGCCCGCAAGTCGGCGAAAATAGGCAAGATCCTCGGTGCAAGGCACGGCATCCTCGGCATCCTTGGAAACGACTACATCGACCTCAGGAAACCTTCCGCGAAGAAGCTCGAGGCGATTGCGGAAACTCCCTCTTCTGCGCTTGGCAGTTGCCGCAAGAAACCTGACGCCGCCGACTGCCGCGCGATTTTCGAGGCGTTCAGGAAGCTGAATGTCGGCTACTTCTTCTACATCGGCGGCAACGATTCCGCAGACGCCGCGCGCATCGTCGCTGAAGAGGCCGAGAAGGAGGGCTATCCGCTCGTCGTCTACCACATCCCGAAGACGATTGACAACGATCTCCGCTCGTGCGACCACACGCCCGGCTTCGGCTCTGCGGCTCGGTTTGTCGCGAGCGCGATTCGCGGCGATGATCTCGACAACAGGGCTCTCGGCGGCGTCAAGATCGACGTCATAATGGGCCGCGACGCCGGCTTTCTCACCGCCGCGTCCGCGCTTGCCCGCGTTCGTCCCGACGACGGCCCACACCTCATCTATCTCCCTGAAGTCCCGTTTAGCGAGGCGAAGTTTGTGAAGGACGTCAAGGCCGCGCTCAAGAAGTTTGGCCGCTGTGTCTGCGCCGTCTCCGAGGGCATCCGCGGCAAGGACGGCATTCCGATTGGCGCGAAGCTTGGCTCCGGCGAGAAGGACAGCCATGGAAATGTGCAGATGTCGGGAACTGGCGCGCTTGGCGATGCGCTTGCTCGCGTCCTCAAGGAGAAGGCGAAGGTGAAGCGCGTCCGCGCCGACACATTTGGCTATCTCCAGCGCTCCTTCCCTGGGATTGCCTCGAAGGTCGACCAGGCCGAGGGCCGCGCAGCAGGTGCGGCGGCGGTAAAGGCGGCGCTTAAGGGCGAGCTCTCGAAGGGCACGATTGCGATTGTCCGCGAAGAGTCGAAGAAGTACCGTGTGGCGTTTGCGCCGGTGCCGATCCAAAACGCGGCGAAGTACACGCGTTCGGTACCGAAGGAATACATAGCGAAGAACGGCCACGACGTGACCGAGGCGTTCCTTGCATACGCACGCCCGATCGTCGGCGACCTTCCGCCTTGCGAGATATTCTAAAGGTTCGGCGGCGGCCGAAGGCTCCTCCTCGTGGACCCTCGGCGAATACGCCGTATCCACTCGCTCGGACCTTCGCTCCACCGCCTCGCTTTTGCCCACTGGCAAGATGGCGCTCGTCACCAGCGCAGGCGGCCGAAGAGATTTCCCCTGACGGGATCGAGGTTGAGCCGCCAGTCGCCGGACGGGAGTTGTCTTTCCGGCCAAAGCGGCGTGTTGCCGTTCATTATCTGAAGCCATTCGGGGCGGCGAAGACTTCGGCGGCGCTCGCCGTCTCCGCCCCAGCCAGCGGACGAGAGCACGAATCTGACGCGTACTCTTCCGTCTGCGACTTCCACGCGGCTCTCCGCCACCTCGTGCGACGGAGTCACCACGTTGTGGAATTCGTAGGGCCGTGCGCCCGTCTCGTCGACGGCGATCGATCGGTACCATGTGACGCCTGCGGCGTCGAGCGTGTTGACGCGTAGGCGCATTTCCTTGCGGAAGTCGAGCTCGATCTCCAAGCCGACGCCGACCGTCTCTCGGGCACGAAACCTGACGCCGTCCGCGGCATCCGTCCATTCGCCGCCGAGCTTGCAGACAGGCGCGGTGCGTTCAAACTCCGATTCAGGATAGGGTTCGCCGCGGGCGAGCGCCGCGTCGATTTCCGCGAGGCGCGCCTTCGTCTTCGCGAGTTCGCTGAGCCGCCATTCGAGTTTCGCGGGATGGTACTGGTGGGCCTCGGCCTCCGAATGGAAGCCGAGGCGCGAGTCGGCCCTTGCGAGCGGAAGCAACTCACGCGTCACCGACTCCTCGCGCGCCACGGCCTCGCCCATGCGACGCACGGCCGCGCGCGCCGCCGTTGCGTTGCCGAGCACGCGGCTTTCGTAGAGCGCCCTTGCGCGTTCGCGGTAGAAGTCGAAGATGTCGCTGCCGCTCTGGAACTGGAGTGCGAGTGCCCTCATCACGCCGATGTCGCGCATCCGCTCGAAGTCTCCGCCCCAGCGCGACGCGAGCACCTTGAGTGCATCCTCGCCGTCCGGCGTGCGGACGCGCGCGTCCTTGGCCATGTATTCCGCGAGAATCGACGCCTCCTCGATCGTGTGGTTCTCGAGACACTCGCCGATTGCGTCGCCGCTCGGCGGGTCGTGCGGCTTCCAGGTGCGGGCGAGCGGCGCGAGCGAGACGTCGGGGAGCAGTGGCCATGCGGGGCCCGCATGGAACGGGCCGTAGTACTGCATGTCGTTGGAGAGCGGATAGTTCGCATAGGCGTCGGAGAGCTGCTGCCAGACGGACGCGACGAGCGCCGCGTCCTTCCCCCAGTCCGGCGCGGCGAGCCGCTTGAGGAACGTTGCCTCGTCGTCGTCGAACGAATCAAACGAGAGCTCGCCCGCCGCCTTGTTCATGATTCCAGGGCAGTTCCCGAAGTACCAGCACTGGAGCACGGTCGAAACGCCCATTTCGCGCATGGCCTTGTACTTGCGGTAGAGAAGCCCAGGCACGGGCACGAACGGCACCGTGGCGACTTCGTGGGAGTTGCCGACCTGGATCTTCGCGCCGATCGGTGCTCCGACTTGGCGGCCTGCTTCGGCCACCTTGCGGAAGCCCTCTGCGGGACCAACGTAGGAGAGCCAGTAGTCACCGCCGTTGCGGAGGCGCCCGAGCTGCTCCTTGACTGCGCCCGACTCGAAGTTGTAGGCGAGCGTCACGCCGTCCGGGAGGTGTCGCGCGACGTCGGCGTTCCAGGCGCCGCGCTCGGGACGCACCTGCGGCTGGTAGAACCAGCTTATGTATTCGGCATCCGAACCCGCGGCACGTATGCCGCGCATGATCGCGCTCGCCGTCTCCCAGTGGATCTGCCACGGCTCAAGCCTCGCGCAGCGGGGGCAGTTTCCGTTGAAGCGCCCCGTCAGCGGGTCGAACCTCGAGAGGCACGTGGTCTCCCTCTCGCCGTAGGAGATCATCATGATGCCGCCGAGCCGGGGGACCTGGGTGAAGATGTCCTTTACTGATTCTTCGATGTAGCGTTGCGCCGCATGCTGCATCGGACACATCAGGGACTCGCCAGCAACCGTGCATCCGAAGAGCTCCGGATGCTCCTTGAGGAGCAGGTCGTCCTTGCCGCAGCGGCGCGGCTCGATGCAGAAAATCCATGTCTTGATGCCGTACTTGAGGCAACGGTCGACGGTCCTGCGCAGTTTTTCGATTCGTCGCATCGCGTCGGGCGAGCGCTTCGTGAACGACGTCTCCGCGAGATCGCGCCATTCCACCGTGAGCCACAGCCCGTTGATTCCCTCGTGTGCGAGGCGGTCGAGATAGGGCTCGGGGTAGTAGTCGACGTCGTCCATCAACTCGTCGTGGTTGAGGGGCGGGCGCTTGATCGGTCCGAAGAAGCAGCGTGCAATGCGGTTGCGCACCCAGGGCTTGCGGACGCATGGGGCGAGATCGCCGGCGCGTACGCGGTCCTGGTAGTAGTAGACGGCGCGGCGAAGGCCCTCGTCGTCCTCCGTCGTAATCGTGACCTTGCCGTTTTCGCCAATGTCAATTCTGTAGCTTTCGCGGCCTTCCACAGGCGCGCGCACGAATGTGACGTCGTTCGTCGACACAGGCGGCAGGGCCTCGGGCATCGCCAACTCCTCGCGGAACGTCCATTCTTCCATCCTCGGATAGGGCGGCGGCTCGGAAAATGGTGCCGCGAGAGAAGTCATCGCTATCGCAGTCGCTGCAATGTGCGCCACGGTTATCAAAGTCATCCTCCGCATGGCTATATTATACCACTTCCGCTTCTGGTTGTCGCAGATGGTAGATTATGATAGAATACCTGTCAAATGGAAGCATCGCGTATTTTTCTCGCTTGTAGTCTGGCGGCCGTATCGCTTGCGGCCTCTGCAGTCACAGTTTCGGGTCCAGGCACCTACACGCTTGACGCGGGAACGCTTGCCGTTGGCGAAACCGTCACGCTGACGGCGGTTCCTGATTCCGGAAAGGCCTTCTTCCGCTGGACGGGCGACATCGGGAATGCAGACCCTGCCGAAGCGACAATTACCTTCACGGTCCCCGACGGCAGTATAGGCGCGCTTTTCGGAAACGAGATAACGGTTAAGGCAGATGGCACCGGCGACTATCCCACGCTCAATGCCGCCGTTGCGGCGGCGTCCGACTATGACACCATTGTCCTCGAAGACGGCCAGCATACGAATGCAACTCCCGCTTTTGTGGTGATTGACAAGCCGATTAAGGTGATGTCCAGAAACGGTGCGGAACTTGCCTGTTTCCGTGGCCCCAACAATCCAAGTGGCACGACCATCAAGTCGCTCAGCAAGGGTATCAACCTCAATAGCGACCTCGCCATACTCAAGGGGCTGACTCTGCGCAACTTCGGTTGCGACGGCAGGCAGACGCCACAGGGACTCGGCCTCTACCTCCAGCGAGGGCTTGTCGAATACTGCACGGTTTCGAACACGCTACCAAACCACGGCGCGTCGGCGCTTCACATGACGGGCGGTGAGACGCGCCACAGCCTCATCGCCTACAACCGCAGCAACAACAATCAGAACGCGCCAGGTGCCGGCGTCTATCTTGAAGGGGGAACAATCACGAACTGCGTGATTCGCGGCAACAGGGCGTGGAAAAACCATGGCGGCGGCATCTACGTGGCCGGCGCGACGGCACGCGCGACCGGCTGCGTCATCGACGGGAACGTCTGCGACTTCGACGACGACAAGCCGCGCTACGGCGGCGGCGTCTATCTTAAGGATGGGATTGTCGAGAACTGCGTCATCTCCAACAACACTGGCCGCGCGGCCGGCGTCTACCAGACCGGCGGGACGCTCCTCAACTGCCTCGTCAAGGACAACCACAGCACTGGCAGCTACGGCGGCGTCTATTCGACCGGAGGCGCAATCGCGGGCTGCGTCATCGCAGACAACACGGCAAAGGTTTCAGGCGGCAGGTCCCTCAGCAAGACCGAAGGTTCCATCACCGGCACGACCGTCATCGAGAACCTGCACGCCATCCCCGGCTCGGCCATCGTCTCCGTTGATCCGTCCGTGACCATTGCGGACTGCGAATTCCAATGCCCGAACATTTCCGGCGCGAACGAAGTTAACGCTTCGCTCTTCTATGCGACGGGCGACTGCTTCGTCGAGGCGAGCCGCGTCGTCGGCATGGCCCCGCTCGCCGTAGCCTTCACGGCGCACTGCCTCGGCGACGCCTCGGCGGCGGCCTGGGAGTTCGGCGACGGCGCGACCGGTTCCGGCGCGACGGCCTCGCACACCTTCGCCACGGCCGGCATCCACACCGTGGCGCTGACCGTCGGCTTGGAGTCGGCAACGCTCGAAATCCACGTCCTGCCCGTGGACACATACGTCTCCACGACCGGATCCGACCAGTTCCCGTACGACACCTGGGAGAAGGCCGCGCACGACCTTCAGAGCGCCATCGACGCCACCTACGACGACGATGAACTGGCCGGAACCGTCCACGTCGCCGCCGGGACTTACCAGTACACCGGCGCGAACCGAAACAGTTCCAACATCCCCTGGTTCATGGTCGCGAAGCCGGTCTCGATTGTCGGCCCCGATGAGGGCCGGGCCCTTTTCGACGGCAAAAACAACACAAGGGGCATGTATCTCTTCCACCCCCAGACCTCTGTCCGCAATCTGACGTTCTACCGATGCCGGAACGGACAGAACGGCGGGCCGTACATCGGCGGGGCGCTCTATATGACGGGTGGCGTCGTCTCCAACTGCACCGTCATCGCGTGTCACGGCAACTACGACGGCGCCGTGACGGCCGAGGGCGGATGGATTCAGGACTGCTACTTCGGCACCAACAGCTGCAACGCCTCCGGAACCGACCGTCGTGGCGCGGGACTTCAGATCTACGGTCCGGCGACTGCCGCTGGCTGCATCTTCGAGAACAACGCCGGCGGGTTCGGCGGCGGCGCCTACATGAACCATGCCTCGGCCGTCATCTCCAATTGCGTCTTCCGTGGAAACTCGTGCAACGGCTGCGGTGGTGCTGGAGTTACGGTTGAAGCCGGGCTCTTGACGCACTGCGTCGTTACCAACAACACCTCTGGCGGTGCGGGCGGCGGTGTGCAGCTCAGTAACAAGTCCTCCACCGTTCGCAACTGCATCATTGCCTTCAACAAGTCGACTAATACCGGCTCGAAATACAAGATTGATGCCAACTCGAGCGGTGGCGGCGGCGTGGCCATTTACGGCGGCACAGTCGAGAACTGCACGTTCTACGGCAACACATCCTCCTCCGCGACGCGCTGCGACGAGCTCTCAATGGGCGACGGCACGGTTCGCAACTGCATCTTCGTCGGCACGGACGTTACGCCGGAGAACGACGTTTACAAACGCGGGGGCACGGCGACCTATTGCCTCTTTCGCACGGAGGTTGACGGCGACGGCAACATCACGGGCGACGCGAAGCTCAAGAACCCGGCTGGCGGCCGTTTCGAACTCCTCTACGGTTCGCCCTGCATCGACACGGGAATGGAAATTGCGGCGGTTGCAACGGATTTCGCCGGGACGGTGCGCCCGATTGACGGAAATGGCAGCGGTATGGCTGAATATGACATCGGCGCCTACGAAATGGACTTTTCCGGGCAGATGACGGCGTCCTTCGAGGCGGATGTCACGACGGGTCATGGCGAAACGACGGTGGCGTTTACTGCGCAGGCCTCCGGCGGCACTGCCCCCTACACCTACCGCTGGACAGTCGGCGGCACAACCTACGAGACGAACGAAAACACCTTCACGCACACATTCTCGTTTGGCGCACACGATGTCTCGCTCGATGTCGAGGATGCGACGGGTGCGACGCTTGACGAGCCAGTTGTGCGTTCGTCGTTCATCATGATCAAGTCTCCCGTCGTCCATGTCTCGACGACCGGCTCGGGCGTTTGGCCCTACGACACCTGGGAGAAGGCGACGGACGACTGGACGCTTGCCGTCGGCGCCGTTTATGCGACGGATCTGGAGCCCGGTCGCATCCTTGTCGCGGACGGAACATACACCCGCCATGACACCGACAACTTTACGGTGAACCTCGCGCTCCCGATTCTGTTCTGCGGGACGAACGCCACGTGCGGTGCGATCTTCGATGGCGAAACCACCTACCACAAAATCATGTGCGTGAACAATGCCAAGGCCAAGGTCGCCAACTTGAAGTTCATCAACGTCAAAGGGAGATACGGCGACGATTCGGGCGGGCTATGGCTCTACGGCGGCATGGTCTCAAACTGCATCTTCTCCGTCGGAAGCGCCGATGGCGCGGGGATGGTGCGGCAAATGGGCGGGCTCGTCTGCGACACGACGATCGAGAACAGCTATGCGGGCACCCATTCTGGCGGCGACCGCTTTGGCGGCGGACTTTACATGCTTGGAGGAACGGCGGAGCGGCTTGTGATTCAAGGTTGCACCGATGGCGCGGGTGGCGCCGTGCGCGTCAATGGCGCGACGGCGGTTCTGCGCGATTCCGTCATCCGCGGAAATAAAACCGACAGCAGTGGTGCGGTGTTGGTCGACAATGGTCTTGTCGAGAACTGCGTCATCTCCAACAATACCGGCAACGGGTCGGGCGGCGGATCGCTCGTCACCTTTGCGACGGGCGCCGGCGCGACCGTGCGCGGTGGGACGATGCGAAACTGCCTCGTCCTTGACAACCGCATCGTGAAGTCCTCGGCCGCCACCGCAGGTGCGCTCTATGTGTCAGCCGGCTCCGCCTACAACAACACCGTCTGGGGAAACACGCTTTATTCGGGCGCGACAAACGACATCGGCCAGACGGGCGGCACAGTGGCCAATTCAATCGCCGGCGTCTTCGCGCCTTCCGGCGGCACGCAAACTGGCAATTACGTCGGCTTCATGCCTGGATTCGCCAATCTCTCCGCCTGCGACTTCTCGCTCGTGGGCGACTCGCCATGCCTTGATATCGGCGATTGGACGTTCTGGGGCGAGACGAGACGCGCGGCGAAGGAATCGAAGGATATGGTCGGGAATTCACGGCTTTGCGGCCACTCGGTAGACGCTGGGTGCTACGAATGCGCAGCGCGAGGGTTTACCCTGTCCTTCCGTTAAGATCGCATTTACCTCATGCAAGTCGGGATCGCGTGTTTGCGGGCCGCGACAGCACGGGCGAATACACGGCGGGAATGCGATTGTTCCAAAACGGAGACTTCACGACGCGGAGCAACGAGGTAGAAACTGCGTATCAACGCGACAACACGCTAAAGAGCGACAGACAAGCTTTCTTTTTACGTGTTTGATAATTGCCGACACGATCTACATTTCCGTTTCCGCTTCTGGTTGTCGCAGATGGTGGATTATGATAAAATACCAGTCAAATGGGACTGTCGCGTATTTTCCTTGCTTGTGGTCTGGCGGCCGTATCGCTTGCGGCCTCTGCAGTCACAGTTTCGGGTCCAGGCACCTACACAGTGATGTTGACTGGTGGCGGCGAATGCCGACGCCGATTCCGACGGGCTTCCGAACTGGGCAGAGTATGTGTGTGGTACGAGCCCGACGGATCCAGCAGAAAAGCTTGTCGCATTCATAACGATGGTGAACGGAGAGCCGGTTGTTACGTATTCTCCTGGAGACTCGCAGATTGCGGATGGCTTCAAGGCGGTTATCAAGGGCACGACCGAGCTTTCCGCCGCACTGTCTACATGGGAAGTCGTGACGGAGACGCGTACATCCACTTGTCGCTTCTTCCGAGTTGAAATCGTTCCCGAAAACTAAAGAGAGAGCGTAAAAGCCATGAAAGAACTTTCGCTTGCATTATTCATTGCATGCGCGTCCGGCCTGTGCTGGGCAACCACCGCAGACCTTGCCGTTTCGAATGGCGGGAAGGTCTCCTTCGTTGCGAACACAGCCCGCGATCCCGCCGAAGCGACCTGCTACTACGAAATCATAAGGATTTGGTACAATTAAGAAAAAGGGGACGAAGGATGAAGAAGATCAAGGTGCTTCTTGTCGATGATCATGCGGTAGTGCGAATGGGCCTCAAGTATGCGCTTTCACTCTTCAAGGACATTGAACTAGCCGGCGAGCTGTCGGATGGGGAACGCGCGGCGGAACTCATGAAAAGCTCGGGCGCGGATGTCGCCCTGCTTGACATCAGGATGCCGGGCAAGGACGGCCTAGCCGCCCTCGGCGAGATGCTTGCGGCAGATCCTTCCGCAAAGGTTGTAATGCTCACTACGAGCTCAATGGAGGAAGACGTATATGCCGCGCTGAACGCCGGCGCGAAGGGATACGTCCTAAAGGACCGCAATCCGGAGAACATCGTCAAGGCAGTGCGCACCGTCGCGGAGGGCGGAACCTTTATCCCCGACGACATCAAGGCGATCTACAAGGCGAGGAGCGAGGAGCCGGAGCTTACGCCCACGGAGCGCGAGGCAGTTGGACTGCTCGTCCAGGGGCTCAGCAACAAGGCCATAGCCGAAAAGGTCGGGATATCCGAAGACGGCGTGAAGGTACGCCTCAAGCATGCCTACGAGAAGCTCGGCGTAAATGACCGCGCTGGCGCGATATCCGTCGCCATCAGGCGCGGCATAGCCCGTCCCGCCGGTGTGGTGTAGTTTGCGTCCGTTCGGCGAAAAATGAAATGCGGTCTGTCAGTCCTGTGCGCGGCGCTTGCCGCTTCGGCCTTCGCGCTTCCGCGCGTGAAGATCTCGGATGTCCTCGCCATGGACGCAGACGAGATCGCCGCATGCGGGAAGTGCGAGCTTGAAGTGCAGGTGACGTTCAACATACCCTGGGTGGAGAATGCGTTCGTGGCCACCGATGTTGGCGATGTCGACGGGCATGCTCTCTATTTCGCGACGTTCACGGAACCTCAGCCCGGCAAGTTCGACATGGTCGAGCCCGGCGACATAGTGAGGGTCGTCGGCGCTCCGGATCCGATGCTGCTTGAGCCCGGAATAGACGTGGAGAGCGTGAAGTTCGTTTCGCACGCCGACCTTCCCCCGCCGCGTCCCCGGTCTGTTCTTGGAATAAAGGCGGGGCACTTCAACAACTGCCGTGTGCATGTGCGCGGCGTCGGCATGTCGGCGGCATACGGCACCGCGGTCGGGAAACCGGCGTTTCTCCTGTGGCTTTCGACTTCGGACGGAGAGGTCCGTGTGCGCGTCCGCGCGGATGGCCTCTCGCCTGCGGCGTTCCGCGACGCGGAGGTGGAGGTGGACGGCGTGGTCGTTCCCGTGTTCAATCCGCGCCACGAGTTCATCGGCGCGGAGATCGAGGCGCTCGACGCGAAGTCCATCTCGGTGGCGAAGGCGCCGCCGGAGGACCCGTTCTCCGTGCCCGAGTGCGACACATGGGCGCTGCTCGCATGGAGCCCGCGCGGACGCAGGCTGCACGCCTGCCGCGTCATGGGCGAGGTCACGTGCATCTACACGGAAGACGGTGCGTTTTCCGTCCAGCGCGGAAAGGCGTCCGCGAGGGTGTTCGCGGACGGCGAGCCTCCGGCGGTGGGCGACATTGTGGAGGCTGTCGGCTTCCCGGCGATACGGGACGAGTGCGGCGCGCTCGTGGGTGCGCTTTGGCGGCGCACGGATGCGGAAGTCGAGCCGGCGGAAGTGCACCGCCTCTCGCTCGCGCCGGGGTCGCTGTTCGACCTCGGCGGGTTCATGGCCGACAACGACCTGCAGTTCCGCCTCGTCGAGCTCGTGGGACGCGTCGAAGACGTGCGCCTGGAGCATGGCCCGGGCGGGCGTCTCATCATTGACGTCGACGGGCAGAACGTGGACGTGATGCTCCCGCCGTCCGTAGCGGCCGAGCTTCCCTGGGGGATTGAGGACCGTCCGATCGTGCGTGTCCGCGGCGTTCTTGACGCGCGTGTCTCGCTCGGCAACGCGACGAACAGGCTGTTCAGCTTCGAGGGCTTCCATCTGCGCACGAGGGACGCCGGCGACATAGTGCTCGTTCCCGACTGGCGCTGGGGCGTGCGGCGCGCGCTCGGCTTCGCGTGGATCGCGCTGCTCTCGGTCCTCGCCGCGTTCGGCGCGTTCGCGGCAGTCGTCGCCTTCCGCCGTCACCGCGCGCACGTCGGGGCGGAGGCGATAGCGGCCGACAGGCGGCGCATCGCCGCGGAACTGCACGACACGATATCCCAGCACATATCCGGCGCGAAGCTGTGGGTGTACTCCGCGAAGATGGCCGCCGGCGACACGCTTGCGCCTGGCGCGGCAGATGCGCTCGTGATGGCGGAGAACGTCCTTGAGGCGACGCGGCGCGAGATACGCGATGCAATCATGGACCTCCAGAGCGACGAGTTCGTATCTCAGTCGCCGGAGTCGCTTCTGCGGCGCATCTGCCGCAACGAGTCGGTCCCTGGGCGGACGAGGGTGCGCAGTTTCCTACGCGGCCTCCCTGTGAATCTTCCGATCCGCGTGAAGCGCGACCTCCTTGCCATCGCTTCCGAGGCGATCGGAAACGCCGTGCGGCACGGCGGGGCGGCGAACGTCATCGTCGTGAGCGAGGGCGACGGCGCAGGCGCGTTTACGCTGGATGTCCTCAACGACGGCGCCCCGTTCTCGGCGGACGCCGCGCCAGGTCCGGAGAAGGGGCATTTCGGCATCTCCAACATGCGCGAGCGCGCGACGCGCTCCGGCATGACGCTGACGTTCGGCGAAAAGCGCGGCTACGTCGCGGTCACGCTCGAGCGCCGGGCCGGGTCCTGATCCGCCGCGCTCGCCTGCCGCAAGGCGCTCGCGCGCCGTCCCTCCCCGGCTGAGCTGCCCCTGATGAGGATTCAAGGCGGCACTACACTTTCGTGTATTGTCCCGTTGTGGGCGTTTTGGTAGAATCGTGACATAAAAGAAAATTGCAAAGGAGCCGAAAGCAATGAAAAAGCCGCAGATCGAATGTCTCGAATCGCCTTCCACGCCGCTATCTTCGCACAATCGCAGCGGTGCGATTCTCGCAACTTTTCTCGCCGCGCTCTGTGCCGCAGCGGCGATCGGTGGCACGCTCGACACGACGCCGTTTTCCAAAAAGATTCCGATAACGATTTCCGGCTATGCGGGCTCCACGGAACTGACGGACTTCCCCGTTCTCGTGGCGCTTGAGGCCGGCTCGCCGACGGGCTTCGACTACGCCGACTGCGCGACGGACGGCTCCGACCTGCGCTTCGCGGACGCGACGGGTGCGCTCCTGCCGCACGAGATCGAGACATGGGATAGGACGGGGACGTCCTGCATCTGGGTCAAGGTGCCGTCCATCGTCGGCACGGCCACGAAGATTACCTGCTACTACGGCGCGGACGGCACGACCACTTTGCCGACGGTCAGCGCAACCGATGTCTGGTCGCGCTACGCGGCTGTCTTCCACGGTGGCGCGTCGATTGCCGATGCAAGTGGCCATGCGACTGCAATTACCGTTAATGGCGCCACGACCGCGACGACCGGCGGCAAGGCGGGCGGCGTGATGACGAAGAGGATCTCGAAGGGCGTCCAGTTCTCAAACCCCGTCAAGTCCGGAGCGCTGTCGTCCATCGGCAACTTCTCGTTCTCCGGCTGGTTCAAGACGACCGGCGTGCGCGGCTCGGTTCTTCTCGTCAACAAGAATCGCGATGAATGGAATAAAGACGGCTTTGTCGCCATCGTCGAAGGAGGAACGTATTTTTCCGTCGGCGTGGGGGTGGATGGTTCGGGAGCGCACCAAGGCAATAGCGGCAAGGGTGAACTTGTCACCGACACCTGGGGGCACATCGCCTTCCGATACGACAAGTCGGCGTCAACGCTCGTCTCCTATTCCGACGGCGATGAGATCTATTCGACGTCTTCGGCGCGGAAGATTCTCGATCCCGGCAGAGATACGTGGGCCTTTGGCGGGCATCAGACGAGCACGGACTACTGCTTCCAGGGCGACATGGACGAAGTGCGCATCCTGAACGGGACCGCCTCGGCGGACTGGATCAAGGCGGAATACGATTCGGTCAACGCGCCGGCTTCGTTCGCCGTTCTTGATGATGTCGTGGAGGTGGATCTGTCCGCTCCTATTCTCGCAACGCCTGTTCTCGCACGCAACGCGGAAGGAACGTTCATCGTCTCGGTCGAGGTGTCGGGAAACGCCCCGGATTCAATCGTCTGCACGGCGGGCGGCACCGACTTCGCGATGACGACATCCGATACGGCGCTTCCCGCAACCTATTCCGCCGTCGTTTCGGGTCTTGCCGCCGGAACATACACGGCCACGATCGCCGCGACGGCGACGAGCGGAACGGTTGTTTCTATGACATGCCCTACAGCATTCCACATCGGCGCGCTTGCCGTTACCGTTGTTGCGAACGCCGATGAAGGAACACTCACGGCTGGCACGTTCCGCATCGCCCGCGCCGATGCCGATGCGACGGGGCTTCCGGCACTCGCGGTCGACGTGGCGTTTTCGGGTGCGGGTCTGAGCGCGGTGTCCAATCCGGGTGTGACGTCCGTCACGATTCCGTCTGGCGAGGCTTCGGTCGATATTACCATCACGCCGGTCTATACGGCAACCGTCGATGCCGACGCAGAAATTGTGCTGACCGTCTCGGGCGATACGGTCGGAACGTCCTCTACTGCGACGATGACTATCGTCAACGCAACCTTCGATCCGGCGGTGCGCTATGTCGCCACCACAGGCGACGACGCGAACCACGGCGGGACGTCCGCGCTGCCGAAGAAGACGATCGGCGCCGCGGTGGCCTCGCTGGAAGACATCGCGCAGACGATGCCCTGCACGGTCCACGTCGCGCCGGGAACTTATCCGGTCTCGAATCCGATCATGGTGACGAACGCGATTCGCGTCGTCGGTTGCGACGAAGATCCGTCCCGGGTCGTCGTTTCCAATGCGAGTACGGAAACAGGCTACGGGAAAAATCATCGATTGTTCTGGCTTGAAGACGCCAATGCGCTGCTCAGCGGTATGACGCTGGAAAACGGGTTCGTCAACATCGCGGACGGCAAGGGTGGCGGGGGCGTCTATGCCGCGGCGGGTGTGGTGTCTAATTGCGTGATCCGCGATTGTAGCATTTCCCAGTCTTCGAACTCGAGTGCGTACGGCGGCGGCGTGTTTCTGGAAGGGGGTTCTGCAGTCCTGACGCATTGCACCGTCTCTAACTGCACGGCACAAGCGACGGAAGCCAACTGGGCGAAGGCAGGTGCAGCCGGCGTATATGCCGGGACGGGGCGGGTGGAGAATTGTCTCGTGATCGACTGCCGGAATCCCCGCACGGCACCCACCTTTGCGAATATGGTGGGCGGCATCATGCTGGGCACGGCCGGCGCGAGCGCCGTGAACTGCACGGTCGTCGGCTGCTATGGCAGCCATACGGGCGGCATTCTGGCGAACAACGCGTCCACGCTTGTCCGCAACTGCGTGGCGTTCTGCTGCGAAAAACGCATTAAGGTCAACGATGAGCTGGCCGTAACCACCGTTCCATTCGGCGGAACTGCGACTTTGTTCGATCACTGCGCATCAGACGCTGCGGAAACCTACGACCAGAAGGGGTCAATACTCGGACTGACCTCTGCCGCATTCAAAAACTATGCGAACGGCGACTACACGCCGGCGTCTGGTGGTTCGCTCTACAACAAGGGCATCAACTACGATGGGATGGCGTCTGTCGACCTAGCGGGCAATCCGCGCAAAATCGGCAGCAAGATCGACATCGGCTGCTACGAGGCGAGATCCTCCGCGTTCATCATCATCGTCCGCTGACGGGAGGTAGGGCTGGTGCCTCGACTGGAAGGCCACGATAATACAGGCCGAACGCCATAAGATGCTGATAGGGTATCTCGCCCAAAAGTTGCAAATATATGCCAAACTATCGTCCAAAAAGTTGCAATTTTATTGTGCAGATGTGTCTGAAAAGTTGCATATTGACAATATTTGGCGATATTTGATATAATTCTGCCCTTTTTAAAAGGAGCGTATATGGCAGAACTCAAGCGAAAGTTCTACGACAAGCTGATGCAGTGGAAGAATGCTCGGCATAAAGACTGTCTTCTCGTCAAGGGTGCGCGTCAGATTGGAAAGACATTCATCATCGAGAAGTTCGGGAGGGAGCAGTACGAAAGTTTCATCGAATTCAACTTCATACTGGATCCCGACGCCGGCTCGTTGTTCGACGGCAGCCTCAAGGCGGACGACCTTTATCGAAAGATTTCCGCATACGATGCAACACGGCGGATTCTGCCTGGGAGGACATTGATTTTCCTCGACGAGATACAGGAGTGCGCAAATGCAAGGACTGCGCTGAAGTCGTTCGCGATAGACGGATGCTGCGATGTGATTGCCTCGGGCTCTTTGCTTGGGATAAAATACAAGAACAAGAAGAATCGCGACAGGCGCGAACCGAAGTCAATCCCTGTCGGCTACGAGCGGCAGGTCACGATGCATTCCCTCGATTTCGAGGAGTTCCTCTGGGCGAGGGGCATTACGGAAGAGGCTGTCGCGGTTCTGAAGGGATACTGCGATCGACGCGAGATTGTTCCAGAGGCGGTGAACCGCAGGTATTCGGATCTGCTCAGGGAGTATATGATCGTCGGCGGCATGCCGGCTGTCGTCAAGGCGTATGTCGAGGCAGGGGATTTCGGGCCAGTGCAGGAGGAGCAGGAAAAGATACTCGCCTCGTACGTGGACGACATCCACAAGTACGCGGACACGACGGATATCCCGAAAATCGAAGCCTGCTACCGCGCGATCCCGCGCCTTCTTGCAAAGGAGAACCGCAAGTTCAAATATGCCGAGGTGGAAAAGGGCGGCAGTGAACGCAAGTACGCCACCTCGGTGAACTGGCTCTGCGATGCGTCGTTCGCATCCCGTGCGCTGAATGTCACGATGGCGGAGGTGCCGCTGAACGCACAGGTCCGGGACGGATGGTTCAAGCTGTATCTTTCGGACATTGGACTGCTCTCGGCTATGTATGGCACGGAAACCAAGGGGCTGCTGTACTCCGGGCGGTTGAAGGGGAACGCCAAGGGTGGACTCTACGAGAATCTGATCGCCGGCATGCTTGACCGCAAGGGCATCCCACTTTACTATTTCAAGACCATGGACGGGACGCGTGAAATCGAATTCGCGATTGAGCGCGACGGCGGAATCGTGCCGGCCGAGGTCAAGGCGTCGAATGGAGCGACCATCTCGTTGAACGAGGCACTGGAGAACAGGCAGGTGCCGTACGGTTACAAGTTCATCGACGGAAACGTCGGCGTTTCGGGAAAGAAGATCACGCTGCCGCACTACATGGCGATGTTCATCTGATTCCGGGTCGACTACACTTCCGTGTATTGTTGCTTCGCGGCGCTTTTGGTAAAATCGCGCCAGTCAATTGCCTGACAAGGGGAAAACAACTCTCTGCGAACTCGGCGTCTCTGCGCCTCTGCGGCAAAAATTTCGAAACAAAAAATCTCAAATTCCACTCTCCAACTCCAACTCTTCACTCCAACTTCCATTTACACAACTAAGCAAACGGCTTAAAACAAAGGAAAAAGCAATGAAGAAACTGGTTTCCGCATTGATTGTCGCAGGCACGGCGCTTGCACTTCATGCTGCAGTTCACGAAGACGACTGGCTCAAGGTCGAGACGCCGGACAAGGTCGTTCCCGATTCCGGCTTTCAGGTGAAGGTCACGCTCAAGAAGGACCTCGGACCCAGCGAGAACGTGACCGTCGCGATGCACACGTTCAAGACCGACGGCGGCTGGATGGGCACCGGCGAGTGGCGTCCGCCGCAGACGATGAAGAAGGGCGAGACGAAGGTGTTCGCCTTCACCGCGAAGGGGAGCGACAAGGTCGGGCACTTCGGCCCGCTCGCCTTCATCGCGCCGAACGGCGACTGGGGCAAGGCGACGCACAAGATCTTCTGCGGAAAGATCACCTGGGCGATGTCCGGCGCGGAGGCCGCGAAGCGGAAGGCTGAGGCGGAGGCGAAGGCCGCGCGCGCGAAACCGCCCGCCGGAATCACCTACAAGAAGAGCTGGATCGTCCCTCGCGGATGCTTCAGGCCCGGCACCGACGAGCCGATGAAGGAGATCCGCGAAGGCGAGTCGTTCGAAATCGTCGCGGACTACTACCTCGACGCGTCCGAATACTGGAACGACAAGTGCCATGTCGTCGTGTTCCCCTGCGGACCGTGGATCGACAATCCCGATGGCGTCCACGAGAAGCACGCGCACCACGTCGGCATCCCGGGCCTCGGCTGGGCGTTCAGGCCCGTCAAGCCCGGGAAGGGTACGGTCCGCGTGAAGCAGACGGCGAAGAAGCTCTACCGCTATAATTCGTTGTTCTACCATGTGCGCTTCCGTGGCGGAGACGACAAGGATTTCCCCTGGACCAAGACATGCGGCGTGCCGAAGATTGTGCGGCCAGTGCGCGGGCTCGACATCGTCGCTAACACGGCTGGCGGGCTTTTCGTCGCCGGACGCGACAAGCCCGTCGTCGATCTCGTGGCAGGCGCCGACGCGAAGGCGGGAGAGCCCGTCGCGATAAAGATCCTCGCGCTCGACGACGCCGGGAAGATCGAGGAGGTCGGCTCCACGACCGCGAAGATGCCCGCGCCAGGCTCAACGGCGAAAGTTGACCTCTCGGGCGTCTTGGGCGGGCGCCTCGGATGCTTCCTTGCGGAAGGCCGCAGCGGCGACACTTCCGTGGACGCGTTCTTCGGCGTCATACCCGATGTCGACAAGGAGCTTGGCGGAAGGCGCGCGCCCTTCGGCGCGACCGACCTCAACACCGAACTCGAATGCGAGACGGCCGCGAAGCTCGGCTTCTCCGTGAACCGCATGTTTGTCAACTGGGGTGCGCTTGTGCCGAAGCGCGGTGAATACAGGTTTGATGGAATATCCGCGCAGATGGATCGCCAGGAGAGGCATGGCATCAAGCCGTGGCTTATGCTCGTAGGCGCGCCCGAGTGGGTGCTCCCGCCGAACGTCCACTCGCCCGGCTTCGAGCCGTATCCGTTCGACGAGGCCGGCTGGCGCGAGTCTATCCGCGCGATCTCTCAGCGGTTCGGAAAGCGCGTCTTCGGCATCGAATGGCTCAACGAGATCACCCCCGGAAACAAGAGCTCGAACCCTGCCGCCGACTACAGCCGCTTCTGCGAGATCGGCACAGAGGAACTCCGGAAGGTGAACCCGAAGGCGCACTCGATGATGGCCGGCGGACTCTGGCCGCGCAACTTCCGTCTTGATGTCCTCGGTGCGGGAATCGGCAAGCACGTCGACATCCTCCCGATCCACTACGGCGAGTACGAAAGCGCCGCGGAGGCGATTGCCGACGCCGCTGCAGGCGGCATCAAGACCGTCTGGAACGACGAGTCCGCCGCGGGCATATCGGTGTGGGGAATGGACGGGCGCGAGGCGCTCGAGAGAAGCGTCCTCCAGTCGCGCAACGTGCTGCGCGTATGGCCGGCGCAGCTCGTCGCCGGCGTGAAGGGCATAATCTACTTCGGCGGCGAGGCGAACCCCGCCGGAAACTGGAAGTACCTCCTCGACGACTATACGCCGCGCCCAGTAGCCGCCACGCTCGCCGTCTTGTCCGCGAAGCTCGGCAACGCCCGCCCAGTCGGCGCCTACTATGCCGAACCCGGCGCTCGCGTCATGGTGTTCGAGCGGAAGGACGGCACGGCGCTTGCCGTAGTCGGTTCCGCGAACGGCGACGAGAAGTCCGCGCCTGTCGAGGTGAATATCCCCGCGACTCCCGGCTCCACCATCGTCAGTACCGACCACCAGGGCAACGAGAGAACCATCGCCGCCAAGGGCGACACTATTTCAATAAAGGCCGGCGCGATGCCGTTGATCTACGAGGGGCTGCCGCTTACGCCTCTCGCCGTCCGCTGCACGCTCACGCTCGAGGGGCAGGGTCCGCTCACGCCGAAGCCCTCAGTGAGCTTCGTGAAAGGCGCCGCGCCACAGGTGCGCGTCTCGGTGCGCAATCCGCTGCGCACGCCCGTCGAGGGAGTAGTCGGTGTCGCGGTCTTTCCCGGCGGGAAGTCGGGCAAGGCGTTCAGCCTTGCGCCCGGCGAGAGCGCACACTTCATCCTCGACCTTCCGTCCGAGACGTTCCCCTCCGGCCCCGCGAAAGGCGTGGCGCGCGTCGCCTGGAAGCTCGGAGGCGGCAAGGAGAACGTCATGGCGCAGACCGACTTCGCTGTTGATGTCATCGATCCCGCGACGCTTGGCAACCTCCTCTTGAACGGCGGATTCGAGGCGAAAGGCGGGTCGAAGGAGTCGTGGAACGGCGGCGGCAGGATCGTGAAGCTGGACGGCTCCCGTCCGGGCGAGGACGGAAACGCTCTTTCGCTTGACCACGGCAAGGGCTGGATTCAGCTATTCCAGCGCGCCGACAATCCGTCGCCGGGCCGCAAGCTCCTCTACACGGCGTGGATGCGCACGGACAACATGAACGCGGGCTCGAACGCGTCGCTCGTCAACAGCAACGGCTCCTCGCGCAACCTCTACATGCCGGACGTCTTCACCGCGCCGAAGGATACGCACGGTGCGTGGCAGTTCATGGTCAAGGTGCTCAACTCGAAGCCGGACGACGTCAAGGTGCAGGTGCAACCCGTCGCGAGTGGCGAAAATGGCGGTGCGCTCTACGACAACATCCGCCTCACGCTTCACGACGGCACCGACTGGGCGACGGAGGCGCATCGTGCCGCGAAGGCGCGGAAGATCGACGGCGACCTCTCCGACTGGGATTTCGCCGATCCGATTCCGCTTCTCTGCGCGAACCAGATCGCGTCCGAAGGCGGCTACAAGTGGACGCCCGACAACCTCTCCGGCATCGCGCAGCTCGCGTGGGACGATGAAGCGCTCTACATGGCGGTGCGCGTGCGCGACGACGTCCACAGTGCGCAGACGGGCGAGAACACGCTTAGGGGCGACGCGCTGCAGATAGGGCTACATCCCGCAAACCGCCTCGCCGGAACGGACAGCGCCGCGATCGAGTGGTGGGTCTCCGCGGCGAATCCGGGCAGCGGCTCGGGGAAGCACACGGTCTACCGCCCCGCCGCGCACGCCGCGGGCCTCGCGAGCGGACAGCTCGCGAAAGACTCGTCCGTATACGAGATTGCCGTCGTGCGCAAGGGCAACGACACCTGCTACGAGTTCCGCATCCCGTGGCGTGACGCGGGAGGAATCCGTCCGCAGCCCGGTACGCGTCTCGGGCTTTCGCTCAGGCTTACCGACACCGATTCCGGCGCGGCGCGCGGCGCGGCGGCATGGGGCCGCGGCCTTGAATCGTGGACGCCGTCCGGGTTCGGCTCGCTCGTACTTCTTCCGTAAAAGCGGCAAAACACCCTTGACGGCAGGCGCGTGGTTTTGGTAAACTACGCGCCTGTTGTCGTCCAAGACACATGGCGAGGTAGCTCAGTCGGTAGAGCAAAGGACTCATAAGCCTTGGGTCGAGGGTTCGAACCCCTCCTTCGCCACCATTCCCCTAAAAATACCCCCTTGCGCCTGTCGGCGCGTTTTTGATATACTATGCGAGTTTTCGCTCCAGACGGGAGGCCACTTTAGCTCAGTAGGTAGAGCACATCCTTGGTAAGGATGAGGTCGGCGGTTCGATTCCGCTAGGTGGCTCCATTATGGGGCGAGGGCAAAAGAAGAACAACTACTCACAGGAGTTAAAAAATGGCTAAGGAAACATTCGATCGCGGCGGAAAGCCGCACGTGAACGTCGGCACCATCGGCCAC
>JAFQYM010000063.1 GCA_017406465.1 Kiritimatiellia bacterium | reverse complement strand
CTTCGTTGCCAATGCCACTTCTGCCTTTCCCCGCTCGCAACCGATTACTAAACCATTTCCCAACCCCGATATGGACGGAATCAACCGCCACCCAACCACGATCCAACCATCCCTCGTGTCGAATCCGAGAGCCACACGATTCCGACACAGCCATCCTAAATCCGTGATTCTCCAACCACAACCGCTTCTTCAACCACAACCCACCGCCGCGAAACAGACATGCCCGCAGCAGGCGGCAAAAGTGCCGCGATGCCGCATATCCGTCGTGAAATAGTGTATAATACAAGCCATGAAGGTTCTTGTCGTAGAAGATGATATTGAGCACATGAGGATTGTTCGGCGCGGATTAGACGAAGCAGGCTTTGTCTGCGATGTCGCCAAGACCGGCGCACGGGGGCGTGACATGCTTGCGAATGGGTCATACGATGTAGCTATTCTTGATAGGATGTTGCCCGATGCCGATGGGCTGGATGTCTTGCGAGAAATCCGCAGCATGGAAATCTCGACGCCAGTCATTATCCTCAGCGCGCTTGGCTCTACGGACGAGCGCGTAAGGGGGCTGTCCGCTGGTGCCGATGACTACCTTGCAAAGCCATTTTCAGTAGATGAGCTTGTGGCGCGCATATACGCTGTTACGCGTAGAGTCTCCCGTACCGACGATGAGAAGCTCGTGTTCAAGGACATTTCGCTCGACATGAAAAACCGCGTCGTGCGTAGGAACGGACGGCTGATTGACCTCACGGGGCTTGAATACAAGTTACTTGAACTATTCATGCTTAATCCAGGGCGAAAGATGTCGGCTAGCTTCATACTCGACAAGGTCTGGGACTTCGACAGCGCCAAGACGAACGTCGTTGAGGCCAAGATATACGCAATCAGAAAGAAGCTAAATGGCCCCGGCGAAGAAGACAGGATCGTCAACAGGAGAGGGCTCGGGTATGCGCTTCAGTAGGATGTCCGCGGTTAGCAGGATCGTGCAGTCGGCTGGCGTCCCGCTGCTCATCATCTCGATGATTGTCACTACGGCGATTGCCGGAATACCTGGGTATTTTTTCCTTGCCGACGCACTTGGGCCGGAGCGTTCTGGCGAGGCGCTGAGAGTCTACGCCGTCATCGCGCTTTGCACGGTAATCGCCGAGGGAATTGCTTTGGTCTTCGGGATCTTTGTTTTGTGGCGGCTATCTCGCCGCATCAAGACGCTGAACGACGAAATCCGATTGCTCGTCAGGAACGTGCTCCACGATCTTCGTACGCCAATCTCGCACATAAGCAACGCGGCTCAGCGTATACTTGGTGGAGATGGCAGCGCAGAGGATGCTGCGGCAGACATTTCGGAGTCATGTTCGCGCATCCTCTCCATCGTCAATGCAAATGTCGAAATTACGAACAACTATGCGCGAGCGACCGAGTTTCCGCCTGACACGGAGGATTTCTCTGCCGTAGTTGCCGAGGCCGTCGAACTGTTTGCAGCGGTCGCGGATATGAAGGGGGTCTCTTTGTCTGTGAAAATACCGTCGTCGCCAGTTGTCTTGGCGGCCCACCGACATAAGCTCCAGCAGCTTGCTGGGAATCTCATTGACAATGCGATCAAGTTCACACCGTCTGGCGGGAAGGTGGCGGTCTCGCTTTCGGAGACGCGTGATAGCGTCATATTTAAAGTGACGGATAGTGGCGTTGGGATAGCGAAGAGTGATCTTCCGAAGATATATGACAGGTTCTTCAGGGCGGAGCGCAGCCGCAGCACTCCCGGATCTGGGCTCGGACTCTCGCTCGTCCGCGCCATAGTGACGTTTTACGACGGTGATATTGACTGCAAATCAAAGCCCGATAGCGGCACGGTTTTTACCGTGACGATTCCGAAGCGCAAGTGACGGGCGTTGTAGAAGTTTACGAAATCGTAAACTAAAAGTTTGACATTCCTGTTGGGGAATGTGTTACACTTAATTTGCAGGTTTTACCAAGGAAAGTCTGATCTGCGGAGAGGTAACAAATATGGGAAGTCGCACTATTAGAGTGTCGGCGGGCCTTGCGCTCGCAGTGTTCTTGCTTACGCACATTGCGCTTGCCGACGATGCCGTTGGTCTGGTGCGCGTAGACGCCGGGACAAACGGAGTCGTCGAAACCGAGATGCCGTTCTCGCCCATCGGCGATTCCGGGCCGCTCGGCTATGTCTCAGGCGCGTTCCTCGGCGACGGAGGCGAGTTTTCCGACCAGCTCTTCCGATATGACGCATCGACTGGCGAGACGACAAACGCAGTGTGGTCCGCAAGTGCGTGGCTTGACCCGTTTACGTGGCTTCCTTCCTTCATGCAGGCATTTTCAGGCGACTCGCTGTCCCTGCTTAGGGCCGATAGCGAGCCGTTCTCGTTCTGTCTTTTCGGTCGCGCCAGCGGTATCGCATACAGGACAGGCGCACCTCACTTCCGCTCGATGGCCGTTGACCCTGCGGGCGAGTTCGCCGATTTCTCAGTGTTTACTCGCGGACTCACTACGGATTTGTTCCTCTCGGACTTCGCGACCAACCACGGCGACGCCTCGTCATGGTTCCATGTCGGGCGCTATCCGGGGCATTCCATCCTGTTCGACTGGCGCGATGCCGCGCTCCCGACGTCCGGCGGCCGCGTCTACCTCGCGGCGGATGCGACGCGGGACTCAGATGGGGATGGACTTCCAGACGAGATGGAGAGACGCGTCTACGGGACTTCGCCATATCTCGCCGACACCGACGGAGATGGAGTCTCCGACTCCCTCGAGCTCGCGTGGGGTTCCGATCCACTCGTGGCCGGCGCTATGCCTCCAATGTCCCTGTTTTCCGAGCCTTTCGAGCCGCCGGCCGTGGTCGCAGGTCCAATCGACGGACAGAATGGATGGACTGCGGGGTCTCGTCCTGCATCTGCGGTGGCCCAGGGCGAGATCGTATACGAGGGAAGCGGCGCTCTCGAGCTGAACGGAGGGACGGCCGCCCATTCCGTTACGTGCTCCGCGCAGGTCGTGTGGGTCGACCAGCGCGTTCATTCCGAATGCGGCGTCACCGAGGCGGACATCCCGCAAGACGTCACCGCGTTTTTCTATTTCGACGTCGCCGGCCACCCCGTGATGTCCGACGGCGGGCCGCTTTTCACCAACCTCTCCTATTCCGTCGTCGGCTGGCGGCGGTGGACGCGCTGCACGATGATGCTCGACTATTCCTCGCGCAGGTGGGACATGTATGTTGACGGCGTGATCGTAGGGGAAGGTCTTTCCATGCGCGGCAATGCTGCCGCGTTTAGTTCCATAGAGATGAGCGGCTCGGGCGTCGCAGATAACCTGCTCGTCACGACCGAGCGTCCTCTCGGCCTTTCCTCCGACGGCGACGAGCTTCCGGACGAGTGGGAGATCGGGCATTTCGGCGACCTCTCACACGACGGCTCCGCGGACTCCGACGGCGACGGCATGTCGGACCTGGTTGAGTTCCGCGCGGGGACCGACCCCCTCGCCCACAACGGTGACACCGATGGCGACGGGCTCCCCGACTGGTGGGAGGCGGCGAACGGGCTTAATCCGCTCGGGTCCAACGATTTTGCTCGCGCCGCGTTCCGCGAGACATTTGAGTCTCCCGCCGTCGAGCCGGGTGACATCGCAGGGCAGAACGGGTGGAGGTCTTCCCGCTCTGGCGCTGCGGAGGTGCAGAGCCGCGTAGTGCGCTCCGGAAACGCGGCGCTTTCAATAAAAGGCGGCCAGGCGGAGGACAATGAGGATGTGCAGGTCTCGCATTCGTCTGCGAGCCATGCCGACATAGTCTGGATGGACATTTGGCAGACGGCGTCGCGCGGCTGCGACTGGTGCGAGCTTCCTGCCGAGACCTTCGCGGTCATCGCGTTCGACGGCGGCGGGCATCCAGTCCTTTCTGATGGTGACGGATTCGTCACGAACCTTGCCGTCTGCGTGGAGGACGATGCCCGCTGGGTGCGGTGCACTTGTAGATACGACTTCCCTAATCGCAAGTGGGACTTCTACCTCGATGGAATCCTCGTCTCCCCTGGGCTTTCGATGCGCGGGACTACGGCCTCGATACATGCCTTCGACCTGTACGGAGGGGCGGGATGCGTCGACGACATATACGTCGGCATTGCGCGTCCCGAGGGCCTTTCCTCCGACGGCGACGCTCTTCCCGACGAGTGGGAGTGGCGAAACCTCGGCTCGATCGGACGCGACGGCACAGGGGACCTCGACGGTGACGGGCTTTCGGACTTCGACGAATATGCTGCGGGCACGAATCCCGCTTCCGCCGACACTGACGGCGACGGCCTTTCCGACGCGTGGGAAATCGCGAACGGCCTCGATCCGCTCGACGCCTCCGACGCAGCTCTCGACAGCGACGGCGACGGATATCCGAATTTCGTTGAATACCTGCATGGATGCAATCCAAGCATATTTGACGATTTCATTCCACTTGGCTATGAGCAGGGGCTTGAGGTTGCGTATTATGCGTTTGGCAGTGCGATCACTTCGATGCCTGACGTGACAGGCTTGACTCCTGCTGCAGTATGCGTCTGGGACATAGTTGACCAGGCGTCGACTAGTGTGGCGTGGAGCACTGCGCCCGCCGGTCTCGCCGATCGCTATGCCGCCGTTTTGGAAGGAGCGATATGTGTCCCTGCGCCAGGTCGATACAAGATTACATTGGAGTCGGACGACGGTTCTCGCCTATGGATAGACGGAACTCTGGTTCTTGACCATGGAACCGCGCACTCGATGACATCCAAGTCAGTTGCAATCCCATTGTCGGAAGGGATGCACGACATGCGCATTGACTATTTCGAGAATACGGGCAACGCTGGCCTCAGGCTGCTCTGGGCCAAGGATGGTGGAGCGAACGAGGTCGTTCCGGAATGTTGCCTTTTCAGGCATTCAAATGCCGAACAGCTCGACTCCGACGGCGACGGCATGCCCGATTGGTGGGAGATGAAGCATGGGCTTGACGCTTCGGACGCCACAGACGCCTCACTCGATCCAGATGGCGACGGGCTGTCGAACCTGGAAGAGTTCCTGCAAGGCACCGATCCGCATTCTTCTGATTCAGACGGCGACAGCATGCCCGACTGGTGGGAGGTTGCGAATGGGACGATTCCTTTCCTGTCTGACGCCATTGAAGACCCAGATGGCGATGGACTCGCCAACATCGAGGAGTTTTTGTCAGGATCGACGCCAATGGCAATCGACACTGACGGCGACGGGCTTACGGATTACGAGGAAAGGTCACAGCTTGGCACGGATCCTACGGTGGCCGACTCGATTTCGGCTGGGGCGGCGGTGACGACGACTCAGTCGGGGCGGTCCTTCATGTTCGATGTTTCAAGCCCGCAGTCCTTCGCCGTATCGGCGGGGCTTCTTCATGAATGGCGGGACTATGCGAAGAACAAACGTCCGAAGCCGGCGTCCAATAGGGTGGTGTTCAGGATTGACGGACACTTTGTCGCTTACAAGGACGTACCGTTCGATTGCTCTAACATCGTCTATGCCGTTTTCTATACTCCAGTCCTTCCCGTGGGGGAACATGAGATTGCCGTCGAGTGGTGCAACCCTGACTTTAGGGCCCGCGCCGACCTCGTGGCATTGTCCGTAAACGAAATCTCGGGAGTCGATTTTGAAGAAGTGGTACGCTGTAGGAACTCGGCCCCTGGAGAAACGTTGTCTTCCCGCGTCTCTCCGGCTTTTGTTGAAGGCTCGTCCCGTTTCCCGTGGCTAGTCTCTGCCGGCGCGGTCGCCGTGCGGCCTTGCGCGGCAGAGTCGTGGTATGCTGACGTCCCCCTGTCGCCGGATTCGGCGACGACTGTGCCTATATGTTTTGAGGGTCTTGTCTCGACGAATGTGACGGTGGCATGGGAAGCTACGGATCTATTTGCCGAGACCGACCCCATAGTTCTGAGAAGCGGATCGAGCCTGTTGCTTGCCGGTTGTCCTGCGGGCGCACAGGGCGGAACGGTCGCCGTTTTCACCAACGGCGCATTTGCCTGCTCGTACGCGGCTGGGGCGTCTGCGGCGCTTGAGTTTGCCGCTGCCGGCAATTGGCGTGTTCGTGCGGTCTGGACGCCAGAAGGCGGGGCTGGCGAAACACAGGAGTCTGGCAATGTAGTCGTCAAGTGCATTGGCGGGAGATTCCCCGCGCTTCCGCCGGCGTGCCAGGTGGGCAGGGCGCGTACATGGTCATGTCCTGGGCTTTCCACTAACTTGTTCTATGATACGGACGCATATACGCATCTGACGATGTCGGCGTCTGGAACGGCTACTTTGCTTGTGGGCGATACACGCGGTGAACGGCTCGTCGCCGCCCGCATCTTCGAGGGCGGGCCAGTCCTTGACGTAGCGAAGGTTGATCCAATGTGGGCGGTCGATTCATTCGGAAATGTCTCCTACCTCGCTAAATCCGCCGAGGACCACGACAGGTGCCGGTGCTATATGCGCCAGTATGGGGCGTCAGAGTCGGTGAGGTTTCGCATAAGGTCCTATACGTCCTCTGTCCTCTTGGACGACTATACGACAGAACGGTGGATCACTCCTGCCTCGTTTGATCGTGACGGCATTGCGTGGTTCGAGCTCGTCAAGACAAAGAGCATGGCGGCGGCGTGCCACACAGTCGTCATATACCAGGGCAATGTCTGCATTGGCGAGGCCGTATACGGCAACGGCACGCTCCCGGAGGAGTTGAGATGATCATGTCTTCCAGAAAGTTCGTGACGGCTGCGGCCTTGTGCGTATGCGCACTCGTCTCTTTCGCAGGGACAAGACTTCGTTTCTCTCAGGAAGAGTGCGATTTTGGAGACCTCGGCCCCGTGGAGACGTCTGAGCGGACGATCGAGGTCAGGAATACGGGGCCTGTGCCGGTTCGCATCGTGCGTGTCCGCACATGCTGCGGCGCCAAGGCGTCCATGTCAATGTATGAAATCCCGCCTTCCTCAACGGCGGAGCTGCATGTCTCCGTCACGACAGGGGTAAGGCCGGGACCTTTTCGCAAAACCGTTACTGTCGTCTCTGACGACCCTGGGAGACCTATGTTCTCGCTTGCGCTTGTGGGAAATGTTCGCGAGACCAGCCCAATGGTGGTGGGAGACGAAGTGGAACTTGCCGATGTTCAGGCTGTCGCCTCGCCTGGTGGCCGATCTAAGCCGGCGCCTCGTGGCGCTCGTCTATCGCTGACCGTGGCGGCGGTGCTTGTTTCCGGAATCGTCGACGGCTTCAACCCGTGTTCTTTCGCCATAATGATCTCGCTTGCCGGGATTCTCGCCATAGGCGGCCGTCGGCGCCGAGCGAGGATACTCGGAGGCCTTTCGTTCTGCGCGGGCACGTTCGTCACATACATGCTAATGGGGTTCGGGCTCCTTCGTGCCATCAGCGCTCTTGAGGGCGTCCGCCTTGTTCACGACATCGTGATGGTGTTTCTTGCGTTGTCACTTTTCCTGCTTTCGTTCCTGAGCTTCCGTGACGCGTTGCGCTTTCGCAAGATACCAGTCTTTTCCGTCGTGACGCTGAAGCTTCCCGAAGGCGTGAAGAATCTGATCAGAAGAATAGCCCTGTCCAGCTGGAGCGGCACCGCCGTCGTCTTTGCCGGTTTCGGGTGTGCTTTTCTCGTGACTCTCCTTGATGCGCTCTGCACCGGGCAAGTCTATGTGCCGGTTCTTGTCATTCTTGCCAAGGAATCCGCATCGGCCCGTGCAGTCGCGCTTCTCGTCTTGTATAACCTTGCGTTCATAGCTCCTCTCGTCGGAGTCTTCGTCGTTGCGTCCAAGACGACAGATGCGTTCCAGATGGCGAAATGGTCTTCCCGTAACGTCATACCCGCCAAGATGGCGCTTGGGCTCGTCTTCGCATTTCTTGGCTGGATGCTGTGGCCAAAGTCCGACGATGTTGCGACCGGCGTTCCAGACCATCCACCGGAGGTGCAACTTTCAGCGCCAGACGATTCGACTCCCTTGGCCGGTCGAGACGTTGAAACCGTCACGCAACCGGAGTCGAATAAGCTGTCCACTGCGGAGCTGGCCGAAGGGAACGAGCGTCTTGAGGCTCTTCTTCACGAGCCGACGATGGATCCGTCTTTCCCGGGGTTTCTCGCGGCTGTCGTCTTGGACAAGGCCCGCGACGACCAATGGCGCAACCACTGCCTCCAGTATGTGCCCGACTGCATGCTGAGGCTCGATGCAGGTTCCGCCGACTACGACCTTCTTTCTTCGGCATTGTCGCGGACGATAGCCGAGCGCTCGTCCGTTCTCGCGGGAACGGCACTCCTTGGATACGTCCGTCTCTCGGAACAGACGGGGAGCCCGACTGCTGACGAAATCGGCGACATGGCCTTCGCGATTGCGTCTGATGCGTCGTCATCGCCAGAAAACATAGTCACGGCGCTTCGCGTCGGCGCGGAGCGCAATGTCGCCGCAATGCTTCCCGCCGCGAGGTACTGGTCGCGCAGTGGTAGCGGTGAATTCGTCCGTTGCGTTGCGATATCCGTCGTACGCGATCTGGGAAATGCGGACGACATTGCGTTTCTTCGCTCGCTCGTCCCCGCAAGGTCGAAGTCCGAGGAGCGTGCGATTAACATGGCGATAAAGGCATTGGAGGTTCGCTGATGAGCATGACGCGCACATTGTCGCTGGTCGCCCTTGCGGCGCTTTTCGTCCTCGCCGCGATTGCGGCGAGCAACCCGAAGGTTGAGCCGCCGGAGTGCGAGGGGACGGAGGTGGAGACGTGCGAGGT
>JAFQYM010000062.1 GCA_017406465.1 Kiritimatiellia bacterium | reverse complement strand
TCCTTCCGTCCATCCGACAGAAAACCCCTCGTCCGCGCTATAACCGTCCTTGTCCTGTCCATCGTTCATCCCTCCTTCCAACCACGACTCAACCACGGCAAAAATGCTCCACAACCATTTTCCATCCATTCAACAACCACGTTCCAACCACGAGCCAACCATCCTTCGGGTCGAATACAAGAACGACACGATTTCGACTAAACCATCCTACTTCTCTGATTCGACAACTCCAACCAATACTCAAAAACAAAAGACGGAGGATTCGGCTCTCACGCCCTTGCAGGCGTTACAGAAAAATGGTAAAATACCGATGTTACAATTTTGGGAGACATGGCGTTACAGTTTGCTAAAGTTCAGAACTATCTATCGCGCCTTGGTCTGAAGTGCGCGAATGTGGAACTTTGTCAATTGTCAGGCAGGGTTCCTCTTTCGCTATCCGAAGTCTATGAGGCGAGGTTTTGCAATCTGCAAGGTTTGCGGTATTTGTTTCTTCTGCCACGAGGCGAGAAACCTGCCCCAGATATTATAGTTCACCAGGCGAAGTCGCTTGAGAAGTATTATCCTGAACGGCAGATTCTGCTTTTCAGTGAGATGGATGCAGAATATTATGATTGGCTTTGTCGAAACGAGATTGCGTTCGTAGTTCCTGGGCGAATAGCACATGTCCCAGGATTGGTTGAATTGAAGGCGGACAATGCGTTTGCTGCGCAAGAGCCGGTATTGGGGAAGCATCTTTCGCCATGGGCTCAGGTTGTTTTGCTTTTCCACATTCTCAAGAATCATGGTCGCCGCGATTTGCCGTATGCCCGTTTGGCAAAAGAACTTCATGTCAATAAAGTATATTTGACTCGTGCCGCCAAGGAACTGGAGCGTCGGCAGCTTGCAAAGATTGAATATTCAGGTACTAGTGGAATCATCGTTTTCGCACATGACGGAAGGGCTTTGTGGCGATGGGCGCAAGAAGTGTTGACATCGCCTGTGCGCAAGACAATTAGAACGGTCAACCCGCCCAAACAAGCACTTCGTTCTGGCATTTCGGCATTAGCAGAACGCAGCATGCTGGTGCCGGATCAGTTTACGACCTATGCCGTCGTGTCGGCAGATTTGAACAAGATTGAAAAGGAGGATCGGCGCGAATACGAGGGCGATTACGTCGAGGGATGGAAATACGATCCCACGTTGCTGTCGGGAGACGATGGACTTGTTGATCCGCTTTCACTCTACTTGGCGCTGCGCGAAAGCGCAGACCCACGGATCGAAGAAGCAAGAGAGGCAATGTTGGAGAGGGTTTTATGGTAGCAGGTTTTGAGAAGTTCAAGGAACACTTTGGCGCGTTCCAAGACGAATTCATCATTATCGGCGGGACAGCTGTACAGTTGGTTCGTGGCGAAAGTGATCATACTCGCGTTACGCGGGACATCGACTTGTTGGTCGTGGCAGAGCGAATGTCGGCGGAGTTTTCGGGGGCGTTTCATGCATTCCTGTCGGCGGGTGAATATTCGTGCTATTTCTCCAAGAATGGCAAGCCGCACTTCTATCGATTCCTCCAGCCGAAGACCGAGGGATATCCTGAGATGATCGAACTTCTTTCGTCGGCTGAAATGGATGGTACAGCCGCCTTTATGCCGTTGCCGGACGTCCCGGACGCGAGCATGAGCGCCATAGTGCTGGGGCGGTCGTACTACGAATATGCACTTGCGCATAGTACACGCGAATATGGATTGCCATGCCTGACGCGAGAGGCGTTGATTGTGTTTAAGGCCGCTGCGTACATGAATCTTCTTGAGGAGTACCAGAAGACGAGCGACCCGCTCCGCCTGCACGACACGAAAAAGCACCGTCGTGATGTTTTTATGCTAGTCGCCGATCTTGAGCCCAATGCGAGAGCAAACGCGCCAGCAGACATACAGGAGAGGATGCAACAATTCATAGATCTTTGGAAGCCAGCAAATCCAGAATGGCCAGACGTTCTCGCTTCCATCGGTTTGCGTCGCGATGCCGATCCTGTGCCGCGAATCAATGCATTTCGGCGGTTGTTTGAGTTGTGATGAGGCAATTACTAGACTTGTTGAAGTTTAAAGTGGTCGAATTTGACCACTTTAAAAGTGTGGCGAACTACCGAGTTTGAACGAATGGGAATAGCAACTCTCGTGAATGGTGATTTCCCGCCAGAATCTTTGCTCTCGCTGTGAAGGGTGCGCGGCAGATTTGTCGCGGCGGTGAGAAGGTGTGATTTCCGTTGTCGGCTTCAACATGACTGTTGCAATTTGGTGTGGCAATCAGGCGTGACCTTTTGTCTCTGAGCTGCACGGCCTTGGCTCGTCCATCAACTGCCTTGGCCGTCGCGTCGCTTCCTGCACCACCCGCGACGCGAAGGAAATCGCCAAGCTGCTGGAAATGCTGCCATGAGCGCCGACGGCGGCGAGAAGTGCAAACCCCTTGCAAAACGGGCCTTTCGCGGGGCCTGTCCCTCAAGTTTCCACGATCCTTGAATCGACAACACTGAGCTGCATGGCCTTGGCTCGTCCATCAACTGCCTCGGCCGCCGCGTCACTTCCTACACCACCCGCGACGCGAAGGAGATCGCCAAGCTGCTGACAATGCTGCCATGAGCGTTGCCGCGCAGAACGCTTCGCGCCACGAGGAAGGGGGGATCGTTTGCGAAAGGACACTGACCGTATCGCACCGGCCGTGTCACGCGGGGCCTGTCCGGGTGTCGATGCGCCACTGCCGCATAGACTTACCGAAGCGCGAGCTGAAGAGGTGAGCAAGGACGATCTGGGACTTGAAGCCGCATCTTTCCGCGATGCGCTTCATGGACCAGTCGGTGGCGGAAAGGAGACGCTTCGCCTCCTTTAGCCGTCGCTCGACAATGTCCTCCTGTATGGAATGTCCGCGCGTCTGCGAAAAGCGAAGGTTCGCGAGTCTCGACGAGACTCCCGCGTGCTCTACGACGTCGGACACCCTGATCGGCTCCAGTGCGTGCTCGTCAAGGTACGCGATGATGTTCCTGACAAGCTGCGCGGCCGGTGGAACCGTCGCCGTCGAGTCGCGTTCCACGATCCTCAGGCGAGGGCAGACGATCGTCCGGCTGCGTTTCTTTGATACGCCGCGCGCGTGGAGCGCTCGGCTGAGAGCCTGTGCCGCCGCAAAGCCCTGTCCAGTCGAATCGGGCTTGACGCTCGAGAGCTTCGGACGCGTATGCTCGCAGATGAGCGCGTCATCGTCCACTCCGAGTACGGCTACATCCTTCGGGACTTTCAGCTTCGCCTTTCGGCAGGCCTCCAGTACATTGGCTGCACACGGATCGAACGCCGTGAACACGGCGGCGGGCTTCGGAAGGGCTGCGAGCCATTCGGTGAGATCGCCTTTCGCGGACGATGTCTTTGCGGACCGGTGCTTCGCGGCGCATGCGCCGAGAAACGCCTTGCCGCGCGTGCGCGACCACTCGCAGTTGTTTGGGTCCGGCACGAAGCCGTAGGAGGCGAAGCGTCCGAGCGTGTCGAAGAACTGCGCGGCGGACCGTCCGATGAGGGCGTTGTCGTTGCAGACGTAGACGTCTGCGACGTCTTCCTTCTGCGAGTGCGGACGGTCGATGGCGACGACGGGGATTCCTGCCTTGCGTATCGCTTTGGCGAGGGGAAGCACGCATTCGCCCTTGACGATCGCTCCGTCTACACCCTCCGAGAGGAACTGCTCCACGATCGCGAGGTACGAAGGCTCCGTGCTGGGCACGAGCCGCATTTCCCAGTTGCTCTTCTTGTCGGCTAAGCTGTAGAATCCCGACAGATGCTCCCGTCCCGACTGATGCGTCAGGTCGAGCGCGACAAGAATGCGCTTGGTGTCCTCTGTCTTGTTCGTCATGGCCGCTATTATAACGCACGCCTCGCCGCCGTGTCAATGGCGCTTCTGGCTTCGATATGAACAATTTCCGCTTAAGGCACAAAATACTTGCGAATAAAGTATTGTGCCCGGCTTGACTGGCGAAGACGCGCCGTGGTATAATCGCGGCATACTCCATCAAGAAGGAAGGATTCACTGCGTACAACATGAAGAACCTGTGCCGATTGCTGGCCGCCGCGCTGACTGTCTTTGCGGCGGAGACTGCGAACGCGGAGCCGAAGCCGCTCACTCTGGCGGATCCGTTCGTGCTGTCGCACGGCGGAAAATACTACGCCTACGGGACATGGAGCGGAAACGGAATCGCCGTCGCCGTTTCGGGCGATCTGCACACGTGGAAGCTCGGCGGGGGACGCGCGGCGGAAGGCCTTGCCATGCACAAGGGCGATTCGTATGGCGAACATTCGTTCTGGGCTCCCGAGGTCTACGAGCGCGACGGAAAGTTCATCATGTTCTATTCCGCGCAGGAACATGTCTGCGCAGCGGTCGCTGACTCGCCGCTCGGTCCGTTCCGCCAGGCAGAGAAGAAACCGCTTCTCGAGCGGAAGGGCATCGACAATTCCCTCCTTGTCGACAGAAGCGGCCGCGCGTGGATGTATTATGTGCATTTCGACAGAGGCAACACGATTTGGCTCGCCGAGCTCGAAAAAGACTGCCTTCATGTAAAGCCGGGGACTGAGCGGATGCTCTTCCGCGCCACCGAGCCGTGGGAGAAGAACTCCGTGGTTGAAGGGCCTTTCGTCGTAAAGTGCGGTAGGAAATACGCGCTCACGTATTCCGCGTGCGACTTCCACAATCCCGACTATGCCGTCGGCGTGGCATTCGCAGACAGGCCGGAGGGCCCGTGGACGAAAAGCGCGGCGAACCCGATCCTGCGGCGTTTCCGCGGACTCGAGGGCACGGGACATCATTCGCTCTTTAAAGACAAGAGCGGGAAATGGCGCATTGTCTTCCATGCGCATGAGGCGCCCGGCAGGGTCGGCTTGCGCCGCACCTATATCGCCGATCTTGTCGTGCGCGGCACATCCGCCGCGCCGGAGCTGTCCGTCGGCGGAGAACTCATCGCGTGCATGATCGGCGAGTGAAGGCGAAGGCAATGAGATTATCAATTTCTGATTCCCTGAGGATTGGATGGGAGTCGGCGAAGACGAACAGGCTGCCGATGGTTGTCCTGTGGACGCTTGCGGCGATCCTTGCGGTTTCGTACTACTGCGCGCCGCCCGTCGCGCGCGTGCTGGTTCCGCTGGCTGACTGGCAGACGAAATGGGGACCATTGGCTGGTGCCGCGAACCAGATGTTCTTCTGCGGCGTGGTGCCGGGGCTCTTCATGCTGCTTGCGAAGTCTGTTCGCCCGGAACGCGCGCTGCCAAAATTCGCGCTCCAAACGCTGTGGAGCGGCATGTGGGGCGCGGTGTACTTCTGGTTCTACGCGCTTCAGGCGCGGATGTTCGGCGCGGGACACGAATGGCAGACGCTCGTCGCGAAGACGGTATTCGACCAGTTCGCGTGGACGCCGTTCGTTGCCGTTCCGCTGAACGGCGCGTTCTACCTGTGGATGGGGAGCGGATTCTCCTTCGCGGCGCTTGCGTCCCGTCTCCGCGCCGGATTCGTGCGGACGGTCGTGCTGCCGAATCTCGTCTCGTCGTGGTGCGTGTGGATTCCGACCGTGGCCGCAGTCTATGCGTTTCCGTCCGAGCTGCAGGTCCAGGTGCTGGGGCTCGTCTGCTCCTTCTGGAGCCTCATGTGTCTCGAGATCGGGCGTCGCTGCGCCGCCTCCTCTGCCAGCTTTCCGATTTAGGCAAAAAACTGTTGCGAATAAAGTATTGCCTTCCACTTGACTGCCAAACGCGCGTCTTGGTACAATCGCGGCAGATACTTGATTAAGGTCTGTTTGAAGGCAATAGAAATGATGGTGAACAAGATGATCAAAATTGCCGCGTGTGCGGCGATTATGGCTGCGTCTCTGACGCTTCGGGCTGCGGAGGTGACGGAGGCCGTGGCGAAGGAGGCTGTCGCCGGATGGGCGTCGCTTCAGGAGGCGCTGACCGCGAAGGAGCGCTTCGCGGGCGCGGCTGTCGCCAAGGTCGAGACATTCAGCGGCAGGGACGGACTCGGCGCTTTCCACGTCGTCTCGTTCGAGGGCGGAGGCTTCGCCGTCACGTCCGGCGACACGGAGATGACGCCGATCCTCGCGTATTCCGAGGACGGCGAGTTCGTCGCGAACGACGAGAATCCGCTCTGGGTCATGCTGACGCGCGACGTCGCGGGCCGCGCGAAGCGGCTGGGGGAGGATGTTTCAGCCGCAAAGAACGCAAAGGGCGCACAGGCGGACGAGGAGGATGTTGAATACGGCGCGGAGGAGGATGAGGCGGCGTCTGCGTCTCAGGCGTCCCAGGCGTCACAGCCCAGCCCCAACGCCTCGGCGTGGGCTCGCCTGCGCGCGGCGGCTGCGCCGCGCAGGCCGCTTCTCAAGGCGGCGGCTCCCTCGCACGTCGATTCGATCACGAAGCCGGTCTACGGACCCTTGTGCGAGACGAAGTGGTTTCAGGGCAACGCAAACGGCGGGCGCTGCTTCAACTACTATACGCCGTCCAACTACGTCTGTGGATGCGTCGCGACGGCGATGGCCCAGGTCATGCGCACGTTCAGGTATCCCGATTACGAAGTCGTGCCCGTCAGGATATATACCGGTTCTGTCTCCACCCAGCAGAAGTACGCGGACGGAACGCACATGAAGAATGCTGACGGGAGCGACTATGTCATTACTGAGAAATGGACGACCGCCGGCATGAACCCTCCCTTCGGCGGAAGCTACGACTGGGAGAACATGCCCGCCGATCCCGCGCACACGACGCTCTCCGACGTCCAGCGCCAGGCGATCGGCAGACTCCTGCGTGACTGCGGCATGTCGGTCGCGATGCACTACGCCGACTACGGAAGCGGATCGAGCACGTCGCGCGTCGGCGCGCAGCTGACGGGGCAGTTCGGCTACAGGAACGCCGCGAGGCGCGTGAACGGAGTCTCCTTCTCCGAGCAGCTGGACGCGTATCTCCCGTCCTTCGCGATCGGCTCGCCGTGCCAGGTCGGCATTCCGGGACACTCCATCGTCGCGGACGGCTATGGAGTGGACTCCGACGGCAGGCAGTACGTCCACTACAACCCCGGCTGGGGCTGGTCCGCGTGGTATACGCCGCCGCGCGAGGACGAGTCCGCCAACGACTACCCGACCGTCAACACGATCGTCTACAACATCTGGACGCCCGCCGCCGGCCTTGAACCCGGAACGTGCATCGTCTGCGGCGTCGTCCTGAACGAAGACCGCGAGACGCCTGTCGCCTCGGCCGTGGTGACTGCGAAGGAC
This sequence comes from Kiritimatiellia bacterium, assembly GCA_017406465.1. Classification (GTDB taxonomy): domain Bacteria; phylum Verrucomicrobiota; class Kiritimatiellia; order RFP12; family UBA1067; genus UBA1067. The sequence continues at coordinate 3,071 of JAFQYM010000062.1, read as the reverse complement.
GGCGACTCCGGCGAGGGGGTTTCGTGCACGACGGGCGAAGACGGCGCGTTTACGCTCTATCTGCCACCCGGCTACGACTACACGCTCGCCGCCGCGACAAACGGCGTAGCCGCGGCGGGAAAGTACCTCGGAATCGTACGATGCTCGGACGAGCGGGTCGGCAACAAATGGAATGTCCGGCTCGTCCTCGGAATCGCCGCCGAAGACATCCCGCTCGAGCTTCTCCACCGCTGGAGCTTCAACGGCGAGACGGACGCGGAACGCCTCGCCGACACGGGAGGGTCCTCTGCGACCGCCGCGACAGTCTGCGGAACAAATGCCACCGACTGCGTCACGTTCGCGGACGGCCGGGTGTCGCTTGCGGGACACGGAAACGGCTCCGCCTATCTCTCGCTCGGCGAGAATGTGATTCCCGATACCGCGACGCTGGAGATATGGGCGGGCGAGGATGCTGTCAGAAACTGGTCGCGCGTCTTCGACTACGGCATCGACACGGCGAACTACGTCACGCTCGCGTGGACCGCCGGAACGGACCAGCGCATAGACCGCTTCACGGCGACGAGCGCACAGGCGTCTGGCAACCTCGACGGCACGATGGCGCCCTATACGCCCGGCACGGTATACCACATCGCCGTCACCTTCGAGAAGGACGCGATCGACGGCTCCACTCTCGTGCGCATCATGCGCCGCGACGCGAAGACGGGCGAGCTCCAGCGCATGGGCTCGCTCACCGTCGCGAACTTCGCGGTGTCGTCCATACAGGACGCCGTTCTCTATCTCGGCCATTCGCAGTACGTTGACGATCTGGACGCGAACGCGACATACGACGAGGTGCGCGTGTGGCGCGGCGTTCTCTCCGACGCGCAGCTCGCGGCGAACGCAATCGCGGGACCGGACGTTGCTGATCTCGACGAGGCGGCGCAGATTGCGTCAGAGGCGGATGTGTCGGCAGAATATAAAGGCGGCCATGCCGCGACGCGGCGCGGACGCATCGCCTACGGCAAGGTGCGCAACTACCCCGCAGGCATGGACGCCACGGATGTTGACTGGCCGAAAATTCCGCTTTCAGACTATACGGACGACGGCGTTCACGATGTCGCGGAACTGAACCGCGGCGCCGCCGGTGCGGGCAACGCTCCGGCGGACCTCGGATGGTCGCAGCTGCGCTACGACGGATGGTTCAAGGTGACGGAGGATCAGGCCGGATGGTGGATCTTCAACCAGAAGTTCGACGACTACTTCCTCTTCGCCATCGACGGCGACTTCGCGGTCTTCAACCACACGTATTCATCTGCGGCGACATCCCGCGTCCGAGTCACGGAGGGCTGGCACCGCTTCACCATCATCTGCGGCGACACCTTCGGCGGATACGGCGCGCTGTACGAATTGAAGGACAACGACGGCAACACCGTCATGCTCGTTCCGTTCACGGTCTCGATCAACGGCGGCGACGAGATGGCGTTCTCGTCCGACAACTTCACCTTCGGGTCCGACGACGGCGTCGTGACGCTCGACGGGGACACGGATTGGCGGGAGTTGGGCGCGGTGACGCTCTCGCCCGGCGCGGTCGTCGACCTGAACGGACACGCGCTCAAGGTCGCGGACATCTGCTCGGACGGAATCGGCGCGGTTGTCACGAACACGGCGGATCGCGCGGGACGGCTGATCCTTCCCGAAGGCGCGACTGTTTCGGGCGTGGCGGTCGCGAAGAGCGGCGTCAAGGTGTGGAACGGCGGCGCTCTCAAATGGGTGCAGGAAACCGCCGAAACGACCGGGCTGACGGGCGAATGGAGCCCGTCCATCGCATACGACGGCGCGACTGGAAGGGCTGCGCTTTCGGGCGACAGCGTGTTCGAGCCGTTCTCCGCATCCGGCGGGAATGTCGTCACGATGAACGTGACGGCGTCGTTTGACGCCGTGCCGATGGAAGAGGCGACACCCGAAGAGGGCGTGCAGGGCGCGGTGTGGCTCGGCACGAACGGATGCTTCCAGGTGTGGACCCGCCTACGCCAAGGCTCCGGCGGGCAAGCGGGCTGGGTTGACGTAGAGGCCGAGGGTGTGACGCCGCAGACGGGCGTCGAGTACACGTTCAGGGTCAAGTTCGACTACCGCTACGGAACCTACTCCGCCTCGGTCCTGCACGACGGCACCAACATACCGCTTGTTCAATCCGCCAATCAATCTGTCAATCTGTCAATCCGCCAATCCGTCAATCGCACTCATTTCCCGCTCGCGGCACCCGCGAAGTCTCTTTCCGCCGTGGAGTTCCTTGGCGAAGGCGCATTCACCTCGCTCCTCGGCGAATGGGCGCAGAAGGCGAACGGTACGCGCATCAAACTCAGGTAGCATTGCAATTCCCGTTTTTCGCAAGTCTTCCACAACTGTCCGGTGCAGGGATTGGGACAGCGCCCGGCACTCCCCCGGTCCCCAAATATGCTATAATATCTGGTATGGAAAAGATTGCGACAGACATCTACACGTTCTCGGAACTGCGGAAGAACGGCTTTACGTACGTCGACAAGACGGACGCATTGTATGCCATGGCGTCAGGCGACGTCGGCAAGCAGTTTTTCGTCGCGCGTCCGCGTCGGTTCGGGAAGTCGCTCGCCGTCTCCACGCTGAAGTCGCTTTTCCAGGGCGAGCGCGAGTGGTTCGCCGATCTGGCCATCGAGCCGAAGTGGGACTGGTCGAAGAAATGGCCCGTCCTGCACCTCGACATGGGCAGTGCGCAGACGACAACCGTCGCCGAGTTGCGCAGAAAGTGGCGTGACATGCTCAAGGATGAGTGCAAGCGAAATGCGATTCAGTTCATAGACGACGAAAACCCGGCCACGGCGTTCAAGAACGTGATCGAAGCCCTTGCCGCGAAATCGCCCGACGGACAGATGGTGCTGCTCATAGACGAGTACGACAAGCCGCTCCTCGGGCACCTGATGAAGCCGGACGTCGCGGAATTCCGCGACGCCCTCAAGGCGTTCTACTCCGTCGTCAAGACGCTTGAGTCGAAGCAGCGCTTCACGTTCCTCACCGGCGTCAGCAAGTTCTCCAAGGTGTCGATATTCTCCGACCTC
>JAFQYM010000061.1 GCA_017406465.1 Kiritimatiellia bacterium | reverse complement strand
CATTGCCAAAGTAAACGCAAGTCCCTCCCTAGGGAGGGTAGGAGGATGGGGAATCCTCTATCCACTTCAATCAATCCCTCAACCTTCACCTTTGACCAACTAAACAAAATCTAAAATTGCGTTTACTCTGGCAAAGCACAACGCGACAATTGATCGATTGATTGTCGGTGGAAATTTTGGTATCATGTAAAGAAATGAAAATTCTCTTTCTTGCACTGGTTTCTCCGTTGGCGATTTTTGCGACACCGGAGTGGAGCGCTTTTTCTCATCATGCCGAGATCACGTTCCCCGGCTATGCGGGGACGACGACCCTCACGAACTTCCCGGCGCTCATCCGCCTCGCTGATGGCGTCGGCGGTTTCTCCTACGCGTCGTGTTGCGGCGAAAAGGGCGGTGATGTCCGCTTTGCCTCTGTTGGCGGCGAGGAGCTGCCGAGTTCGGTCATGTCTTGGGACGTCAACGGCACGAGCGAATTCTACGTCAAGATCCCCGAGCTCGTCGCCGGGACGAAGATCCTCGTTTTCTGGGGCAACGCCTCCGCGCCGGCGCGCGAAGCGCTCGCTACGCCGTTCGATCCCGACACCTACACGCTTTCGTGGTCCTTCGAGGAAGAAGGTGGTGTCGCCATTGACGGCACGCGCCAGTCGCGCTACGGCGCCGGCGAAGGGGCGACGTGCGCCGGCATCGTTGGTTCTGCCATTGGTTTCGATGCGTCATCGTCGCAATGGGTCAGGGCGCCACTTTCTGTTTCGCAGGAGTTGAAGACCGTAACGAACTTTACTTTTGAGGGCTGGGCGAAATGGGATGCCGCGCCGAGCACGGTCGCGTTGATTTTCGGCAACACAAGTGCCAACTGGAACAGAGGAACTGGCTTTGGTCTGATGACAACCGGGAAACTCGGCGTTCGCGACGGTGACGGTAGCAGTTTTTGGTCCGCCGAGCCGACTACGCCGGCGATAGGCACGTGGCATCACCTGATGATTGCGCGCGATCCGCTCACGAAAATCTGCACGGCATTTGTTGACGGCGTGCAAGTTTGGGAAATCACCAACAAATCGGCCGCGTGGAAACAGTCGGACGACTACTACTTTTCCGTCGCGCACGGCGTTATATCCGGCTGGACGGGATATTTTACGGGGTCCGTCGACGAAGTGCGTGCGCAGAGCGTCTGTCGCAACGGCGACTATGCGGCGGCGGTCTATGCCAATGTCGTCGAATACTCGGACTTCATCGCAATCGCGAACGCCGATGGCGAGGCAGCGCCTGTGGCGTCATCCACCGTGCGTCAATTTCCGGTCACTATCTCCGCTGGCGCGAATGGGTCCGTCTCGCTTCCGCTTGCTGATGCGCTGTATGACGAAGGCACCGTCGTCGAAGTGACGGCTACGCCAGCAAGCGACGACTATGCGTTCTACGCCTGGGAGGGCAATTGCCCAACCCTGCAGGTCTTTAGCGCCTCGCTCAAACTTCCGGTCGATTGCGCGCGTTCTGTGACGGCCATTTTTGCGCCAGCCTGCCATGTCAGCGCGGCGGACGGTAACGACGCCACGGCGGATGGCTCATCGGCGCTCCCATATGCGTCGATCGAAGCGGCCGTTAACGCCGTCAACGCGACCGGCAGCTTCCCTGCCGTGGTCCTCGTCGGAGACGGCGAATACACGCTGTCCTATTCTTTGCCGACGGCGAGGCCCAGCGGCTACGATGGCTCGATGACGGGCTTCGCGGTCGCATTGACAAACCGTGTCGCGCTCCGTTCCGCCAACGGTGCGGCCTCGACAGGGATAAACTGCGACAAGAAGAGTGCCTACGGCGCGATTGTGCTGACCGATCCGGGCGCCGTCGTCGACGGCTTCGCCATCACCAATGCATATTTGAACAACTGGAACTACCGCGGTGGATGGTTCTACAGCAATGGCGGGCATGTCCAGAACTGCTTCCTCGGAGGCTCGACATTCGGCGACAACTGCAGTTGCGGCGTGATGCTCGCCAAAGGATGGATGCAGCGCTGCACCATCGCGAACGTCGCGCTCAAGACAGGTTCAAGCAGCTACGGCGGCCCCGTTCGCGCGACCGGCGGATTTATCGACACCTGCGTCTTCTCCAACAACACCCACAAGGCCGGCATCCGCCTGGGCGCGGCGCTTGTCCGCAATTGTCTTTTCGCGAACAACAGCAATCCCGACACGAATAGCGGCCGCAGCGGCGGCGCGGTTTACTGCGAGGGACAGGCCGTCTTCGAGAACTGCACATTCATGAACAATACGGCCGCTGGCTATGGAGGGGCAATTTATGGCGACTCCGTCGTTGTCAATTGCGCCTTCGGCGGCAACTCCACCACGCAGGCCGCGAACGGCATGGACTTCTACAACAAGGTGCGCCTCGCCAATTCGCTGTCCGCCTACACGACGGCAACGGACGGCAACATCGTCGGCACGCCTACTGTCGACCCGGCGGCTACCGCTGCCGGCGACTACGCCCCAACCGGCGTCTCCGCGACGCGCAACAAGGGCCTGGCCGCATCCTGGCTTTACGAACCCGGGCGCGCGGACATCGCCGGGAACGCCCGCGTCAACGAGTCGGCACCCGACATCGGGGCCTTCGAATATGTTTCAAGTGGCCAGGAGGAGCTGGCGGTCGATGTCAGCGCAAGCGCCTACACGGGTACCGACACCCTCGCGGTCAACTTCTCGGCGACCGTCGTCGGCGCGGGGGCAGGCGGGGTCACCTACGCCTGGGATTTCGGCGACGGCACCACCTCCACCGCGGCTACGCCGTCACACACCTACGATGCGGCGGGCTACTACACCGTTTCGCTCACGGTCACGGATGTTGACGACAATACGCGCACGGCGAGTTTTGACGACGGCGCGAACCTTATCAAAGTGATCCCTTCGACGTGCTATGTCCGTGCCGTCGGCGAATCGACGCCGGTCGAGCCCTACGCGACGCCGGGGACCGCCGCTAACGACGTTTATTCGGCCTTTCTCCTCTCCCCGGCGAAGATCGACATCGGCGAGGGCGACATCCCGATAGGCGAAAGTTTCTCGATTGAAACGGCGTTGGAAATTCGTGGCAAGGGGCCTGATGCGACGCGCGTCAATATGAGCAACAAGACGATTACGCTTTCGGCTTCCGGTGCAACCGTTGCCGATCTCACGCTGCGCAACAGCTACCGCAACAACGAGTGGAACGTCGGCATGGTCAATCTCTGCGCGGCGGGGACGATCTTGACCAACTGCGTTGTTCGTGACGGTGCAAACCCCAACGCAGGGCTTGTTCGTCTGACGTCGTCGGGCAAAGTCGTCGACTGCACGATTACCGGCGGGTTTGCCAACTGTGCCGGCGCGGGCGGCATCCGAATCGACAAGAATTGTGGCGCGCGCATCGAGCGGTGCTTCGTGACGAACAACGTTGCATCAGTCAATGTCGGGGCGGGGAACCTCAACATACGCGGTGCCGGAATCTGGGTGTTGCCTGACGGCATCGGATCGGGTGGCGCACCTGTCATACGCAACTGCCTTGTTGCGCGGAACCTCGGCGTGTCGACAGCCGCATCTTACCGTGATCACTACGGCGCGGGCATCTGTGCAGAGGCAGCCATCATCATTGAAAACTGCACGATCGTCTCGAATGTCATCGACCGCAGCGACTACGCGACGGGACTTTACGTTTCGACGTCTTCGGCGTTCGTCACGAATACGGTCTTCTGGGGCAACTTTGCGGGAGACGCGGAGGGCGCGCTTCGGGAGAGTGACGTGGGTGGCGTCGCGGGTGCGACGTTCTCGCACTCGCTTGCGCCTGAGTTCGCGACGGCTGCGGCGTCGGACTGGACGCTCGACGCCTGTGCGAGCGGCGATCCGCTTTTCAAGGATTTCGACGGCGGCGACTACACGTTCCGCGGCTCTTCGCCGCTTGCCAACGCCGGCGCGCGGCTTGGATGGATGGAGGATGCGACCGACCTCGCCGGGAATATACGTCTTCTTGGAAAGCCCGACATCGGTTGCTACGAGTGCGTCGCAGCGGGTCTTTCCATTTTAGTGCGATAGGAGAAGACAGTGATGAAGAGACTATATCTTGTTTCCTTTTTGATTCTGCCGTGCCTGCTGCACGCCACCACCTACTATGTCACGACTGTCACGACGGGCGGCAACGACGGCAACGACGGCCTTTCGTGGGAAACGGCCTTCGCAACGCCGAAACGGGCGCTTGCAGTCGCGGCAGATGGTGACAAGGTGGTTGTCGGCGACGGCACATGGACGAATGTCGGCAACTGCGACATGGTCGTTACGAACGCCATCGAGTTCACGAGCCTCAACGGCCCGGGCGCGACGATCTTCGACGGTGGCGCGGCGACTTCCGTCGGCGCGGACTATATCTACAATAACCAAACTGGAACGGAATCTAAGTACCGCTGGGTCGTGGAAGTGAGCAACGCCAACGCAGTCGTCCATGGCTTTACGCTGCAGGGCGGCTTTCGCTACAACCCGAGCGTCACCTCCGCCTCCGGCCTCCAGCTCTTCGCCGGCACGGTCTCGAACTGCATCGTCCGCCTCTGCCGCGGCGGCGGCAGTGGCGGCGGCGCCTACGTCTCCGGCGGCCTTTTGAAGGGCTGCGAAATCTACGGCAATGTCGTGCGCTACAACAACAACGCGACTTGCTCTGGCGGCGGCGTGTTCCAAGTTGGCGGAACAGTCGATTCATGTGTCATTACGAACAACTCGGCCGGCAACTCGGGCAGCGGCGTCTTTATTCGCGGCGGGACGCTCCGCGATTCGTTGCTCGCCGACAACCACGGCCACTATTCCGATGCAAAAACGCTCAACACGACTGGTGGGAGCGGCGGCGGTCTCTGCCTGCAGGAGGGCGGGTGCCTTGTCGAGAACTGCATCATCCGCGACAACGTGCGCGGCCTCAAGTCGGCGGCCGGTGTCTATGTGAACCACAACAACGCGATCCTGCGCAACTGCCTTGTCTTTGGCAACACCGCGCAGAGCGAAATCGGCGGAGTCCTGTTGGCAAAAGGTCGCATCGAGAACTGCACGATTTCTGGCAATAGCGCCGTCATCAATGGCGCGACCGGCACGGGGCTCCGCCAGACTGGCGGCACCGCCGTCAACAACATCGTCTGGGGCAATCCAACATCGGGCGGCGCGTCAGATGTCGTGAAGACATCGGGAACTTTCCAGAACAATCTCGTCTCTACGGCGCTCGACTTCTTCACGTCCGGCGACGGCAACATTTCCGGGAACCCAGTTTTCGCCGATGCCGCGAACAACGACTTCTCGCTTCTCTTCGGTTCCCCCGCCATCGACGCGGGGCAGGCCATAGCCGCCGTGACGAAGGACATTGCCGGAACGGCGCGCCCACAGGGTTCCGCATGCGACATTGGCGCGTACGAATATGTCGACGACGGCTCGCTCGCGGTCGCTTTTCCGACTACGCCCTACACCTTCCTTGACGATGGCACTGTGACGCTTGCGGCGTCCGTCAGCGGCACGCCGGGCGGCGAGACATACGAATGGTTTGTCGACGGGGTTCAGTTGACGGGTGAGACGCTTTCTTCCGTGACGCTCTCCGGCCTCGGCTACGGCCGCCATGCCGTCAAGGTTGTCGTCCATCGCGGCGGGGATGAGGCCGCATTCGAGATGCCCGACCTCATCACGGTCGTGCCAGATACGGTCTATGTTTCGCAAAGCGGATCCGCGACCTTTCCCTACGACACGTCCGCCAAGGCGACGGCCAGCATCAAGGACGCCGTCGCCGCCGTCTATGCGACGGACGAACATCAGGGCCGCGTCGTCGTTGCTCCGAGTGACGCGACGGGCTATCTCGTGGATGCCTTTGTAATTCCCGTCGTGAAAAACGTGATCATCGAAAGCACGGACGGCCCTGAGGCGACGCTGATCAAGTGCACCAACCCCGTCAACAACGACGGGCGGCGGGCCTTTGAGCTGCGCCACGCTGGTGCGGTCGTGAGCGGCTTCACAATCTACAATGGCAGCTGGTATGACCCTGTCTTGGGCGACAGTGGGTCTGGTGCGTTGCAGATCTACGACGGGACCGTTTCGAACTGCGTCCTTCGCGGAATCCGCGGCTGTCGAAACGGCGGTGCGGCGAGACTCTATGGCGGCCTCCTCACGCATTGCGTCATCACCAACTGCTATTCGCGTTACAACAACGATGGCACGGCGACTGGCGGTGGTGTTTACGTCGATGGCGGAACGGTGGCGCACTGCATCATCCGCGACTGCCGCGCCGGCGACAACGCTACGGGTGCTGGTATTCGTATGGCGAGCGGAACCGTCCGCGACAGCGAGATTTCCGGCTGTTACCCACAGGTCTCTGGTACGGCGAAGTCAGGCGGCGGCATCTACATGTCTGGTGGGCTTGTCGAGCGCTGCGTCATCACGAACAACTGCCCGCCGGCAAAGAAACAATATGTCGGCCTTGGCGGTGGTGTTTGCATGACAGGAGGGACGCTTCGTAACTGCCTCGTCGCTAGCAACATGGCGTCGACTTCTGGCGCCGGAATTTATCAGACGGGCGGCACGGTCGAGTTCTGCACTGTCACCGCCAATACAGGGACCGGGGGTTCGGCAAGCGGTCTTTTCCTCAACGGAGCGAAGGCCTCCTGCCGCTACAACATCCTTGACGGCAATGGCGCGGGCGTCAATTCCGAGCCGAACTGCAACATCGCCTATACGACGGCGGCTTCCTTTGCGACGAATCTTGTCGTGACGGACGGCACGACATACGGCGCGGACAACATCTATGCGGCTGCGGGATTTACGGATGCCGCGAATCGCGACTGGACGCTTGGCGCTGGTTCGCCGGCCATTGATGCGGCGGTCGGTGTCGACGGCGTGACGGACGACCTGAACGGCGACGCACGACCGACTGACGGCAATGGTGACGGTGCGGCTTGGCCGGACCTTGGCTGCTATGAGGCGCCGGACGCATCGGCGGGGCCGCTTCGCTGCTCGTTCTCGCCGGATGCGGTCACGGGCCTTGGTTCTGCGACTGCCGTCTTCACAGCCTCTGCGAGCGGCAGCGGCGCGGACGGCGAATTGACCTACACCTGGGATTTCGGCGCGGGTGCGACGGCGACGAGCGTGGGCGGTAATCCTGCCATCCAGTCTGTCACTTTCTCCGGCTATGGCTCGCGTACGGTGACGCTCACTGTCGAGACGCCGAGTGGCGCGACCGCCACGGCGACGGTGGTTGATTGCGTCAAGGTCGGCTCCGCCGCTATCTTCGTCGACGCGACGAACGAAAACCCCGTCTGGCCCTACGCGACGTGGGCGACCGCAGCGACAAATGTGCAGGATGTCTTTGACTCGCTGATTACTGACGGCACGACGTCTCTTTCCGTCACCGTCGCAAACGGGAGCTACACGATCACTGAGCCGTACATCGTGATCTCTTACCCCATTCGCATTGAAAGTCTCGAAGGGCCAGATGTCACGACGATTCGCGCCGCATCGTCCAGTACCGACGCCCGCGGGCACTTCAGAATCAACCATGCGGACGTACTCGTGTCCGGCTTCACCTTCTCAGACGCTCAAATCGACACTTGGAATACCGGCGACTACGGCGCAAGCAGCCTGCGCATCACGGCGGGCGTAGTCTCAAATTGCGTCGTGTCGAGCGCCGTCACTGCGCGCTCCAATGGCGCCGTCGGTGTCAGCGGTACCGGCCTTCTGACGCACTCCGTTTTGCGCAACTGCTACACGCATCGATCCACCAGCTCCGGCTCGGTTGTTTATGGCGGTGGCGTAACGGTCGGCGGCGGAGGCGTTGTCCAGTTCTGCTCCATTACCGGATGCCATACCCACGGCGCGAATGGCTCCGGCGGCGGCGGCGCGTACGTGATGGAAGGGGGCGTTTTGCGCGACTGCGAGATTCTCGATTGCTACGGCTATGGTACACACAACGGCACCGTCATCGGCCATGGTGGATCGGTTCGCCAGGCTGGCGGGCTCGTCGAACGTTGCATTATTGGCGACACTGTGACCGAAAAGCGCGGTGGCGAGGCTGTGCGCATCACCGGTGGGACGATGCGCAGTTGCCTTGTGCGCGGTGCGGTGGCAGGTTCGGAAGCCCAGGCGCTTTATGTTGACGGCGGCACGGTTGAGAACTGCACGGTCGTAACGAATGGCTACGGCACGGCGTTGGCCTCGAGCGTTGCGGCTGTAATCGCAGGCGGAGGCGTGACTAACGCCGTATTCTTCGCCAACAACGGCGGCGACGTGACGCTTTCCGGCGGCACCATTGCTTTTTCGCGCTTTGCCGAGGCCGCCGGATTGGACGGCAACATCTCTGCCGACCCGGTTCTCGTGATGACGGGCGGCAGCTCGAAGCCAATCTATTCCCTTGCGAACGACTCGCCGTGTCGCAATGCTGGTTTCCGGATGCCGTGGAGTGACGACGCGACTGATCTCGCCGGCAATCCACGCCGCGTCGGCCGCACCGTTGACATGGGCTGCTACGAAAACCCGTTGGCAATCGGACTTCATTTGTTCGTTCGTTAGTGGACTGTCCGCTAACAGCGCGCTACTGGAGATTCTTGCCCGATAGACTTTTATCTCGTTGCGATGTTGGTCCGCATGTGGTACAATAACGGCATAATTTGGAGACTTTGATGGAGATGCTGATGAACGTGAAAAACTATCTTGCATTTGCTTGTCTTTTCGCCGCGCTCGCGGCGCGGGCGACGACACTGACCTACACTGGTGCGGACGCCGGCGACTGGAACACGCCGTCAAACTGGGATGGCGGCGCAGTGCCCACGATAGACGACGATGTGGTAATCAACGCCAAATGGGTGAAGGCCGCTGGTTCCGTTTCTGCCAATTCCATCACCATAACCGGGACGGCTTCGACGCTCAACGCCGGGCTCGTCATCGGTGGGACGACGGCCACCCAGGCCGGCATAATCGCGCAGACACCCATCGATGCCACCTCGACAGCGCCAATCGCATTGAATGTTGCTGGCAATCTTGCTCTCAACAAGGCCGCTCTCTCACTTGGCGGCTGCGATGCCGCTGGCCATGTGTCCGCTTCGATCGGCGGCGACTTCGTCGTGACGAATGGCGCAATTGCAGCGTTCTACGCAGGCGTGGTTTCGGGAATCTCCTATACCGACGTGGCGGGAATGTCTGCCGCGCTCTATGCGGGTGCAGATATCGTGACGGTTGGCGGCGAAATGCGGATTGGCGCTGGCGCGACGGTCTATCCCGAAAACAACAAGGTTTCTGGAACGCCGATTATCTTCAAGCCGACCGACTTTACGCTTGAAGAGGGCGGCGTTTTAAGCGCGACGGGGCGTGGTTTTGGATGGTTTGCGATTGTCGACGCGGCGTCGCTTCCCGACGGTGCACATCGCGACAGGGAAAATACCCTTTGCGGCACATACTGTCCGGGATCTGGGTTCGGCTACATAGTAGGAGGCGGCTATGGTGGGGACGGACGTAGCGCACAGACATCCAACGACAAGAACGGCAATTCCGTCAACTGCGGCAAGGCCTACGGCTTCGACTTCGCGCCGCTTCTCCCTGGTGCCGTGAAGGGCGGCTACAGAAATGATGATCTCACGACGAGCCGCAGCGGCGGCACGGTTTGCGTATTCGCCTCTGGTAGGGCCACAATATCCGGCAAGGTCGAGTCCAAGTGCAAGAATGCCAACAACTACGGCTCTGGGAGCGGCGGCGGAATTTGGGTTTGTGCTGCTTCGCTTGGCGTCGAACCTTCGGCGTCCTTTGACACGGAGGGCGGCATCACATCCTACAACGCACAGGGAAGCGGCGGACGTATCGCGCTGGGTGTCGGTCTGTCGGCGTTGGAGATCGAAACGATGGCAGGAGGTACGCTTCCCGCAAACCTCTCCTCGTTCGACCTCTATGGCGTCGATTTCAATGTCTTTGGAGGAGGGTATGCTACGGGGCGCGCTGGGTCCGGAACGGCGAAGATCGTCTATTCTACGGCAGACGCCATTGCCCTCCAAGTGACGACGAGCGGCGGAGAGGAGTTTGGCTCGCCGACGCCGGGATACGGATTGAACCTCATGTCTAAGGCGGCCGTCCCCCAGTCGTTTGCGTTGCCGTCTGTCATAGCTGACGCCTGGCGCGGCTTCAGGCGCTATGCGCAGGATGGCTACGCCGTCACGACGACGGCCGGTGCCGCCGTTGCCGACATCTCCGCCGCCGGCGAACCCCTCGTGCTGACATGGAACTGGTCCACGGTTGAAGACCTCGTGCGCATCCGTCCTGTCGGCGGCGGAACAATCACAGTGAACGGCACGGACTATGCGACATCAGCCGACATCTGGGTCGCCTCCGGTGCGGCGCTTTCCGTTTCCGCGACGGACGGAACGGGTGCGTTTGAGGCGTGGTATGGCGATTTCGATGGCGGAAAGTCGACGGCTGCGGCGCTTTCGCTTACGGCGACGCCAGGAATGACCATCTACGGAGTCTTTTCCGACGCGACGGGCACGGCTAAGTCCTACATCGGCGCGAATGATGGCTTCTGGGACGTTGGCGCCAACTGGTCACCGGCGGGTGTCCCGTCGCCGCTCGACGACGTGACGATCTCCTCGAAGCAAGTAAAGAGCTACGGCGTCACCGTCGCGAAGTCGCTGGCGCTCTCCGCCGGCAAGCTTGCTGTCGGCGGCGCATCTGCCGCGACGACAACGGCTCAGACAGCACCGACAGATTTTCTCTTTACAGGTAGCGGGCTTTGCATCGCCGGAAACCTTTCCGCGACGGGCGCGAGCGCCATCTCCATTGGGGCCGAACGTCAGACGGAGCCGCTTTTGTGCGCGACGGTCGGCGGCGACCTCTCGCTTGCTGGGACGTCGACGTTGACGGTCTATGCGCCGGAATATGACGGTGAGTTCGACGATGGCGGCAAGATCCCGCTCACGAATCTCTATTTCTCGGCCTTCTCGTTCGCCGTTGGCGGCGACATGGTTCTTGACGGCTCGTCCGTCGTCTATCCGGATTCCGACATCGTTTCGGGCAATCCCGTCCGATTCGACGTCGCGGGAGACGTCACGGTTGGCGCCTCCGCCTCCTTCAACGCCACGACGCGCGGCTGGGGGTGGATCAGATACACCGACGGCGTCGGCGACGCGCGCGCCACCAAGAAGGATGCGAGTGGTTCGAACTACTACTACACACTGGCTACGGGTTTTGGCTTCAGCTACACGCATGGCGGCGTCTATGGCGCGGACGGCCTTGGGTCGCAGAGTGGATACCCGCGCCAGGCGTATGGCTTCGCCTACGCGCCGTACCTGAACGGCGGACCGGACGGATGCTATTCCCCCTGTCGCGGTGGCGGCACGGTCTGGGTGAAGGTGGACGGGACCTTCACGTTGAACGGAAATATCTACGCGAAGGGCGGTAGCGGCAACGGTACGAGTTCAAAGTCGGCCGGCGGCGGTGTCTGGATTTGCGCGGGTGATTTTGCGGCGGGCGAAAATGGCGCGATTAGTGCGAATGGCGAAAATGGCGGCAACGCCGATTACGCGCCTGGCACCGGCGGCCGCGTCTCCATCGCACTCGGCGTCGCGGACGAGGACCTCGACGCCCTTGCGCACGGTGAGAAGCCCTCTGGCCTCACCTATTCCGACACAATTACCCTCGTGGCGGCCACGGCGACTGGTGGAACCCGCAACAACAACGGGAATATAACCCACAACCCCGACGGAACGCTCACCACCGTCATGGGCGCACTGAGCTCCTACCCGTTGACCGTCTCGTCTTCGCCTGTCGCGGTGACGGCAGAAGGGCTCGATTATTCGGTCGTCAACGTCACGGTCGGTGTGCCGTACACCGTTACGGCGCCGGCGTACGCCTTCGATCCCGCGTATTCAAACACGGTGCGCTACGCCTGCGCGGGGTGGGTTGTCTCGAACGCGACGGCGGAGGTCGCTTCCGGCGCCGGCACGACGGCGTCCTTCACGCCGGAGACCGGGCCGTTCTTCCTGACCTGGCTCTGGAGCGGACGCGAGACGGCGGCGGAAGCCGTCGCCAACGATTCGACGCTTGGTGCTGTCGCGGCGAATGGCGGCGCGGCTGGCGCGACGGCTGCGGCATGGGTTGCCGAATCCGGAACGGCGGCCGTGACGGCGACGCCGGCGTCCGGGGCCGAGTTCCTCTACTGGGTCGGCGAAGTGCCGTACGGCAAGGCAAGGGACAATCCACTTTCCTTCGCGACCCAGGAGCCGCGCAATGTCATGGCCGTCTTCCGCGTCGCGGAAGTGCCGATGACGCGTACGTGGACGCGCAATGGCAAGCGCGAGAAGGGCGACTGGCTTAATCCGGCGAACTGGGATCCCGCGAACATTCCAGGACTCGAGGATAATGTGGTGATCCTGCGCGCGGACAGTGATACGAATCCAAGTGACGCCTGCTATGTTATGGCGACGAACTACGTCGAGGTGAAATCGCTCACCATTGGCGGAGCCGCCATGCTGCGTATTTCCACGATCCCGAGGGACGGACACGACAACAACCTTGGCGAAATCAACAACGAATACTTCAACTGGGCGATTTCCGGCTCGCTGATTGACGAAGTGGCGCTCGTGGTTGCGGAGAATGTTGCCATTTCCAACAATGCGGCGATCCGCCTCGGTGGGCTCGACCAGACATTCTCGACAACGGTTTCGGTGGGCGGCAACTTGACGCTACCCGATTCCGGCACGCTCATTGCCTGTGGCCGTGCGATTGATGTTGACGCTGGCTTCGACTTCACGAACGGGACGAGCCGCGTAATGGTTGGCGGGACGCTTTCTCTTGGAGGAACGAGTACAATCTATCCGTATTGCGAGCGCTATACTGGCGGCGGCGTCGTATTTCGTGTGGGAAATGTCGAAATTGGAGAGGGCGCAGCCATCGATGCTTCGGCAAGGGGCTGGTGCCGCGACACCGACCGCTCGCCGATTTCCACCGCGCCTGGACTGGGATATGCACACACCATTGGCGGCGGCTACGGTGGCTACGGCGGGAATCACACCGAGACCTACGGACTCACCTACGGAAACGAATACGCGCCGATTCTTCCAGGGTCGAGCGGCGGCTCATACAACTATGTGCAGCCGGCTGGCGGGCTTATCCGCATCCATGCCCAGAAGGCGACGATTGCCGGGACGCTCAACGCCGACGGCGGGCGCTACTCGTCTGGCGGCGGCATCTGGCTCACGACGGCGAAGGGACTTGAAATCGCCTCGACGGCTCTTTTCACTGCGAGAGGCGGATTCGGCCATGATGACAATAATCCTGCGAACCGTGGTGCTGCCGGCGGCGGCGGGCGCATCGCGCTTTGGTCGGGAATTTCAGATGCGCAGATTGACGAACTTGCGCGCACAGGAACGCTCTCCGCGTGGAGCGCGTCCAAGTTCGCCTCTGCAGACATCTCTGCGGCCTTTCTTGCGGCGTATCCGTCGAGCGTGGCTGTCGGCCCTAAAGTCACGGACGATCCCGCCTACACCGACGGCGACGGCACCTTCCGCTATTTGGCCATCCCCCCGCCAGGTTTTGTGATTTACGTTAGGTAATGTCGGTCGAAAGGTGAGAACATGAAAACGACTGAAATCTGCAATATGAAAGAAATTCCAATTTTTGTTGCCTTCGCGGCCTTGTCCGCCTTTGCGGCGCCTGTCGTCCCGGGGGAGTTCACCGACCCCACCAATCTCCGTAAGGCAACCGAATCCCTTGCGGGTGATTGGTATGTCGCGCCGGAGCACCTCAAGTTCCCATACATCTCGACATACCATGTTACGCCGACTCTTACGACGAAGGACCGCGTGGAAATTCCGTTCTATGTGACGGACTGGGACCATTCCAAGGTGCGCTTCCTCGACGATTCGTTCCGGTTCGACGTGCATTTCAAGTGCATCTGCCCGGACGGGAAAGTGCGCGAGAAGACGCTTGAGGGTCTTCCCTCCGGCGACCATGCGTTCCGGTTCAAGTCGTTCCCGGAAGGGGAGTATAGGTTCTGCGTGTGGGCGTCGGACGCGAAGGGGCGCGAATCGCACCGCGTCTGGCATCGCTTTCGCGTCGTTCCTCCGGACTATGTCAAGATTGCCGACGAGCGGACCTACAGGATGACCGCGGCCGACCTAGCCGCCTATGGCATCCGAAACGACGGCGATCTCGGGCGGAAGGTTCTCGTCGACTTCCCCAGGCCGCCAAAAGAGACGAAAGGAGACGAGGTCCTCCGACTCGCGCAGGAGACGCTTGGAAAATATGCGGCGGAGAATCCACCTGCCGCGCGGGAAGGCACGCCGGGTTACACGATATATATTGCCGCGCGCGACGGCAAGCCGGTCGTTGGGTCTTGGCGGATGTCGAAGATCGTCTACGACGCTGGCTACGACACGAACGCCGTGGAGCAGGCGGCGATTGCGACGGCGGAAGGTCTTCAGAAACTGCTGGACGACAAGGCGGCGGCGGGCTTCCGCAAGGTTGTCCTGCTTCCGGGGACCTATCGTGTCAGCGCATTTCGGAAAGTCGTGCTGCCTGACGCCCTGACGCTTGACCTGAACGGTGCTACGCTGAAGGAGAACGCGTTCACTGGCTGCCATTCGGTCATCGTGGCCCTTGAGAACGTAAATGACGCGCACCTCGTAAACGGCACGCTGGAGGGTGACTACTATGAGCACGACTACAAGAATTCGGAAAAAAACTCCGAGTGGCCGATGGGCTTTCACATCGACGGGGACACGTCGTACTGCTCGGTGGAGAACGTGACGGTTCGGGATATCACGGGCTATGGCGCCGGAAACGGCATGGGACGGGTGAACAACAGCCTGCATTGGTTCTACGACGGCATTCCGTGGAGCAAGAATCCGACGGTTGGCGGACTTAATCCAAAAGACGGCACGGTGGACGTGTTGGAAAAGGGGCGCTACACGAGCGACTACCTCAAGGTCGAGAAGGCGCGCGAGGCGGGGTGGCTGCAGATCTCGGCCTACCTCGGCTATCAGGGCATTCGCACACGTATGTGGCAGCTGACGGGATGTTGGTATGACGCGTCGAAGAAGTTCCTTTGCTCTGAGACGATTTTCCAGTATCGCCCCATACCGATTCCCGAGGGTGCGGCGTTTCTGCGTCTGTCGGTCGTGGCCGAGTCGGGTGAGGAGGCGAAGAAGTCAGGTCTGACGGCGACGCTTTTCCACATTCCGTACAACTGCGATGTGAAAAACTGCACGTTCGACCGCTGCCGGTGCGTCGGGTACGCGGCGAGCGCGATGAAGAACTTTCTTTTCGAGGGCAACCTCTTCACGCATTCGGGGGAATCGTCGGCGAAGTGCGCGTTCGACGCCGAGGACGGCTGGGACATGATGCATGACGCGACTTTCCGCGGCAATAGATGCGTGGAGAACCCCGTCAACAACAGCCTTCTCACATGCGCGGGCCACAACTTCGTCTTCGAGAAGAACAACTGCGACATTTACATGTGGCCGCGCACATATTCGCCGTGCGTGCGGGACAATGCGATTAACGTGGGGACATTCAAGTGCGACACTCGCAATCGGTCCGGATACGGGCGCTTCGAGCGAAACACCTATGCGGTCGCGCTCGCAGCCGTCACCGGCCGCAAGCAGTATTCTGGCTGGGACTATGCGTTTTCGGACCTCGACCGCTCGATCGCGGAGGGTGCCGAGCCGTTTTCGATTCGCTTTGGGCCAACCGCGCGTGTTGTCGGCGGGACGTTCAAGGCTAGGAAGATTGCCCTGCCGAATGCGTTCGGCAATACGTTCGAGGACTGCGAGATCGAGCGGCTTGAAAGCGGGTGTTGGATTGGCGTGACGATGACTGGAGGCAAGTTCTATGTCCTGAACCAGACGAACGCCTTCGAGCGGTGCACGTTCAAGGGCGTCGAGTTCCACACGATGAGCGGCGGAGAGCAGACGTTCAGGGGCTGCACATTCGAGAACTGCAACTTTCACGGCACGAGTTATGCGTCGCTCAGGTTCGAGGACTGCACATTCACCGGCGGCGAGCTTTCGTCCGGCTACTGGTCGATGCCTGGCGATTTCGTCTACACGAAGTGTTCGTTCGACGTGACGGAGAAGCACTACTTCAGGTTCGGGGCATACGCAATCGGGTCGATTTTGCTTGATGAATGCCGGCTTTCGAGTTCGAACGGCGCCTGCGAGCAGTTTGTCGACATCTTCGACTACCGTCCATCCGGCGGCGACGCGACGCCGGGCCGGATTGAGGCGAGGGACTGCACGGTCGGCAAGGGGGTCGCCATGATCGTCGGCTGCAGCGCGGCCCGTGTGCGCGGCTATCTAAGGCCCGGCGCCGGACCGACGAAGAAGCTCGCGTTTTCGTTTGCGCGCAACAAACTCGCCCCCGGCGCGGTCGAATGCGGAGAACTTCCGGCGACCCCGAAGTTGTGATTCTCGTCGAGTGAAATGCGCTACTACTTTTCGACGGACTTCGGCTTGACGTCGAGATAACCCGCGACACCCGTTGTATTGGTGGGGAATACGACTTCGACGCCCTTGCTCTCGATGAGCATTCTGATGTTCGTCTGTGCGATCTTCATCGAGTCGTATTTCATCGTCAGCGTCTTGTTGCCAAAGTCGAACTTGAATGAATCGATGAAAATGCCCTCGTAGACGCGCGGAGGGCGGCCTGGGCTGCGAATGGTGAAAGCATCGACGACTTTCGACTTGTCGGCCTCGGTCAGCGACGGCATCTCCACTGTGAATTCGCGGATGTCCTCGCGGCGGCATCCTGCAAAAAGCGCAACAATCGCGACAGCCATCATTAGCATCTTCAGTCTCATGTCAATATCCTCTATAGATTTTATGCCATCAACTATTCAACTATTCAACTTTTCAACTGTTCAACTCTCACTTGAATGTACTTACGTCTTTGTCGGGGCCGAAAGGCGAGAGGTCGCGAAGACCCTTGATGATTGGCGGGAGCTTCTCGAGGACATAGTCGACTTCGGCATCGGTCGAGTAGCGGCTGAGCGAGAAGCGCACCGAGCCGTGAATCGCGGTGAAGGGAACGCCCATCGCCCGTATGACATGGCTTGGGTCAAGTGAGCCAGACGCGCATGCGGAGCCCGTAGAGATGCAGATACCGATATCGCTAAGGCGATAGGCGATTGCCTCGCCCTCGATGTACTCGAAAGAGACGTTGAGCGTGTTAGGGAGGCGGTGCTCCTTGTCGCCGTTGACGCGGACGTTCGGGCATGATGCGAGAATCCCCGCCTCGAGCCGGTCGCGGAGAGCCGTCAGTTTCTTCGCCTCGTCGGCCATCCCGAGCCGTGCGAGTTCGCACGCTTTCGCAAGCCCGATTATGTATGGAACGTTCTCCGTTCCCGCGCGGCGTCCGCCTTCCTGGTGTCCGCCGAGCATGAAGGGCTTGATCTTCGTTCCCTTGCGAACGTAGAAGATGCCGATTCCCTTAGGCGCGTGGAACTTGTGACCCGACATCGCAAGCATGTCGACAGGAACTTTCTTCACGTCCACCGGAATCTTGCCAGCAACCTGCACTGCGTCAGTATGGAAGATCGCACCACGCGCCTTGCAGATTTCGGCGATTTTCTCGATAGGGAAAACGGTTCCCGTCTCGTTGTTCGCCCACATCGTCGAGATGAGGACGGGACGGTTCGCGGCTTTCGCGGAATCGATTTCCGCGGCAAGTTGGTCGACATCGATCTGCCCGACGCCGTTTACCGGAAGTTCCACTGTCTCGAAGCCGAGCGCCTTGAGGCGGCGGACTGGCTGGAGGACCGCGGGATGCTCGACGGCCGTAGTTATTACCTTGAGGTCTTTGCCGAACCAGTCGGCCGTGCCGCGTATCGCGGAGTTGTCGGACTCAGTCGCGCACGAAGTGAAAATGACCTCTTCCGGCGAGCAGTTGAGGAACGCCGCGATCTCTTCCCGCGCCCTGTCCACGAATTTCGCCACCTGTCCGCCGAACGCGTGCATTGAGCTCGGGTTGCCGTAGAGCTCGCCGAGAAACGGAAGCATGACATCCCTCACCTCTGGCGCGACGGGCGACGTGGCATTGTTGTCGAAATATACTATCTTTCGCATTGGCAAGATATTATACCACAATTATCGGCGAAATATGGTAAAATGTCCGCATGGACAACACTTCTGCAAATTGGGGATATTGGGGGGCGGGATGTCTTCTCGACATCGTTGTGTTTCTTGTCGCCGTTGCCTTGCTTGACACTAACGCCGGTGCAAGTTTCCTGTTTTACATGCTGATGCTGGCCATACCAATGGGCTTGGTCCGCTTCTTCTTCTTTTCCGACACGACTCCGCGCTGGCTGCGAGTGTGCCTTGGGCCTGTCGGTGCAATTGCCTGCCTTGTTCTCGCGGCGACCGTTCCGCTTGACCTCTCGTCCGAAGAGCAGGCCGATCAAGAGCCGAGCAAGCAGGCAGAGGCGCCTAAGGGCAACGGCGGCGAATCTGCCGCGCCGAAGGAGTCGGTCGAGGATGTGCTTGCAGAACTTGATTCGCTCGTCGGCCTCGAAGGCGTGAAGGCGGAAGTGAAGCGCATAGTGAATCTCGCCAAGGTCAACGAGGCGCGTCGCGCCCAGGGTCTTAAGGTTCCGCCGATGACCTACCACATGGTCTTCACCGGCAACCCCGGCACCGGCAAGACGACTGTCGCGCGCATTGTTGCACGCGCGTTCCGCGCACTCGGCATCGCAAAGGGCGGGCAGCTCGTCGAGACCGACCGCTCTGGTCTTGTCGGGCGCTATGCGGGCGAGACGGCCGTAAAGACGAACGCGAAGGTCGACGAGGCGATTGGCGGCATCCTTTTCGTCGACGAGGCGTACCAGCTTGCGAGTAGCGACAGCGACGACTACGGCAAGGAGGCGATTGCGACGCTCCTCAAGCGAATGGAAGACGATCGCGACAAGCTTATCGTGATCGCCGCAGGTTACACCGACGAGATGCGCGATTTCCTCGACGCGAATTCCGGTCTCAGGAGCCGCTTCTCGAAGACAATAGAGTTTGCCGACTACACGGCGAAGGAGCTCGCGGCGATCTTCCGCTCTATGGCGAAGAAAAACGAGTTTGTCCTCGCGGCAGATCTTGAAGAAGGGCTTGATGCCGCGATGGCGAAGCTCACGGCGAAGCGCGACCGCACTTTCGGAAATGCGCGCTTTGTACGCCAACTCTTCGAGGATGCGACGGGCCGCCAGGCGAACCGGCTCGCGGAGTCGGGGAATCTCGACGCCGACGCACTCAAGACGCTTGCACTTGCAGATCTTGGACTCGGCGAGCGCAAGACAGATGTTCGCGCCCCGACGGTCGACGAAGTCCTTGCGGAACTTGACTCGCTCGTGGGGTTAAAGCCCGTGAAGTACGAACTTCGCAGCCTTATCGCGACCGTCCGCGCGAACAAGATGCGCGAGGAGAAAGGTCTCGAGAACAACGTCACGATGAGCTACAACTTTGTCTTCACCGGGAACCCCGGCACTGGCAAGACCACCGTCGCGCGGATTCTCGGCAAGGCGTTCCGTGCGCTCGGAGTCTTGGATCGCGCGAACTTCGTCGAGACCGACCGATCTGGGCTCGTCGCGAAATACGAAGGGCAGACTGCCGCAAAGACGAACAAGCTCATCGACTCCGCAATGGGCGGCATCCTCTTCATCGACGAGGCATATCAGCTCAACCAGGGCGAAAACGACCAGTATGGCTCCGAAGCGGTTGCGACGCTCCTGAAGCGCATGGAGGACGCGCGCGGCTCTATGGTCGTGATCATCGCCGGCTACAGCAACGAGATGAAAAAGTTCATGGAGATCAACTCCGGGCTCGAGAGCCGCTTCAACAGGACGATTGAATTCCCAGACTACTCTGCGAAGGAGCTTGCCGAAATCTATCGCTCCATGGCAAAGAAGGCGAAGTACCGCCTTTCTGACGACGTCGAGCACTGGCTTGTGCCATACATCTCGATGCTGACCGAAAAGCGCGACAAGAACTTCGGCAACGCCCGCTGGGCGAGGAACCTTTTTGAGAAATCGGTCGAGCGCCAGGCGCTGCGCGTCACCGACCTTGCAGACCCCTCGGCCGACGAACTACAGACCATTCGTCTCAAGGATCTTGGCGTAAAGCTCAAGGATCCCGATGCGTCAGACGAAGACTGACGGCATTTCAGCCGCTATTTTTGGTATAATATCCTCCACTCGACCGCTATCGGTGGGGATGCACGAAATTGTGCACCTGAAGACAGAGCCGATTGGGTCGACGTATCTAAGGAAAACACGATGAACATTGCGATTGGTTCCGACCACGGCGGCGTCGAGCTGAAGGCCGCCCTCGTAGGCGCCCTTGCGGGCGCGGCGAAGATCATTGACATGGGTCCGGCAGACAAGACAAGCTGCGACTATCCCGACTACGCGGCGAAGGTCGCCAAGGCCGTTGCGAGCGGCGAGGCCGACTTCGGCATACTCGTGTGCCGCTCCGGCATCGGCATGTCGATGGCCGCAAACCGCTTCCAGAACGTCCGTGCCGCCGTCTGCGCGACGACCGACGCGGCGACCATGACTCGCCAGCACAACGGCGCTAACGTGCTCTGCCTCGGCGCCGACGTCATCTCGCCGTCCTACGCCGTAGAGATCGCAAAGACGTTCATCGCGACGCCTGTCGACGAAAGCGAGCGTCACGCGCGCCGCCGCTGGAAGCTCGAGCGCGCCGAGCGTCTTTCCGACTGCTCCGGTCTCATGCGCGAAGACCCCGAGGTGTTTGCCGCGATCGAGGCGCAGACGAAGCAGGAGGACGCCGAGATCAACCTTATCGCGTCGGAAAACACGTCGTCGCGCGCGTGCCGTGAGGCGGCGGGGTCTGTTCTCATGAACAAGTACGCCGAGGGCTACCCGGGCAAGCGCTGGTACTCGGGCTGCCTTCCCGTCGACGCGGCGGAGGAGCTTGCGAGAAAGCGCGCGTGCGAGCTTTTCGGCGCCGAGCACGCGAACGTCCAGCCGCACTGCGGTTCGGCCGCCAACATGGCGGTCTACTTCGCGACGATCAAGCCCGGCGACACGATCATGTCGATGTCGCTCGACCAGGGCGGCCATCTTTCCCACGGTTCTTCGGTGAACTTCTCTGGCAAGATCTACAACATCGTTCCCTACACGGTCGACCCGAAGACCGAGATGCTCGATTACGACGCTATGGAGAAGCAGGCGCTTGAAATCAAGCCCAAGATTCTTCTTACCGGCGCGTCGGCCTATCCTCGCACGATTGACTTCAAGCGCATCCGCGAGATCTGCGACAAGGTTGGCTGCATCATGATGGTCGACATGGCCCACATCGCGGGTCTTGTTGCCGGCGGCGCTCATCCGTCGCCCGTTCCCTATGCCGACTTCGTCACGACGACGACGCACAAGACGCTCGGCGGTCCGCGCGGCGGCATGGTGCTCTGCAAGGAGAAGTGGGCGAAGGCGCTCGACTCCGCCGTGTTCCCCGGCATGCAGGGCGGCCCCTTGGAGAACATCATCGCCGCGAAGGCGGTCGTGTTCCGCGAGTGGATGAGCGACGCAAAGAAGGGCTACGCCCAGCAGGTCGTAAAGAACTGCCAGGTGATGTGCAAGACCGTCCAGGATCGCGGCTACAGGATCGTCTCCGGAGGAACGGACAACCATCTCTTCCTCGTCGACGTCAAGAAGTCGAAGGGCATCACCGGCAAGGAAGCCGCAGCCGCTCTCGACGCCGCCGGCATCATCGTCAACAAGAACACGATTCCATACGACACCGAGTCGCCGTTCAAGACTTCCGGCATCCGCGTCGGCACTGCGTCAGCGACTACACGCGGCATGAAGGAAGCCGAGATGATCAAGATCGGCACGTGGATCGCCGACGTTCTCGACAACATCGCAGACACCACCGTCCAGGAGAGAGTCAAGCGCGAAGCCGCGGCGCTCGTCGCGAACTTCCCCGTTCCGTAATGGCGCTCGTAGCGACAGTCGCGGTTGTGGGGCGCACGAACGCGGGCAAGTCCACGCTCGTGAACGCGCTCGTGGGGGAGAAGGTCTCGATCGTATCCCCCGTCGAGCAGACGACGCGCAATACGATACGCGGCATAGTCGCCGACCCGCGCGGGCAGCTTGTCCTCCTTGATACACCCGGCCTCCACAAGGCAGTCGGCACCCTTGGCACGCTCCTCAACCGCATGGCGCGGCGGAGCGCCGCGGGAGCCGACATAACGTGCGTAGTCTTCGACGCAGCGCAGGAGCCGCAGCTCGAGGACATCGGCTGGATGCAGCGCATCGCCAAGGAGAAGCCCGAAAAGGTCGTCTTCGTACTCAACAAGGCCGACAAGTCGCCGTTCTTCGAGAAGATGTTCCGCGACGCGTGGGGGGAGGCGGTAACGGGGAATGGGGAACGTAACCGCCCCTTGTGGGTGGGCGCGACCCATGGGGAAGCGACCAAGCCGAGCGAAGCGAGTGCCGAGGGAACGGGGAACGGGGAACGGGTTGAGCCGCTTTGGGTAAAGTCGATCTCCACGACCGAGGGCGGCGCAAAGCCGGTTCTCGACGCTCTCTTCGGTTTTGCAGAAGAAGGCGAGCTCCTTTTCGACGAAGACATCGTCACCGACTATCCGCGCAAGCTCGCGATAGCAGACGTGATACGCGAGAAGTATCTTGCCCATCTCCACCAGGAGCTGCCGCACGAGCTCGGGATAATTGTGAAGCGCGTCGTCGACGAGGGATCGCGCTGGAAGTCCGAAGCCGAGGTGCTCGTCAACCGTCCTTCCCAAAAGCCGATAGTCATCGGCAGGGCGGCCTCCACGATAAAGGCCGTTCGCAAGGCGGCGGAGCGTGAGCTTAAGGAAGTGTTTGGAGTTCCAGTCTCGTTGGAGCTCTGGGTGAACGTCGAGCCCAACTGGATGAAGAACGACCGGCTTCTCGCCGAAATGGGCTATCTCGGCGGACTTGTGTAGTCTTTTGAAACTTGAAAAATCGGGGAATGGCTCTATGAAAGAACTGTTTTCGCTATCGTTGTCGTTTCTGGTCGTCTCCTCGTCCTTCGCAAGTCCATCCCGCCGCGAACTCAACGCCTGGCTTGCGCGCGACCTGGCCGCGGCTGGAATCGTGCTGCTCGAGAACAAGGACTCCGCCCTGCCTCTCAAGGCGGACGAGGAAGTGGCGCTCGTCGGCATCACGGGATATTTCTGCCACCGCATGGGGTGGGGCTCGGGCGACATGCTCGCGCACGATCCCGTGCAGATCGACGCGGGACTCGAAAAGGCGGGCGTCAAGATCGACGCCGACTTCGCGAAGCTCTACCGCGACGACCTCGCCAAGCGCGACTACAGCCGCCTAAACCGCGACTGGGACAAGTGGACGCGGCGCTTCGACGAGCCGAAAGGAGCCCATGACGCGTTCGCGAAGCTCGCCGAGGGCAAGCGCGCGAAGAAGTGCGTCGTCGTGATCGGACGCGGCTCGGGCGAGTCGGCGGACATCCCGGAGGCGCCCGGCGGATGGCGTCTGCACGCCGAGGAGGAGCGGCTTCTCGCCGACGCCTGCGCCGCGTTCGACAGCGTCATTGTCCTCATGAATGCGCCGGGCGTGCTCGATACGTCTTTCATGGACAAGTACCCGGTCAAGGCGCTTGTGTTCGTCCCGTTTCTCGGCGAGACGACGGGCGATGCGGTAGCGAGCATTCTGACGGGAAAGGTGAATCCGTCCGGCAGGACCGTCGACACGTGGGCGAAGCGCTACGGCGACTACCCGACGACCGACTGCTGGCAGACCTCGGAAATCGAGTATTACGAGGAAACGGTCGGCTACAGACACTTCGACATAAATAAGATTGACTACATGCAGATCGTGCGCTATCCGTTCGGCCACGGCCTTTCCTACACGACGTTCGAGCTGACGCCCGCAAAGGTCGAACGGCGCTTGAAAAACGTCAAGGTTCCCGTGACGGTCAGAAACACGGGCAAGGTGGCGGGGGCGGATGTCGTCATGTGCTGGTTTGACATGGGTCCTCTCAATGAAACGAGGCTCTGCGCCTTCGCAAAGACGCCAGTGATCGCGCCCGGCGCGTCCTTTACCGTCGCCCTGTCGTTTGAATGGATGGACATCGCGAGCTACAATGAAGACGATGCGCAATGGGAGGTAGATGGCGGCGCGATACTTGTCAGCGACGGAGGCTCGCCCGACAGTCGCATCCATGTGGCGAAAATGGATTTCGAAGAGCCCATCGTCGTGCAGAAGGTGACGAACCGCTTCCGCGGCAAATCCGCCGCGCCCGCGCGCAGGGAGCTCGCGAAGCCGTCCGCATTCGTCAAGATGGACGACGTGCTCGGCGGGAAGGCGACGGTCGAGGACCTCGTCGCGCAGTTCACGGACGAAGAACTCGCCGCCGTGGTTAACGGCAGGATATTCGACGGCGAGGGATATGCGGTCGACGGCGGCACGGGCGTGGGCGGCGTAAAGAAGGGACGCGTCGACTGCGAGGCCGGCGAGACGTGGAGTTCTGAGAAGTATGGTTTCGGCGCGATCACTATGGCCGACGGACCTTCAGGCGTCCGTCTCGGCAACTTCGGCGATCCGCGCGAGAAGTACAACGCCAAGGCGTCGGCCGTCGTCTCCTGGCCGTGCGCTACGGCGCTTGCGCAGGGCTGGGACGTCGCTGCTGCCGAGCGCTTCGGACGCGCCGTCGCGTCCGAGATGGCGCTCGTCGACATCGACTGCTGGCTTGCGCCGGGCGTGAACATCCACCGCAATCCGCTCTGCGGACGCAACTTCGAGTACTTCTCCGAAGACCCCCTCGTCGCGGGTCTCATGGGCGCGGCGGTCGTGAAGGGCGTGCAGACGAACACGGACGGGACGCCGTCCGGACGCTCCGCGACCGTCAAGCACTTCGCCGTCAACAACCAGGAGTTCGAGCGCGGGTACGAGAACAACATCGTCGACGAAAAGACGCTGCGCGAAATCTACCTCAAGCCGTTCGAGATAGTCGTCAGGAAGGCGCATCCGAACATGGTCATGTCGAGCTACAGCCGTCTCAACGGCGACTACTGCGCGACGACGTACGACCTGATGACGGGGGTGCTGCGCGAGGAGTGGGGCTTCGACGGTTTCGTGATGACGGACTGGTGGAACTCCGCCGACAAGCTGCGCCATGCCGAGGCCGGCAACGACCTTGTGATGCCGGGCGTCCGCGGCGAATACGCCGCGCTTGTCGCGGCGCTGAAGGACGGGAAGGTCCGCCGCGCCGACGTGCAGCATGCGGCGGCGAACATTCTCAGGACCTACGTCCGCATATCCCTCGCCCGGAAGTGAAATCTGGTTGCGCGGCTCAGGGCGCGATTCGCGCAGATATGGTATAATATGCAGAAATGTTCTGCAGTTCCATAGCGAGATCGCTCGTTGGCGCGGTGGTGGTCGTCTCGGCCGCTTTCGCGGCGTTCGGCGACGAACTCGCCATCGCGCGCGGGGCGCTTCGAGAGGGGCTGTGGGATGTCGCACGCGCGCATGCCGCAAAGTCGGAAGATCCCGGCGCCCGAATTGTGATAGCCGAGAGTTTTGCCCGAGAAGGCAAGTGG
Organism: Kiritimatiellia bacterium; assembly: GCA_017406465.1. Classification (GTDB taxonomy): domain Bacteria; phylum Verrucomicrobiota; class Kiritimatiellia; order RFP12; family UBA1067; genus UBA1067. The sequence continues at coordinate 99,818 of JAFQYM010000061.1, read as the reverse complement.
AAGGAGCTTCTTGACGCTGTCGAGGGCTGGAACAACTCCGAAGACGAACGGTTGCTATACTACCGCGCGCTTGCGCTCGCAGAGACGGGGAAGATGGCGCAGGCGGGGTTCGCCATTTCGGACAGGAAATTTTCCGATCCCGCGTACATGCGCCTCGCTACGCGTCTCAAGGCGCGCATCGCGATGTCGGAGAAGGGCGCCTCAGAGGCGCTCAAGATCATGAAGGACGGGCCAGAGCTGCTTGCCGACGAGGAATCCGAGATGTTCGCAGCCGACCTTATGGCCGAAACGGGGGACAGGACTGGAGCGGAAAATATATGGCGAGACGTGGCGGCACGCGGCACGAACGCGAGCGAGCGGGCTTTTGCGTTTGCGAGCGTAAACCTTGATGACGAGCAGCTTCTCCGCGCTGCGTTCGAACGCAGCGTTTCGGCGGAAATGAAGCGCAAAGCCGGCTACGCCCTTGGAAAGAAGCTCCTTTCAAGCACAAACACCGTCGACGAAGGGGCGACGATTGTCCGCGGACTCGTGCGAGACGCCCCCGACGCGGTCGGCGCTCGCGACGGCTTCATGGCGATTGCCGACGCGTATTTCGCGTGCGGTCGCTTTGCTGACGCCGTGTCTGTGTACAAGGAAACCTTTGACACGTGGCCGGACTCAAAGAACTTATACCGCCTTCAGGACGGGCTTGGCTGGGCTCTCACGAAGCTTGGCAAACACGACGAGGCGCTTGAGGCATTCGTCAGGGCCGAGGAAACCGCCGCCACGGACGAGGAAAGGGCGAGCGCGATCGTTAAGCAGGGCGATGTGCTTGCTGCGTCGGGCAAGACTGAAGAGCCGTACGCCAAGTACAGGTTGGTGCTTTCAAAATATCCCGCCACAGATTCTGCAGCTCGCATCAAGGACATCGTTCGTATCAAGGACGTCGAGGACCGCGGACGTGAGCTTTACGGTATGTACCGGTTCGACGAGGCCCAGAAGGCGTTCAGGGAAGTTGCGGAGAAGCATCCTGCGAGCAAGCCGCGGATGGACTATCTCGAGGCGATGTGCATGTACGGACAGGGGCTTGACGAAGAGGCAGTGAAGCATGTCAGGCGCATTGCAGCGGAATCGTCCGACGCCCGCACGAAGGCGATGGCCGTCCTTTGGCTTGCCAAGCACTCCTACAACCGCGGCGCCTGGCAGGAGGCGCGCAAGCTTTTCGCGGAATATGCGGAGAAGTCGCCGGATTCGCCGGACGCCCCCGAGGCGCTCGTGTGGTCAGCGCGCGCTGCATTTGCCGAAAACGACTTCCAGTCGGCGATACAGACGGCGACGCGCCTTGCCGAGAAGTATCCCGGTTCGCCGTCGTCGCTGCGCGGACTTCTAGTCCAGGGCGAGGCGCTTATCGAGCTTGCGCGGTTCGACGAGGCCGTTCTTGTCCTCGAGAGGGTCGCTCTTGCCGACGGCGTGGATGCCGCGGACAAGCTGAGCGCGCGGCTTCTCGGTGCCGACGCGCTTTTTGCAATGGGCGCCGACAATCCCGTTCGCTACCAGGAGGCGCTCGAGGCCTACCGCGGCGTCCGCGACGGCGAGAAGCTTTCGCCGAGCCAGCGCATTTCTGTTTCCTACAAGGTCGCCAAGACCCTCGAGAAGCTGAAGCGCGTCGACGAAGCGGTTGATCGCTACTACACCGACGTCGTCTTCGCGTATCGCGAGGCACGAGCCCGAAACGAGCGCATGGACGACGAGGCGCGCGCTGCTTTCTCCCGCGCTGCGTTCTGGCTTGCCGACGAATTCGAATCCCGCGGCCGCGACTACCAGGCCGTGAACGTCCTTCGTCTCGTCGTAGCGAGCGACGTGCCGGCGTCGGCCGAGGCGGCGAAGCGCGTCGAGCGCATCAAGAAGAAAGGAAACTTCCTATGACGATATCTGGCGGACCCGTTTTCTGGCTTCTCGCGACGCTTGCCGTCGCAGCCGTCGTGATCTTCTTTGAGCGCTTCTTTGAGCTGAGGCGTGTTCAAATCGACTGGCAGGATTTCGTGAAGGGAGTCATCAACGTCCTCGCCAGCGGCAACGCAGACGAGGCCCTTGCGATATGCGAGGACACGGCCGTTCCCGTCGCCAACGTCGTTGCGACGGCGATTCGCCACCGCGATGCCAGCGCCCGCGTACTGAGGGAAGCCGTAGATTCGCAAGGCCGCGCCGAGATCGGGCGCCTTGACCGCCGTCTCGCCGCTCTTGCGATCATAGGGCAGATAGCGCCTCTCCTCGGCCTTCTCGGGACGGTTGTCGGCTTCATCAAGACGGTCCTAATCGTCAATTCCCAGGAACTCGTCGCGCGGGCCGATCTTCTCAACTCTTCCATGGAGGCGCTTCTCGCGGCGGCGCTCGGCCTCGGCGTCGCGATTCCGGTCGCCGTGATGTATGGAATGCTCCGTGTCCGCATGGAGCGCATCGTCGTAGAGATGGAGGCCGCTGCGAGCCAGATCACGGGATACATTTCCACGAGGGAGGCGAAGAAGTGAGCCCCTGGAAGTGGACACCTGAGCGCACGCAGGGAATATGGCGGTACGGGCCGTCGTGGCTCAAGCCGTTTGCGGCCGCAGTTCCGTGGCTTACTGTCCTTCTGCTTCTTCTCATGCTTCACATCATCGGCGGCACGCTTGTGACGGAGAGAGGCATCCTCTTCGACCTTCCCGATTCGAGCGGCCTCGACGAAGGCGAGCGCGCGTCTCTTGTCGCGCTTGTCATGCCTATGCCGCACGAGACGCTGGTGTTCTTCGACGACGGCCGCTACACGATGGGGGACGAGACTTCTGCGGCGGCGTTCGCTTCGCAGCTCGAGGACCGCGTCTCCCGGCTTGACCGCAAGACGCTTCTCGTTCTCGTAGACCGCCGAGTGGCGACAGGGGAAATAATGAAAATCGCGGCGCTTGCCAGGCGCAGCGGCGTTGAAAGCGTCCTTTTCGCCGAGAAGAGGGCGGGGAAGGCGGACGAATGAGCAAATGGCGTCCGCATCCCCTGCGCTCGCTGAGGCACGAGGCGATTTCGCTTCTCGAAATTGCCGTGATTCCGGTAGCCATCGCGTTCGCGTTTCCATACGATGCGATCGGCTTCCGCGCGATTGAGCACGAGAGCGGGCGCAAGCCGTCGTGCGCTTTCGTCACGCTGACCGACGAGGAGGAGCGCGTCGCGCTCGCCGCGGCGAGGACGGCGTGGCAGGTCGATTCGAAAGGAGTCAAGTGGATGAAGCCGGAATCTGGGCCTGGCGAGCTTCCGCCGATGCCGGTAGTCTTCGTCATACCAGAGCGTCCGGTGCGCGGCACATCCGCCGCGATAGCGGAATATACGCCAAATTCGCTGCCGCCGACAGTCGCCGCGCCGCCTCCGGCGACGATTGCACCGGATGACGACGTTGGCGCGGAGGCGAAGCAGCCATTCTCGAAGGAAGATCTTCTTAAACTACGTTGAAAGGAGCAGTCATGACACAGAAACAGGTTCTAAAGGCGTTCAAAGACACAGGCGCACTTCTCGAAGGGCACTTCGAGCTTAGGTCCAAGCTGCATTCAAACCGCTACTTCCAATGCGCAAACGTTCTCAGGTTTCCGCGCATTGCGGAGAAGCTATGCCGTGCAGTGACGCGCGAAGCAGTCAAGTCGGGGAAGCTCGGCAAGAAGATAGACGGCGTGATATCGCCCGCGGTAGGCGGAATCCTCGTCGGCCACGAAGTCGCGCGCGAGCTCAACGTGAAGTGCATCTTCGCCGAGAAGGTACAGGGCAAGGGCGTTGATGCGACAGGCAAGCCCAACACCGTTCTCGCTCTCCGCCGCTTCTCGATCAAGAAGGGCGAGCGTTATGTCGTTGCAGAGGACGTTGTTACAAAGGGCGGGCGTGTCCAGGAGACGATCGATCTCGTTAAGGCGGCGGGCGGCAAGGTTGCCGGCGTCGTCCTGCTCGTCGACCGCTCTGGCGGCAAGGTGAAGTTCGGTCGCATCCCGATGTTCTCGCTCATGCAGATGACTCCCGAGACTTGGACGGCCGCAGAGTGCCCGATGTGCAAGGCGGGGACGAAGCCCGTTCACCCTGGATCGTAAGACGATGTTCGATTCGGTTGAAGACTGCCTTGAGGCGCTGAAGCGCGGCGAAATCGTCCTCGTGACGGACGATGCCGATCGTGAGAACGAAGGCGACTGCATTTGCGCGGCGGAGTTCGCGACGTGCGAGAACGTCAACTTCATGGCGACCTACGCCCGCGGACTCATCTGCATGCCGATGAGCAGGGCATGGTGCCGCAAGCTCGACCTTCCGCAGATGGTGGTGCAGAACACCGACAACCACCAGACCGCGTTCACCGTTTCGATCGACGCGGCTTCGACGACGACCGGCATTTCCGCCGCGGAGCGCTCGATGACGGCGCTTGCCTGCGTCGGCGACGGCGTGAAGCCATCCGACTTCAGACGCCCCGGCCACATGTTCCCGCTCGAGGCGCGCGAAGGCGGCGTTTTGAAGAGGGCAGGACACACCGAGGCGACGGTAGACCTCTGCCGTCTCGCGGGGCTCAAAGAAGTCGGGCTTTGCTGCGAGATAATGAAGGACGACGGAACGATGGCTCGTCTCGACGACGTCGCAGCGTTTGCGAAACGCCACGGCCTCAAGATGATGACGATAGCCGACCTCATCGCCTATCGACGCAAGGTCGACAAGCTCGTCGAGAAAGTCGAGGAAGTTGATCTCCCGACCGACCACGGCCATTTCCGACTCAGCATGTACAAGAGCCGCATCACGGGGCTTGAGCATCTTGCGCTCGTGAAGGGGAAGGTCGATGACGGCGCGCCCGTTCTCGTGCGCGTCCACTCCGAGTGCTTCACTGGCGATGTCCTCGGTTCAGAGCGCTGCGACTGCGGGCCGCAGCTTCACACCGCGATGGAGATGGTTGAGCGCGAGGGTCGCGGAGCCGTTCTCTACATGCGCCAGGAAGGGCGCGGAATAGGTCTTGAAAACAAGCTTCACGCCTATCGCAAGCAGGAAGAGGGGCTCGATACCGTCGAGGCGAATGTCGCGCTTGGCTTTGCGCCTGATCTCCGCGACTATGGCGAAGGTGCGCAGATTCTAGAGGATCTCGGCATAAGCAAGGTTCGCCTAATGACGAACAATCCCTGCAAGGTGAAGGGGCTTGATGGCTATGGCATCGAGATTGTTGAGCGAGTGCCGATTGTGATTCCCGCGAACGCCCACGACAAGCGCTATCTAGACACCAAGCGCGAGAAGATGGGCCACATCCTTTAAAGCAGAATGCGTTCGGCGGTGGCCGAAGGAACCTCCTCTGGGAACCTTTGGCGAATACGCCGAATCCCCTCGCTTGGTGTGTATTAGAGTCGTGTTTGGATTGTGAAAATATGCGAAAATAGGCGATTTTTTAGCCCCCGGAGCGGACGAAAAAATGGTATAATATTCCCATCCAAAAAGGATGGGAAAAATGGCTGAAGAACATGGCAATTACAACGCCGAAAACATACAGGTTCTTGAGGGTATGGAGGCCGTCCGCAAACGCCCCGCGATGTACATCGGAGACACGGGCGAACGCGGCTACCACCACCTGGTCTACGAAGTAGTCGACAACTCCATCGACGAAGCTCTCGCGGGCTACTGCTCGATGATCGATGTCATCATCAACCCTGACGGCTCCCTCACCGTCCAGGACAACGGCCGCGGCATCCCGGTCGACATGCACCCGACCCAGCACAAGCCCGCGATCGAGGTCGTGCTCACGATCCTCCACGCCGGTGGCAAGTTCGACGGCTCCAACTACAAAGTCTCCGGTGGTCTCCACGGCGTCGGCGTCTCGTGCGTCAATGCGCTTTCCGACTGGATGAAGGTCGACGTCAAGCGCGACGGCAAGGTCCACCACATCGAGTTCTCGCGCGGCCACGTCACGAAGCCGCTCGAAGTCGTCGGCGACTGCGGCGACGAGACTGGTACGAAGGTCACGTTCTTCCCCGACCACACGATCTTCTCCTGCCGCGCTTTCAAGTGGGAGATTCTCTGCGCGCGTCTCCGCGAGCTCGCGTTTCTCAACAAGGGCGTCACGATTCACTTCCGCGACGACGAAGGCGAGACGCATCACGAAGAGACTTTCCACTACGACGGCGGCATAGACGAGTTCGTCGAATATCTCAACCAGAACAAAAAGCCGCTCTCGCCCGTAATCCACTTCGAGGGCGCGAAAGAGGGAACGACCGGCATGGTGCAGGCCGAGATCTCCCTCCAGTATACCGACAGCTACTCTACGCTCGAGCAGACCTACTGCAACAACATCCACACCATCGAGGGCGGCACGCATCTCTCTGGCTTCCGCCGCGCGCTCACTTCGACGATCAACAAGTACGGCGCGGACAACAAACTCATCAAGGAGAAAGACAACCTTACTGGCGACGACATGCGCGAAGGGTTGACCGTCGTCGTCAGCGTCAAGGTTCCGCAGCCGCAGTTCGAGGGCCAGACAAAGACGAAGCTCGGCAACGGTGAAGTGGATGGCATCGTCGGCTCGATCGTGGCCGACAAGCTCATGACTTTCTTCGAGGAGAATCCCTCAATTGCCAAGATCGTCATCGAAAAGACGCTTCTCGCTGCGCGCGCCCGCGAGGCCGCGAGAGCCGCCCGCGAGTCGACAAGGCGCAAGGGCGTGATGGACGGTCTCTCGCTTCCTGGGAAGCTCCGCGACTGCTCTGAGCGCGATCCTGCGAAGACAGAGCTCTTCCTCGTCGAGGGTGACTCCGCAGGCGGCTCGGCGCAGACCGGGCGCGACCGTGCGACTCAGGCGATTCTCCCCTTGCGCGGCAAGGTGCTCAACGTCGAGAAGGCGCGCATCGACCGCATGCTCGCGAACGCCGAGATAAGGACTCTCATCACCGCGATTGGCTGTGGCTTCGGCGAAGAGTGGGATGTCTCCAAGGCACGCTATCACAAGATCGTCATCATGACCGATGCCGATGTCGACGGTGCGCATATCAGGACGCTTCTTCTCACGTTCTTCTACCGCAAGATGCCCGAGCTCATCGAGAAGGGCTATGTTTATCTTGCCCAGCCGCCGCTCTACAAGGTCGAGCGAAAGAAGAAGATCGAATACGTCCTCACCGACGGCGAGCTTACTCAAAAGCTCCTGACGCTCGGTCTTGATGACTTCGAGGTGAAGGGCAAGGACGGCACGATGCTTGACGCCGAGAAGGCGAAGGAGTTGATGATGCTTCTCGCCGAGATCGAGGCGACATGCAAGATGGTCGAGGAGCGCGGGTTCAGACCTGAAGAACTCGTGCGCGACGAGGCCGCGACTGGCTCTGGCGCGTCGATGCTCAAGAAGGAGTTTTCGTCGCTCTCCGCATACGGCTATGGGCCAGACGACTACTTCGGCCCGCCCTCGATCACGGGCGCCGCGCCTGCGAGCGGAAAGCTAAAGAAACTCCTCGACGACGTGCGCGCGCACGGCAAGCAAGGGCTTTCGATCTACCGCTTCAAGGGTCTTGGCGAAATGGACGACACCGAGCTCTACGAGACGACGATGAATCCGGCGACGCGGCACATGCTCCGCGTCAAGCTGAACGACGCCGTCGCCGCAGACCAGATGTTCTCGCTTCTAATGGGCGACGAGGTCGAGCCACGCCGCAAGTTCATCGAGGACAACGCGCTCAATGTCCGCAACCTCGATTTCTGATTTGGGCGACGACGCACGAAGGCTCCTCCTCGGGGAGCCCTCGGCGAATACGCCGAATCCCCTCGCTCGGACCTTCGCTGCGTCGTCTAAGCGAACAGAGGAGCCCACGAAAGTGCTCGTTATTGGCAAGGGGTCGAGCGGAAAGGCCGCGGCGGCGCTTGCCGAAGCTCAAGGGCGTCCGGTCGAGTTTGCAGACGGCGTAGGACTTGTCGTAGCGAGCCCAGGCGTACGCGTCATGAGCGAGCTCGAGTACGGCTGTCGCGAGTTGAAGCGCCTTGGCGTGAAGATGCTCGCCGTCACCGGATCGAAGGGGAAGTCGAGCGTGGTGAAGCTCGTCGCGGACGCGCTCAATCTCGCGGGGATGCGCGCGACGCCGTGCGGAAACTACGGCCTCCCCGTTTCGGAGCTTGCCAACCAACTTTCAACTTCCGGTCTTCAACTTTCAACTCCAACATGGGCCGTGGTCGAGGTGTCGTCGTTCATGATGGAAACGACGAACCTTCCGCCCGACACGTTCGAGGCTGCGGCGATACTCAACTTGCAGGAAGACCATCTCGATCGCCACGGTTCAGTTGAAGTCTACCACGCGCTGAAGCGGCGGCTTCTGGCGATGACGCGCCCCGGCGAGGCGCACGACATGACGATCTACGACGGGCACCGTTTTCAGGAAAGCGTATGCAAGGACGGTCCGGACGAGCTCTACGATGGATCGTATTTCGACAATCCGGTGCTCTCTCGCAATGCACTCGCGGCGTGCTTCCTGCTTTTCGCCGCCGGCGTGGACGACAAGACGATTCGCCGCGCGTTTCTCGAGTTCGAGCCGCTGCCGCACCGCATGCAGACCGTCGCAGAGATCGACGGCGTCCGGTATGTCGACGACTCCAAGGCGACGTCGATCGCGGCGCTTGTCGCCGGCGTGAAGATGGTTCCGAAGCCGTGGGTCTTTAGTTCCGGGCGGAACGTCCGCCTTGTCGCGGGCGGGCTCCCCAAGGGCGATGACCCGAAAATCGCCTTGCCCATCTTGACAGAGCGGGTGAAAAAAGTGTATCTTATTGGACAAAGCGCGGAGTTGTTCTGTTCGGCTTGGAAGGATGCCGTAGACTGCGAGGTTTGCGAGACTCTCGACAGAGCCGTGGAGACAGCGAGGCGCGAAGCGGAGAAGGGTGATACGGTGCTCCTTTCGCCTGGAACCGCGAGTTTCGACCAGTTTCAAAGTTTCGGGGAGCGCGGAGATGTCTTCGCGTCACTCGTAAAAAAAGAAGGACAAAAAACAACATGAACAAGCTCGGCATCGTTCTCGGAATCGCCGCGGTCGCTGTGATCGCCGGCTGCAAGGACCCCAACTATCAGCGCAAGACGCCGAAAGGCGAGGTGAAGGACATCGGGACGCAGGTCGAACAGACCCCCGAGCCAGACACGCCTGTCGTCACGGAAGAGAAGCACTGCACCTGCCCGCCCGGCACGAAGCACACCGAGCCCTGCCAGTGCGGCGCTCCTGACTGCCAGTGTGTCGTAGAGCAGAAGATAGTCGAGAAGAAGGACGTGAAGCCGCTTCCTCCGCCGGAGCCCGAGTACACCGTCTACATCGTGCAGCGCGGCGATTATCTCGCGAAGATCTCGAAGAAGTACAACGTGACGATCAACTCGATCAAGCGCCTCAACAACCTCAAAGACGACACGATCCGCATCGGCCAGAAGCTCAAGCTCCCCGGCAAGCTTGAAATCGGCGAGCAGAAGGTCCCTGAAGGCGCGTTCGCCAAGCCGCAGGCGCAGAAGCCGACCAAGACCTACGCTCCCTACACCGGTGCGACGAAGGAGTATGTCGTCAAGTCCGGCGACACGCTCGGCGCGATTGCCTACGGCAATGGCATCAACATCCGCCAGCTCAAGGAGCTTAACGGTCTTACGTCCGACTCGCTCAAGATCGGCCAGAAGCTGAAGGTGCCTGCCGAGAAGGTTGTTACAGTCAAGAAGGTCGAGCCGAAGGCCGCCGAGCCAGCGGTCAAGACGCCAGTCGAAGCACCTGTCGAACCAGTTGCGGCTCCTGTAGAGCCGACGGTTGAAACGCCTGTCGCGCCCACCGTCGAAGAGACCTCTGCCCCCGCGCTGACCTACACTGTCCAAGAGGGGGAGGATCTTACCGACATCTCGATCCGCTTCGGCGTGACCGCCGCCGCGGTGCGCGAACTCAACAACCTCGGCGAGAACGACAAACTCGTCGCCGGACAGATACTGAAGCTTCCTCCCGAAGCGCAGCATCAGTAACAAGCAGTGCGCAAGTCCGCACTATTTGCCTTCGCCCTGGTTGTCGCGGCTCTCGTGGCGCTGGGGCTGATTGTTCTCTCGAGCGCGAGCGAGGCGAACGGAATACGGCTTCACAAGGACGCGTACTTCTTTCTCAAGAGGCAGTTCCTTTACATTGGCGTCGGGATCGTCGTCGCCGTTGTCGCAGCGTTCGTGGATTACCACACTTGGCGCGACATCCCTGGGCTTGCGTGGCTGCTTTACGCCGCCGTTGCGATTCTTCTCCTTTTCGTCTTTCCGCAGCTTGGCGGTCGTGCGGTCAACGGGTCGTTTCGATGGATTAACCTCGGACCGGTCAACATACAGCCGAGCGAGTTCGCGAAGCTCGCGATCGTCATCGTCCTTGCCGTGTGGCTTGACCGCGCGGCGTGGCGCGTCGAGCTGTTTACGAAGGGGCTTGTCGTACCGGGGCTGCTTATCGCGGTCTACGCAGGACTTGTCATCAAGGAGCCGGACTTCGGGTCAGTTATGGTGATAGGCCTGTCGGGCGGACTTGTCATGTTCGTTGCGGGCGTGCGGCTCAGACATATAATCCCGGCGGGCCTCGCGGGCGCTTCGCTTGCCGCCGTCGTGATGATGTTCAATGCAAACCGCATGAGGCGCATTATGGCGTTTGTCCACTCGGTCTTCGGCAGCGGCCAGGAAGTCGTGGAGAAAGTTACTACCGCGAATATGGACCCCGCCGCCTATCAGGCGCACATGGCGCTTGTCGCGATAAAGAACGGCGGACTCTGGGGCGTTGGGCTTGGCGAGTCGATGCAGAAGCAGTACTATCTCCCCGAATGTCACACCGACTTCATCTTCGCCGTCGGCGCCGAGGAGCTTGGTCTTTTCTTTTCCATTGCCGTAATCGTCCTCTTCCTTGCTTTCTTCTGCATCTCGGTGTATATCGCGCGCAATGCTTCCGACAGGTTCGGGCGCTTTCTCGTGATCGGCATGGCGTTCATAATCTTCTTCCAGGCGATGTTCAATCTCGGCGTCGTATGCGAGGCGCTGCCGACGAAGGGAATGGCCCTGCCGTTCTTCAGCTACGGCGGCACGAATCTACTGAGCGCTTTCTTTGCCGTCGGCACGATACTTTCCGTCGGCATACACTCCTATCGCGACAAGAAGCGCGTATTGGCGCGAAGCGTCCTCATGAGGTGACGCCATGCCGGCTGCGCGTCCAGAGTTCACCGTCTCTTCGCTGACGTCCGCGCTGAAGCGCACGATAGAGGGCGGCTTCTCCAAGGTCGTCGTGGAGGGCGAGGTAAGCGGCTGGAAGCGTTATCCGTCGGGACATTGCTACTTCACGCTCAAGGATGAAGGAGCGCAGATTTCCGCGGTGATGTTTGCGGGACAGTACGAATCGAGCTGCAAGCGCCATCCAGAACTTGACTCCGGGCTCAAGGACGGCGCTAAAATCAAGGTCTATGGCAACGTGACCGTCTACCCACCGCGCGGCAACTACCAGATCGTCGTCCTTTCCGCGACGCTCGCGGGGCTTGGCGACCTGATGCAGAGGTATCTCGAGCTCAAGGCGAAGCTTGAGAGAGAAGGGCTTTTCGACCCTGCGCGAAAGCGAGCGCTGCCCTCGATGCCGAGGCGCATAGGAATTGTCACGAGCGAAGCCGGCGCCGTGATACACGACATGTGCACCGTCCTGACGCGCAGGTTCCCGAATCTCGAGATACGGCTTTTCCCCGCGCAGGTGCAGGGCGCGGACGCGCCGAAGACGATCATCGCCGGCATCGAGTATTTCAACCGCGAAGACTGCGACTTCAAGCCCGATGTGCTCATCGTTGCACGCGGCGGCGGTAGCTTTGAGGATCTCTTCTACTTCAACGACGAAGCGCTCGTCCGCGCCGTTGCGGCTTCGAAGGTCCCGACGATTTCCGCAGTGGGCCACCAGACAGACTACACGCTCTGCGACTTTGCCGCCGACGTCCGCGCGGGAACGCCGTCGATTGCCGCCGAAATTGCAGTTCCCGTGCTTGCCGATCTGCGCGACCGGCTTGCATCGTTCGATTCGCAGCTTGCAAAGGCGCTTCGCGCCAAATACGAATGGTTCGCGCAGAGGACGGACCATCTTTCCTCGGCGCTCGTTCCTGCTCTCCAGGCGAAGGCCGCAGATGTCGCGCACCGCATAGAATCGCTATCCAGCGCGCTTGGCTCTTCCGTCGTACTCGGCTTCACGAGGAGAGAGGCAGCTTTCGACAGGGTCAGGGAAAAGCTCGCGCTGCTTTCGCCGTACTCGGTCCTCGAGCGCGGATATTCGCTCACGACGGACAAGGATGGAGCTGTCGTGAAGTCTGCTGATCAGGTCGTCCGTGGCGATGTGCTGCACACGCGCCTCGCGAACGGGGAAATAGTGAGTGAAGTTAGCTACTTAAAAAGGAGTACATAGACATGCAAATTACAAAACGCGAATTTTTAAAGAAGCTCGGCATTGGCGGCGCCGCGTTTGCAACCGGCGCGGCATTCGGCGACGAATATGTGCCTGACATGAGCAAGCTCCCCGAGGGCAGCTGTGGCGATCCGCAGAATGTCTGGTTCGGAAAGCACATCTTTCCGCTCGACCATACGATGAAAGATCTCCCGAGCGCCTTCCTGAAGGACGGAAAGGTGTTTCAGCCGGCGCGAGAGCTGCCTATTTTCCACGAGACAGATGTCGTTGTCGTCGGCGGAGGCCCTGCGGGATTTGCCGCCGCCGTTGCCGCCGCGCGGACTGGCGCGAAAGTCGCCCTCGTGGAGCGCTATGGGTCGCTTGGCGGCCTTTTCACGAACGGCATGGTGCTCGTAGTCCTTGCGACGTGCGCCAACAGGGGCGGCAAGTGGAATCTCGTCACACGCGGCGTATGTGAGGAACTCATGCTTCGTGCGGGTAAGCTCGGGAAGACATTCTGCAGCCTGCCGGAACCGGCCTATCCACAGAAGCACTGGCAGCCAACTATTGATCCGGAAGCCGCCAAGGTCATCATGGACGAGATGATTGCTGAGAACAAGGTGGAGATGTTCTTCCATTCCTGGGGCGTCGACGTGATTCAGGACGGGGACTCCGTGAAGGGTGTCGTGTTCGAGTCGAAGCAGGGGCGACAGGCAATACTCGCAAAACAGGTTGTCGACTGCACTGGCGATGCCGACATGCTCTTCCTCGCAGGCGGCGACTACAACCAGGTGACAAGCCCCATTTCGACCGTGTTTCGCTGGGCGAACATGGATACGATCAATCCGCCGCAAGGCGCCAAGCCACAGTTCCCGCTGCACGGCAACGAGGGGAATCCCGATGCGCGCTGGGGACATTGCGGCATGAAGACTGGCAACGGCCTTTCAGTCAGAGACCTCTCTCGACTCGAGGTCGCGTTTCGCCGCAAGAACTGGAACGATGTCCTTGAAATGCGCAAGACCCCTGGCTGGGAGAAAGTCTACACGTCGAATTCCGCCTCTCAGATTGGGCCTCGCCAGTCGAGGTTGATCGCTGCAGAGTACGTGATGGGCCGCAAGGAGATCGTCGAGGAGAACGACAAGTTCTCCGATTGCATCGGCTGGTGCGGCGTAGACGGTCCTCACAAGGCGTTCCGCGTCTCGTACAGGCAGATCCTGCCGAAGAAAGTCGAAAACCTGCTCTGTGCCGGACGTTGTCTCGGGAAGGGCGACTCGATTGACACCTTCCGGCTGATTGCGCCTTGTTTCATGACTGGCCAGGCCGCCGGCATAGCGGCGGGTCTTGCTGCGCAGAAGGGCATCGCGCCGCGCGCTCTCGCGTATTCGGACATTGCAAAGGCACTTGATGCGCAGGGCGTATATCACGAATAGGTAGCCGTGTAGAACGTGTAGAACATGTAGAAAGTCTGCATGATCTACATGTTCTACATGGCTGCAACTGGTCCAAGTTGGAGAGATTACAAAGAAAAGAGACGTCCGCGTTGCGGGCGTCTCTCATCTTTTTGACCTTGAAAAAATTCTTAGGCCTCGGGTTTGGTCTTCTTGAGACCAAGGCCGCGGCTTCCTTCCTTCCATTCCCCGCGCTTCTGGAGGAGGTCTACGCGCTCGAAACGCTTCAGGACGTTGCGCTTCGAGACGATCTTGCCGGAACCCTTAAGAGATGCATGCTGGCTCATTTTCTGCTATTCCTTTCGATTGCGGGAAAGTATATCATTTCTCGGCGGCGGTTTCAACCGCCTTTTGGGGTTCGGCGGCATTTTCCGTTCCGGCTGCCGGGGTCGGCTCTGCCTTCGGGAGTTCCGGAGGAGGAAGCAGGAACTTGTAGTCGTCGGCTGCCTTTATGTTGGCCTTGCGGAGAATGTCCTGCAGGAACTCGCCGATATTGGAGCGCTCATCGCGATCTCTGAGGACCTTAATGACCTCGGCCTCGTCTGGAACCTTCTCTTCGGAAGGCGCCTTGACGAGAATGTGGCTCGCCTTGACGGACTCGGGCTCGGCGGGCGTCTCGCCCTTTGCCTCAGTTGCGGGCTTCTTCTCGGTCACTAGGATGATGTGGTATCCAAAGGACGTCTTTACGATGTCGGAGACCTTGCCGACGGGCAACGCAAATGCCGCCTTGTCGAACTCGGGAACCATCTGGCCGTGGGTGAAGAACCCGAGGTCGCCGCCTTTGCTCCCGGACGGACAGTCGGAATTTCCCTTCGCGAGCTCGGCGAATTTCGCGGCCTTTTCGGCTTCGGGAGTGGCGTCGATCTGGGCTTTCAGCTCCTTGATCTTCTTTTCCGCCTCGGCCGCCTTCGCAGGAATGTCCTTGTTCTTCTCCTTGATGTCGTTGACGATTTCCTTCGCCTTGGCCGTGTAGTCCGTCTTGTTCTTTGACGAGACTTCGCCTTCAATCATTTTTTCGATGAGCGCCTGGTTTTTGAACTGCGACATCACGTAGTCCTTGGGCAAGGGCATCTTCTCGGCGAACTCGTCGATTGTCTTGGGCGCGTCCGGACGTCCTTCGAACTTCTTCAGGACCTTGTCGGCAAAGGCCTTGAAGTCGTCGTCGCTGAGCTTGTAGCCGAGTTCAGTTGCCTTGGTTACGACGACGTTGTCAAGTATGAACGACTGTGCGATCTGCGCCGCAATCATGCGCTTCTGGTAGGCGAGCTGCTCGGCGGGGAGATTGTTGCCTTCTTTCTTGAGGATTTCCGTGAGGATTTCGTCGACCTTCTCGGCGATTGCGCCGCGAGTGAGATCCTTGCCGCCGGCGGACACCATCACCTCTTTCGGGTCTTCCGCTGGCGCGGCCGCCACGTCTGGGGCGACGTCGGTCGTTTCGTTCTTTGAGCATCCGGCGACGAGCGCCGCGGCGACGAGCGCCGTGCCTACTATCTTAATCTTGGCCATCTTCTGTTCCTTCTTCGTTGTTGGAAATCATCCTTAGGACGGTCCGCCTCGTTTCCGGGGCAGAATCCAGGTGGAATGCATAGAATACACCAATTGCCCTTGCCGCGTCCAGTAGAATCTGCAAGTTATTTTCGCTTTCAGGATCGTTTATGCAACGGGCGACCTCTCGCGATATGGGCATCTGGCGCTCTCCGCGCAGCGAAAACGAGCCCGATTCTGCCTCTATTTCCGGCGAAAGCCCTGAAAGGGCGAGGATTTTGAGCTCGAAGTCGAGGAGCGTCGCGACGAGTCGGCGCGGCGAATGTGCCGCGTCGCCGACGAGCGAATCGAGGGCGGTCTCGAGTGTGGAGTGCCATGAGCCCGATTCGCCGCCGTGCGGCGCGAGCGTCGCGACCTGCGCGCGCATGTGCTCCGCGAGGACGAGCGCACGGTAGTTAGAGCGCAGGTTTTCGCGTATAGCCAATGGCGAACACTCGCGCAGGGCGTGAAGCTCGCCTTTCGTGCGCGAATAGTAGACGATTTCGCAGGTGTAGTTGAGATCGTATTGCCCGAGGAACGCGCTTTTGGACCTGACTGCGCCTTTGACGACGGTAGTGACGGGACCTTCCGGGGTCATCCACCGCACGACATGGCTTGTACGAGACCACGGCCTTATGTCGAGGCAGATGGCCTCTGTCTTCGTTGTTTCACCTGCCATTTTAGATTGGCGTCCCGATGAGCGTGTGTCCTTTTGACTCGACGATGCGAACGGCGACAAGCGACTTTCGCGGCAGGTGTGTGTTAGGACACGAGCACCAGAGGTATTCGGAAGTCCAGCCAGAACAGGTGTCCTCGTCTTCCACCACTATGTCCGTCGCCTTGCCAATGAAGTGCGTTGCAAAAGCAGTGCGCTTCTTGTCTGCTATCAATGACAGATCCCTTGCTCGGGCCTTGCGGATTTCTGGGGGGACGACATGTGGCAAGGCTGCCGCCGGAGTTCCCGGACGTTCGGAGTATGGAAAGACATGGACTCGCGAGAAGGGGTCGCGCTCGAGCATTCCCCTTGTCGCCATGAAGTCGAGGTCTCCTTCGCTGGGGAAGCCGGTCATGAGGTCGCAGCCTATTCCGGCGTCGGGAATCTGCTTGCGTATCGCGCAGACGAGGTCTCGGACGTCCTTCATGAGGTAAGGTCGCTTCATTGCGGAGAGCATCCTGTTCGACGCGGATTGCACGGGAATGTGCATAAAGCGGCAGACGTTGGAATTGCCGGCCATTGTCGCGACTACGTCGATTGCGACGTCGGACGGTTCGAGCGAGCCGAGCCGGATGCGGCAATCTGGCGATAGCTCGGCGAGGGCGGCGAGAAGCTCCGGTAGCCGCTTCCCGCCCGAAGCGTAGAGCGAGAGGTTGCAGCCCGTCGCCACTATCTCGTGGTAGCCGGCGTCTATGAAGCGCTTCGCCTTGTCGAGAACAGCGCCAAAGTCGACCGAAGTCGACTGGCCCCTGAACTTTGGGACTATGCAAAAGGAGCATTTGCCCGCGCAGCCGTCCTGGACTTTCAGATAGGCGCGAGCCGTCCGCGTGGGGACGGGAACGACGCCTGTCGTCTTGTGAAGGGCGCCTGGGGCGTGTTGCACGACGGTTTTCGCCGTGCGGCCCACGGCAAGGCAACCCTCGATCAGAAGCCGTTTTAGCGGATACTTCTTCCTTATGTGCGCGATGAGGTGTTCGCATTCGCGTTGGGCGCGGCGCGTCACCGAGCAGCCGCGTACCACTATGATGTCGGCGTCGGAATGGCTGTCAGTAAGCTCCCATCCGGCCGCAAGATACTCCGCCTCCTGGTCGAGCGCCTCTGCGCGGTTCAACCTGCATCCGAATGTCTCAAAGCAAACTTTCATTGCCATAGATTATACCATAATTCCCCCGCTCGAAACGCCATAGGATTCTGCAGCAGATTTTGGTATAATCTTCTACATGGACAAGCGTCTCAAGGAATACATCAAGAGCGGAGGAACTCTTGGCAGCCTCGCAAAGCTCCCGAAGGGGCGCGCGGCGTCCGCCCCGTTCCCCTGCGATCCCGCGAAGGTCTACGCAAAACAGGTCGATGGACTTGCGCTCCGGCTCAAGCGCATCGGCGTAAAGGACGTCGTTATCGGCGTGTCGGGCGGGCTCGACTCCGCGCTTGTCATGCTCGTCGCAGTCGGCGCCTTCAAGAAGCTTTCGCTTCCGCTCTCCGGCATCCACGCCTACACGATGCCTGGCTTCGGCACCTCGAAGCGCACGAAGACGAACGCCGACCTTCTCTGCGAAGGACTCGGGGTGAAGTTGGAGACGATTTCAATCGCGAAGTCGGTGAGGCAGCACCTCAAGGACATCGGGCACGACGGAAAGACGCCCGACGCTGCCTACGAGAATTCGCAGGCGAGGATGCGCACGCTGATATTGATGGACAAGGCCAACATGGTCGGCGGCATAGTCCTCGGCACGGGCGACATGTCGGAGATCGCGCTCGGCTGGTGCACCTACAACGGCGACCACATGTCGA
This sequence comes from Kiritimatiellia bacterium, assembly GCA_017406465.1. Lineage (GTDB taxonomy): Bacteria > Verrucomicrobiota > Kiritimatiellia > RFP12 > UBA1067 > UBA1067. Next base: position 81,981 of record JAFQYM010000061.1, on the reverse strand, counting down.
TGTTCGGCGTCAACTCCGGCGTTCCGAAGACAATCGTCCGCAAGGTCTGCAAGTGGTGGGCGGAAGAGAGAGTTGAAAGTTTAAAGTGTAAAGTGAAAAGTTGCACATCAACTTTACGCTCTTCACTTTCAACTTTAAACTCCTGTAAGGCGGCGAAGGCGCTTTTAGACATCCTTGCCACGCCCGTGAGCCCCGAGCTCGTGAAGGGCCAGGTCACAGAGGACAAGATCGGTCCCTACGAGCTGCATGACTTCTTCATCTGGAATTTCTGCAAAAACGGCCTTGGCCGCAAGGCGCTATATGACGCCGCGGCAAAGCGCTACGGCAAGACGTTCGGGCTCGACCTCATCGGCCGCACGCTCGACACGTTCCTCTACCGTCTTGTCTCGCAGGCGTTCAAGCGCAACTGCGCGCCTGACGGAATAAAGGTCTTCTCGTTCGACTTCTCGAAGGAGAGCTGGTGGATCCCCTCTGACCTCCCCACCGGCATCCTTTGACGGCGGCGGTTCATTGAAGTGAACGCCATAATTGACATATTGGCTGAAGCGCTTTCGGCATATTGGAAGGCGCTTGGGAAGACGTGGGCCAAGCTGCTCGCCGTATTTCTCCCCGCGAACATCTTCCTTGTGTGGATTCGCGCCCAGACGGCGATGCGATTCGATGCAGGTGACGGAATCCCCGCCATCGCGTTACGGCCGGAGCGGCACGTCAGTTTGCTGATCAATCTGACGCTTGGCGTTTTGGCGCTCGTCATAATCGCCAGAGCCGCATGGCAGACGATTGCAAAGCCATCTGACGAAGCAGACGTTTCGCGCAGCCTTGTCGCATCAATAGGTCGCACATTTGGAACGGTGATGCTCCTTTGCTTTCTTGTAGGCGCATATCTATTCGTGGCACTCGTCGGCATCTATTTCCTTCTGCCTAAAATCGTCGGGTTGTTTGGGCTTTCGGTGTCGTCGGCTGTCGGCATCATGCAGATGTTGTTCCTCGTCGTCGCATTGGCTGGGCTGTTTGCGATTCTGACAAGGTGGATGCTCGCCGTGACCTTGAGCGCGTTGTTTCGAATGTCGGGCTTCAGGGCGACGGATATGTCCGTCGCGCTTCTCCGTGGACGAATGTGGAAGAGCTTGTTTTATGCCGTGGGCGCGGGCCTTGTTGCCGCCGCATTCAGGGCGGTTCCTCAGGTCGTCTATTACTGCGACGTAATTGGATTTGCCCATCCGTTCACGGAGTCTGCTGCGTGCGGAAAGTTGGCGTGGGCGGCGCTTATGGTTCTTTCCGGCGTGTTGATGAACCTTGCGTCGCTTTTCGTCGTTGTTGCGTTTGTCGTCTACATCCGCCGCATCAAGGAGCCCGCGGAAGATGCCTTGGCTTCTCCGCGTCGTGCCGTTATGTGTCTGGTCGCCGCCGGGGCGTTGCTTGCGGTCGGGCTGACGGAGGTTCTTGGCGTCCGTGCCAGCCGCTCCGGCCGCGACTTCGGCGACGTGCTCTCGCGGAGGCGCATCATCTGGGCGGAGATTCCGTTCTGCTCGCATTGTGGCTGGGCATACGACTATTCCAGCGACTGCAAGTCGCATGAGTTTGATGTCTTCGTGCGGAAGCACTTTGTCGGTGGCGTGGGCAAGTCGGGGGTCGAGTATCCCGCCTATTCCGTGAAGCTCAGTCCACGCGACTCGACTCGTGCGCCCACGCCAAAGGAACATGAGCTGGTCGTGGAAAGCGCCCGAAAGACTCCCAGTCGGGACAAGACCCCGATTTCGCCGATGTCAGCAGTTGGGCTCAACTGGTTGCAGTCGTATTCCGTTTGTGGGCGTGGTATCCCAAGACGCCGGAAAAAATGATATAATCTCCGTATGAAAAAGGTCAAGGTTCTTCTGCCGCTCTGCATGGCGGCGACAGTCTTCTTCGCGCTTGCCTTCGCAAACAACGTCGTCGCCATATTCAACTGGTGGTCCTCGTTTATCGCTGCCGGCGGCGATTCGTCGGCGTTCGCGGCAAAGGCGTCGGGGTTCATCCCCTGGCTCGACTGGGCGGTCGTCGACTATTCGGCGGTGACGACGTTTATCCCGATGCTCGGCTTCCTTTGCATGACGCTTTCGCTGTCGCGGATGCTCGCTTGCCGTCGTGCGCGTGCTGGAGACTTCCCGTTCTTCCGTGGCTCCGACCAGCTGAACGTCGCGCTCGGGCTTCTCGGCACGCTCTGGGGAATCATAGTGATCGGCTACTTCAAGCTCGACACGGTGACGATGGCAGACCTCATGCAGTGCCTCCACACGGCGCTCTTCTCGACCTTGGCCGCAGTCGTCTGGGTGTTCCTCATTGACCGTCCGCTCGTAAGGCCCTATTTCACGCGGCTCCTCGAGGAGACTGGGCTTGCGGAGACGGACGACGGCGATCTCGCGGCGGCGGTGGACCGGCTCGTCGTGCGCCTTGGCGCGGCGTCTGACGCATTTGAGAAGCGCCAGCAGGAGTTCGAGGCGGAGTTTCGCAAGCGCCTCGACGACTACGCGGCGGAAGCGTCGCGCAGGGCGGCGGCCGACGCGGCGGAATTCGAGAAGCGGCGCGGCGAATATGCCGCGCATTTCGAGAAGCGGCTTTCCGACTACGAACAGTCTTTCGAGACGCGCCAGAAGGAATATGTCGAGTTCTTCAAGCGCGAGATAGAGGCGCTCGAGCGCCGTGCAAAGGCAGCGGACGAAGCACGCGTCGAAACGGAAGCGCGCCTTGCGAAGATTGCCGCGGCGCTCAGGGGATAAGGACGCGCCATGACTGAATCTGACCGTGCTGCGCTGAAACGGCTCCTTGGGGGAGATGCCTCTCGTCGGGCGACGACCGACGACTTGCAGGGGCTTCTTCTCCAGGTCGTGTTCGCGCTACTTATGGTCTTCATGATCGCCTACTTCATCTTCGTCGAGATGTCGCGCAAGGAACGCGCCGAGGAAATCCTCGAAGTGAACAGGCAGAAGCTCGTCCTTGCGCTTGAGAAGGTTGCCGAGGACCATCGCGTAAAATACGGGCTCAACGCGCTGATGACCCAGGGGACGGACGGCCGTCGCTCTTTTGACGCCGACGAGCACGTGAAGGGCGGGCGCATCGAACTTGCGCCTGCGGCGAAGGCCGCGTTTGCGTCCGGCTCCGCGGCGGCATGCGCCGACTACCGCGATTCTGCCGCGCTCTCCGCCGCGTGGAAGTCGGCCGTACTCAATGAGGCGAAGCTCGAGGAAACAGCGCTTACCGACGACGAAAAGACGTGGCTCGACGACGAGATCGCGCGTTCCGTCGAGGAAGTTCGCCTCGACGCCCGCGGCGTTCAGCGCGCTCTTGCCGCGCGTCTGCAGCGCCAGTGGATCGAAAACCCGTCCGCGCTCGGCGACATCGCCGACCCAAGCGCACTTGCGGACGCACTAAAGGCAAAGTCGCTTAAGCTCGTCGCAGAGGCGACAGGCGCGGAGGTTCTGCCGTGAACATGATTGCACTGATTTTGGCCGCGACGCTCTCGGCCGGAAACGCCGAGTTCGACTCGACGGCGCGTGACGGAGCGCGCGACATCTCGCTTTCCCGCGCACGCGAGGAGCTGCGCGAGAAGGGGCCGGCGCCGGGGGCGCTTGAAAAGGCGATGCTCGCCGATCCAAAGAAGTTTGAGAAACCGGCCGAGGCCGAGGCGCTTTGCCGCGGAGTCTTTGCCGACGAGCTGCGTGCGCAGTTCGCCGCGAAAGCGCGCGCCATCGCCGAACGACTTGGCATAGAGTCGGACAAGCTGGAGTTGGACGCAGGCAAGGCCGACGAGATCGCAAACAAACATTTTGCCTCCGCGTTTGCCGCCGAGCGGAAGGCGGCGGTCGAGGCACAGGCGAAGACGATCGTCGCCGCGACTCGCCCGACGGAAGCGGAGTTCGACGAGAAGGAAGACTGGGAACTTCGCGAGCAAATGCAAAAGCGCATCCTCGACGAGCAGAAGACGGTCGTCTTCTCGGAGAATCGCCAGTTCATCAGCGAGCGTATGGTGGAGCCCGTCATAAAAGACGCCCGCCGCGAGCAGAAACGCCAAGCGGAGTACCTTATGCGCGCGCGATGCGACACTGCCGCGCCGTCGAAGCTCGCCGCCGACCTAAAGGCGCGTCTTGAGGAAAACGTGAAGGAGCGCCGCGAAAAGGCGGATGATCCGTCGAAGGCGTGGGGTGTATTTACCGGAACATTCGAGAAGTCAGTCGGACCCGCAGTCGAGCGCCGCACACTAGACCGCCTCGAGAAGAAAATGGAAACGACAAATGTCGAAGTCGATGTCGATTCGATCTTGAAGGAGATCGTGGAGGCGCCGCAGAAGCACGTGAAGCAAGCGGAGAGCGAAAAAGTCTTTGCGACCCGCTATTCCGCGGTGCTTCTCGCCCGGGCGCTCGACGGAACTTGCAACGACGCGCCGCAGTCTGAGCGCGGCGAACTGCGGGAATACCTTGCCTCGCGTCTCGGCGGCGAGCGGATACAGAAGGCAGTCGAGGCAAAGGTGAGGAAAGACGTCCTTCCAAAGTGGCGCGAGGCACGTGCGACTGCGGCGAAGCGCCAGGCAGACGACACATGGCCCACGCTTGCGGACGGAACCTGGTTCCCGCCGGCCGATCTCGCGGACGACGTGACGGCGAGAAGCGACTACGCGAAGTCGGTCAAGGAGTGGCGTTCGCTCTCCGCGCTCAAGCCCCTTGCGGATGCGCCGAAGGGCAGGCCGCTGATGGAAGAAGCCGACAGCCGCGCCGATTCCGAGGTGGCCGCGGCGTTTGACATCGCACGCAGCGCGATCGCTGCGCAGAACGCCATCGTCGATGGAAGCCACGCGCAGGTGCTTGCCGAGGCGAAGAAGCGCAAGGACTCGTTCTGGACGCGCACTCCCGATTTGAAGACCATAGTCGGGCTTCTTACCCAGGCGACCGAGGAGTCGTGGGAAGCGTCTCGTCTCAACACGCTCTGGCCTGACGAGGCGAAGCGTCCCGCGAACGCCGCCGAGCAGCACAAATCGCTTTTCCCGAGCGTCCGGCGCAAGATCGAACTTCTCGCACGGACGATTCTCGAGGAGATGAACGAGCCAAAGCCGGAAAACGAGGAAAAGCCAGAGGAGCCGCCGCCAGAGGAACCTCAGCCCGACGAGACTCCGGAGGAACCGCCGGAGGTGGTCGAGTTCGAGATATCGGTCCGCCGCGCGGGGGACGAAGTCGAGGTCTCGCTGAAGCAGGGCGAGACTGTCGTCGAGAGCGCAACGGTTCCGGCGAAGAAGGACGATTTCGAGAACGCGATGTTCAAGGTAACAAGCGCGATTTCGCGCATCCTTGGATTGAAGTGACGAAGGTGGGGAAACAATGAAAATAGGATGTCATCTCAGTGCGTCAGGGGGCTATCTCGCCATGGGGCAGACGGCCGTCTCAATCGGAGCAAATGTGTTCCAGTTCTTCACTCGCAATCCACGCGGCGGCGCGGCGAAGCCGTTGGACAAGGGAGATGTCGCCGCTTTCCTCGATTTTGCCGAGGCGAACGGCATTGGTCCGATTCTCGCCCACGCGCCTTACACGCTGAACGCGGCAGGCGCCGAGCCGCGCGTCAGGGAATTCGCCGAAGAAGTGATGGCAGACGACTTGGAACGCCTTGAACATACTCCGGGCGCGATGTACAACTTTCATCCAGGCAGCCATGTCGGGCAGGGCGCGGAAGAGGGGATTAACCTCATATCGGGGATGCTCTCGCGAATTCTCCTACGCTGGCGCGATGTACACGGCGGTAAGCTTCCCTCCACTACAGTACTCCTCGAGACCATGTCTGGGAAGGGCAGCGAGGTCGGCAGGAACTTTGCCGAGATTCGTGCAATCATCGACGCCACCGAATCAGAGCTTGGCAATCAAACACTTCTCGGAGTTTGCCTCGACACGTGCCATGTCTGGGACGGCGGCTACGACATAGTGAATGACCTTGACGGGGTCCTTGCGGAGTTCGACAGCGTTGTCGGTCTTGGCCGGCTCAAGGCGATTCATCTCAACGACTCGATGAATGTCCTCGGCGCGCACAAGGACCGCCACGAGAAGATCGGCAAGGGAAAAATAGGGCTTGATGCGCTTATGCGCGTCGTGAACCATCCCAAGCTTAAGGACTTGCCGTTCTATCTTGAGACGCCGTGCGACCTGCAGGGATACCGCGACGAAATTGCGCTCATAAAGAAAATGAGTGACAGTAATTGAACCACGGAATACACAGAATACACGGAAGAAAAAGTAGGAGAGAGTTTAGATGACATCAACGGTTTACATTGCAAAGAACGTCTATGGCGGCGACGGGCTCGGTCGCCTCGGTGACGGGCGTGTTGTTTTCGTTCCAGGCGCATGGGCGGGCGAGCAGGTCAAGGCGGAGATCGTCGAAGAGAAGAAGCATTTCGTCAAAGCGCGTCTTGTCGAGGTCGTGGAGAAGTCTCCCGACCGCGTCGAATGTGCTGCGGAGCGTGTTGTGCCCGGAATGGTCTACGCCAATCTTTCCTACGATGGCGAGCTAAAGGCGAAGGAGAGCCAGCTTAAGGAATTCTTCGAGCGCGCCCGCATAGATGTTCCAGAATTTGTTTCAGCGAAGGGCGGCTCCGAGTTTAACTACCGCAACAAGGTCGTATACCACTTTGCGAAATACGGAAACGGGTGGCGCATCGGCTACCGCACCGAGCCGTCGCACGAAATCGTCGACGTCGCAGACGATCCTCTTGCGCGTCCCGAGATCAACGCGAAGCTTGGCGAAATACGCCGCGCCGTCACGACGCTTTTGACGACTGGCCCGATTCAGATTCGCAAGGACACAGAGCGCAAGGGAAGCGTGACCGTTCGCTGGACGAAGAAGAGCGGCGTCAAGTGGTGGATAGGCGACGCGCCGAAGGACTTAGTTCTGAAGGAAACGACTTGCGGGCTCGACTTCGAAGTTCCGGCGGACGGTTTCTACCAGGTGAACACGGATGTCGGAGAGGAACTTGCGAAGGCGATCGTCGCCGAATACCAGAAGGGCGCGGCGGAAGCGCCTGAAGTCCTCGACCTCTACTGCGGCGTCGGCGTTCTGGGGCTATGCTGCAAGCCGCCGCGGCTGACGGGCATCGAGTCCGGGCGTCAGGCGATAGAGTTCGCGAAGCGCAACGCCGCCGCGCAGAAGGCGGTGGACGCGCGATTCTTTTCCGAACAGGTCGGGCGCAACATCGGACGCATAAAGATCGGGCCGAAGACGACTGTGATCGTCGATCCGCCGCGTGGCGGGCTCGAGCCGAACGTCACGAAATGGCTTGCCGCGTCAAATGCGCCGCGCATCCTCTGTGTCTCGTGCGACCCTGCAACGCTGATGCGCGATCTCCGGGTAATCTCGAGGGGCTATGAGGTCGAATCGGCCCGCTGGTTCAACATGTTCCCGCGCACCGCCCGGTTCGAGACCCTCGTCTCGCTCAGGCGGCGGTAGAATTTCTTTAATTTCACCCCTTGCGCGTTGCGGTGAAATTAGGTATCATTCCCCCCAACACCAAAGCTTGTCCTAATGGAGGCATACCTGAATTGAGCAACGAATTTCTCGTCTTCGACCATGTGACGAAGCGGTTCGGCGCGTTGACGGCGGTCAACGACGTCTCTTTCTCTGTCAACAAGGGCGAGTTCTTCTCGCTTCTCGGACCTTCGGGATGCGGCAAGACGACGCTCCTCAGGATGCTCGGCGGCTTCGAAAAGCCGGATTCAGGCCGCATCTTCCTCGAAGGCAAGGACATTACGGACCTCGCTCCGAACGAGCGCCGCGTCCACACGGTGTTCCAGAACTACGCGCTCTTTCCGACGATGACGATCTGGGACAACATCGCGTTCTCCCTGCGGCTTGCGAAGCTCCCGAAGAAGGAAATCGAGGAGAAGGTCGACGCGATACTCGACATGATCCAGATGAGCGAGCACGCATGGAAGTACCCGAACCAGCTCTCGGGCGGCCAGAAGCAGCGCGTCGCTATTGCGCGCGCCCTCGTCGACAGGCCGAAGGTGCTCCTCCTGGACGAGCCTCTCGCGGCGCTCGACCTGAAGCTCCGCCAGCACATGCTCCTCGAGCTCGACACGATCCACGACCAGGTCGGCATCACGTTCATGTACGTCACGCACGACCAGGGCGAGGCGATGTCGCTCTCCGACCGCATCGCGGTCATCAACCGCGGCACGATCGAGCAGCTCGACGGCCCCGCGAAGATATACGAGGCGCCGTCCTCGCGCTTCGTCGCCTCGTTCATCGGCGACACGAACTTCTTCTCCGGCGAGATCGTCGCGACGGAAGGCGACTACTGCACGATCCGCCCCGTGGGATTCCCGGACATCCGCGCCTACAACGACAAGCAGCTTAAGGTCGGCCAGAAGGTCGATCTCTCCGTCCGCCCCGAGAAGATTCGCGTGACGCTCGCGCCGCCTCCGCCGGAGAAGGGCGCGTCCATCAACGTCTACCCCTCGACGGTCCAGGACATCGTCTACCAGGGCGTCTACACCAAGTACTGGATCAAGAGCTCCGACTTCCGTATCGCGGCCCTCAAGCCGCACTCTCGGTTCCTTCTCGACCAGGAGCCGATCACGTGGAACGATGAGGTCTTCGTCTGGTGGCATCCCGACGACGGCTACATGGTGGAAGCGAAACAATGAATAGTCCGCTTCGCACTCGCAGGGCCGAATGGCTCGTAACGGCGCCGTCTTTCCTCTGGCTTGCGCTCTTCTTTGCGGTGCCTGCCGTCATCGTCCTCGCGTTCACCTTCCACGGGCACGACATCTCGGGCGGAGTCGGCGAGTGGTCGCTTTCGACGTGGCGCGAGCTCGTCGACCCCGACTATCCAACGATTATTTGGAACACGATCCGCATTTCTGTCGAAGTCACGATATGGTCCATCGTGCTCGCCGTTCCCTGTGCCTACGCGATAGCCCGCATGAACAGCCGCTGGCGCGCGATCGTCGCTGGTTCCATAATGCTTCCGTTCTGGACGAGCTTCGTCGTTCGCGTCTTCGCGTGGAAGACGATGCTGCATCCCGACGGCTGGCTTCAAGCGTGCTACAACTTCCTCTCGCTCAGCGGCGAGCATTCGACAATTCTCGACTCCGAGACGGCGGTCGTGCTCGTGTCGGTATATTCGTTCCTGCCGTTCGCGATCATGCCGATCTACACGGCGGCCGAGAAGTTCGACTTCTCGCTCCTTGAGGCGGCGCGCGATCTTGGTGCGAAGAACTTCTACGCGTTCCGCAAGATATTCCTGCCCGGCATCCGCCAGGGGCTCGTTTCCGCAGTCCTCATGGTGTTCATCCCGGCGATTGGCTCGTACGTCATCCCGCAGATGCTCGGCGGCACGAATTGCGTCCTCATCGGCAACAAGATCTTCATGCGCGCGATCCAGAACCGCAACATTCCGCATGCGTCGGCGCTCGCGACGGTGATGGCCGTCAGCGTCCTCATCCCGATAGGGCTTTCGATGTGGTGGAAGAAGCGGCAGGACATGCGCGACCGCCAGCGCCTCGAGGCGCAGACGGCGCGGCTCTTCACTGCAGGAGAGGGGGCGGCGAAATGAAGCGCTCGATGGTCTCGGTAATGATTCTCGCCGCGGTTCTCGCGTTCCTTTACGTGCCGATCATCCTCGTGGTCGTCTACGGATTCGTCCCCAACGGCATATCCATGAGCTTCTTCGGGTCGGACGGCTCCTTCCTCGGCTTCACAGGGAAGTGGTACAAGTACATCTTCACCGGCCACCAGTCCGTCAGGTCGCTATTGGAGAGTTTTTGGCTTTCGCTTATCATCGCAGGGCTCTCCACCCTCGCCTCGTGCGCAATCGGCACGACCTCGGCGCTCGCGCTCCACAAGTGGAAGGACCGTTTGCAGTCTGTGCACCACGCGCTCGTCTACACGCCGCTCATCATGCCCGACATCCTGATCGGCATTTCGCTCCTGATGCTCTTCGCGGCGTGCCACGTGAACTGCGGCTTCTGGACGATCCTCATAGCCCACATCACGTTCTGCGTCTCCTATGTCGCGATGACGGTTCTTGCGCGTCTCCAGGACTTCGACGACCGCATCACCGAGGCGGCGTACGACCTTGGCGCAGGGCCGTGGTATGCGTTCTTCCACGTCGAGCTGCCGATACTGCTCCCGGGCATCGTCGCAGGCGGGCTTCTCGCGTTCACGCTTTCCATCGACGACGTCGTCATAACTTCGTTCGTCAATGGCGCGGGCACCAACACGTTCCCGACATACGTCTCGTCGATGACGAAGCACTCGCGCAACTTGCCGTCGGTGTTTGCGCTTTCGACCCTCATGCTCGTCTTCACGTGCGTGCTCGTCGGTCTCTCGAAGCTCATCACTTCTAAGGGTCAGTCAAAGCTCAAGCCGAAGGCGTCGTGATTTGCCGCGATTTGCGCGTCACAAGTCGCCTCGTTTTTGTTATAATGTCCCCCAAACGCGGCAATGGTGCCGTGTCTTGAAACAGGGAACTACGAAATGATGAACATGTGGAAAGTTTCTGCCGTCGCAGTGGCGGCCGTTGCCGTCGCGGGCTGCACACAGTCCGAATCAGTGGACCTCTCGCCGCAGGCGCTTGCCGCCGCTGAGTCGAGCGGCTACAAGCTTCCCGAAGGCGGTAAGGATGGCGGCGAGCTTCACATCTACACCTGGTCCGACTACCTCGCGCCTGAACTTATCGTAGGTTTCGAGAAGGCACTCGGCGTCAAGGTCGTCGTTGACACGTTCGACTCGAACGAGGCGATGTACGCGAAGCTCAAGGCGGGCGGCACTGGCTACGACCTGATGACGCCGAGCTCCTATCAGATTCCGCAGATGGCGCGGGAAGGGATGATCGAAAAGATCGACCACTCGAAGTGCCCCAACGTGAAGAAGAACTTCGACCCGTCCTTCGCGGGGCAGATCGTCGATCCTTCGTTCACGTACAGCGTGCCGTACACCGTCACCTACACCGGGTTCATGTACGACAAGGACAAGGTTCCGGAGGGCGTCGAAGTGAACTCGTGGAAGATTCTCGAGAATCCCGCGATGAAGGGTCGCATCACGCTCTTGGACGACTTCCGCGAAGTCATCGGCGGCGGGCTCATGTCGCTCGGCTATTCCCTGAATTCGGCCGACCCCGCCGAGATCGACGCGGCCGTCTCGGAGGTCCTTAAGTGGCGCCGCAACGCCCGCAAGTTCGACGCCGAGAGCTACAAGACCGAAGTTGCTGGCGGCTCCATCTGGCTTGGACACGGATATTCCACCGACGCGACCCAGGTCATCGTGGGCGACGAGGAGGAGGGCATGGAGCCTCGTGACGACATCGGCTTCGCCCTGCCGAAGGAGGGGTTCACGATAGCGTTCGACGAGATGGTCGTCGCGAAGGACGCGAAGCGCAAGGATCTCGCCTACGCGTTCATCAACTTCATCTACGAGGGCGAGGCCGCGAAGGTGAACATGGAGTATCTCTGCGGACCCAATCCCGTCAAGCCCGGCATCGACCTCCTCGACGACGAGATGCGCGGAATCGTCCTTATCGACCCTGAGACGCTAAAGTACGGGCAGGTCCTCAAGAGCATCGACGACCCCAAGGTCATGGAGCTCTACAACAAGGCGTGGGACAGGATCAAGGCGACAGATACAAAGTGACGCTCGACGGCATACGCAACTTCTGCATCATAGCGCACGTCGACCACGGGAAGACGACGCTCTCTGACCGCATTCTCGAGCTGACGCATGCGATATCCGCGCGTGAGCTCAAGGAGCAGACTCTCGACGCGATGGACCTCGAGCGCGAGCGTGGCATAACGATCAAGTCCCACCCCGTCTCGATGCACTACACCGCGAAGGACGGCAAGGAGTATCTTTTCAATCTCCTCGATACACCTGGGCACGTCGACTTCGCCTACGAAGTCAGCCGCTCGATGGGTGCGTGCGAAGGGGCGCTTCTCGTTGTCGACGCCGCGCAGGGCGTAGAGGCGCAGACTGTTGCTAACACATACTTTGCGCAGGATGCGAAGCTCGAGATTGTCCCCGTTCTCAACAAGGTAGACCTTCCCGGCGCAGACGTGAAGGAGGTCTCGCGCGAGATCGAGGATATTCTCGCGATTCCGATGGACGACCCGCTTCTTGTCTCTGCGAAGACCGGTATGGGCTGCCCCGATGTCCTTGAGGCGATTGTCAACCGCATACCGCCGCCTACGACGCTTGGCGTGGACGCGCCGCTGAGAGCGCTTGTCTTTGACTCCGTGTTCGACGAGTTCCGCGGCGTGATAACTTATGTCCGCGTCATGGATGGCTCGCTGAAGGCGGGGCAGGGCGTCGTTTTCATGGGAAGCCACGTCTCGACTACCGTTCACGAAGTCGGCATCTTCTCCCCGACGAAGAAGCCCGTAGACCATCTTGAGGCCGGACAGGTCGGATACATCGTCGGCACGGTGAAGGACCCGAGCGAAATCAAGATTGGCGACACGGTGACTACGGCTAAGCTCGGCGCGACGGAGCCGCTTCCAGGTTTCCAGGACATCCACCCGACTGTCTTCTGCGGCATCTACCCGATGTCGACTGACGAGTTCCCGAAGGTATCGGCGGGGCTTGAAAAGCTTCACCTCAACGACTCGGCGTTCACGTTCCACCACGAAAGCTCGCTCGCGCTTGGCTTTGGCTTCCGCTGCGGCTTCCTCGGGCTTCTTCACATGGAGATCGTCCAGGAGCGCCTTAGGCGCGAGTTTGGGCTCGACATAATCTCGACTTCTCCCGGCGTAGTCTACAAGCTGAAGCTCAAGAACGGCGAGGAAAAGGATCTCGACAATCCTCTTCAGATGCCCGATCCTTCCGCGCTTGAGACAATCTCTGAGCCGATCCTCAAGTCGCGCATCATCACGCCGTCGGAGTCTATTGGTGACGTGATGCGCATTGTGATGGATCGCCGTGGGCAGGTGGAGGGAACCGAGACAATTGACGCGAAGCGCGTGATGCTTCACTGCATGCTTCCGCTCAACGAGATCTTGATCGACTTCCACGACACACTGAAGTCTGTGAGCCATGGCTATGCCTCGATGGACTATGAGCCCGCGGGGTATCAGGTTTCCGACATCGTGAAGATGGATATTCTCCTCAACGGCGAGACCGTCGACGCGTTTGCGACGATGGTACACCGCGCCAAGGCGCGAGCGAGGGGGCTGCAGATGTGCAAGGCGCTTGCAGACACGATTCCACCGCATCAGTTCAAGATCCCTGTGCAGGCCGCGATAGGCAAGGAAATCATAGCGCGCGAAGATATCAGGCCTTTCCGCAAGGATGTTCTCGCAAAGCTTTACGGCGGCGACGTGACGCGCAAGATGAAGGTGCTCGAGAAGCAGAAGCGCGGCAAGGCGAGGATGAAGGAGTTCGGCCACGTCAACGTCCCGCAGTCTGCCTTCATCGCGGTGCTGAAGGGCACCATCAAAGACAAATAACGTCGTGCGCGATGGCAAAGGGGCGCATCAGTTTGGTATAATATGCGCCATGATGAATGTCTACAACTCGCTGACGCGCAGGGTCGAGGAGCTCAAACCCCTTGAGGGGAACGAAATCCGCCTCTACACCTGCGGTCCCACCGTCTACAATTTTGCGCATATCGGCAACTTCCGCGCCTACGCGTTTGAGGATATCCTCCGCCGCGTAGTCCAGTTCAACGGCATGAAGATCCGCCAGGTGATGAACCTCACCGACGTCGACGACAAGACGATCCGCGGCGCAAATGCCGCGGGCATCGCGCTTACGGACTACACGAAGACGTACAAGGACGCGTTTTTCGCCGATTTGAAGAAGCTCAACATCCAGCCGGCAGAGGTCTATCCCGCGGCGACGGACCATATCCCAGAGATGATTGCGCTTGTCCAGAAGCTGATGGAGAAGGGTGTCGCCTACCAGAGCGAAGACGGTTCTGTCTACTTCAAGGTTCGCGAGTTCCCGGGCTATGGCAAGCTCGCCCACATCGACTTCGATAACCAGCGTACCGGGCTTCGCTGCGCGGCGGATGAATACGACAAGGAGAACGTCGGTGACTTCGCGCTCTGGAAAGCGTGGGAGGAGTCTGACGGCCCAGTTGGCTGGGATTCACCGTGGGGACGCGGTCGTCCCGGCTGGCACATCGAATGCTCCGCGATGTCGATGAAGTATCTCGGCGAGACGTTCGACCTTCATACCGGCGGCATAGACAATCTCTTCCCGCACCACGAAAACGAAATCGCGCAGGCCGAAGCCGCGACAGGCAAGGAGTTCGTCAGGACTTGGATGCACTGTGCGCACCTGCGCGTGAACGGCGAAAAAATGTCGAAGAGCGCGGGCAATTTCTTTACGCTCCGCGATCTTCTCGAGAAGGGATACACCGGACGCGAGATTCGCTATGTTCTCATCAACGCGCACTACCGCACGGGGCTCAACTTTGCCTTCACCGCGCTTGAGGACGCGAGAAAGGCGCTCGACAAGATCGATCGCTGCGTAGAGGGGATTTCGGGTAGCCGTGTAGAACATGTAGAACGTGTAGAATCTGCAGGGCATATTGTGGTGCCAGAGTGGGCTAAGAAGTGCCTCGCGGAATTCACTGAAGCAGTTAATGACGACTTGAATTTGCCGCGTGCGTTTGCCGCAGTCTTCGACCTCGTGCGCCAGACGAACGGTGCGGCGGCTACGATGACCAAGGAGGAGTCGGATGCCGTTCTTGGCGTGTTCAAGCGCATGGACGAAGTGCTTGGCGTTATCTTCTTCGAGAACGAGAAGAAGCAAGAGGAGGTTCCCGCCGAAGTTAAGGCGCTTCTCGATGCCCGCGCCGAGGCCAGGAAATTGAAGAACTGGGCAGAGTCCGACCGACTCCGCGACGAAATCGCCGCGCTTGGCTGGACTGTTAAAGACTCCCGTGATGGACAGAGTGTCACGAAGAAGAGTTGAAAGTTCAAAGTTTAAAGTTCAAAGTAGAAAGTCTGAAGTGCGGGCGCATGGCTAAGCGGATTGTCATCTTGGGCGCTACGGGGTCGATCGGCAGAAATGCGATTGATGTTGCCCTGTCTCATTCTGATGAATTCAAGGTCGTTGCGCTTGCTGTGCGCAATTCTCGCGAGCAATGCGAGGCGCTTGCCCGCGATCTTGGCGCGAAAGCGTATTGCGGCGAAGACGCCGCGGTTCGCGCTGTCGAAGAGAACGACGCAGACATCTGTTTGGTTGCGACCGTAGGAATGTCTGGTCTCAAGCCGACGATGGCGGCAATCGAGAAGGAAATGGACGTCGCGCTCGCCACGAAGGAAGTAATGGTGATGGCGGGCGAGTTCGTCACGCGACGCGCGAAAGAAAAGGGCGTACGGCTTCTTCCAGTTGACAGCGAACATTCTGCGATCTTCCAGTGTCTGCAGGGGTCGCCGCGCGAATCGGTCGAGCGGCTTGTTCTGACGGCGAGCGGCGGACCGTTTCTCGACGAGCCAGCCGATCTTTCATTAGTGACTGTTGAACAGGCGCTCAACCATCCGCGCTGGAAGATGGGCCACAAGGTCACGATCGACAGCTCCACTATGATGAACAAGGGTTTCGAGATCCTTGAGGCGCGCTGGCTCTTCGACGTGCCTGTCGAGAAGATAGATGTCGTCGTGCATCCCGAGTCAATCGTCCATTCTCTAGTCACATTCTCGGACGGTGCGACGCTTGCTCAGCTCTCGCCGCCTGACATGCGCGTTGCGATACAGTACGCGCTCACTTGGCCCAGCCGCCTTGCGTCAAAGCGCGAACAGCTCGACCTCGCGGCGCTCGGCTCTCTTACGTTCCGCGCACCGGACCCCGTGCGCTTTCCCTGTCTTCGGCTCGTTAAGGAGGCGTGCGTGCGCGGCGGATGCGCCACGGCCGTTCTTGCCGCGGCGGACGAACTTGCGGTGCAGGCGTTTCTTGACGGCAAAATTAAGTACACCGACATCGCAGCCACGGTCGCAGACTGCCTTGAGCACGCACCCGAAATCCCCTGCGACTCTCTTGACTCAGTTTGGGCGGCGACAGATTGGGTGTCGAAGCATCTGCGGTAGATAACCGTATGGACTTTGCCAATTTGCATAATTTGAGCGAGGTAGTTTCGCACCCAGCAAGTGTACCCCCTACAGTTGTAGGGGGTTGAAGTTTTCCCGCCAAAAAGTGTATACTGTAACAAAAATAATTTAGGAGGCAAATATCATGAACGCAAGGGGAATTCTTCTTTTGACTGGTGTCGCGCTTGCAGCTACTATTGCACCTGCCGCTGAAAGCGCGGCGACCGCGAAGACGGCTGGTGCACGGCTTCCAGGGTGCCGAAAACGTCGGCGCCATCGTCGACTTCTTCGAAGGCAAGCCAGTCTCGGTCAAGTGACCGGGTAAGATGTAAAAAACAAATTGGCAGCATGGAAATGGACAGAAGAGAGTTTCTGCTCGGCTCGGCACTTGCCGCTTTGCCGGCGTTCGCGAAGAGCGGCGCACCGCAGGGAAGTCCAGAAAGTCACGCGGGGCGCATCAGGATTGCGCATCTGACCGACCCGCAATTCGGCTTTGACTGGACGCCGCAAGACAACGAGGCGAAATACGCCGCCGACCTCGCGCGTTTCGAACGCGCAGTTGCTCGCGTCAACGACATCAAGCCAGACCTTGTGCTCATTACGGGCGATATGACGCACAAGGCGGAGGATCTCTCCCGCGACTGGCCGCGTCTCCTCGGAATGTTCAAAGTCCCCGTCGTCGTCGCGCCCGGAAACCACGACATGGGACAGAAGGTCTCCAAGGAAAACCGCGACAGGTATCTTTCCGTCTTTGGCTCCGACTATCAATCCCTTGACGTGAAGGGCTGGCGCGTGATTGTCGGCAACACGCAGTTTTGGTACAAGACGGAGCTCGTTGACGAACAGCTGAAGTACGAGGAGTGGCTCAAGGCCGAGCTCGAAAAGGCCAAGTTGTACGACGGCAGGGTAATCCTTGCCGGGCACATTCCGCCGTTCGCCCATGCGTTCGACGAGGGGAACTCATACGAGAACTATCCCAAGGAAGGCCGCGAGGTGCGGTTGTTGGCGTATCGCAACGCAGGGGTGAAGTTCTACATTTGCGGGCACACCCACAGGATGTCGATGCACGGCTACAAGGATCTTACGATTCTCAACGCCGAAACGACGTCTCTTAACTTCGACCGGCGGCCGTTCGGCTTCCGGCTTTTCGATGCAGTGGACGAGTGCGACTGGTCGTACAAGTTCGTGAATGTGTGAAGGGCGCCATCCCCCCCCCCCTGTCACCCACCCCCTACAGTAATGCGATACTCGCCCATTTTTGGGCCAGTATTTGGTATAATATTCAACTCAACGTAAGTGGTGTCGCAAACAGCAGTCAAGTCTGTAATTCACCGCAAGCGGAAAATGGCGTAGAAAAAGAGAGAAAATGGAGATTTTAATTACAATCGGCTATATCGCGATTTGCATTGTTTTCTTTTCGCTTGCAATTGCGATCCATGAGTTCGGGCACTTTATCGTCGCACTAAAACTTGGTCTCAGGGTTGAACGTTTCTCGATTGGGTTTGGTCCCGCAATCTGGAAGAAGACTTGGAAGGGCGTCGAATACCGCATCAGCTGGATTCCGCTTGGCGGCTATGTCATGATTCCAGACGTCGATCCAGAAGGCACGAAGGCGATAGAGGGGGGAACGGGTACCGGGGAACGTAACCGCCCCTTGCGGGGGTTTGCGACCCATGGGGAAGCAAACACGCCGAGCGAAGCGAGTGCCGAGGGAACGGGAACGGAGAAACAGAAGATTTCGCCGTGGAAGGAGATCGCCGTCGCTGTCGCAGGTCCCGGCATGAACATCGTCCTTGCCGTAGTGCTCGCGTTTCTTCTCGCCGCGATTCCGTCGGTTCGCTTTGGTGAGCTCCCAGCCACGATAACAGAGGCGAAGCCAGGTGGCCCTGCGGAGAAGGCGGGCATCCGCCCCGGCGACACCGTGCTTTCCGTCGACGGCCGCCCTGTAGCTACCTGGACTGAGATGCGTGTCGAGTTCCAGATTGTCGGCGGACGCGAGACGGATGTCGTGTTGCGCGACAAGGACGGCGTGGAGCGGACGGTCAAGGTGACGCCCGAACGGGATCCCGTTACAGGCATGTATTTCATTGAAGCCGCTCACATTGCCAAGGAAGAGGTTGCCGCGGGGTGGATGCCCCACAGAAATCCGCTCAAGCAGCTTGCCTGGGACGCCGGTTCGATCTTCCGTGTCCTTAAGGGGCTTGTCACGCCCAAGGAGGTCAAGAACACCGCGAATGCGCTTGGTGGTCCGCAGATGATCGCCGAGAGCATCTACAAGTCGGTGCGGCGCGATTTCTGGGACGGCGTGGGATTCTTGCGATACCTCAACGTCAACCTTGCGGTACTGAATCTCCTGCCGATACCGGTTCTCGACGGCGGGCTAATCATGTTTGCGCTTTTCGCGTTTCTTTTCCGCAGGCGCGTTCCCGAGAAGATTGTCTCCATGCTCTCCATGACGTTCATGGTCCTTCTTCTCGGCGCGATGGCGATACTCATCTTCCGCGACGCGCAGCGTAGCTGGCGCATCCACACCTACAAGCCGCCGGCCGATGAGACGGCAGAGACGAATACGGTTACGACAGTCACGAATGAGACGGACAACACGAGCAATTAAGGTCGGCTCGCTCGCCATCGGCGGTGGAGCGCCGGTGAGCGTCCAGACCATGGCGAACGTCGATCCGCACGATGCGGCGGCGATCGTCGAGCAGGTTCGCGCGTGCGCGGCGCTTGGCTGCGATGTCTTTCGCCTGACTGTTCCCGACGTCGAGGCGGCGAAAGTTCTCGGCGTGGTGAAGAAGTCATCGCCCATTCCACTCGTCGCCGACATCCACTTCGACTACCGCTGCGCACTCGCCGCCATCGAGGCGGGAACTGACGCGCTTCGACTCAATCCCGGCAACATCGGCTCGCGCGACAAGGTTCAGGCAGTCGCCCGTGCGGCGAAGGAAAAGAAGGTCCCGATCCGCATCGGCGTTAACCTCGGTTCTCTTGAGAAGGGCTTGCGCGAAGAACTCGATACTGGGAAGATCGACGTTCCCGAGGCGCTTGTGCGCTCTGCGCTCGGACATCTGAAGTTGCTTGAAGGCGAGGACTTCCGCGATGTCGTAATTTCCGCCAAGGCGTCTAACGTCCTCGAGACGCTTGCGACTTACCGACTTCTCGCGGAAAGGACAGACTGCCCGCTCCATGTCGGTGTCACCGAGGCGGGCACGCTAATCCCCGGCGCTGTCAGGAACTCGGTCGCGCTCGGTATCCTTCTCTCCGAAGGGATCGGAGACACAATAAGGGTGTCGCTCACCGCGAAACCCGAGAAGGAAGTCAGGGTTGGGATGGAAATTCTTCGCGCGCTTGGCCTTAGGGAGCCGGGTCCCGCGATAACGTCGTGCCCCACTTGCGGACGCACTAAAGTCGACTTGATGCATGTCGCCTCGCAGGTCGAGATCGCGCTCGAAACGCTTGCGAAGGACGGCGTGAAGCTGCCGCGCGTCGCCGTCATGGGCTGCGCAGTGAACGGTCCTGGCGAGGCGAAGGGCGCGGATGTCGCGCTTTGCGGCGGCGACGGCGAGTTTCTTTTGTACGTAAAGGGTGAACAAGTCTGCAAGGTGTCCGAGGAGGACGCCCCAGGAAAGGTGATTGAATATGCGCTATCTCTACGATAACGTCGTTGTCCTATCGGTGTTCTTCATCCTCGCCGCGTTTGCGTGGCTTTTTGGCGGCACACGCGCCGAGTATATCGTACCGGTCATGCCGTGGCTTACGGCGGTTCTTGTCGAGGCCATGATATGCTTTCCCCAGCAGCACGATGGCGAGACGTCGTTCGAGGCGAGATCGAGGGTGTGGTCCGCACTCAAGAAGGATCCGCTCGTCTGGACGGCTCTTGGCTTTATCGTGCTTCTGTTCGTTCCGTTCCTGAATGTCGGGCTCTGTCCCGTGTGCGACTATCCCGCGATAGCGGCTGGAGCAGACCCGGCTCCCACGATTCCGTTTTTTCCGTTCTGCGTCAACCGCTCGCACCATCTGAACGTGGTCATGTGGTTCGTGCCTTCGCTCGTCGCAGTCATCGCCGTGAAACATGCAATGCTCAAGCGCGGAAAGCGCACGCTCCTTGAGCTCGTAGTCTGGAATGGCCTTGCCCTCGGCATCGTCGGCGCCGTCCAGCAGGTCACGCACGCTCAAGGGCCGCTGTGGGTCGAAGAGTGCTTCCAGAAGGCGTATTTCTTCTCCACCTTCGGATATCCGAACATGGCGGGCGACTACTTCACGACGCTCTTCGCCATTGCCTTCGGCCTGTGGCGCTGGCATCTCGAGGACATGCGGAGGAAGGAGTCGGAAATGAACGCCGCCATCGCCCATGCCGACGAAAAGGCCGCAGCAGAGAGAAAGTCTGTGAGCAAGGAAGGAGGACAAGTTTCCGGTGACGGACATCACCACCATTCGCATGGCCATTCGCGGGGGGCGAGAAAGACTGTATCCTTCTGGAACAAGCACTACTATCTAATCCCGGCGACGATCTTCTTCTTCTGCGCGCTCGACACGCTTTCGCGCGCTTCGGTGATGCTCGTTACCGCTCTGGCGGTTTTGTTCTTCCTTCATACCTTCATGTGCCTCTTCTCGAAAATGAAGAAGGCCCAGCGCGTAAAGGCGACGGTGTTCAGCGCCGTCGTGCTGACACTTATCTCCCTCTGCGCCGTTACGTTCATGCCAAGCGATCTGCAGAGGGAGGTCGACACAATCGAAACGACAGGTGTCCTCGATCGCGTGACGGG
The DNA here is from genome assembly GCA_017406465.1 of Kiritimatiellia bacterium. Classification (GTDB taxonomy): domain Bacteria; phylum Verrucomicrobiota; class Kiritimatiellia; order RFP12; family UBA1067; genus UBA1067. Next base: position 61,178 of record JAFQYM010000061.1, on the reverse strand, counting down.
AAAGGGTCAATACCATGTCCGCGTTGCGACCGAGATATGGAAGAAACACCCTATTTTCGGCGTCGGGGGGTGGGGCTACAAGCACTTCTGCCTCCAGCTGATGACGGACAAGGAGCTTCGCAATATACAGAAGGTCGGCGGTGCAAACGTCCACAACGACTATCTGCAGTTCCTAGCCGAGCACGGCGTCGTGGGGCTCGGGCTTTTCCTGTCCGTGATACTGATGATAGTATGGCCGATTGGCAAGGTGTGGAAACAGCTCATCAATGCCTATCGGTTCACCCCTCCCAAGGAGCAGCCGCCGCAGCCGATACAGATATTTGTTGTGCCGGCTCCCGTGTTCTGCATCGTGATGGCCGCCGTCGCGACGATTATACATGCCTTTGGCGACTGCATCTTCAGGTCTCCTGCCGTGCTGTCGCTCTTCTTCGTGTCGCTCGCCGCGATGGATGGCTTCCTGCCGAAGATCAAGAAGCGCGGCCACCGTTCGTGATCAATTCACAACCATTAACCCAAAACTCTCAACTCGCAACTTTACTCCCATGCTCCACGTCAACGAAAACTACTCAAGGATCCAAGCAAGCTATCTCTTCACGGAAATAGCCCATCGCGTAACAGCCCATCAGTCCGCGAATCCCGACGCGAAGGTCATCCGCCTCGGCATAGGCGACGTGACCGAGCCGCTTTGCGACGCGGTCGTCAAGGCAATGCACAAGGCCGTCGACGACGAGGCGACGCGTGATAATTTTCACGGATATGGTCCTGAACAGGGCTATGCGTTCCTCCGCGAGAAGGCCGCGAAGTGCGACTTCCAGGACCGCGGCGTCGACATCGCGGCCGACGAGATATTCGTTTCCGACGGTGCGAAGTGCGACTGCGGCAACATACAGGAGCTCTTCGGGCACGATGTCAAGATTGCGGTCGGCGATCCCGTCTATCCCGTCTACGTCGATACGAACGTGATGGCCGGCCGTACTGGCGCGAACGACGGCGGGCGGTATGCGGGGCTCGTCTACCTCACATGCGATGCGTCGAACGGCTTTGTGCCTGGTCCTGAATCGGCCGAGGGCGCGGACATCGTATATCTCTGCTACCCGAACAACCCGACTGGCGCGGTCGCCACGAAGGAGCAGCTCCAGAAGTGGGTCGACTGGGCAAATGCGAACAAGTCGCTCATCCTGTTCGACGCCGCCTACGAGGCTTTCATAAGGACTCCAGGGATCCCGCACTCCATCTACGAGTGCGAGGGTGCGCGCACATGCGCAATCGAGTTCCGCAGCTACTCCAAGACCGCTGGCTTCACCGGCGTCCGCTGCGGCTATACGGTTGTCCCCAAGGGGCTTGTCGCGTATGCGAAGGACGGCTCGCCTGTCGAGCTTAGGCCGATGTGGACGCGGCGCCAGACTACGAAATTCAACGGCGCAAGCTACATCACCCAGCGTGGCGCGGAGGCGATCTACTCGCCAGAAGGACAGGCGCAGACGAAGGCGACGATAGACTTCTACCTTGAAAACGGGCGGTTAATGAAGGAGGCGCTTTTGGCTCTCGGCTACGAAGTGACCGGTGGCGGCAACTCGCCTTACCTCTGGGTCAATGTGAAGGGCGACAGCTGGGAGTTCTTCGACAAGCTTCTCAAAAAGGCAAACGTAGTCACGACGCCAGGCGCGGGCTTCGGCCGTGCCGGCGAGGGATACATAAGGATTTCGTCGTTCAATTCGCGCGAGAACGTCCTTGAGGCGGTCGAGCGACTCAAGAAGGTTCTTTAACCTAAGGAGGGAAGACAATGAAGAAACTGATGATGGTAGCCGCGGTTGCGGCGCTTGTCGCGGGATGCGCCAAGAACGAAGCCGAACATTTCGGCTACAAGGGCGCAGATCTTGCCGATGACGACAATATGTTCTTTACGACTAGCCCGACAGTCACAAACTGGGTTCCCGCACGCGTCCTGAGCGTGTGCGAGGAATATCCAATGAGTCCGGACGAGGCGGCGATTATCGAAGCCGCTGGCGTCATAGCGCCGGGCGAGCCCCTTGAGAAGGTGCCGGAGGGCTATGTCAAGGACACCGACGAGCCCTGGTTCGCCATGTGGAAGAAAGAATCCGAGAACTTCGGCCGCAAGGGCGTAAACGGATTCATCTCTCATTGGAACGAGGACAAGAACGTGTGGGAGACGAGCGAGACTTACTTTTCGTCCTACTATCCCGACGAGGCCGGCGCACTCGCAGCGCTTGCAGAGACTCGCAAGATTATCGCCGAGAAGTTCTCGCCGAAGAGGTTCCACGACTTTGACAGGTGCTGGATCGCCGAGTATCTGCGCCTGCGCGTAATGTGCCTCGTCGGTCAGAAGCCGGACGGAACGTGGTCTTGCATGCTCGACATCAACGACAAATGCCGCGCTGGCTGCGGGCAGTGGGAACCCGTCGAGGCGCAGGCCGAGCGTCTTGCCGAATACAAGTACCGCAAGGCGATGGTCGCATGGAAGGCCGAGAAGGCGAAGGTGCTCGAGGCGAACCACGCGGCGGTAGAGAAGATCCGCGCGGAAAAAGGTCTTGCGCTTCTTGATGGAGGACGCGAATTCGAGTCCGAGGACGGGCGCAAGGCGTACATCCGCGTCGGCACCTGCGATGCGGCTTCGGTGACGAACAAAATTGAATTCTGGAAGGAGAAGTCCGCGGCGCTCGCCGTTGCGACAGGCGTTGCGTTTGAAAGCGAGCCCGTGAGTGAAGAGGTTCCATCTGGCTATGTCGTCATGGGTGCGGCGGCGTCAAGCGAAATCTACGATGTGCGGCTTGACATTGCGTTTCCTCCGGCGGTCGTAGCGACAGAAGGCGAGAAGCCGGAGGGCGAGAATGCCGAGGAAGAGCAGGCGCAGAAGCCGCCGGTTGAATGGCGCGAGCTTTGCTTTGAGAAGCTACAGCCAGGCCTCGCGATTCCTCCGCGCCCCCAGCCGCCTCAGCGCTGAGGTTGGCGCGTTTCGTCTTATGGCTGGAAATCGCCGCGCCGCCCGATGGCTCGCGGGGCTCTCGTTCGGCTCCAGGGTCGCGACGGCTCTCGCACATCAGACAATGAGCCGAGTTTAGCCTGCCGTGCCTCGGCGTCTATCTCTGGCTGCGTACGCAAGTTACTCTTACGCCTGCGACCTTCCGCCTGCCTCACCCGCGACCATCGGCTCGTCGCGGCGATAGCCATGCGGCAAAAAACGCATTGCGCCGAAACACGCCCTCCGCTCGGCTCTCGGGCTTCGCCCTCGGCTATCCCCTCGCTACGCTCGGCGGTTACCCCGTGCACTAACTTTACTCGACGCTACGCCGACTCTGATCCGACTCTACATGTCACTAATCCGCCCCTGCCGCTCTTGCGCGGTAAATCTGCACCCCGCGTAGCCGCCCCTTCGGGCTGGGCTGCCTTCGGCAGGGATATGCGATTTCGTCCGCGCCATAATCTCATCTCGCCGCGCTTGATTTCCGCGCGGCGTTTTCGCTATAATACCCACATCCCGTGAGGCGCATGCCGCGGCGCGGGGTCATAGTTCGGAAAACGAGAGCAAGACGATGTGGCGACGTCGACAAGTCGCCGCCGCCACATTGAATGAATCCCCGCCGGGCGCTTAACAATGTAGCATCAACGCTACACGTCGTTCCTGCAAGAGTACTGGTAATATTTATGCGAACGGCATGTAAGCGGAGATGCGCCTGATCGGGCGCATTTCTTCTTCGTGCATTCGCATACGGCAATACCAGTCGCCTTGCAGGAGTGCATGGGAGGAAATGCGTTTTTCCCATGCACAAGGTAGGATGCCTTGCGGTGTTCTTTGCGCACAAGGAGTGTTGAACATGCGAAAAGCAGCTGTAGGATTATGTGCGATTGTGGCACTACATATATTTCATGTGATGGCAGATGATGGATTGGGAGTGCTGACAAACAAAATAGATGCAGCGCTTGCAATGCCTGGCAAGCCTGTCCTTGTAGACAATAGGTTTTGTGGAATATCTTTTGCAGAGCGAGTGACAAAGCGCAGCTCTTCGACCCGCAAAGTCAGAGATGGCAATGGCTTTGAGTCTAATCCGAGGGTAAAGCTTAAAAAGCCATTCAGGAAATTCACTGATGCAATACTGACATATACCGAACATGGATACCTGGAGAATGTTTCGCTGGTATATGTGTTTCCAAAAATACGTGACGACAAGGATATGGCTGCGTCAACAAAAGAGTTCTCCGAGGTTGCGCTTGTCATAGGGAAAAAATATGGGATGACATTTGTGGACGGCACATACGATCGCTGTGTATTGGCAAAGAAAAACGGGAGTCGGGAGGTTGTTGCGTGTTATGAGTTTGATAGTCCTACAGCAGTTTATCGGATTCAAGCTGTGATGGAGGCCTGGACGTGCCAGCGAGCTCGTGTTTTGATGAAAGGGACGGCGCCTTTGCAAACTAATGATGAGCGGTATCTTGTAATGATTGTTTCGGTTGACAATAAAAAATCGTCTGAGCAAGAGCGTGATGAACGTCTTAAGGAACTGAATACCAATGGGGCAGATGCGCTTTAAAGGCTGTTTCGTAGTTATAATTAAATGGCATGTGACATTGGCGCTTAAATAGTAACATCAAGAAAGGAAGTCCATGTTCACGAAGAAAGAAAAGAAACGATTGCCGTTCGAGATGAATCTGATACGTCGGCGAGCTGGGCAGTCGGCAGGGGAAAAGTGGCGAGCCCTACAAGAGAACGGAATTGATGATGTAATACCGATTGTTATGTGCGGCATTGCGTTTTTGGCAATATCGGTTTTCCAGAGGTTGGGCGCTTTACTCCCACTTTGGCTTGGCGTTGTGCTTTGTGTGTGCCTCGTGTTGTGGGCTGCTGTAAAAGTGATTATAATTAGGCGTGAAGTTGACCGTTGGTGGTTGGGCGAAAAAGGAGAGCAGTATGTCGGGCAAGTGTTGGAGGAACGGCTTAGTCCAAAGGGGTATTGCGTTTTTCATGATATTATCTTCAGGGATAAAAGAAATGTATTCAACATTGATCATGTCGTGGTTGGGCCTAAGGGTGTCTTTGTCATTGAGACAAAGGCATGGCGCAAACGTGAGACGGGGCGACCAGAAATCGTTTGTCGTGGAGATCGCTTGTATGAGATTGTACGAGATGGCAGAAAGGAGAAGCAGATCGATCTAGGCAAGGATGCAGTCTGTCAGGTGCAGTTGAATGCCAAAGAGATAGGTAGGCAATTGTATTTAAAAACGAGACAAAAATACGATGTGACGCCCATTCTTGTTGTGGCCGGGTGGTATTGCAAAAACAATCCAAAGCTGCCTTTTTATTTGATTAACGAGAAAGGAATCGAGGCGTATATCGACAGCCCGCGGTCTCGGATAGTCCTTCGGAGTGAGCAAATCGAATTGGTGAGAGGCGTGTTGGAGCATTTGGGAGAGGAGTGCAAGGCATAACTTGATTCTTGCAGGCATGACGCAGAAAAGGGTGGCAATGGATAGATTGTGGCATGGTCAATACAGGAGAGACGTTGTCTTGTTGTGACGGATATAGTGCAGATGATTTTGGTATAATGTGCGGTGTGAAGGGGTTGTGTCAATCGTTGTATTGCTTCTCTCCTTCTCCGCTTTGATATCAGGATTCGGTGATGGTAGATTGGTTCTATATCGGCTATTGCACCGTAATGGCGATGCTTGCCATTGCGTTTGCCTACGCCGCCGTATTTGGCTTTCGCGCGCTTCGCGGTTTGCCGCGTTCGTTTAGGCTTGCCTTTGCCGCTGTTGCGATTGTCACAACCCTTGCCGCGCAGAAGACGAACAATGTGCCGCCGAACATGAGTTCGCCGTTGCCGCAGATGATGCAAGGCGGGCTTTCGCAGACAGGATTTCCAGGATTAACAGGATTTGTTGGTGAGGGTAATCTTGTAAATCATGCCCAGACAACAAGCGACGACATCGCTCGCGGGTGGAGAGTTGAGGGCGTCACGACGAACGAAAACTTCTCATACGAAATGCCGACAAACGCTGCGCTTGTCGGGAACTGGCACGTCCACGGCGCGGCTTCGTCGTTTGGGAACAACCGCATCGACTTTGGCGATTGGAGCTTCCCGCTCGGCACGAACGGCACGGCATTTTCGTCGTTCTGGTATTTTATCGACGGTCGCATCCGTCCAACACCGCGAGACGCCGCGCACGAGATTTGTGCCGTCGGCGTTCCAATGTCCGCCGTGCCGGGGCAAAGCCGGTTTTGGCGGCTTGACGGCGGCGACGGCAGCCGCATTCTCACATGGGAGAACTTCTTCCTCGGCGGCGACACAAACTGCCCCATCAATGCCCAGATCGTCCTTTGGCCGAATGGTGACTTCGTAACGCGCTCAAACGAGGTCGAGACGGTCTGCCGCCGCGTCAACCCCGACGACTGGGACGGTGACGGAATCGCCAACGACATCGACTTGAACCCACTTGTGTGCGACGGCGACTTCTTCGGGCCCTCAAACATCCTTCCCGCTGGCGCGAACACGAACGCATATTGCACTGTCAGTGTCGTCGCTACTGGTCCAGACGCCCTCGTGACATTTGCGGGTGACAAGCCCTGCAACTACCCCGACCCGTGCTTTGTGGCGAAATCAGGCGAGACTAACGAGGTGCTGATTCTGATAGGCAAGACATACACTATTTCGTCGGACTGGCCGTTTGCCGTCGTCGGAGTGTCCGATTCCGATACGGAAGTATGGCAGATGCGCGGCGTGGTGCACCAGATTTACGTGCGCCGCCCAGTGACGATCTCCGCGTCGGATGGCAATCCGTTTACGATGTCCGTCGTGCCGTTGAATCTCGGCGGCGTTTTCCTGTGGTCGTCTGCGCAATGCCACTGCTCAATCAGCGGAAGCGGCGACACTTTCACGTGGAACTGTCCGATGGACTGCACATGCTGCGGTTGCGCCGTGGAAGGGCAGTATTCCTACGAGGGCTACAGGCTTCCGACGACGAGCTGCCTGTGCGGATGCCATTACGACGGAACGGGCCCGAAGTGGGAGCCGTCCTCCGCGCCTCTCGCCGCGTCCGTCTCGGCTTCATTCTCGAAGTCGGCGGTCATCTTTGAGGATGCCTACGAGAATCTGCCGGGGGAATGGGTTGCGAGACGTTCGACGCGCACACGGCTCAATGTTGTCGCCTATGGTGGTCCGAATGGAGGAACGCTATCGGTCGCGTCCTCTAACCTCGTAAAGCTGACGCGCATTTCCGGCCCTGATCTTCCTGCTGCGTCTGTAGCTGTTCCAGCAGATACACAGGTTTCTTATGCGATTGTCTACGAAGGGGCGGCGGCGAGCGCGACGGCTGATGATATTGTGGTGACTGCGACAATAGCAGACTGCGACACCGGCGACATTTCGACGAACGAATGCGTTATGACATCAATTCGGCTTGAACTTGTCGCTGTCTACGAGGCACCAGAGAACCCCTGCACGAACCGCCACGTCTATGGAGTGGGGGAGAAGGTTAGGTTCGTCCACTATCCAGAGTCGTTGTCGGTGACCTTTAGTGCGACCAAAGGAGATTTGGGCGATAGATTCTATTATTACGACCAGTTCGGTGGCAATATCGACGAGTCCGACAAACACCGAATATATGTATGTCCTATAGCTGCGAGCTATACACCAGATCCTACGATTTTCTATGCCGATTCGTCCTACACTCCAGACATCATGCTTGTCGAGCCAAAGACAGTTATCACGCCTGAGGCTACATGGGAAGGATGTCATGATCTAGGAGAGTCAGGGCAAAGCACATTGGTGACGACTAACTACATCGGGCCTATGACGGTTTCGTTTCAAGGCATAAGGGTTGCGGAGATTCCATGTTGCGAAACTAATGTTCCTATGGGTTATTTTGCCAGCACCAACTTCACTGGATTTATGACGCACAGTATCGATGCCGGAGCTGGGCTTTCGCGGCATATTCAAGAAGGCAACCGATGGACTGTTGACCATGCAGGCGGTGGGTTGTATAGGAACTGGTCTGCTGGGCAATTGATATGGAACATTCCAATTGGATGGGGGAGGCTCATGTCTGACGGGGACACATTTGGAGCGTTGCCTGTTCCCGAATATGAGGCGCACACTAACAGCACTACGCGTCCGCTTTTGATTGGCGGGAGAACAGACTTGTACACGCAGACATTTCGGATAGACGAAGCCGGTACGACGCGAATCGACAAGTTCGGGCATTGGCTGTCTCGGAGCAGAAATTGTCGTATTTTACTTGATGGGAAAACAGTTCAATGGACACATCCGCTATGGTAAAGAAGATCGCGATATTGGCTACAGGCATCATCGCGGCGCTCTTGATAATTGCAACCTTGCACTTGACGCGAAGCTGCAATTGCGGAGCATGTCACGAGACTAAATCGGCGTCAGCCACCGAGACGGCATTGGAACATCAGGAAGAGCCGCTAACAGAAGAAGATGCTCTGAAGTGCTATCATGCTTTTGAGAAGATTGAAAACGCCTACAACAATCTGCAATTTGAGACCATGCAGGAGATTTTTTGTAGCATTTCAAACAATGTTGCGCGGCTGGGAAAATATCGGCTCGACAAGGCGATTGAGGTGCTGCAAACATCATTCCGTGAACAATTCTGGATACCTGATGTCAAGGCGCGGCAATTCTCCTCAGTGTCCGAGTTTGAACGGTTCATAAGGGCGAACGTTGTGGCGGAGAATATAATCGGATGCTCAATGCTGGCAAATGGTTTTTTTGCTAGCCGCATGCGCGAGTATGATATGGTTGTCTTCAGAGGGATCAGCGATTTTCTTAAGGAGTTCAAGGAGAGAAATGACGATGCGTTTGCGACGGTGGCACTATCTCTCCTTGACGAGTGGAAAGAGCATTTGGCGTCGGGTCAAAGTGTTACAAGGATGCAGCTCAGGCAAGAACTAAAATGGTGTCTGCAGAGGCCTCGTTGGCAGGCGGAAGATTTGGGCATGAAATCAGAAAGCGATTGGGTGTCCTATTACCGTAATTACGCCTTGAAATTCCATGAGCAATGCTATGGTGTTGTGCCGAGGTGGCTTAACGAGGAATTCCCGCTTCCGCAAAAATGACAATGCAGCGAATTGGCTTAAAACATGTTTTGTCTGGGAAATGTCATGGTTAAAATTGTGGTCTGCTTGTCAGTGGTGGCCTGTGCCATATTCAGGTTTTGCGGTGGCAGTGCGCGGTGAGAATGGAAAACTTATGCTTGGCGACGAAGTAATATCAACTATATTCTACCGCTTCGTGATTGATGCAGCGATCAACCGCGACACGGGTTGGCAAGAGCGACGAGTAGGGGCCGCTGATCAGCCGAGGAATTCGTCCATTGTGTCTGAGCCGGGGTGGTTGATGCCATCTCGGCTCGCCGTCTTGAATACGGTGAGGAAGAGGATCTTGAGGTCGAGGAAGAAAGAGCGGTTGTCTACATACCAGACGTCGAGGCGGAATTTCTCATCCCATGAAAGGGCGTTGCGGCCGTTCACTTGCGCCCAGCCGGTGATGCCGGGCCTGACTTCGTGGCGGCGCGCCTGCTCTGGCGAATAGCGTGGGAGATACCTTGATGGGAGCGGCCGCGGTCCGACGAGCGACATTTTCCCCGAGAGGACGTGCAAGAGCTGCGGCAGTTCGTCCAAGGAGGTCGCGCGCAGGAACCGCCCGAGCCGCGTCAGACGCTCGGCGTCCGAGCCTTCGCCGCCGCGCATCGTGCGGAACTTGAGCATGGTGAAGATGCGCCCGCCTTTGCCCGCTCGCTCCTGGCGAAACAGGACCGGACGCCCGTCTGCAAGCATGATTGCGAGCGCGACAATCGCGGCGAGCGGGACCCATAATGGGGCCGCGACAATCACCGCAAGAGATTCAATGACTCTTTTCACGGCACTATTATAGCAAATTATGGTATAATTTACGCACAGCAAGGAGAATTCCCATGAGAGACCTTTTTATTGTAGGAGCGGGCGGCTTCGGCCGCGAGGCAATCTGGACTGTCGAGCGCATCAACGCGCTTTCGCAGCAGCCACAGTGGAACATCATCGGTTACGCCGACGATGACCCAAAGTGGAAGAAGGGCGACAACTTCGAGGGATTCCCGATCCTCGGGACTCTTGAGGAAGCGTCGCGCGACTATCCCGGGGCGTCCGTCTTTATCGCTGTCGGCAAGAACTCCAAGCGCGCAGATATAGCAAAGCGTCTGTGCGGGCATGACTTCCCGGCGATCATCGACCCTAAGGCGCAGATTTCCCCGACGACTGACTTCCTCGAAGGCGCGTTCATCGCCGCTGGCGCAGTCGTGCAGGTCGGCGCGGAGCTCGGGCGTTTCGTCATAGTCGGTGCGAACGCTGTTGTCGGCCACGACGCGCGTCTTGGCGACTTTGTGAATATGGGTCCCGGCACTGTCGTCGCCTCTGGCGTAAAGGTCGAGGACAACGTTTCCTTCTTTGCCAACGCCTCGACGATGTCGTGGATCACGATCGGCACCGGCTCCGTAATAAGCTGCGGCACCGGCGTCAAGGAAAGCATTCCGGCAAATACCAAGATATGAGACGGCGAAAGGCGCGATGCTGAAGAAGGTTGTCTATAACCTGCTGTTCGCCGTCGTCTATCCGTTTCTCCTGCCTGGCTTTCTTGTCCGCATGCTGAGGCGCGGCGGATATGCCGCGCGGATGGGCGACAGGTTCGCTCTCTATCCAGACGAGGTGCTGCGCAAGTTCCGTGAAGGCGGTTTCGTCTGGATTCACGCCGTTTCCGTCGGCGAGGTCCAGGTTGCGGGCCAGCTGATGCGCGAGTGGCGAAAGGTCGAGCCAGGCGTCAAGTTCGCCTTTTCAACGACGAGTTCCACCGGCTGGAAGATGGCCGAGAAGGAAATCTCCGAGCGAGACGTCCTCATGTACAATCCGCTCGACTTCCCGAATTTCGTCAAGAGCGCGCTTAAGACCGTCCGTCCTCGTGCGGTAGTCCTCACCGAAAGCGAGATCTGGCCCAACTTCATCTGGACGGCGCGACGCTACCGCATACCGGTCTTTCTAATAAACGCGCGCGTCAGCGACCGCAGCGCGCCGCGCTACAAGGCCGCCCGCTGGTTCTTTGGAGACGTCCTCTCGTCGTTCGCTCGCATCTTCGCGCAGTCAGATCTCGACGCAACTCGCCTTATTGCCGCTGGTGCCCCTGAAAGAATCGTCGAGGTGACAGGCAGCTTCAAGTTCGATGTCGCGCACCGCAACGAGGCGAAGGAACGTGAGCTTAGGGAGTGGATTGGTTCTGGCCGCATACTTCTCGGCGGTTCCACTTGGCCTGGCGAGGACGAGGCGCTTCTCCGTATTTATTCCGATATTGCCAAGTCGCAGGGCGGCATGTCTCAAGTCAAGCTCGTCATCGCTCCGCGTCACTTCGAGAAGGCCGACGCCGTCGAGGCGAACATAAAGGCGGCGGGATACGACTGCATCCGCAGAAGCAGGTGCGTGGAAGTTTTTCAATCAAGAGAAATTTTTAACGCGTATCCCCCAGCCGAAGGCTGTCCGCGAAGCGGATGCCCTAGCAGGGGTGAGGCGCAAACATCTGTCTATCTCGCAGATACGACGGGTGAGCTGATGGGGCTTTACGGTATAGCCGATGTCGTGTTTGTTGGCAAGTCACTCTGTGCCCACGGAAGCCAGAACATGATCGAGCCGTGTCTCTGCGGCAAGCCGACTGCCGTCGGACCTTACACCGAGAACTTCCGTCCTGTGATGAGCGATCTTCTTGCGGCCGACGCCATACGTCAGGTTAAGGACGAGCGTGAGCTTGGAGAATTCGTGAAAAGCTCTTTTGCAGATGACGACGGGCTTGGCGCCCGTGCGGCTGCGGCCGTCGAGCGGCGCAAGGGCGTCGTCCCGAAGTGCGTCGAGGCAATACGCCGTGCGCTTGTCTGCGTCGCGCTTCTTCTCTCCGTCGCGGGCTGCGGGAAGGGTGGCGACGGCGATAAAACGCCAGCCGAACCAGAGGAAAGCACGTTTCGCCCTGTCAAGATCACAACCGCCTGCATCGCGGCCATCGAGAAGCCCACGGCGACGCGCGTGCTGCTCGCAGACGTCAAGGCCGAGATGTTCAGGCCGTTCCTCTCTTCGTTCGGAGTCATCTGCGTTTCGAACGAGGAGGCCGCCGCGGAATCGAAGTTCGACATCGTCTTTCTTGCCGGCAGGGCCGATTCAGAAAAGCTATCCGCAGCCCTTGCGCGCACAGGGGAGACCGGTGTCCTTGCGTGGCGCCTTGCAGTCAAGGACATGAGCGCTGCTGACTTCAAGACAGCAGTAGAGTCTTTCCCGTGCGAGTCGGCGCATCTTTGGATGCCGAGTGTTGAGGAATGGGTTTTTGTCGGCCGCCGCTCGCCTCGCAAGATAAAGCTCGATGCGATGATGGACGTCTTTTCGCGCGAAGTGGCGTTCGAGGCGCTTGCCGAGGCTAAGGCGACTGCGCTTTCCGACGTCTTTGCAAGCTATGTCGGAAATCTTGCTGATGTCTCGGGGGCGTTTGCGTCGACGAACCTCTCTGTCGTAGTGCGTCCTGAGTTTTTCGTGACAAAGGATATCCCGCCGCTTGACTGGGTGACGCGCGGCGACGTTGACGAAGACATCTACAAGGCAACTCTCGCCGAGATTCGCTCGATGCAGGTCGTGCGACGACTTGTCATAGAGGGCGATCTTATTGCTGCCGCAGGCAAGGCGGACGATGCCACCGAGGTGTGGGCACGGGCCATGCTCAGGAATCCGCGAGACCCGATGCTGCTTGACCGCCTCGACAAATTGTCTCGCAATGCGGAGGCGCTTCTTGCCGTGGGCAATGTCGCTGCCGCAGCAAAGTGCTACGAGACAATGGTTGTCATAAACCCGACGGATGCGTCGGCTGTGTTAAAATACGGCATGAACCTTCGACGCCTCGGCAAAAAGGAGATGTCGGATCAAGTGCTAAAAAGAGCAGGGGAGCTAAGAAAGAAATGAAAAAGACCATAATGACATTGTCAATGCTTGCATTTGCAGGCTGCTTTACGATATTCGAGAGCGAATATCCTGCCGTCGAAATGGCCTCTGCCGGCAATGCCGACGTCAAGGTGCAGCTTTCGGGCTTCGAGGCGGCAGTCACGACATACGAAATCCTCTACGGATACGAGACGTCCTACCGTTACCACCACTACTACGGGCACCGCCGTAACTATGGCTACTGGGGTCCGTCGACCGTGATGACCGAGACGTATGTTCCACAGACGAGGGCGACATCGGCCTACATCGACCGCGCGACGGAAATCCTCGAGCTCAATGGATTCAACGCGAAGACCGACAAGCCGGAATACCGCGTAGAGGTGAAGTTCGACGGGCCTTTCGTGAGCGACGGGGAGCGCGCGGCCGAAGCCGCCTGGACCATCTTCTCACTCCTTACGGCGGACTACGGCGTCCTTACGTGGACTGCAAAGCTGAAGATATATGACGTAGCTACCGGCAAGCTTCTCATGCACTACGACTATTCCGAGCGCTATTCCGCCCTCGTCTGGGGCCCGATCCCGCTGTTCAGCCCCGCCGGTTCCGACAAGACGTCCGCAAACTCGATGCAGCGCTGGTGCCTTATGGCGCTCACCGACCGCGCAATGGCCGATGCCACGGCATTCCTGTCTTCCGTCGGCAAATGACGGTTGTCGAGGATGCTAAATAAGTGGTATAATATCCCGCAACAGGAGGAAACATGAAAAAAGAAGAGACAATTGCAGTTTCGGCGATGCGCGCCGGCTTTACGCTAATCGAAATTCTCGTGGCCGTGGCCATTATCGGCATCCTCGGCACGACGGCCGCAATCGGTATTCCTCGAATCCTCGAAAACGCCAAGATCAGGGCGGCAAAGGTCGGTGTCGACAACCTCAAGGGCGCCGTCGTTACGTACAATATCGAGAAGGGCAAGTACCCTAACGATCTCAAGGCGCTGGTCGAGGCCTCTGGTGACGACGAGCCGATCGTCGATGGCGGCGAAGGAGCTCTCTACGATCCGTGGGGAACGGAGTACAAGTACGAGAAGAAGGGCAAGCGTTTTGTGATTATCAGCGCCGGACCGGATGGTGAGTTCGGTGGAGACGACGACATCCGCAGCGATGTCACGAAGAGGACTGGCGGAAACGACTGACGTCCCCGCCGTCGCGCTTGCGATGCGCAGGGCCTTTACACTCATCGAGATACTTGTCGTTGTCGCCATCATGGCGATAATGGCAACCGCCGCCGTTCTTGGCGTTCGCGCAGGGCAGGATGCCGCGCGCGTCAAGGGCGCTACGAGGGATATCATGGCGTCGATACGCCATGCGCGTTCGATGGCGCTCGTGATGATGCAGCCCGCTATCATCACCTACTCGACCACACATGTGGACGACGAAGTGTGCGCCCAGATCAAGGTTGACGGCGCGAAACTCATGGGGAAGTCCTCGTCCGACACCGTGCAGACCCTTTCTGGCGAAATCGTAATGCGCGATGGAACCAAGGTGGAAGACGTAAAGAAGAAAGCCGCTTCGGGCGAGGAAACCAAGGAGCTCCTCGACGAGAGCGGTGGCGACTCGATGGAGGACTACCTCTTTGCTCCGCTATCCAACGAAGTCATGCGAGGTGTGCGCATCAAGGTCGCAGTAGGCGGCGAACTCTCGTCGTTCGAGCAGGAAGAGAAGAAGACCGCAAACAAGATATCGGTGTTCTCCAATGTCGACTACCTGCTTGGAAAGTACAAGGAGAAAAAGTCCGAAGAGGAGAAGGCTGCTGCGGAGAAGTCGGCAGAATCGCAGTCATCGGTTCCAGCGGGCAGCGAAGAAGACCAGGAGCCGGTAAGCGTCGTGTGGGAGGCGAACGGTCGATGCGACCCGCACCGTGTCTGGGTATATCTCGACGGCTCTACCCCAGAGAAGGGGCTCTGCATAAAGATCGACCACTTTGGCGCTGCCAAGATAGTGTCAAACGACGAGGACTGACGTCATGCGAAGCGGATTTACATTGCTTGAAGTCCTTCTCGCCTCGATAATCCTCGGAGCTGGCCTCGCCGCGATACTCGTCTCGATGTCGCAGAGCCAGAAAATGATGCTATCCTCGTCTTCGCTTGAGACGGCTCAGGAGGTTATGGATCTCGGGGAAATGGCGTATCCGCTCTCGGACGTGCAAGACCCAGACCAGGATCTCGACGTCAGCGAGACGAAGGCGTCGGAGCTGTGGGACATAATTGCCGGTTCGCACGGGCCGAAGATGACGCGCGAGCAGGAGGAGAAGTTCAGGGGATACACTTGGGAGCGCGTCGCGCTGAACCGCAAGGACGACGAGGAAGACATAAAGCGGCTCGGCAACCTCTACACCGTGCGCATAATCGTACGCTGGGGCGACAACCGCCGTGGCGAGAACGAGGAGGAAAGCTACGTTACATTCTGGAGGAAAAAGGAATGAGACGCGCCTTTACGCTCGTGGAGATTCTTCTCGCCGTCGTTCTCCTCGGCATCCTTACCGCGCTTACGATGGCGACGTTTAACTCCGTTACCCACGGCTGGCAAGTTTCCACGGACTATCTTGACAAGATGCAGCGCACCGACTTCGCGCTCAACCAGGTCGTCTCCGGCTTAAGGAGCTTGTACTATCCCCATGGCGGCGAGCAGAGCTATGACTACGGCTTTTATCTTACTGACAACGGCGACGGAGAGGATCCTGACCGCTCCGACGTGATAGAGTGGTCGAAGCGCGGCTCGGCGATTGTCGGCTCCAAGAGCGCGGCTGCCGACACCGTGCATCGCGTCCAGCTCATGGTGCTTGAGGAAGGCAACCACGACTACATTGAGCCAATCGAGGTCACTGGGCTCTATGCACGCCACTGCCCAGATGTTACGCTCCGTCCAAAGGACAACCGCGACGACATCGACTTCTCCTTTGGCAACGACGAAATGTACCAGCCGGTGCTAATAGCGGACGGAATCGTGGGCTTCAACTGCCGCGTCCTCCCGACGGATGAAAAGGTCGAAGCCGAGCATGACGAATCTCTTTTCGAGGACACGTGGGAGACTTCCAACGCCGTGCCCTACAAGGTCGAGCTCACTTTCTACCTTGCCGATCCCGACGGTCGCGCCTATCGCTCGAACACGGCGCCTATCATGCGCATTGTGCGAATGCCGCTGTACGAGCAGGCAAAGGATGGTGCGGCTCCCCCGTCCGAGAAGGCCGCGCGCGAAAGCGGCGGAGCAAGGCGTAGTTCTTCAGGCGGGTCTGGGCGCACGAGCGGAGGCGCGGGCGGCACACCTCCTGGCGGAGGTCAACCAGGTGGCGGAGGAGCCGCTGGAGGCGGGGGCTCCAGGCCAGGCGGCGGCCAGCCGGGTGGAGGCATGCGTCCCGGTGGAGGCGGAGCGCCGCCAGGGGGAGGCATGCGATGAGGCGGGCAAGTGCGCTTTTGATGGCACTTTGGATAATCGCCGTGCTGTCGATCATGGTGCTGTCCTTTGCGTCCGAGGCACATCTCCAGACGGGGATAAACGTCTATGTGCGCGAGCGCAACCGCGTAAACCGCCTTGTGGAAGCCGGGCGTATACTTGCGGAGGTTGTGATTGCCGACTACTCGAATGCCCCGGAATGGGCCGAGGACGAAGATGCCGAAAAGCTATTTGAGGACGACCGCTGGTACAAGGAGAAGCGCGATCTCAAGAGCGGTCGTCCTTGCGTGATAGGGCCTATTCTCGTCGACGAAGAGAACCCGGAGTCTGGCACCGTAAAGGTCGAGATTCGCATTACACGCGGACTGAACATCAACGAACTTACGCCAGACGGCGACCAGAACTGGCGGCTTAGATGGGAGATGATTCTTAAGAGCCACGGTATCCCCGAAGATTACGAGGTTGAGGCCTACGATTCCCAGCACCATTCTCGTAGCCACTTCAAGCTGATCAACCTGCTTATCGCGAGCTTTGCCGACTGGGTGGATGCAGACGACAATGCTACGTCAGTCGACGGCGAGGACTGCGGGGCCGAATCCAACTGGTACGAGGAGGAGTACGAAGACAACAAGGTCGACGACGAGGACAAGCGGTATCCTCGCAACGGGGCGATTCCGGACATAAAGGAGCTTTCCTACATTCGTGGCTTCCGCGACTACCCTGTAGTGCTGACAGGCGGCGTACTGAACCCCGAGGAGGATCCGAAGGACCAGATACACGTCCGCGGCATAGCCGACATGTTCAACACACTTGGCAGCGCAAAGATCTACATCAACGACTGCACGCGCGATGAACTCATGACGGTCCCCGGCATTTTCGACGAGGAAGACGAGGAGGATCTCGAGAAGAGCACGGAGAACATCGACGCAATTCTTGGCGCAAGGAGCGAGGAACCAGACTACGATGTGGACGAGTCGCTTGGCTGGTGGCAGTACAAGGACTTCCAGGATCTCCAGCAGCGCGTCTCTGACTATGGCGGCACCAGTGCCCAGATCGGCACCGAGGCGAACAACTATCTCCTATTCAAGCCCGACGACACGACGATTTTCGAGATAACGATCGAGTGCGAGTCGATGGGGATGACGCGCTCTGTCAAGGCGAAGGCGTACTTGAAGGACAAGGACGTCCGCTACGTCGAATGGGAGGAAGATCCCGTAGGAGACAGGAAGGAACCCGCACAATGAAGTTAATAGATGGCAAGGAACTTGCACGCAACCTGCGCGGGGAGATCGCGGCTGGAGTCGCCGCACTGAAGGCGGAGAAGGGCGTGACGCCTGGGCTCGCCGTTATTCTCGTAGGTGACAATCCCGCGAGTGTGAGCTACGTTACCGCCAAGGAAAAGGCGTGTGTCGAGGCAGGGATGCTTTCGCGTGAAATACGACTTCCAGCCGAGACGACAGAGGAAGAGCTTGTCGTGCTCGTGAAGAAGCTCAATTGCGATCCCGAAATCCATGGAATCCTCGTGCAGCTGCCAGTTCCGAAGCACATACGCGACAAGGCGGTCATCGACGCGATAGCGCCCGAGAAGGACGTCGACGGCTTTACCCCGATCAACGTAGGCAAGATGATGATCGGCGACGAATGCTTTCTCCCATGCACTCCGCACGGCATAATCAAGCTGATAGAGTTCTCGGGTATGGACATTCGCGGCAAGCATGCGGTCGTGATCGGGCGCAGCAACATTGTCGGCAAGCCCGTCGCGGCGCTTCTTGCCCGCAAGGAGGCGAACGCGACAGTCACCCTCTGCCACACCGGGACGCCTGACGTCGGGCACTTCACGCGCGACGCAGATATTGTCGTCGTCGCGGCAGGACGGCCCAACACGCTTACCGGCGACATGCTTAAGGAGGGCGCGGTCGTGATCGACGTCGGCGTGAACAGGATCCCCGACTCAACAAAGCCGAAGGGCTTCCGGCTCGTGGGCGACGCAGATTTCGAGAGCTGCTCCAAAGTCGCAGGCGCGATCACTCCCGTTCCTGGCGGCGTCGGCCCCATGACGATAACGATGCTTCTCTGGAACACACTCGAGAGCGCCCGCCGCGTCGCCAAGTAGTCTTTCCCGCTGTTGCACCGACACCAATTATAGCAGACTTCGCCATTGCGGAGTCGCGCGGAAAAGAGTATAATGTCCGTAAAAAGGACGCTTGCGCCCGCATGAGGTGAATATGAACAAGTATCTTGACGCTTTCATGAAGACTTTCCCCTACGAGGGTCTTACTTACGACGACGTGACGCTTGTCACGCAATATGCCGACTTTCTACCTGACGACGCTTCGCTCGAGACGAAGCTCACGAGCCGCACGACGATGAAGATTCCGTTCATCTCGGCTGCGATGGACACTGTGACCGAGGCACCGATGGCGATTGCGATGGCGATAGCGGGCGGCATCGGCGTGATCCACAAGAACCTCGAGGAAGACGACCAGGCGAAGGAAGTCGCAAAGGTAAAGAACTACCTCAACGGCATGATCGCGAAGCCGATCTGCTTCCATGCGAACGACGACATCTCGTTCCTCCGTTCTGAGAAGAAGCGCATGGGGCTCAAGTTCAACGGTTTCCCAGTGCTTGACGACGAAGACCGGCTCGTCGGAATGATCACTTCGTCCGACATGCGCTTCGCGCCGATGGAGGCAAAGAAGCTCAAGGACGTCATGCAGCCCGCGCCGATCACGTCAAAGCCCGGCACTTCGCTCAAGAAGGCATACGACCTGATGCGCGCTGCGAAAGTCGGCAAGCTCCCCCTCGTCGACAAAGACGGCCGCGTCGTTGGGCTCTACAGCTTCACGGACGTCGCTCGCATCATCGAGAACCCGAACGCGGCCTACAACTGCGACGACAAGTTCCGTCTCAGGGTATCGGCTTCGGTTTCCGGCGGGAAGGGCGACCTTACGCGCATGGAGAAGCTCGCGGACGCTGGCGTCGACTGCGTTGTAGTCGATTCCGCGCACGGCCACTCCAAGGGCATAATGGAGATGACGAAGTACATCGTAAAGCACTTCCCGAAGGTCGACGTCATCGCAGGCAACATCGCTACGGGCGAGGCCGCAAAGGCGCTCGCGAAGTGCGGCGCTCATGCCGTCAAGGTCGGCATCGGCCCCGGTTCGATCTG
Organism: Kiritimatiellia bacterium; assembly: GCA_017406465.1. Taxonomy (GTDB): domain Bacteria; phylum Verrucomicrobiota; class Kiritimatiellia; order RFP12; family UBA1067; genus UBA1067. Next base: position 41,596 of record JAFQYM010000061.1, on the reverse strand, counting down.
CACTACGCGCGTCGTCTGCGGCGTCGGCATCCCGCAGCTCACCGCCGTCTACAGCGCGGCAAAGGCGCTTCGCGGCACGGGAGTCGCCGTTATTGCCGACGGCGGCATCAAGCTCTCTGGCGACGTTCCGAAGGCCCTTGCCGCGGGCGCGGATTCTGTGATGCTCGGCTCCGTCCTCGCCGGCACCGAGGAGAGCCCTGGCGAGAAGATATACTCGAACGGCCGCCAGTATGTAGTCTATCGCGGCATGGGCTCGATGGCCGCGCTCAAGAACGGCAAGGGCTCGCGTGCGCGCTACTTCCAGGACAACGAGGCGGAGGACGATCTCGTTCCGCAGGGCATAGAGGGAATGGTTCCCTACTCCGGCCGTGTGAAGTCGATCATGACGCAGTTCTGCGGCGGGCTCAAGGCGTCGCTCGGCTACTGCGGCACCAAGACGATCGCGGAACTTCAGGAGCGCGGCAAGTTCTACCGCGTTACGGCGGCAGGCCAGCGCGAGGCGCGTCCGCACGACATTACGATCACCAAGGAAGCTCCTAACTACAGGACATGAGCGAAATTACAGAGGGGTTTCGGGTTCCGGACGGGCCGACGACGTCAGAAAGACACGCCAAGACCTGGCAGGACTACGGCCGCGAGTGGCTTGACACGCTCGTCGTCGCGATTTCCGTCGCGATGGCGTTTCGCGCATACTTCTACGAGCCGTTCAACATTCCGACCGGCTCGATGCAGGAGACGCTCTGGGGCTACCACACCGTCGCGAACGTCGAGCAGAAGACGTGGGACGCCTTTCCGCTCTCGATCTTGAAGTGGCTGTGGACTGGCGAACGAGTCGTAGACTACAAGGCGCCCGCGTCCGGCATGGCGCGTGTAATGCCGCGCAACGACGGCTTCGCCAACATCCGCATCGGTGCGAGCGACAAGACGTTCAAGTTGCCGACAGATGCGTGTCGCTCCATAGCGGGTCGCCATTTCCGCGCGGGCGAAACGTTCTGGAAGGGCGCGATAGTGACGGGCGACTTTATCTTCGTGAACCGCTGGATATGGAACTTCAGGAAGCCCCGCAACGGCGACGTGATGATCTTCTCGACGACCGGGATTGAGGGGCTTCCGCAGGGCACCCACTACATCAAGCGCATGAAGGCGACACCTGGCGAGACCTATGAACTTGAACATCTGCCGACCGACGGGCAGGGGCATGTGCGCGAAGACCTTCCAAAGACGGTTACTATGGGCGAGGACGAATATTTCGCCTGCGGCGACAATTTCAACAATAGCTACGACAGCCGCTACTGGGGACCGGTTCCCGGCTCCAAGCTGCGAGGCCTCGGCAGCGTTGTTTTCTGGCCATTCAACGGATGGAGGATCATACGATGAGCGAAGAACAGCTTATTCCCACGCCCGGCGTCTTCGGCGAGACCGGGAACTTCCTGCTTGAACGCGAGCTCGGTCGCGGCGGCATGGGCGGCGTATACATGGGGCGCGACAAGATGCTCGACCGCCCCGTCGCCGTCAAGGTAATGCTCAAAGAATACGGCGCCGACGCGGAGTTCGTCGAGAAGTTCAAGCGCGAGGCCCAGGCCGCGGCGCGTCTCATCCACCCGAACATCGCGCAGATCTACAGCTACGGCATTGCCGACGGCATGCCGTACATCGCGATGGAGCTCGTCGCCGGCGGCTCCTTGGACCAACTGATGAAGAACGCGGGCGCGTCGATCGACATCCCTCGCGTGATGAAGATCTGCGAGCAGGTGGCACAGGCCCTGCGCTGCGCCGCCGACCAGGGGCTCGTCCACGGTGACGTCAAACCCGAGAACGTCCTTCTCGATGCGAACGGCAACGCGAAGCTCGTAGACTTCGGCCTCGCGGCGATGCAGAAGGACACGAACGAGATCTGGGGGACTCCCTACTACATCGCCCCCGAGAAGGTCAAGAAGGAGCCGGTCGACTATCGCGCCGACATGTATTCCCTCGGCGGGACGATCTACCACGCGCTTACCGGCGTCGCGCCTTTCGAAGGCGAGGATGCAGCCGCCGTGGTCAGGAAGCGCTTCGAGGACACACCCGTGCCGCCGAGCACGATACGCCCCGACATCTCTCCGCAGATCGACGCGCTCGTCCTCAAGATGCTCGCACTCAACCCGGCAGACAGGTTCCCGTCGTTCGAGGCGCTTCTCCAGGAATTTGGGCGCGTGATGGCGACGGGGCTTACTGCTTCCGCAGCTGGTCCGCAGACGACGACGGGCACGTCAGTGGGCGGACGCAAGATCATGATGAAGGGCCGCAAGCGCTTCAAGGTCAAGACGTCGAGTGAGGGCGAAGAGGGCGGCGGCGAGCAACAGCCCACTCGCTCTGCGCCTCCGCCAGAGCCGGAAGAAGGCGGAGTCGCCGGCAAGGTGCTTGCCGTAATCGGCATAACCATAGCCGCAATCGGTCTTGTCGCAGGACTTCTCGTCTGGTACGTAATTGCAGACAAGAATGCGAGAGAGAAGGCGAAGCAGGAACAGATTGCAAGCAACATCAGCAGGGCGAGAGATGCCATTGCCGACGTAAGGAAAAACGCCGAGCTGTTTGCCGAACATTGTGACGATCTTGCGGCAAAGTCCCTCAAGACATGCCAGGAACCGACTGACAAGTTGATGAAGGAACTTTCCGGCAAGTTCGACGCCGCGCTTCTCGCAGGTCTCAAGCCAGGCCCGACCCCCGAACTCCTTGCGGCCATTGCCCTGACGAATGTCGTCGAAAAGACAACAGAGGGCGACACGAATGCGCTTGCCGCAGCTGCGGCTCCGCTTGCTCAGGCACTGGCTGGCGCAATGCAGGAAATGGCCACGGCGGTTGCAGCTGCGGTCGCCGACATTCCAAAGTTCCGTCCGCCGAACGACGACGAGGCTGATCCTGCGTCGCCTGAACACGAAGCGTACATAAAGGCGAAGGAAGCCTGGGAAAAGGAGCAGAAGGAGAAGATGGCACAGGCGGCCGAAGCGCAGAAGAAAGCCGCCGAGGCCGCCGCCACGCCAGCGGCAGCCACGCCGACTGCGTCTGCGCCGGTTTCCACCGACCTTAATACCGTTGAAGGCGTCAAGGCGGCTTTTGAGATTCAGTTGAGGGAAATCCTGTCGGTGGCCAAGCGCGACACGGGAATCATCTGGGAGCGCGCGTACGGGTGCCAGGCCGCGTCAATTCGCATTCGCCACAAGATCAACGGGCTTATTGAAAAGATCGATAGCTTCAAGGTCGAAGGCGCAGACGAGGCGGCGATGCAGCAGCTGGCGTCCTTCAGCCAGGCGGCTAAGGACGAATTCGACCAGATCAAGGCGTCAGACGACGTAACGGCCATCCAGAAAGGCGTGTCCTTCATCAAGTCCAAGGGCTCGAATGCGGTGAAGCAGACGGTTGATCGAATCTTCTTGGCCACGAAAGAAATGGAGCGTCGCCTGAAGCAGATCGAAGAACATGAAAATACGATAAAGATCCAGGAAGAGGCCAATAGGAAGAAGCTGGAGACTATAGCTGCGGACAACGAGAAGATAAAGGAAAAGTTTGATTCCCTTGTCACCGCCGGCGTCTTCAAGCAGCTTGACTGGAAGGGCGCGACACGCCAGCTGACGATGGTGAAGGACGAATTCAAGTACTCCGAGAGCCAGATCTACGCCGACGTGTTCATCCAGAAGGTCAAGATGATGGCAACTGTCCAGGAAGTGTTCATCGCCAACTGCAAGGACTACAAGTTTGCAAAGTCGAAACTCGCGCGGTTCAAGATTGCAAACATCACCGAGAAGGAAATCAGCTTGATAAAGCCCGACGGCAAGACCCCGATGAAGATGACGTGGGTCAAGTTCTATCAGCAGTTCCACGGCAACCTGAACGAGCTCATCGTCAAGTTCATTGAGAAGGGCAAGAACGTCAGCAAGCTCGCCGACGGCAAGCGCCTGAGCCTGCAGCCCTGGGCCGACGCCATGATGGGCGCAGCCTTGACGATGCAGATCATCTGTGGCGACGATCCAACGGCTCCTGCGCGCGCAGAGCAGATAGCGAAGAACGCCGTCAAGGAACTTCCCGACTACTTGAATCGCGCAAAGGCGGTCTTCCCGGACATGCAGTTCGACGCTGTTCCAGAGGAATAACATTTAAAGAAAGGACAATGGTACAATGAAGACGACGCTCGCATTCTCCGCGGCTCTCGCCGCAGCTTTTCTCCTCCGCGCCGACTATGCGCCGGAGAAGTGGAACCTCGAGGCCCGCGACAAGTTTGCCGCGCAGCGCTTCGGAATCTTCATCCACTGGGGTATCTACGCCAACTACGCCCAGGGCGAATGGTACCAGCACCAGATCGGCATGGACTCCGAGACCTACGGACGCATAAAGGACGGGTTTTTTCCCTCCAAGTTCGACGCGAAGGAGTGGGTGCGCATCTTCAAGGATGCAGGCGCGAAGTATGTGACGATCACCTCGCGGCACCATGACGGCTTCTCGCTCTGGCCCACTAAGGTCGACGACGGGTTCAACATCGCCGAGACGCCGTTCAAGCGCGACATCCTCGGGGAGCTTTCGAAGGCATGCGACGAGGCGGGGCTCCAGCTCAACTTCTACTACTCCCAAATGGATTGGCGTCGCAAGGACTATCCGGCTGGCAGCGCTTCCAGGAAAGTACTGGGCAACCAGAAGGGCGACTATGCCTCGTACAAGAAGTTCATGATCTCCCAGATCGGCGAACTCATCGACAACTACCATCCCGGCAATATCTGGTTCGACGGTGAATGGGACCACGCCAGATGCGAGAAAGGCGTCTGGAAACGCGACCTCGACTGGGAGCTCGACGACATCTACGACTTCATACACTCAAAGAAGACTCTCGTCGCGAGCAACAACCACCAGCCGATCCGCGCAAAGGAGGACATCCAGCTCTTCGAGCGCGACCTCCCAGGGGAGGGAACCTCCTTCTCGAAGGATCAGCCTCTCGTACACGACCGCCCCGTCGAACAGTGCGACGTCATCCAGAAGAACGTCTGGGGGTATCGCATCAACGAGCGCAGTTTCCGTACGCCCGAAGAGGTCTGCGCGATGATCTGCCGTTGCGCGGCAAAGGATTCTAACCTCCTCATGAACATCGGGCCGGACGGCTCCGGACGGCTCCCAGCGCGCGCCGTCGAGGTCTTGTCCGAGGTTGGAAAGTGGATGCGTGAGAACGGCGAGGCGATTTACGCAACGCGCGGATGCGGCCTTGTCAAGAATGCCGACGGCTCCGAGACCGGCAAGACGAAAAAGGGCGATGTCGTCTACGAGATCACCATCCCGAAGGGCTGCAAGGGATATCCGACGGTGAAAACCTCATCGTGACAATGCAGAAGATGCTTGGATTGCTTGCGGCTGTGGCGCTTTTGGCGGCGTCGCAGCCCGTGTTGGCGCTTTCCGTGAGTTCCGGGCCGATCCCGCCGAAACCTGGGCCCGCACTGGCCGCGCGCATCAAGGCGGGCGACTGCGAGGTCTACGGCATCGTCCACTGGGGGCTCAACACCTATACCGACCGCGAGTGGGGCTATGGCGACGAGGATCCCGCGCTTCTGAACCCCGCGAAGTTCGACGCCGACCAGATCGTCGGCGCGTGCAAGTCGGGCGGGCTCGGCGGACTCATTGTCGTCGCGAAGCACCATGACGGCTTCTGCCTCTGGCCGACGAAGACGACGGAGCACAACATTACCAAAACTCCGTTTTGGCGGGGAACGGGTAACGGGGAACGGGGAACGGGGAGAGACTACGTCAAGGAGATGGAGCGGGCGTGCCGCAAGGCGGGGCTCCGTTTCGGTGTCTACGTCTCGCCGTGGGATCGTCACGATCCCGACTACGCGACGCCCAAGTACGTCGAGAAATACCACTCGCAGATCAAGGAGCTCCTGTTCGGCGACTACGGCGAGATATTCGAGATATGGTTCGACGGCGCGAATGGCGGCGACGGCTGGTACGGCGGTGCGAAGGAGCGGCGGCGGATCGGCGTCGCGTCCGACTACTACCGCTTTCCCGAGGTGTTCACGTTCGTGCGCGCGCTTCAGCCGAAGGTCTGCATCTTCGCAGGCGAGTCGGACAACTCGGATTTCCGCTGGCCCGGCAACGAGAAGGGTGAACTCGATCCGAATTCCTCCGCGACGATCTGCACTGTCGGCGGCTTTGCGGACGGCAAATACGGCAACCCCGACTACAAGGTGCACATCAACCGCGGCATGCGGAATTTCGAAAACACGGCGGGACATCCGCTGTTCTTCCGGGTGTGCGAATGCGATTTCCCGATGCGCCCGGGGTGGTTCTACCACGCGAAGGAGCGCGGCAAAACCAAGAGCGCCGCCTACCTGATGCAGCGCTACCTCAACACCGTCGGCAACGGCGGAACGATGAACATCGGCATCGCGCCGAACAAGGACGGACGTCTCGACGAGGAGGACGTGAAGGCTCTCAAGGGGTTCAAAGAGCTGAAAGACGCATTCTTCGCGAAGCCTGTCTACGGCTCGGGGCGCGCCAACGTGGTGGTGCTGTGGGAGAACGTCGAGCACGGCGAGCTGGCGCCGGGCTGGAAGCTCGTGCGAAAGGCCCAGGCGGGAACCTCCGCTTCCGGGGAGGTTCCTCTTGCGTCGGGCAAGGTAATCGGAGCCAAGCGCATCCGCATTCTCCCCGAGAGTGTGCCGGTGGAGGAAATCAAGCTCGCGCGCCCGACCGTGGCGGACTTCGCCGGACCTCTGCCGAAGGACTACTTCATCTATGCGCGCCACTACTACACCGACCCCGAGCTCATCCATCTCATCCAGTCCGCTACGACCGAGTCTGGCGAGACCGACACGGCGAAGTGGATGACGGCCGGCAAGCAAGGCGACGCAACCATTCACTGATTTTCAATACACAACCACCAAACACTAAAGGCAAACCGATATGAACCAGACAGTATTCACAAACAATCCGTTCCCCAAGGTGGGCATTCGCCCGATCATCGACGGACGTCGGCGCGGCGTCAGGGAGTCGCTTGAAGACCAGACGATGGCGATGGCGAAAGCCGCCGCAAAGTTGATCTCCGACAACCTCAAGTATCCCGACGGCACGCCTGTCGAATGCGTCATTGCCGACACGACGATTGGCGGCCGGTTCGAGGCGGCCCAGTGCGCTAACAAGTTCGCCGCGAACAACGTCGGCGTCTCGCTTTCCGTCACGCCTTGCTGGTGCTACGGCACCGAGACAATGGACATCGACCCGACGATCCCGAAGGCCGTCTGGGGCTTCAACGGCACAGAACGCCCCGGCGCCGTATATCTCGCCTGTATGCTCGCGGGCTACGCGCAACGCGGAATGCCCGCATACGGCATCTACGGGCGCGAAGTGCAGAACCGCGACGAGACGACAAAGATTCCCGCAGACGTCGCAGAGAAGATTCTCAGGTTCGCAAAGGCGGGTCTCGCTGTCGCAATGATGAAGGGGAAGAGCTATCTCTCGATCGGAACTTCCGCGATGGGCATCGCGGGTTCGTTCGTCGACGTCAACTTCATGCAGGACTATCTCGGTCTTGCGCCTGAAAACATGGACGAGTGCGAGATTCTTCGCCGCATCGAGGAGGGTATCTACGACAAGGAAGAGTACAAGAAGGCCCTTGCGTGGATGAAGAAGAACCTCAAGGAAGGGAAGGACTACAATCCGCCCAAGATCCAGAAGTCGCGCGCCGAGAAGGACAAGGACTGGGAGTTCATTGCGAAGATGGCGATCATCGTCCGCGACATGATGGCCGGCAATCCCAAGCTCAAGGAAATGGGCTTTGGCGAAGAGGCCGTTGGGCGCAACGCAATCGCTGGCGGCTTCCAGGGCCAGCGCCAGTGGACCGACCACTGGCCGAACGGCGACGTCGCCGAGGTTATGTGCAACACGTCGTTCGACTGGAACGGCAAGAAGATGCCGCAGATTCTCGCGACGGAGAACGATTCGCTCAACGGCATCTGCATGCTTCTCATGTGGCTCCTCACCAATAAGGCGTCGATGTTCGCCGACGTTCGCACGTACTGGAGCGACGCGGCCGTGAAACGCGCGACAGGGAAGGGACTTCCTAAGGACGCCAAGGCGGGCATCATCCATCTTCTCAACTCCGGCTCTTGCTGCCTCGACGCGGCGGGAGAGATGAAGGAGAAGGGGAAGTCGGTCTTCAAGAACTGGTGGGAAGTCACTCAGAAGGACATTGACGCCACCTTGAAGGCGACGAAGTGGGTTCCGGCCGGAGTCGAATACTTCCGCGGCGGCGGCTTCTCGTCGTCGTTCCTCACGCCGAAGGGGATGCCACTTACGATGATCCGCATCTCGATCGTGAAGGGCCAGGGACCTGTTCTTCAAATCGCCGAGGGCTATTCCGTCACTCTCGATCCGAAGCAGCAGAAGACGCTGATGGAGCGCACGAACCCCGAATGGCCTTGTACTTGGTTTACGCCTCGGCTCACTGGGAAGGGCTTCTTCAAAGACGTCTACTCGGTGATGAACGCATGGGCTGCGAATCATGGCGCGATCGCATACGGCCACATTGGCGCCGATCTCATCACGCTCGCCTCGATGCTCCGCATTCCGGTCGCCATGCACAACGTTCCGGAAGAGAAGGTCTTCCAGCCGCATTGCTGGGGTCTCTTCGGCGCTTCGGACGATCCGACCGGCGCAGACTACCGCGCCTGCGCGAACTTCGGCCCGCTCTACGCGACCAATCGGTAGCGCGTCTGCGGCGGGGCGAGTTTCGGCTTAGGGCTCGCTAGCTTTGCCGCGAATACGCGGCAAAGCTCCGGCAAAAAAGCCGGTGGCGACATCGATTTCGCGGTCGTTTACATTTTGCCAGTGCCGTCAAGCCTCTCGGCAAAATGGCGACGCGTCGAAATCGGGTCGCTTCCGTCTTTTTCACCGTCGCTTCGCATGCCGCCGAAACACCCCCACCGCGTCCGCGCCATAACGCTATCAGCCCCTAATCGACTCTAACTGTCCTTAATTCATCTTTCTGAAGAGACGATTCGTCGACTACATGAGGAGTTGATCGGGAATGTAATGCTTGCGCGCAATGGCAATTTTTCATTGTCTTATTCGCTGACGAGGAAGATGAATATTGTCTGTCGTGCATTCCCCGGGAGGATACGGGCATTCCTCTTGGGAAAGACTTTCAGAATTATCTGTGGCAATTCAAGATAGACGAAGGTTGTCGCCGGCGAGCCAATTACAGGGCGCGTGCCGCTCCAGCCCTCATTCTGGAAGTCTTTCAACGGTGAACAAAAGAAGGGGGCCGTAAATCGTCTAGCTGTTCAAAATGGGGCGAGCAATTCCGATAAGGCAACCGCCGAAGTCGCCGAAGGCTTTGTCGTGTGCGGGGTGTGCAAAGGAAAGAAGACGGTGCCCGAAGAGATGACTTGCACCCGGTGCAATGGCGTCGGAAGTGTTGTGCGACAATCAAAGATTAAGGATTTGTCGGGCAATGCACTTCCCGCAAAGGAGGTGAAGTGCACGAAGTGCAACGGGAAGGGCTTGATAATCGTGGGTCGCAAACCGTGCGAAGCTTGCGATGGCAAAGGTCACTTGCCCAAATGAGCAAGAAACTACGCCTACGAGCCTTGTATGACGCAGTTCGTGCGGTGAAGGGCGGTGGAGCGTCAGAGGCCGACGAGCCGATGGTCGCGGACGCGGAGGTTATGTTTCGGCGGCATGCTTTTTCTGTCGCGAGGCTATCGCCGCGACGAGCCGATGGTCGCGGGTGAGGTAGGTGGAAGGCCGCAGGCGTAAGAGAGACTTGCGTACGCAACCAGTGATAGACGCCGAGGCACGGCAGGCTAAACTCGGCTCATTGTCTGATGTGCGAGAGCCGTCGCGAGCCTGGAGCCGAACGAGAGCCCCGCGAGCCATCGGGCGGCGCGGCGATTTTCAGCCTTAAGCCGAAACACAGCCCGAAGCGGGCGCGACACAAAATATCAAGTCGTTGGAATAAGCCAGTCGGAATTGGCGCCGTTGATCTCGACTGGAACGACGTAACGGTCGCCTACAGCTGAGTTTGCCTCCACTGGGGCCGTCGGCTTTGGTGCCGCAGGTTTTGGCTGCGGTTTTGCAGATGCTTGAGAAGGGGGCGCAGGTTTCTTCGGCACAGCTACAGGTGGCTTTGGCGCAGTCGCCGGCTTGACGGCCGGTTTGTTCTTGGGTTTTGGCGTGTCGGCCGGAGCGGTGATTTCGTCGAGTTCGTCGTCGTCAAGGTCGTCATCGTAGGCGTCGAAGTAGCTTACGGGCTTATTCTTCGGCTCTTGCTTCTTGTCTGCCGCGCTTTTCTCCTCGGCGGCCTTCTTCTCGTAGTATTCGGGATAGAGTCGGCGACGCTGGCGCTCGACTTCCTCGCGGCGCAGCTTTTCCTTCTCTGCTTCGATCTTTTCCTTTTCGGCTTTGAGAAGGGCTCTGGCTTTCACGAGCTTGGCCGTGTCCTCGTCTATCTGCTTCTGGATTGCGAGCTGTTCCCTTGACGGCCCCGCGGCCTTCTGGGCGGCGGCGGCTTCCTGGGCCTTTGCCGCGGCCGCGGCAGCGGCTTTTATCTGCTCCTCGGCCATCTTGGCGCGGCTCTCCTCGAACTTCGCCTGCTGCTCCATCATCTTCGTCTGCTGGTCGGCCATTTGCTTCTGAAGGGCGGCGAGCGTGTCCGTCATCGCCTTGATCGCGGCGTCGTTTGCTGGGTTGTGCGCCGGAGCCTGGGGCTGGACGACTACCGGCTGGCGTTCACGCTCCTTCATGGCAAACTCGACGAGCTTGTCGTTCAGCGCCTGGTTCTGCGCAGTTGCGTCGCGGAGCAGCAGCTGATTTCTCGCGTCGGCCTCTCTAAGCATGATCATGAAGACGACTATGACGATGGTCATAAGGAATCCAAAGAACAGGCAGAGCATGATCATGCGCTTGCGCGCCTTGCTCTGCTCGGCGTCAATGTACTGCTGAAAAGCCTTGAGCACCGGGAAGTCGTCAAGACCTTCCTGACCATAGATGCTGACAGCGTTAGTATTATCGTTGCGATTTTCGTTCATGAGCAGATTATACCATTTTTAAACGCTTCCGTGTTTTATACTTATCTTATGTCGGATAATGCGTGTTATGTCAACTACGCCCAAGCGATGCCAAACGTTTGGAAATTGTCGCCTCATACCCTTCCTCGGTTGGCCTATAATACTTCTTGGGCACCGTCAGATACGCCTGCTTAACGTAATGGTTGGCAAAGTTGTGCGGATACTTGTATTCCGTCACCTCGCCGCTTCCAATGGCTTTGACGTGCTTGTTCTTGAGATGCTCTGGAACTGGCTGTACCGCGCCCGCTTCGACATCGGCCATCGCCTCGGATATCGCCATGCAGCTCGCGTTAGACTTTGGCGCCGTCGCAAGGTAAGTCGTGGCTTGTGAAAGATTTATTGCACACTCGGGCATGCCGACGAACTCGCACGCCTGCATCGCAGCGACCGCGACAGATATGCCGCGCGGATCCGCGTTGCCGATGTCCTCGCTTGCGGAGATGACGAGCCGCCTAGCGATGAAGCGCGGATCCTCGCCAGCGGTCAGCATCTTGCCAAGCCAGTATACGGCGGCATCCGGGTCGCTCCCGCGAATCGACTTGATAAACGCGGAGATGGTGTCATAGTGTCCGTCTTCCTTTTTGTCGTAGCGGACTTGGCGCCGCTGGACGCATTCCTGGATGACTTCAAGAGTCAAGTGGACGACACCCGCATCGCCCTTCGGCGTAGAGCGCATCGCGATTTCGAGCGCCGTAAGCGCGTGCCTTGCATCGCCGTCACATATCTCGGCAAGAAAGTCGCGTGCGTCGTCATCGAGCTTGGAAGGCGTCGCGCCATACCCATTCTCTTTGTCGGCGAGCGCCCTTTCAAGGAGCCGTGCAATTGCTGCGGGTTCAAGCGCGTGAAGCTCGAAGACGAGCGAGCGCGAGGTTAGAGGCGTGTTGATGAAAAAATTCGGATTGTGCGTCGTAGCGCCAATCAATACAACCGTTCCATCCTCTACATACGGCAGGAGAACATCTTGCTGCGACTTGTTGAATCTGTGTATCTCATCAATAAAGAGTATCGTTCCCCTTCCGCCGAGCTCGTCACGTGCCCTTTCGCATATCTTGCGGATGTCGGCAACGCCAGAGAGAACGCCGGAGAGCCGCACGAAATTGCGCTTTGTAGTCTTGGCGACTACTTCTGCAAGCGTTGTCTTGCCGCATCCAGGCGGCCCATAGAGGATTATGTTCGTGAGACGGTCGGCCTCTATCACGCGGCGAAGGAGCTTGCCTTCGCCAAGTATGTGATCCTGCCCAACGACTTCTTCAAGCGTCGTTGGCCGCATCCTTGCAGCGAGCGGTTCTGTCTCGCGCCCTTCCATTCTCATTCGCCGAACACGTACCAGTTCACTACGGTCTTTGGAATAAGCTTGCAGACGGCATAGACATCGGCAAGCTTCATCGCCTTTGGCGCGTAGATGAAACACGTGTCGGTCCTGTCGTCATTTGCAATCGACTCGAAGGACGGGTTGATCTCGACGAGCTTGGGATCTGTCGCGTTTGGATCGCTCCAGTCTTCCTTTATGACAGTGAGCGCGGGCTTGCCGTCAACAAAGCGCACTTCAAAGGGCTGCGAGAGACGCTCCTTGCGGTCGCGCCAGCTTTCGCGAGGCAGGAATGCGCGGTAGAAGAACTGCCCTTCCTTGAAGCCGTTTACCTTTGTCTCGGGCGAGTCGAGCTGCATAAGGACACTGGCAAGCTTGATTGCGTCGCCGACCGACATCTCCGGCGGAAAGTCAGGCGTCATCTCGTGCTTTCCGCCGTTCGTCTCGCCTGTCCACGTGAACTTGAACGTGCGCTTCTCACCCTTCGGAATCTTGACCGCCGGCTGAAACCGCCCGTATGTTGCGCTCTGGTCGAGGGCGTCGTCGAACTGCATGAGCGACTGCGGCAGGTTGTAGAGCGCGAAAACGGCGAGCGGCATATTTGTCGCGGCTACTGGCGCGCCGTCTGGTTCCCTCGTGCCGCCCGTCCACACGATCGGTTGCTTTCGCTCGTCGCGCATATCACGGACAAGCGACCACAAATCGGGTTCCATCTTTATCTTCGTGCCTATCGGCCAGAATTTGCAGGCCTTTGCCGATGCCGGCTTGCCAAGCGGCATTCCGGCTTTCTCAAATGCGGCGGATATGTCCTTCACGCTGTCTTCAGTGAGGAACATCGACTCGTAGTCGTGGTCAGAGTCAGGGCCGGCAAAAAGGAACTCGATCTGCGCGTCGAGGCCACAGTCGGTCGAGACGGCAGTGAACGTAACGGAGTTTGTCGCGATGACGATGGAGGCGAGAACAGGAAGAATCATTTAAGGCACCTTTCCTTTGCGCGTTTGAAGCCATCTGCCGAGCGGGCGATGATCTTTTCCTCGACCGCGCAGCTAAGACGGATGTAGCCGGCACGGCCAAAGCCGGAGCCGGGAACGGCGAGTATCTTTTCCTCGAGAAGCGCGTCGACGAACTTCGAATCGTCGCCTCCGGGGGCCTTCGGGAAGAAGTAGAATGCGCCGCGAGGCATCGTGAACTCGATTCCTGCGTCCTTAAGTACCTTCGCCATCAGGTCGTGGCGGCGCTTGTAGATATCGAGATCGACGGTCGTGTCGCATATCGCCGCGGCAAGGCGCTGGCCGATGACAGGCGCGTTGACGTAGCCGAGCGTGCGATTTACAAGCGTGAGTGTCGTCATCATCGCGCCATTGTCCTCTGCGGAGAGCGCAGGATTGACGGCGATGTATCCGATTCGTTCGCCAGCCATCGATAGCGTCTTCGAGAAGCTTCCAAGGACAAGAGCGAACTTCGACAGCGGCAATATCGCGGGAACTTCCGCACCGTCATAGGCGAACGCGCGGTAGGGCTCGTCGGAAAGAAGGAAGAGAGGCCGCTCGCCCTTCTCGGCACGTTCGGCGTTGACGCGCTCCACTACATCGACGAGCGCAATGAGTTCGTCTTTCGAATAGATTGCGCCAGTCGGGTTGTTTGGCGAGTTGACGAGGATGGCGCGCGTCTTCGGCATCACGGCCGCCGCAATCGCGGGAACGTCAAGCGAGAAATCCTCATGCGTCGGAACTGGCTTGAGGACGCCGCCAAAGTGTCCGCAGTAGTTGCCGTATTCCACGAAATACGGGTTCGGGACAACTACCTCGTCGCCTTCGTCGATTGTCGCCCTGAAGAAGCACACAAGCGCACTTGCCGCGCCGACAGTCATCATCACGTCGGCGCCCTTCAACTCGATCCCTTGCTGCTTCGATAGATGTTTCGCGATTGCGTCACGCACTGCAGGAATGCCAGCGTTCGGGCAGTAACCGAGTCCAAGCGGCTGTATCGCGTCATCTGCCAACTTGTGCAGGACTGCGCGTGCGGCCTCGGGCGGCGGCACGTCCGGGTTGCCGAGCGAGAAATCGCATACAGCGTCCTCTCCGAACTGCTGTTTCAGTTCGATGCCCTTCTCGAACATCTTGCGTATGAAGCTGGACTTTTCTGCCGCAGCGTGAAATACATCTGTTACTGTCTGCATTTGAACTTTTCCTTATGCGTGTATTATACCAAAATATGGCACGGGCGCACGCGTACCCTTGCGACCTTACGGCACGCAGCTATCGCCCCGTGACGCGTGATCGCGGCGCACCGTCAAGTCCATTCGCCGGCAAAGACGGTGCACGGTCTACTGCCGGTGCATCTCCAAGCGAGAATCCAGAGAGGGCAAGCACGAATCCGTTTGCTGGAATGCCAAGTACTCCAGTACGCCATTCGCCGCAGTCCGAAAGCTTCGCATGTTCGGCATCGACGCGGTATATCCTGAACATGCCTCCGCCAACATTGGGCGTTATCGACATTTCCTCGTTTCCGACGTTGGACACGATGAACGCGCGGCATCCGTCCTTCTTCGCGGCTGCGGCATAGAGTCCGTCGGCGTCGCACTTTGTTTCGACCGCCGTGCCGAGCTTGGCGAGTTCGTTCCATGCGCGGAACGCCTCGTAGCACGGAGTGGTGCGATGCCCCGGGAACGTGAAGAGTCCGCAATAGACGCGCGTCGGGCAGGCGTCGTAGTACATTGCCTTGTCAATAGACGTGTTCTGCATCACGCAGAAAGCCGCCGCCGTGTTCGCCGCGCCCACATGCGTCTTGCAATTCTCGAACTTCTCGAGCTGATCCTTCCTGTCGCCTCGGAACACGTTCCATTCGTTGAAGATGCTTTCGGTTTTCTCGAGCCCCGCCGCGTCGAGCGTTTTGCGCACGTAGTCCGCATGCGTCGCGATCCGATCCACCGGCCAGTCCTGCGAAACGTAGAGGTGCCACGAGAAGAAATCGAGCGGCGCTTTTGTATCGGGAGCGTTCACGTAGCGGCAGAAATCCTCGAACCATGTGACGAAGCTCCTGTAGAACGCGCTCTCCTCGCGCCTCTTGGCGTCGTCGACCGTGTAGAATCCGCACCCCGCGTAGCCGCCGACCTTTATCTGCGGGAACGTCGCCTTGAGGTGGTTCGCCGCCACGCGGTAGAGTTCGAAGAACTGCTCCTTCGTCCCCTGCCACATCGCCGGATTCTCCGGCTCGTTCCATATCTCCCAGTATTCGATGTTCCAGCGGAATCCGTCCGCCCAGCCTTCGTTGTAGTGGCGCACGACGTGTTCGCATATACGCGCCCACTTGGCGTAGTCCTTCGGCGGATAGATGTTGTATGCCTTGACCCTCCAGTTGTTCTCGATCGTGACGCCGAGGCGATAGAAGAGCTTGCAGCCTGCCGCGACGATCGGTTTCAGGTACGCGTCGGTGTAGGCGAAGTCGTAGTTCGCGGGATCCGTCTCGTCTGCGTCGAAGTCGGGAAACACGTTCGGGATGTCGACGTAGTGCGTGCCGCCGAAGGAGTATGCGGTGTCGTGAGTGCGCACGAACGGTATGCCGGCGGATTTGAATTCATCCTGGCCCTGCTTTCCGTTCACTCGGACGGGCGCGTTGTTCACCCCGTGGAGCGGCTTTATCGCCCCGCGTTCGGAATCGAAGTCTATCTCGAGACGGGCGGCGGTCTTTGCAAAGCGTATCAGCGGAACCGTCGCGGAGCTTCCTGTGAGAAAGGCATCCGCCGCAATGCCGATCGCGGCCTCGCGTCTGTCGCTGTCGCTGTCGTTGACTATCATGTTGAAGAGGATTCCGTCTTCAAGCGTTTTCGCGGTGAACCCGGATGCGGCGTCATACGGAACAATTGCGTCATAGCGCGTGAGCGTACCGGTGCGTTCCGTATGCGCAAAGCTGAACTGACGCAGCCCGTCGCCGTTTCTGTCCGCAATGGCCACCTCGACGCTGTCGCCTTCGTTCCGTGCCGCTCCGGGCGGCGGATCGCGATGTTCGTCGTCCTCCACATCGACGCGGATGCGCAGTCCGCGACCGTCCCTGGACAGCCAGACTTTCGCCGAACAGTCCTTCGGACCTTTCCAAAGCCGATTCCTCTCCGCAGGATTCCCTTCGAAGAAGTCATATACCTGTCGCGGCTTTTCGAGAACGAAGTCCGGGGCGCGTCCCGGGTCATCAGGCGGGATTACGATAGCGCACTCTTCGGCGTTCGAGCCTTCTGCACAAAGCCCCCCAATGTCGACGGACGCGAACGCGGCGCCTTCAAGCACAAGCGCCGAAGGTTCGAACGCGATCGCTAGCATAGTCCGCCCGTCTTTTAGAGGCACTTCCGTTTTGTTGCCCATGAGATCGACGCACCAGGCGCGTTTTGCGTCGGTTTCCACCGGGATTGCGGCGCGGTCTTGCGCCGATTCGCCCCATGCCGCAAGAACAAGATTTTCGCCTTTCCTGAATTCGTACACGAAGCGGGAATCGGTATCGAGAATCGCGCGGCGGAATTCGCCTCCTCCGAAAGTCGAAGACAGCGCGGCGAAGGCGACGTATGAATCGCGCGGGAAGAAGTCCGCCGTGAGAAGGCCGTAGCCATGCTCCGCGTTTCTAGGATCCCACCCTGTCGCGCGCAAATTGTACCAGATGTAGTCGACGCTTCCGTGCGCCCAAGCCCAGAGAATCTTCTTCCACACGGCTATGGCGGCGTCGCGTTCGCCCTTCGCACTCGTAAGGGCGGACTCGTTCGAGAACCAGGGCTTGTCGGCCACACCGGTGCGTTCGCGGAGAGGGAAAAATTTCCGTGAAATCGAGTTCATGTACTTCGCGAACGAGCCATGGCAGTGGATCGTATCGACATCAAAATAGTCCCTTGCGTTTTTCAGGAAATACTCGTGTATCATCGTGCGGCCTTTTCCGTCCGCGCGCGGGATGTCTCCTGCCGCCGCCCAGCCGTTTGGTATTACACACACGTCGTGACAACCCTTCTTTAGCCCGACGTATGCCTCACGTTGCACAGCCACGGCCTCGTCGTAAGTGCCTGCAAAACGGAGGTCCCACTCGTTGCCGATTTCGTAGTAGTCGATGCGTTCGCCGTACCGCGCGGCGAGACGTTCGCAGAACGCGCCGAAGGTCCCGGCGACAGGAGGCCGCACGGCGCGGGCGCTCCAGACGGAGTTCGTGTCTGGCGGCAGTGTCGCCGCCCATCGCGGCACCTTGAAGATTATCGCGTCAAGTGCGATACCGTTATTCTCGAGCTCATTTAAAAGCTCGTCCGTGCGAGCGAACTCCCAGCTATTAGGGCCAGTGGGCTGGATGCTCGCCATGTTCGCGAAGTCCGCGCGCGTGAGTTTCGCGCCGCAGGCGACCATGGCAGACGCGGCGAGGTTGCGGTCGCCGTCAGTGAACCGCGGAAAGTGCCAGTGAACGCCGAGGCGGAAAGTCCCGCGCGGCTGTTTCGGCGTGACAGCGTGAAAGTCCATGACGGCGAAGCGCGTATCGACGGACGCGACGCTTCCGTCGTCCGCGGCAAGTTCGCCGCGTATTTTCCACACGCCTTTGGCGGTGGCTGCTTGCACAGGGATATTGACAGTCTCGCCGGCGTTGATTGCGACGTCCACCGGTAGATTGAATACGTCGCCGCCGAACCCTTCCACCCTCAGCGTTCCATGCGCGGCGATTCTTTCCTGTGCAGCGTTGTGTATTGCGAGCACAGGGCTTTCGCTCTGCCCTTCCCGAACGATATGCAGCGGATTCCCCGTCTCCGCCTCGACGCGCAACGCCTCGGCCTTCGAGGAAATCCCCGCGGTGACAGTGCCGCAGGACGCGGCCAGCGCGAAAACTGCGGCTATAAGACGGGTCATGATGCGTTACTTGATAACGATCGTCATTCCAGGCGGCGGTATGCTGAAGCCCTTGGGCAGAACCGTCTCAAAACGGTAGTAGCCAAATTCCCAGTAGCAAGTGGGGTAACTGGGGGATATGAACTCAAAATCGTTCCACCCACCATTCAGGCCTCCAGGCTGGAATGTCAACTCAGTCTCCTCCCAACTTGCGCTTGAAAGCGAGTTAGTTTTCGGCTCCCCGTTCACAAAAAGAGTGAAAGTCTCTGTGCCCTGTGTGGCTTCTTTACGTCTCGTATGCGTCCAGAATCGAGAGGTTACCTTGTCCACCACATCCGGATCCATCCAAACGCGGAAATGAAGATTTGTAATGCCACTACTGGGTAAAAGTCCCTGGGGCCAATGCTGCGTGTTCGGATCTGCTGCAGACGGAACGCCCGTTTTCATACGTTCCGGGGAGACTCGTTGGTCATCCGTGATGCTTCCTGTCTCAATTCCTACGCCGAGAGACCCGCCAAGTTCCATAGCATCCACAAGAAAATCGCCCGCTTCGCCATCCATGCGCTTGATGATGAGCGCATTCGCGCCCTCGGTGATAATGTCTGCTGGCACCGGCCAAAACGTGCGACCATTTGCCGCGACACGTCGTACTCCGAGAGAAATGTTGTGAGAAGCGTTGGACAGCATGGGCTCGATTTGAGCGGCATTCGAACCACCAAGCGATTTGATGGAGAATATCTGCGCAAGCCCGGCTTCGTCGCGCAAGGCGGTAAAGTTGACCGTCCAAGTGTCGCCGGCCCGCATCGTGTTGGCAACGTTCTGCCAAGAGCCAAGCCCGTCGATCATCTGCGTCGAACCCGATCTCGTACCGCTGAATTCGTTCGAACTTCCGTTGTCTAAACCAGTCCTGAAAATCGCTGGACGAGGCATGCCGAACGCCGCCATCACTTCTTGATCGCTCAACGCCCGACCCCATATCGCCATCTGCTGGACGCTGCCGATGAAAAAGGTCATATCAATTGACGCGACAGAAGATTGCTGAGATTCCTGACCTGTCAAACTAAACAGTCTATAGCAACTTTCCGCTCCGAGCAACTGACAGTTCCCCGTCCACATGTTTGTTGCGGCAAAAATGATAGTGGGGTTGTCTCCGTAGGTCTTGGGGACGGATATTCCCACTCGCAACTTGCCATTGCCGACCACAACCGCAATGTCGAACCATGTGTTAGTAGGAATCCGAATGTCGGTGAAATCGAATTGGGCATCATTGCTGCCGCTGCCGGGCGTGCATCGTCCAGTTATGTACTTTGTCTTTGCTGTTTTATCGAGTTCCGAAAATCCAAGCCACATGCCCTGACTTGTAGATGCATCGTAGCCAACTTTAAAAACACACTGCGTACGGGCATAGTTATCATCGTCCAGTTTTATTCTGCCGACAATGGTATATTCATTGGATATGTTGTTGCTGGAAAAAACGCTGTGAGGCTTTACAAATTGTGGCCAATGATAGTTCTTTCCACTGTACGGGATTACAGTGTCAGAAAAATGCAAGACTGGAATGCTTTTCGCAATCTGCGATCCCAACGCCGGGAAAACAACAGTCTCATTACGGAATACGGCATTGGCTTTGAATCCGGCAGCGAGTGCCGAGCTGGTGTATGGTAGTACACCCATCTTGTGGTTGTTGTGATTGGCATCGTTTGCATGGAGGTCGTCGAAGAACTCGCCTTGCTGCATGTAGCCGTCGCCATTGAGGTCCTTGCCGCCGCGGAACCAGAACACGGCGTCGTTGAAGACGTTTGTTGACCCCTGCGCCGACAGGGAAGCTGCGGACATGAAGCAGGCAAATGTCGCCGCAAAAACCACACGGGCGCTACCTCCGAGAGAAGATACGGAAGCCACCGGTTTCTTGAGCGTAATTTGTCTCATAGCATTTCTTCTCCTTTCCTTTGCCGACTTTATCGCCGACAGTAGTTTTCATATCTGGCTATATTCTATCATAATTGAAAACGACGCGGGGGCTAAAATCGAAAAAGAAAAACGCTACTTTTGCGCAAGCGCCGGAACATTCCTTACGCGCCATTCCCGCATGGAAAGACCAGTGCGGAGCTTAAACGCCTTGCGGAGCGCACCGCAAGTCGAGAATCCGCAAAGATCCGGGATTGCGTCGAGCGCCTGGCGCGGATTCTTAAGGAGCGCGAGAACTTTTGTAAATCGCACTTCGTCGATTTCCTCGTGGATGCTCCGCCCTGTTGCCGCGCGGAAGTGCATTTCCGCCGTGCGGCGCGGGATGCCGATGTACGACGCGACGTCTTCTACGGAAATCCCTTCGCAGGCCCGCCGGCGTATCATCTCGACCGCTTCGGCGATCCGTTCGCGGCTGAATGCGAAGCGGCGCGTGGACTGCCGCACGACGATCGTTCCCGGTTCGTAGCGCAGAAACGCCCTGCGTGGCCCGTCTCCGTCGATCAGGCGTCCGAGCATTTCGGCCGCCAGATAGCCGCCATGCGCGAAGTCCGGCAATATGGACGACAAAGTCGGCATGGTGTTCTCGCATATCTGCTCGTCGTCGTCAACCCCGAGGACGGCAATGTCGCCGGGCACCGAGATCCCGGTCCGCGCGCAGATGTTGACGATTTCCTCGCCCACGTAGTCGTTCGCGGCGAACACGCCGCACGGGCGCGGCAGGCTCCGCACCCATTCCTCCAGCGCATTCTGACGGACGTCCGGCGCCTGTTCGCACCCAGGGTCGAACACGGAGACACCGCATCTGCGCGAGCGCTGCACGGCCTTGACGAACGCCTCGCACCGCTCGCGCGCCCAGAACATCGGCAGCCGGAAAGCGGCGAACGCGTAGTGCGGCAGGTCGAGCGCGAGCAGATGTCCGGCGGCGATTTCCCCCACCTTCGCAGAATCGAGCGCCACGTAGCAGCCCGCCCCGTGGATAGCGCGGTCGGCGTCGAAATAGACGGTGGGAATGTCGCCGAACGCCTTTGCATTCAGTTCGCTCGCACCGCTTCCGCATTCCGCGATGACGCCGACCGGCTTCCAGAAGTCCAGCTGGCGGCTGACGTTCACTTTGTGGAACGCGCGTTCGACCACCTGCACGTGCCAGTCGCGCTCGCGCGCGTAGCGGTATATCCCCTCGAGCCGGTTGCCGCAGGTGTGACGTGTTGAAGAAATGAAGAAGAGTATGGTATCCATCTTTGTCGCGTGTTTCAGCAATGAACGCCGCCTATTTCCCGAGCATGATGCCGCGGAACCGGGCGATGTCGGCGTCGGTGAAGCCGAGCTCCTTCACGTATGCTTCCGCCTTCTCGCGTGTCGTCGCGCCCGGATAGCCATCGAACATCCTGCGCAGCTTGTCGAAGCACTTCTCGTGTCCGAAGTTTTTGTCTTTGTTGGCGAACACCGTGAATTCCCAGTCCTTGTCGAGTTCGTCGTCGCATACGCCGAGAAGCGCGTTTAATATGAACGCCACCGCGCCGGTGCGGTCTGCGCCGCCGATGCAGTGGAAAACGACCGGGTAGTTCTTTTCGTCGAGGAAGACTTTGAAGACATTGGCGAACGCCTCCCTGCCCTCAGGCGTTGCCATGGCCGCATATGCCCTGGACGGGTAGTGCCACCACTTCACGCCCGCGCCCGCCGGCGAGCATGTCATGCCCCAGCACTCGAAGTCCCGGCGGAGATCTATGTCGCTTTTCCAGCCGAGGATGTCGTTGGCGATGTGCAGGCCCTCGGGCGTCATCCGGCTTCTGCCGGGGCGCCACTCGCTTTCGGGTTTGTCGCGGCTGGTGGACGCGTTGCCGTTCAGTCCCGCCGAGCGGTACGCGAGTCCCTGCCTGACGCGTCGTCCGCCGAGGCCGATGCGCCCTCCGAGGTCGCGGATGTTGGGGACGTTCGGCACGTACATGAGGCGCGGCGCCATGTCGCGCGTTCTGAAGTGCCCGCGCGCGCACTCTCCGCCGGCGCATACGGTCCATGCGTATTCGCGCGCGATCTCGAGGTTCCACACATTGACGGTCGTAGCCGTCAGATTTGTTGCGAACACGGTTTTGCCGTCCAGCGTTACCTTTACCTCGTAGGGGCCATTCCCGCCGCGCCATGCGAGTTTTAGAGGAAGAGGCGTGCTGGCGATGTCTTTCTTTTGGATGCGCTCGCGCCACGTCCAGTCTTTGAGCTTCGAGCGGCGGCCTTCGGCATCGAGTTCAAGAAACGCGAGATGCTCCGGCTTCAAGGCGCAGAATTCCTCCCCTTCCTTCGGCGATACAAGCTCCAGCGCTAAGGTCGAGGATATCTGGAGCAAGGCCGACAACATCAGTCCGAAAACGCAGCATGGATGTTTCACCGGTTGTATTCCTTTCAAGTATTTGAAATAAGTTAGCATATCGCGTGTTCAAAGTCAATGCGGTTGCCTGTTCTGAGGAAAATGTGCTATACTGTCCATATTGTCTACATTGGAGGATGTATCATGATTGCTTTGCTTTTCGCGTCAGCGCTCGTTTCGCAAAGTCCGGAGATAGATCCAATAACCACTCGCTGGACGTTCGGCGCCCATGAGCCGTACACGATGTACCGGCGCGTCGGAGCCCGCTGCACAGGCAGCATCGACGGCAACGCGCAGTGGGTGCGAGACTGGCTCGACTGGTTCGACGAAAACGCTCCGGCCAAGATGGAGGAACTGGGGTTAAACTTCATCCATTCCCGCTTCTACAAGGGAATGGGCTGGGAAGTCGAAAAGAAAGACTTCCCAAATGTCCAGAAGTTCGTAAAGAACTGCCACGCCCACGGCATAAAGACGCTCGCCTACGTGCAGTTCGGCACGCTCTATCCCGAAATCATGCGCCGCGAGATTCCAGACATCGAAAACTGGGCCGCGATCGACTACCTCGGACGCAAGAACCTCTTTGGCGGCTACAACGGACAGTATTTCCGCTGGATGCCCTGCCTCTCGTGCCGCGAGTGGGAGGAATACATCAAGCGGATGTGCACGATTGCGCTCACAGACGGCGGCTTCGACGGCATAATGTTCGACAACGTTTTCGACTACCCGTGCTACTGCGAGAGGTGCCTAAATGATTTCCGCGCCTACCTCGCGAAGATCGAAAATCCCGAGGAGCGCTTTGGATTCGACGACCTATCGGGAATGCTGCTGCCGCGGCTCGAAATGTCGCGTCTCCACCATGCGGACATAAAGGACCCCGTGCTTCAGGCGTGGGCTCTCTGGCGGTGCGGACGCATGAATGGCGTCCTACAGCGCTTCCGCGCACATATCAAGAGCGTGAAGCCCGATGCTATCGTCTCTGGCAATCCGTCGCCTTACAGGAGCCGCGCCCGTTTCACCGCGCGCTCGCAGAACATGTCCGAACTCTGCAAAGCGTTCGACTTTATAATCATGCAGAACGAGAACTTCCCGTCGCTCCGCGCGGACGGCTCCATCGCCAACCGCGTGCGCGACCTCAAGTTCGCCCAGGACAGGAATCAGCGCATCGTAGCCCTGTGTGACACCGATTCTAACGTCGTCCCGGAACGCGAAGCGAAGTTTCTTATGCCGCTCATCGAGGACATCGTCTATGGTGGCATTCCGATCGACCGCACGGTCATGGCGCCCTCTCCTGAACCAGGATTCTTGAACAGAGAGGTCTTTGAACGTCGCAAGAAACAACACGCCCGCTTCAACGCCTTCGTCACGTCTCACCGCGATGCGCTCGCAGCCCCTACGCTCCATCCAGTGCGCATATTCTACCCCGAACGCGAGATTCTCTTTTCCGAACCCACTCACCAGGGCGTCGTTGCGGCAGAGGAGATTTTCCTGCGTAACCGCGTGCCGTACGGATATTTCGTCTCGTATCCTGACGACCCCTTCTCCGTTCCCGACGGAACCGAGGTCATCGTGGTTCCCGAACTCGTCTCACTCTCAGACGCGCAGATCGACGCTCTTGTCGCCTGGGCAAAGAAAGGCGGAAAACTCGTCGTGACCGGCGACTCTGGACGCTACGACGGATGGAACGCCCAGCGGCGCGAGAACGGATTCCTGCCGCGTCTCAAGGGCCTCGCCAACGTCGTTCTGCGCTCGTCTGGCGACCGCATCGCTGGCGCAAAACTCGATTGGAGCTATGTCGTTCCTCCGCCGGGAGACGGCGGCAAGGCGCTGATGGCCGATCTGCTGGCGACCGACTGGACGCCGCCCGTGCGTTTCGAGGGACTGCCGCCGCACGTCTTCGCAGAATACCGCCGCATGGCGTCTGGTGCTCTTGCGGTACATCTCGTCAATTACGATCCCGCCCATCCTATCCGCAGCGCGCGGATCATACTGCCGTCCGGTCGGAGCGCAACGGTCGAAGCGCCCTTTGAAGCCGATGCGTCCGTCCATCAGCTCCCTGCGGACGGTACGCTGCCAGCGTTCGCCGAATATCTGCTTGTGATCGTCAAATGATCAAGGAAAATGAACTGGCTTGACTATCTCGCAATAGCCGCCTTCTTCGTGGTGCTCTTCGGCATCGCGGCCGTGTGCTCGCGACGCGCGGGGAAAGACGCGAAGGACTTCTTTCTCTCCGGACGATCAATGCCGTGGTGGCTCATTGGCGTTTCGATGTGCGCGGCATCGACCTCGACCAACTCCGCCAACATGTTCACCGAGTTCATCCGCAATTCATCTCTCGGCGAAAACTGGAAATGGTGGGCATTTCTCCTTACTGGAATGCTCACCGTGTTCGTCTATTCACGCCTATGGGTGCGCTCCGGTGCGAAAAGCGACATCGAGTTCTACGAACTTAGGTACTCCGGCAAGGCCGCCGCGTTTCTGCGCGGCTTCCGTTCGATATACTTAGGATTGGTCTTCAACATCATAACGACAGGGCTCGTCATGCTCGCCGCGATTAAGATCGGGCAGACGCTGTTCGGCGTCGGGCAGTGGACGGTAATTGTCGTCACGGCTATCGCCTCAATCGTCTATTCTGCGCTCGGTGGTTTCCGCGGCGCGATCTATACCGACTTCTTCCTCTTCGTCGTAATCATGCTTGGCGCGTTCGTTGGCATGCACTACGCGATCAACCATCCCGCCGTCGGTGGATTTTCGGCAATGATGTCGCACCCCGCTGTGCAAAGCCATCTATCCTTCTTCCCGGACCCCTCTAACTCGGAGCTCTTCGTCGCTGTGTTCGTAATTCCCATAGCGATACAGTGGTGGAACGTGTGGTATCCGGGATCTGAACCCGGCGGCGGTGGATACATCGTCCAGCGCATGCTTTCCGCGAAGAGCGAGGGACACTGCGTGGGAGGATCTATCCTCTATCAGGTCGTCAACTATGCGATCCGTCCATGGCCATGGTATCTGACGGCTTTCGCGTCGCTTATAGTCTTCCCAGACCTCGCGTCTCTGCAGAAGGCATTCCCGAACGTGAACCCCGCGCTTGTGAAAGGCGATCTCGCGTATCCTGCGATGCTGACGTTTGTGCCGAACGGCTGGCTCGGCGTCGTAGCGGCTTCTATGATGGGAGCTCTCTTCTCAACGGTTGCCGCGCATCTTTCTATGGGTTCCAACTACATTGCGAACGATTTCTGGAAGCGATTCGTGCGCCCCGAGGCAGGCGAGCGCGAGCTGATCGTCGTAGGGCGCGTCACCGCAGTCATCCTTATGGTTGCCACTGCAGTTATATCGCCCTTCCTCGTCTCGGCGGGCGCAGTGTTCAACCTCGTTCTCCAAGTAGGCGCCGGAACAGGTCTCATCTATCTTCTCAGATGGTTCTGGATGCGCATAAACGCCTGGAGCGAAATAACGGCGATGGCAGTCTCGTTCCTTGTGGCGATCTTTCTGCAACTCGTCTATCCGCATCTCGGAGGCCCCGCCCTCGCCGCGTGGCATCGGTTGCTGATCGTCATGACCATAACGACCACGGCTTGGGTAGCCGTCACTTTCCTAACGCCGCAGACAGACGCCGCGAAGCGGGCTGAGTTCCAAAACAGAATCCACGCCGGCGGGCACGACATCGCCTGGGGAATGCTGGCGATGTCCATCGCGAGCGCGGCAATCTACGCGCTCATGTTCGCGGTCGGGTGCCTGATATACGGCAAAGCGCTTCGGGCAGCGGTTCTCGCGGCTGTCGCCGCAGTTTCCGGGCTTTTGCTCGTCCCTATTCTCAAACGACTCAACTCCAACACTCCACCACTCTCAACTCACTAACTTTTCATCTTATGGCATACGAAAAGGAACTTTCGGCGGCAGAAGTAAAGGCAAAGGCGCTCGAATGCGGCGCCGACATCGTTGGCATCGCGCCAATGTCCCGCTGGGAAGGCGTCACCGACAAACAGCACGATCCGCGCTACATATTCCCTGACGCGAAGTCGATGATCGTCTTCGGATTTCGCATTCCGCGCGGATCTCTCCGCGGTGTCGAGGAAGGCACGCACTACCTCAACTACGCTACGATGGGCTATGCCGCTCTCAACTCCATATACGGGCCGATGGTACTGTGGGAGATGAACCGCTACATGGAAGACCACGGCTACGAGGCAGTGCCAATGGCGAACGTCGGCGGAGGCGAGGCCGTCAATCCCCTCACTGGGAACTTCCGCAAGGGCTGGAGCCGCCCCGTCCGTCCTGGGCTCCCGGCGCCCGATGTTGCCGTCGATTTCCGAATGGCCGCGTTTCTCGCGGGGCTCGGAGAGTTTGGCTACTCGCGCGCGTTCCTCACCCCGGAGTTTGGCCCACGGCAGCGTTTCGCCATCATGCTTACAGATGCCGAACTCGATCCCGACCCAATCTACACCGGAAAGATCTGCGACCGCTGCATGGAGTGCGTCAAGAACTGCCACGGCAAGTGCATCTCGCCTACCGAGACCGTCAAGAAGAACATCTGCGGCGTCGATGTCGAATGGGCGAAGCGCGACGAGATGGCCTGCTCCAAGGCGTTCCGCGAAGGCGGGCTCAACCGCGAGCTTTCGCCGTTTGACGGCAACTATCCGCGCAAATACGGCTATGGCCTCGCGCACGAGGGAAGCTGCGGCTGCATTCGAGCGTGCATGGTCCACCTCGAGGAGCGACGCAAGCTCACGCACGGCTTCCGAGAACCCTTCCGCAAGCCAGGCTGGAAGCAGTGGGAGATCGACCACTCGAAACCCTATGAAATCCCGGCAGAAATCCTCAAGGAGTACGAGGGCAACATAGAGTCGCACGACGCCTACACGAACTACAATATCAAGTCCAACTACGGCACGAAGGCCGCCGCGGGACTCGTGCAGGACAATTCATCGAGCGGAGGAGTCGCGTAGTTAGGGGTCAGGAGTCAGGAGTCAGGAGTTGGAGAGTGGTGGGTTAGGAGTTAATTAAAATGACCGAAAAATTTCAAGATGTAACGAGCGCCGAGATAAAGGAGCTCGCGAAGCGTGTGGGAGCGGATTGCGTAGGCATCGCTCCCATGAGCCGCTGGGAAGGCGCGCCCAAGCAAAACGATCCGCGCTACATTTTCCCTGGCGCGAAATCGATGGTCGTGCTCGGCTTCCGCATCCCACGCGGACTTCTCCGCGGCATAGAGGAAGGCACACGCTTTCTCGACTATCCCGGCATGGGATACGCATCGATCAACCAGGTGCACGGGCCGATGGTGCTCTGGAAGTTGAACCGCTATTTGGAGGAGCGCGGCTACGAGGTTTTTCCGTTACAGAACGCGAACGGCGGCGATGCCGTAAATCCCGTGACAGGCAAGTTCCGCGCAGGACTTAGCCGTCACGTGGCTGAAGGTCGCCCCGCGCCAGATGTCCTCGTCCATTTCCGCGTCGCCGCATACTTGGCAGGACTTGGCGAGTTCGGCTGGTCGAAGATGTTCCTCACGCCGGAATTTGGACCGCGTGTCCGCTTCGCAATGCTTTTCACCGATGCGGAGTTCGACGAGTACGATCCGATCTACGAGGGGCACATCTGCGACCGCTGCAAGCTCTGCGTCAAGAACTGCGCGGGACATGCCATATCCATGACCGAATCGGTCAAGGTTACGCTTGCGGGGCACGAAGTCGAATGGGGCAAACTCGACGAACTCGCCTGCGAAGAAGGAATCCACGGTGGAATGGATCGCTCGCTTTCACCATTTGACGGCGAGTTCCCTCGGCAATACGGATACGGCAGAGCCGTCGAAGGCGCATGCGGATGCATCCGCGCCTGCATGATCCATCTCGAGCAGCGCAACAAGCTGACAAAGACATTCCGCAACCCCTTCCGCAAGCCCGGCTGGATGCAATGGAAAATCGACCACACGAAGCCCTACGAGATTCCGCCGGACATCGCCAAGGAGTACATCGGGCACATAGAGGATCTTTCGGGCAAAGTAGAGTCGGACGAAGATCCCTTTAGCCCGCTTAACGACTGATGGATGGTTGCCAATGATCGCATTTGCCGCAGGATACCAGCATTTCGCGGACGGAGCGCCGTTCGCGGAAGTCGCCTTGCGCCACCCTTCAGTGAAGGAGGTGTACTTCCCGTGGGTCGGAGAACCTTCTGGACGACCGAAGCTCGGTTTCGAGGAGGAGAACGACCCCGACGAACTCGCGGCGGCGCTGAAGCGCGACCTTCTGCGACTGCGCGGCGCCGGCGTGAAGCTCGATCTTCTGCTGAACTCCAACTGTTATGGCGCAGAGGCGATGAGCGTCGCGCTCGAGAAGCGCATCGCGTCCATCTTGGAGGCGCTCGATTCATGGGGGTGCCGCCCGGAAATCTGCACAACCGCGTCGCCGTTCGTGGCGCGGACGCTCAAGGCGATTACGCCAGAAATAGAAGTTCGTGCGTCGGTCAACATGCGGCTTACGACTTTGCGGGCTTTCGCTTATCTTGCGCCGCTTTTCGATTCTTACTACCTCGGACGCGACGTCCAGCGCAATCTAAAGACGGTGGAACGGTTTTCAGGGTGGTGCAGGGAAAACGGAAAGAAACTCTGCATTCTCGCCAACTCGGGATGCCTTAGGCATTGCCCGTGGCAGACCTACCACGACAATCTCATTGCGCATTCAGACGAAGCGATGAAGACGGCAAACGTCAAGGGGTGGAATCCGCATCTCTGCTGGACGCTTTATCGGGAAAAGAAAAACTTTCCGGAGATCATGAAGTCGACATGGATACGTCCCGAGGATATTCGCCACTACGAAGGCCTTGTCGATGTCGTGAAGCTCGCGACCAGGCAACACGCGAATCCCGGCATGGTGATGTCCGCCTACGAACGCGGCGAGTTCGAGGGCAATCTTCTCGATCTTTTCGAACCGGGGTTCTCGCCCGCGTTCTTCCCGCAGTTCGTCGACAACGCGGCATTCCCGCCTGATTGGTTCGAGCGCACATCGACCTGCGATGGCGAATGCGCGCAATGCGGCTACTGCGACAAAGTCGCGCCCCAAGTCATTAAGTGCTTTTAGGCAGATTACTGCTCGCGCCTTGACGATTCCGCCATTCGCGCATCGACATCCCGAAGCGGGACTTGAAGAGTCGCTTGGCGTTTGAAAGATCGGAAAAACCGCAGGACTCCATCAGCTCACCAATCGGCGCTTTCGACCTGACGAGCCGTCGCTTGAGTTCCGCATATCTGATCCGCAAGATCGCCTCGTGCAGCGAACATCCGTACATCTCGCGGAAGCGTGCGTCCACAAGACGGCGCGAACGACCAGGGACGCTGCGTATCACGTCTTCAGCCCTTATGCCAGACTTGAAGTTCTGCCGTATGAACGCCATCGCCTCCTTTGCCAAGTTTTCTGACGGAGTGGCCGAGCTTGTCGTGTCGCGTTCCACGATCTCGAATCGGCATGCCTTGTGCGTCGACGACGATTTCGATACCGTCTTCCCGTTCAACAGCGAGTGCAACACTTCTGCCGCGAGTTCGCCCTCGTGGATGTGGTCTGGCGCGATGCTCGTGAGCGGCGGATTGGCGAACTCGCACAGAAGCTCGTCGTTGTCTACGCCGATTATCGAAAGCTCTTGGGGGATCGCGATGCCCCGGTCGTTTGCGGCGGAAATCACGTGGGTGGCCCGAAGGTCGTGCACCGCCATTACCGCCGCGGGCTTCGGCAGCGACTCAAGCCATCGGCCAAGGGCGGCGATGTCCGCCGGAGAGCCGTCGACGAGTTCGTTCTGCGGATATGACCGGATATCGCGATTCGCGCCAAGTCCGGCGCGAAATCCCTCCTCTCTCAGAATCGAGCAGTAGTTCCTGACATAGCTTCCCACGAACCCAAACGAGGCGAACAGTCGCGATGAAAGAAATTTCTTTGCCGCCGCAAGACCGATCTTCCTGTCGTCGTTCCGCACAAATGCGAGGTTGCATGTCCGCCGACCGAGCCAGGCATCCCTTGCACCGACAACGACCAAGGGGATTTTCGAGTCGGCCAACGCGGGAGCAAGGGGCTGCGTTGTGATGATTCCGTCGGGTCGCTCTGACTTCGGCAGAGAGGACGGGTCTTGGTCTCGCTCGCCGTTTGCGATAACGATATTCCAAAAGGCGTTCCGCTTTGCGTAGCCGCTTATTCCGAACAAAATGTCGCGCTGAGATGAAAACAGCAACTCGAGATTTACCCAGACTCGCTTTATTTCGCGTGTTTTCACAGTTGCATCACCTCCATGTGCGTTTCGATTCCTACTCCTGGCGGGACGCCTCCGGCATCCATCATATCCTCCATGCTTCCGAGCCCGCCGCCACTCGTGCAGTCGAAGATGTTGCCGATCGCCTCTTGCACCGTATCGACGTCTTCGCCCGTGCAGCCAAGTTCGCGCGCAAGCTCGCGTGCGAGCGCGACACGCTCCGCCTTGGCGATCGGTGCCATCTGAATCTCGGTTTCCATTAACTCCTGGATGGTGCTTTGGTCTGGAATGCCGCCTTTCATCTTCGCCTTGGCCTTCTCCCGCCGGTCGAACATCTCCATGAACTTCTTGTGATTCTCACGCTCCTTTGCGGAGAACGAGGAAACGTCAAGCGACGCGAGATATTCTCTGCGCCCCTTCGCGCGTTCGGCGTTGGCGGCTTTCATCCGGTCGAATGCGTTCGTCGCGGCGATAAACGCATCCTCCGGCAATTGCCTTTTCAGTTCCGCCATGATATCGGCGTTCGTCCCGACGGAGAACGACGCCACGCCGTCCTTCTCCTTTATCGCCTCGTCCACCGCCTTTTCTGCGCGCGAGGCGAGCGACCTTGCCCGCTCCGCGTCCTTCCTCGCCTCGGCAAGTTCGGCCTCAAGCGCCGCGATGCGCTTTTTCGCCTCGTCAAACGCACCATCCGACGGCGCGACCGTTGCGCTCTGCGCGTTAGCATCGCAAGCCCCACACGCGTACTTGCGCCCGACGGCAAACCCCGCAGCGCCCCCAACGATCAACACTACAACAAGCATCAGTTTCTTCATTGTCTGTTCCTCCTACTTTAGTTACCACGATACACGAACGGCACGCAGCCAAGCGGCTCCACAACGCCGTGGTCGTACCAGTCGAGCGGATCGCGGCATGGTTCTGTTGAATCGACGAACTTGAACTCAAAGCGAAACGCGCCGCCCTGCGAGATTCCAAGTGCTTTGCGCGGCACCCTGAGCGTCATCGTGTCGCCGTCAATCTTCATCTCGCCGAGGGCGTTGACAACCTTGCCGTTCACGAGGATGTGCATGAAGTCGCCCTCTCCGTCTTTGCCGACGATCGGCTTCTGCGTCCTCACCTTGAAAGTTACGCTTTCCGCGTCGTGCGAGACTTCGATCCACTCCGGCGCATTGCGCTGGGTGCGGTTCACGTAGTTCGTGCCGTAGCCAGGCCAGTCGCGCGACATCGCCGAGTCGGCGAAGCAGCGGTAGCGCCTCGCCTTGTGCGGCGGATTCGCCGCGTCGTCGTCGGACAGTCCCTTGAACCGTCGCACATTGTCGCGCAACTGCAGAAAGTAGCTGTCGCCATATCCGCCGCGCATCATCTCAATGTCACGGGAATACTCCGCGTTCGCACAGTCCACGAACATGACAGGACGGTCCATGCGGTCTTTTCTCCGCCAGCGTCCGGCAATCCACTCGTTCCAGCCCGTGACGAGCACGATGTCCGGGTTCTTCTCAAGAGCCCTGTTCCACTGTTCCTGAAAATTGTACCCTTTCTTCCAGGCGTCCGGCGCGGGATCATTCGCACCGTCGTGGAATCCGCGGCCGCAGTTCCCCTTCTCGCCATACATTGCGCTGTCGCCGAAACGGAGCTGCGGATGCTGCGCGACCGAGACGTTCATCACGCTCTTTGCGACCTTCTCGCCCTCGAACACGCGCTGCGGACGCGTGAAGTCCATCCACGGCCAGCCGCCTTTCTTCGACTTCTCGTTCGGCCACTGCGACTTGACGATGGTGAAGAAATCGCGCATCTCCTGAGAGCATTCCTCTTCTTTCGCGACGATGACGGGCTTTCCGTCCAGCTCAAACCAGACCTCTTTCGCGAATCCCGGCCCGTACACCGCGTCGTAGATTCTCTGCACGGTTTTCCCCGATGCGGAATTTGTGTAGAACATCACCTTCGGCACTTTCCAGCCCGCGTCGTGGTATTCCTTGAGGATGCGCATGACGAGCTTCGCGTTCCGCTCATAGATGGGGCCGTTCGTCGTATCGAAGAAGAGAAAGTCGATTCCCGCCTGCATGATGAGTTTGATATGACGGCGCACAACCCATTCGTCGTCCGAGAAGTAGTAGCCGTACAGCGGTTCGCCCCAGTGGTGGTACGTGCCCCACGGCCCCCACAGCGGGGAATCCGGCTTCTGCCCTGCGTCGGGATCGGCCTCAAGGATCTTCGTGACGTCCCACGGCCCCTTCCTTCCATGCTCGCCGAGCCACAGGAAGTAGAAAAGCCCAACCTGCCGCTCCTTCCGAGGGGCGACAGAACCCAACCCTCCGACACCCAATGCACCGAAAGAGCCAATGACAACAAACAGTACAAGAACCAGACGTTTCATAACACCTCAAAAGTTCCCATCAAAAGACGCGCTCACTGGATGTGCAGAAGCCTCTTAAACCGCAGGCACGCCTCAAGGAAGTAGTAGTCTCCGTAAGAAAGGGGGGCGTCCACTTCGCTGTTGGCAGGCCTGTGCCCAGTGCCATGCTTAAGGAGCCAGTGCCCCGCCTCGCCGCCTTCGGAGAAATAGGCCGGAGACGAAAGCGCAAGAAGCTGTTTCACTGCGAAAGCGCGATAAGCCGCGCCCTTGTCGCCGCCGACAAAGGCGGAAAGCTCCAGCAGGGCGGACGCCATGATTGCCCCAGCCGAGCTGTCCCGCGCTTCGCCGGGCGTCCCGTAGTCCCAGTACGGAACGCCGTCTTCGGGCATGTTCGGGTTGTTGATGGCAAAGTCTGCGAGTTTCTGCGCAAAAGCGAGATAGCGGACGTCCTTCGTCTCGCGGAACATCATCGTGTAGCCGTATATCGCCCAACTCTGCCCGCGCGCCCACGTCCAGGCACTCCCGCATCCCGCGCCCTGTCCGGCCATGATCTTCTTGACTCGCCCAGTGTCCTGGTCATAGTCGAGAACATGGTAGACGCTACCATCCGCCTTGAAATGATACGCCATCGTCACATCCGCATGAGAGCGTGCGATCTTGTCAAACCGTTCCCCCGTTCCCCGTTCTCCGTTCTTCGCCGCCCATTCAAGGAGTTCCAGGTTCATCAGGTTGTCTGGAATCACCAAGAATTCCTTCCTGTCGCCGTTCGCCCCCCAGCTGCGGAGAAGCCCCAGACCTTCGTGGAAGCGCTTCGACAGCGATTCGGCGGATTCCACAAGTATCGCGTCGTATTTGCCGGTCTTCAGAATGCGCTTCGCATTGCCGAACGGACAATACATCATGAATCCGAGGTCGTGAGTTCCAGTCATCGTCTTGTTGGGCTCAAGCATCTCCGTCCACACGATGGCCCGATTCTTGAAGAATACGTCACCGGTCGCCTCGTAAAGATACCACAATGAACCAGGATAGAAGCCAGACGTCCAATCGCGAATCGAAATCATCCGAAGGCTTCCGTCCTTCTCGAGGCCGCGAGGGATCCGCATCGCCCCTTCCGGCGTTTTCATCTGCCGGGTGGCCATTGAATCAAGCATTCGGTAGTGATTCCCGGCCCTGTCGAATATCTGCGGCAGCCGTTCGCATAATTCCGCTTCATCCGCCGCCACTCCTCCGAACGCCATTGCGCCAAGCCGTCCGTTCCCCAGCGGCAACGCTTCGTTCCAGTTCTCCGCCGGCCGGTCGTACCACATGTTCGCGCCAGTGTCCGCCGAAGCGGCGGCGCACGACACCACACATGGCAGTGCCAACGCGGCTGCCATCACAGATTTCATCAGTTTCATTTATCCCCTCTACTGGAATATAATCACGAGCCCGCCAGTGACTGTGACGATCGCCGTGCGGGTTCCTGACGCAGAAGCGAGCGTCACCGTCCAGTTGCCGGACTTGTTGAATGCAAACTGCTGCTTGCCAGTTCCGGAAAGGTCGAACTGCGTGGACTCGCCCGACGGCGAGGTGACGGTCAGTGTCGCGGCAGCGTCGGCGGCAAACTTCCAGTCATCGCCGGAGTACGCAACAGGCGGGCACGGCGCGGATATCTTCACCTTGCGGTCGGGGCCTTCGCGCACAGTCTCTATGAGAACGACTTCCGCTCCGCTTTCCTGCGGCGCGAAGCCGTCGCCATGTACATCCCAACCAACTCCCACCTGCGCAGTCGCGCCGTTCGAGTTCGTGAACTTCCACACCCCGCCGGAATTCGGCGTGTACTCAATTATCCCGCCCGAGCCAGAAAGTGCTGTCGTCACACCGCTTGGCGACGTAACAGATACCGTCTCGCCGTCGCGGTAAGTGATGTTGAACGGCGACGAAAGCGCACCGCCGGCGACAGAGAACGTGGGCGTCGCCGCCGCGCTCGTGTAAAGCGCCAATGTCTGCGTGGCCGACATGGCGGGTTCTACCGTGTAGTCAGCCAAAAGCGGAAATGCCACGCCTGCCGCGACCGCAAGAAAAGGTAGCAGATTTCTCATGTCCGCCTCCTCACTTCACGATATACGCCACGCGGTAAGAGGTTCCCGCTTGATTGTAAGGGCAAACGCCGCGGTAGGATGCCTTGAATAGGGTTGAGGAGTTGGCTATGCTCTCGGTGTACAACCCGCCGCCTTTAAACGGGAAGGCGTCCGGCGCACGGCCCGAGGCATCGGTACTGGGAACAAACACGCCTTGAGAGGACAGGTCTGGACGTTTGTCTGCCACGTTATTGCGCAATGAGCCGAGGCAGAAATCGAGCCCCAGTCCGCACATATCGTAGAAGCCCCAAGCGTTTGGCTTCTTCGTGGCGACATATTGCGTTTTGCCGCTGTTCACATCAACGGCGTAGTCGGCGTAATCGTCCGCCGTGTCGCCCCAGATATAGACGGTGGTCGCACCGGCGCGAGCGGCAATTTCATGCATCACCTCGGTGGGGTAGTCAAGGTAAAGTCCCGTCCTGTAGTTGAGCCGCTGGAAGAAAGTGCCAGATGCGTTGATCGCGATGGCATTGGTGGAGGCGGCGTAAGTGTAGTCAGTGGCCGTCCCGCCGTTGCGCAATGCATGGTAGCCCGCGCCCTGCTTGCATTTGGTATTGCTCGTGTCGGATCCGCCAGTCACGGTCTCAAACTGGCCAATCGTCACCTTAAAAATGCTGAGGTAATAGTCCTTGTCTGGTTGGCGATAGGCTCGGTTGTTCTTGCCGGGACTTGTTCGAGAGGCAGAACCACCGCTGACATTATTGAAGTCGCTGTGCCCCGTCGGGTAGCCGCCGAGGGCGGCAATCTCGCTGTAGTTCGGGAGGGTCGATGCGTCCGACCACTTCGGCACTTTGCGCAACACCATCTTCGAGGTCTTGTATTCCGTCGTGTTGTAGCGGGCGTTGGAATCCTCCTGTGTCGCTAAAAGTCTCTCGTAGGAAACGGCTCCGCTTGCGAGGTCGATGATCATGTAGTCATTGAGAGGAACATTGGTCGGGAAAAGCGTTGCGGTGATGGTGCAGTCGGTTGCCTTGATGCCCGACGGGAACGTACTCGCGAACGAGTGTTGCCGTGACCCCGTGCCACCTGTTTCCGCGCTGGGCCCAGGCAGGGTGAACGAACCACGACCGGGAATCGAGACGGTAAAGTCAACGCCAGCGTACACGCCGGCTTCGTAGTTCTGCCCGTCGGTGACGGTGTAGGTGATGTCCACCTTGTTGTTCCACGGCCAGCGCTGTGCAACGCTGTCGATAGTGATGCTTGAGGCATTCGCGCCGACGGCAACAGCCGCCGCGCCAATCATCATTATGAGTTTCTGCATTGTTTTCCTCCGTTGTGGATGAAGCCTTTTTTGGCCTTTGGCGTATATCATACAACAACCCCCGCGCCCGTGTCAAACGCGGACATTGCGTATTTGGAAAAACAAAAGTTGCGGAGTTGCGTTGCCACGCCAAAGGAGCAGAAACGCAAAGTGACGATAACGCAAGTGAACTTCCTACTTAAAGCGGGGCTTGAGATGCGCGACGTATCCGCCGCCGGCCCGCATCTTCACATGCAGCGCGTCGCCCCTCTTGACGGCCCTGCGGTCGGTCTCGTAGGCGTCGAGGCGGTCGGCGGCGTCCATGAAGACCACGGCCTCCATGCTCCCGTCGTGGGCGTGATCTCGTAGCGGTATGCGGCGTCCGCCGGGGACTTACCGTGGAGGATGCGCAGGGAGAAGACCCTGCCCTTCACTGGCGCCGGCTTATGCGCGCGCATGAACGTGTTGAAGTTCCCCTCGCGCTCTGCGAGCTCGAAGCGGATCGCGTCCTTCGGAGCGTGCACCGTGTACACGAACGCGCCGTTGCGGAAGCGCGACACGGCGTCGGACTGCTCGACCACGCCCGCGTCCGGCGCGGCCCACGCATGCTCGACGCACGTCGCGACCTCGTACGCGCCGTCGCTCGCGGATATGCCAGACCCCTCGCAGACGATCCCGTCCGGCGAGAACGTCCACTTCTTGTGCGCGACAAGCCCCTCGCGCTCGAAGGTGAACTCGAAGAATCCGCCGTCGCCCCGCGTCCCCGCGCGGATGTCGTCGCGCCTGTTGCGCGAATCCTTGCGCACCACCGGCTTGCCGAGGTATGCCGTCACGCCGGGGATCATCCGCCAGTCGTCCCAGAGAGGGAACACGTTCTCGTATTCGCGTCCCGTCGCGTATGTCATCAGCGCGCCGTCCGCCATGCACATCCCCTTGGCGTTGTCCTCGTTGATCCACGTCTCCGTGCCGATGATCCTCGGAGTCGACGCACGGACCGACGCCATGAAGCCATTCGCGCGGTAGACGGCGTAGGCGCTCTTGTCGAAGTAGCGGAACCCGAGGCGCGGCGCGGGGCGGGCCCATCCCGTCTTCTCGAGGTTCGCGAACGCGCGTTCCACACCCGCCGCCTTCGTGCGCTGGGCGTCCCTGTGCAGCTGGCGGCCCATCGCCGAGACGTCCATCATCCCCTTCCAGCATATCCACGAATACCCCTCCGAGGCGAGATTGCGCACGAGCTCGAGCTTCTCGGGCGGATACTCGAAGCCCGTCCCCGCGAGGAGCGTGGCGAGGCGCGACTGCGAGACGATGAAGCTTAGGCCGTAGTTGCCGAACTGCGGTTGCTCTCCGTGCTGGTGGAAGCACCAGTCGGAGCGGATGCCCTCGGTCTTACCCATGCGGACCTCGCGGAGGACATCCTTCAGCGCGGACTTCACGAGCGCCTCGTCGCGCGCGAGCAGGCCGCGCCTCAGGCGGTTCTCGGACATCCACGCGAAGTTCTGCGCAGTGCCCCTCGGCTCCTTGACCGTCATCAGCTCGATGATGCCGCGCCGCTCCTCGTCAGTGAGCTCGCCGTCCATCATCAGCCCCGCGTCGCCGATCGACATCGGCACGCCGATGATGTTCCACCACCAGTTTGGGTTGACGAAGCGGCGCTCCAGCCAGAATCCGAGCGCCCTGTGCGCCGCATCGAGCGACTCGCGGCTGCCGTTCCGCCGCCAGTCGGCCGCCAATATGCACAGCCGCGCGCGCACATGAGCTGCAACAGGCCATCCGGAACTCCTCCTGTCGGAATAGTTGATGTCGCCCCACGATCCGTCCGCCTTCAGCGCCGTGCGCAGCCCCGCCGCGCGCGACACGTCCTGCTCGGCCGCCACAGCGTCCGCGTAGCGAGAGACGAGAAGCTCCATCCCGCCGTCCGCCGCAGCTGGATCGCCGGGCATCTTGTCGTTCTGCCGCTCCGGACACACCTCGGCGTTGCAGATCGCCGCCGCAAGCATAATCGCTATGAGAGTAGAGACCCACGGCTTTCCATTGAGTGCTTTTCCTGTTGTCATGGCTTTCTTCCGTTCTTGGGTTAACATCTTGCCCAAAGCGTATCAAAAGCGTATCAAAGACCACGCCACGCCGTCAAATCAAAACGTTGCGTTTTCGGAAAACTCGAAATGTCGCTTTAGATTTACGTCGGCTGTCTTCCGACCGACGGGAACCGTCAACGACACAACCGGCAGGCCCTCGGGCTTGATCGTGATCTTTGCCTCACCGGGAATCGTCCTCGTGCGGAACGCGGCGAGGATGAAGCCGTATTTTGCCCTCTTCGCCGTGAGGTCACTCGTGAAGAGCTCGTCTGTATAGTGGTCGCCGTTGTCGCAGGCGAGGAACTTCGCCGCGCCTTCGCAGGAGAAGGACACTTTGCCCGTGTAGCCGCACACCCGGTTTCCGTTCTTGTCGACGGCATGGCATTTGACGTAGACGAGATCCCTGCCGTCTGCGATGTAGTCGTCTGCTTCGACAGAGCAGAGCATCTCGACCGCCTCGCCGGCAGTTGCAACGGAGGCGACGACATCTTCAGAACCAGAAACCTTCCCCCTGGCCTCGAGCGTGCCAGGCTCGAAGGGAACCTTGAAGACCACAACGTTTTTCTCCCGGGGCGTCGCGCCGTCGTTTGGCTTGGCGCCGATGGACTTCCCGTTCAGGAATAGCTCCACTTCCCGGCAGTTCGTGTACACCTTGACTTCCTTGGACTTGCCGGGGACGCCCTCCCATGCCGCCGCCTCCCTGGTCGAACCAACCTTCACGTCGTTCCACTCTTCGCTTTCGCCCCTGGCAATCGGCACGGCGATCTCCACGACCGGCGATTCGGGGCAAATGACGCTCTTGATGAGATACGCCACCGGGAAAGGCTCCAAGGTATGAGAGAAGAACGAGTGGCTCCACCCCTTCTTAGGCCAGCCGTTCGACTCGCCCCAGTATTCCACCGCGCCCCACCACGAACAGCCGATTGAATGTTCGCG
Source organism: Kiritimatiellia bacterium (assembly GCA_017406465.1). Lineage (GTDB taxonomy): Bacteria > Verrucomicrobiota > Kiritimatiellia > RFP12 > UBA1067 > UBA1067. The sequence continues at coordinate 2,092 of JAFQYM010000061.1, read as the reverse complement.
GTCCATCCCAACAAACGGCGCCTGCCGTTCGCCCACGTTGGCCTCGCTCTGGAAGATGTTCAGCTGCGGTTCGTGCTTCACGTAGCTCTCGTAGTACTTCCACCGGTAGTTGAAGGACGCGAAGTCCGTGGCGACGGCCAGCTCCGGCGGCTCGGGGCCGCCCTCGCACTTGGGGTCGTTCTTGCCGCGCGCGCCTTTCTGCGCCGGGAACATCGCAACAGTCGTCAGGCGCGTAGGATCCCACCTCTGCGCAAGCGTCTTCATAAGGCGATACATCGTCACTCCCCAGTCGCCGAGACCCTGGTAGCCGCAGAGGTCCTCGTTCATCTGCAGTTCGTTGCCGAAGCTCCACGCGAAGACAGAGGGGTGGTTTCGGTCGCGCTTGATCCAGTCCGTCACGAGCTGCGGCCATATCTGCGTGAAAGGTCGTCTGCCGAACCAGCAGCTCCTGTCGCTCCATTTGTCGATGAGTTCGTCGAGAACCAGGAGCCCCATTTCGTCGGCAAGGTCGTAGAACTCCTCGCTGTACGGGTTGTGCGAGCAGCGTATCGCGTTGTATCCGAAAGCCTTCATCGTCTCGAACTGCCGGCGGATCGCCCTGGGATACGCCGCCGCGCCGACAAGCCCGAGGTCGTGGTGGTTCGACATGGAGGCGAGGAACACCTTGCGCCCGTTGAGCTTGAAGCCGTAGGCGCGATCCATCTCGACCTTCCTGACGCCGAAGCGGACCTCTTCGCGGTCTATCTCAGAGCCATTGTAGACGAGACGCACGTCGGCCGTGTAGAGATTCGGCGAATCGATGTCCCAGAGCTTCGCGTCCTTCAGCGCGATCTCGGGCATCTCGACCTCCTGGTGCCGCAGCTTCGACCACGGCGCGCGAGCCGTAGCGGTCGCGACGACTTTGCCCGACGCGTCCTTTATGTCGGCGATGACGTCAAGCGCGACATTGTTTCCCATGCCGCGGAAGCCGTCGAGTTCAACGGAGACGAGGACGGACGCGACGGACTCGCGGCAGCCGCCGGCGGGCGTGCGGATTTCGCCGGCGACGCTGCTCTTCACGAAGACGCCGTGCCGCGCGATCGACACCTTCGGCTTAACGACGAGCTTTGCGCCGCGGTAGAGCCCGGCGCCGGTGTACCAGCGGCTCCCGCCAAGCTGGCCTGTCGAGCACCACACCTCAATGACGTTGTCGCCGTCCGTCTTCAGCGCATCGGTTATGTCGCACCAGACGGGGAGGTAGCCGTAGTCCGTTCCGCCGACAAACTTGCCGTTGACATAGACGTCGCCGACGCACAAAAGCCCTCCGAATTCAAGGAACACCCGCTTGCCTTCAGAACCCTGGACTTTTAACTCTGAACCTTGAACTATTCTCCGATACCACATCTCGCCCATCGGCTTGAAGCCGCGCGCGCCGCTGGAATCCTTCTGCGTCCACGGCTGCTCGAACTGCGCGTCGTGCGGCAAGTCGACCGTCGTCCACTCGCCGGCAGACTTGTCCTTGCCCCACTTGAACTCCCAGCCGTCGTTCATCGTCAGGACGACGCGCCCGCCGGGAATCGTCTCCGCGCCCTTGACATCGATCGCCGTCGCGTGCGTCGGCCCAGCCGCGAACACATCGCCGGCAAACATACCGCAAAGCGACGCAATGGCACAAAGTACAACTATCTGTCGTTTGTAGAGTAGAGACCCACGCCTCGGCGTTGTCGCGCACACGCTTGCGCGCAGACCTCTAGCGACTTCGCTTCGCGAAGCGACCTGCGGTCGGGTCATAACTTCGGGTTGCCTTCGGCAAGGTCTCCTCCGAAGCGAAGCTTCTGCGGTGCATGATGCGACTTCCCCCTCGTCGAACCGGCCCGTGCCGCCGTAGCATTGCGAAGGCGCAACGTGCGGATTTCCCGCATCCGGCTTTCCATTGAGTGCTTTTCCTGTCGTGTAGAGTAGAGACCCACGCCTCGGCGTTGCCGCCAATGCGACTTCCCCCTCATCAAACCGGACGTGCGGATTTCCCGCATCCGGCTTTCCCCGTAGAGCTGCATTCGTCATAGCTTGGCTTTTCCTTTCTTCGCTTTTGCAAGTTATTGCTGATAATTAT
>JAFQYM010000060.1 GCA_017406465.1 Kiritimatiellia bacterium | reverse complement strand
GGCCATTGAAAAATCCCTGAAGGAACGCGGCGCTACGGACGAGATGCTGGCGCATGGCTATTATTTTGTCATAGCGAAGACGCAGAATTCCGAAAAGGGAAGTCTCGATTCAGAGAAATTCCATTCCGCCGTGTTTGGATTCGCCAATGTAGCAAGCGGAACCATGTTGACCAATCTGCTTAATGCGGCTGCGGCCTCTACTAACGAGCTGGACGTCTCGGATGCGATTCTGGCCTATCACGGACGGGAGCCGGGTTCGAAGTCTCTTTTGCAGTGGTGCATGGACGAGGCAAGCCAGACGAACTGCCCGAAGCATGTACACGCGACAATCTGGGGATGCCTTGCCAAGAGCATGAGAATGAACGATCTGCCAAGAGATGTCAAAGGCGACATCCTGCGATTTTCACGCAAGAGAGTCCTTGCTGACCCCATGTCTGCTTTTGAGGCGGATCGAATTCTTTGCGTGCATGATCCGCTGTATGCAAAGAGTGCTTTGCGGAAGCAGGCGTCTTCTCGAGTTCTGTCTCTTGCTGACGGAACGGTTTCGGACGAGGTTAAACGCTATTTCGAGACATTGGCAAAAGAGGTTGACAAGTGATGCGGCATGGAATAGCTGCTTTGTGTATTCTTTTGGCCGGTCCCATCTTCGCCAGCGCCAACGACGTGAAATTGGCTTGCTGGATTGTCGGGAATGATGGCGGTGACACTGCCTTTACAAGTGATGGCGTGTCAAATCTTGTGAAGGGAGTAAATGAGATATATTCACAAGTTGTCATGACCTTTGTCATTTCCTATGGCGATGTCTTCGGCCTTCACTATACCAATTCCTGGGATGGTGCGTCGCATACATGGAACCGAGTATGGTTTTTGGACAACGCACCTGTTGGTTTTGGAATTCATGGCAGTCGGAATCCAACTAGTGAATGAAATACAATGCTGGTATATCCGCCACATACAAAATGAGGTATAACATGAAAACTATCCTTAACCATCCTGCCGTGACAAATTTTTTCAGATGCATAGTTTACGAGGATCTCCACGGCATGGAGAAGATCGCAATACCAGGTCTGTTTAGGTACACCAATCTGGAGAGTAACGTAGTCGATAGATTGTACGACTTGTGCGTTTGTACGAATAGATATGATGAGGCGGCATCTATTGTTGCATGGGATTTGCTGGATTGCCTCGCGACCGTGCCGGAGGCGGAGAGGGAGGGCGCAAAGATTCGTGTGGCGAAATACATGTATTATTCAATGCGCCATATTTCCACCTCCCAGACGTGGCAGGACGAAGAGCTTGCCAAGCTGATACCCAGTTATTCTAATAGTGTCCAGAGACTTGACCAGGCGCGCTTTTTCATTCAAAATTCGACAAATGCTTACGAACGGTCAAAGGCGCTTGTGCAATACAATCGATTGAGCACCTTCCCCACGAATTCCTTGAACGATGTTTCCTGGATCGGATATCGAGCAGATTGAGGTTCGGCGGATGGACGAAGCAATGACAGAGACAATTGTCGGGGGTTACGGGGTCAGACGTGATTGCCACACGGGAGGACTAAAATGAGGAACGCACTGTTGGCACTCTTGGGCATGATGTCCATCTCGGCTTATTCCTGGACGGAGGCCGAGACGAACATGGTCGGTCTTGCACTTGCGGAGGCGACTGCTTATGCTTCAGGTTGCGACGGCGGGCCCTTGCCTCCTGGCGACCCAATGGCAAACGAGCCACTTGACGAGCCGTTTCCGACTTTCGGGAGCCTGTTTGAAGCATCTTTGCCTTGTGCTCAGGATTGGACGCCTGAGGCAAAACGGGCGGCGTTCTTCCATTACCTTGGCATGTTGCCGACTTCGGTGACAAACGGTGTTTTTGGCGGGGACGAATGGTATGCGAGTTCCGCCCTTGGTTTTTGTCGCGTAAAGGGTGATGTGGCCGTGTTGATGCCGGCAATGGGCGTGCTGGCGGCGACAAACATGCCTGGACGTTGCCAGTGGGAGGCCGCCGGCATAGTTGAAAAGTGGGCGCAGGCGACAGAAGCCATGAATTCCTGTCTCGACGGCGCACTATCACGCGAGGGGTGTCTGAACCATGCACCTGCGCGGAGAAGAGTGTACGATGCCTATTCGAACAAACTGGGACTGGCTTACGATGCCGGACAGACCAATCTCGCAAGAAGTGGCGCTGTCGCACTTTACCATGGCCTTTCTGATCATGTTGGCGCACGTTCGCTTGATGCCTTGTTGCTGCGGGTGTTTCCGGGATACGCCGCAAGTTCAAATCGTCTGCGGGTGGCGACGCTTGCGTTGGCTTCGGATCCAAGCGAGGAATGGACGAGTGGATACTTCGCCAACATCACCAATCAGCTTCTCAATGCGACACAGCCATTGCCCACTGTTGATGGACTGTGACAATCATTTTGACTACACGAACCATGTTCTATCGTGGACAACGAACAACGACTGGCGGGCGATGCGAGACCATTTCGTCGCAATTACAAACCAACTTCTTTCGTCCGGACAGCCGTTGAGTGTGATCACTGTCGGCGTTCCATAACCTATCAGTGTTTCCGTGCCCGTACGGGCTTTCACCCATAGTACATTTATTTCGCGGACTCGTGCTTTGCCACTCGGGCGTATACGTGAAGTATACGTTTGTAAGAAAAACGGCCTTAAAGTATATGTTTGCGTATACTTCGCGTGACAAGGAATACGCGATCTGCTATAGCTCTTGTATTCGACACGAAGGATGGTTGAGTCGTGGGTGTTTGCCAAGCGCGGGATCGTCCGTTTGGCGGATTCGGGCGGCTGGAATGTGATTTAGAAACGATTGCGGCATGGTCGTGATTGGCTCGGGGTTGCGTGGCAGTTGAAGGAGGGATGAAGATGGGTTGAGGTTCCCGATGGTTGGCGCGGGGTTGGAAAGCGGTTGTGTAGTGGTTGAATTAGCGTTGAGGTAGCCGAAAGGCGGGCGGCTCGGTCGCCTGACGCCTCCCCCGCAAAGGGGGATGGCGGACAATGGCGAATTTATGATATACTAACGCAAAACCAACGCAGCAAAGGAATGCAAACATGATACTCGATCAGTTCAAGCTCGACGGAAAGGTCGCAATCGTAACGGGCGCGGGCCGCGGAATCGGCCAGGCGTACGCAATAGGACTCGCGGAGGCGGGCGCAGACGTCGCGATCGTCGACGTAATCCCGATGGACGAGACAATCGCCGCAATCGAAAAGCTCGGCCGCAAGGCCATCGGAATCAAGGCAGACCTCTCGAAGGGCGAGAAGGAGGCCCCGAAGATCGTCGCAAAGGTCGTCAAGGCGCTCAAGAAGGTCGACATCCTCGTCAACAACGCCGGCATCATCCGCCGCGAGCCGTTCACCGAGCACAGCGCGAAGAACTGGAACGACGTCATTTCGATCAACCTCTCGACGCCGTTCTTCCTCTCGCAGGCCGTCGTCCGCCAGATGATCAAGCAGGGTAAGGGCGGAAAGATCATCAACATCGCGTCGATGCTCTCGTTCCAGGGCGGAATCCTCGTTCCCGGCTATGCGGCCTCGAAGGGCGGCATCAAGTCGCTCACGATGCTCATGGCGAACGAGCTCTCGAAGGACGGCATCTGCGTGAATGCGATCGCCCCGGGCTACATCGCGACCGCGAACACCGCGCCGATCCGCGCCGACAAGAAGCGCAACAAGGCGATCCTCGACCGCATTCCCGCCGGGCGCTGGGGCACGCCGGACGACCTCAAGGGCATCTGCGTCTTCCTCGCGGCGCCCGCGTCCGACTACATGACCGGCTACACCTACGCCTGCGACGGCGGCTGGCTGGCGCGCTAATGCGCGTCGCCAGTCTGCGGGCGTGCTGCGCGCGGGATATGGTATAATATACGCCATGGCAGAGAAAACGGCAGTATATCCCGGGACGTTCGACCCGATGACTCTCGGGCACTTCGACCTCATCAAGCGTGCGTCGAAGCTCTATGATCGCCTCGTCGTCGCGGTTGCGGCGACGAGCGCGAAGCAGGGCGCGCGCTTTTCGGCCGAGGACCGCCTCGCGATGATCCGCGAGGACGTGAAGAAGGCGCGGCTTCGCAACGTCGAGGTCAAGATGCTCGACGGGCTTCTCGTCGACTTCTGCCGCCGCGAGAAGGCGAAGGTCGTCATCCGCGGCGTCAGGGTTTACAGCGACTTCGAATACGAGTTCCAGATGGCGCTCACGAACCGCCGCATGGCTCCCGAGATCGAGACGCTCTTCATGATGCCGAGCGAGAACCTCGCCTACGTAACCGCGTCGACCGTCCGCGAGATCGCGGCATACGGCGGCGACACGGCGCCATTTGTGACGGCGGCCGTTCAGAAGCACCTTAAGGGCGGAAAATGACGGAATTTCTCGACGTAACCATCCTCGCGGCGCTTCAGGGCGTCGCGGAGTTCCTTCCCATATCGAGTTCGGGCCATCTCGTCATCGGGCAGCATCTCCTCGGGCTGGATGTTCCTGGCATGCGGCTCGACCTTATGCTCCACTTCGGCACGCTCGTCAGCATCTGCGTTTTCTACAGGCGCACAATCTGGCGCATACTTTCAAAGTTCGAGTGGCAGTATGTCCTAAAGATCGTCTTGAGCGCACTTCCCGCCGTTGTCGTCTATTTCTTCTTCAAGGACTTCATAGAAGGGCTCTTCGAGAACGCGAAGATGGTCGGGGCGCTTCTCATGTTCACCGGCGCAGTCTTGATCGGAACGCGCTATCTCCCCCGTGGAAACCGCGACATCTGCTGGAAGCGCGCTTTACTCATGGGGTGCGCTCAGGCGCTTGCGCTCCTTCCCGGCGTGAGTCGCTCGGGAATGACGCTCGCGAGCGCGCGCGGAGGGCGGGTAGACGCCGAGAAGTCTGCCGAGTTCTCGTTCCTCATGTCGGCGCCGCTCATCCTTGGAGGGGTTCTCCTCGAAGTCCTTAAGTCGTTTCGTACCGAGACGGCGGCTCCGACGGGTGAGATTTCATGGGGTCTCACGATCTACGGCGCGGTTCTTGCGGCGGTTGTAGGGTATTTCTCGCTCGTAGTGCTTCTAAAGGCCCTAAAAGGGCGTTGGTTCTGGCTTTTCGGGCCATACTGCCTGGCCGCTGGACTTCTCACGCTAATTTTGGTATAATTTCCCCTCAATTTCTCCAAAAAGGGATTAGATAGACTATGTCCAAGGAATCTGCTGTTCGCAACAACATCTGGAAATGGCTCGTTTTGCTGCTCATTGCAGTCGTTTCGTTCTACGTTACGACGCCTGTGCAGGAGAAGCTTCGCTTCGGTCTCGACCTCAAGGGCGGCACGTCGTTCACGCTCGGCGTCGATACCGACAAGCTTGCCGAGAGCATCATCGCCGAGAATCCCGACATCACCAACAAGACTGGCGCAGTCGAGGCCAAGATCGACGACATCCTCAAGGACTGCGACGCTCGCATAATTGAGGTCATCCGCCGTCGCGTCGACGCTATGGGCACGAACGAGCCCGTAATCCAGGGCATGAAGGACCACCGCCTCCTCGTTCAGCTTCCCGGCGTAGACGAGGAAGTCCGCAAGGCCGCGAAGGCCTCCCTCCAGAGCGCGGCCTACCTCGAGTTCCGCCTCACCCACGCGAAGAACGACCAGCTCGTTGCGAAACTCCTCTCCAAGGACGTCGCGCCCGAGGGCTACATCAAGAAGGGCTCGGGCTATGCTCGCGCCGAGAACTGGAAGGAAGTCTCCAAGACCCCCGGCTACGCCGCGCGCCTCGCCGCGTTCGAGGTTCCCGATCCGCGCTACGTGTTCATGCTCGAGGACAACGGCGACGGCACTTACGCGCCCAATTTCGTCGCGCGCCATACCGATCCGCAGGTCACGGGCGAGCACCTCGAGTCGGCCGCCGTCGAGCGTGACCCGACTTCCGGCCAGCTTTCCATCGGCTTCCGCCTCAACTCCGAGGGCGCGCAGAAGTTCGCGACGCTCACGCGCAACTACAAGGCGGGTGGCCCGAAGAACCCGACCGGCCGTGGCCGCCAGCTCGCGATCATTCTCGACGACCAGCTTATCTCGGCGCCTGTGATCCAGAGCGAGATCGGCGCGAACGGCCAGATCACCGGCCGTTTCGACGGTCCTTCCGCCCAGAAGCTCGCGAACGAGCTGAACGCCGGCGCTCTCCCCGCCCCGATGAAGATCCTCGCCGAGTCCTCCGTCTCGCCTACCGTTGGCGAGGACGCGAAGCAGGCCGGCATCGTCGCCGCCTGCCTCGGCTTCTGCCTCGTCGCCGTCTTCATGTTCATCTACTACTGGATGACCGGCCTCGTCGCCGACATCGCGCTCTTCCTCGACATCGCGCTTCTCCCGACGGCGCTCGTATTCGTCGCGAACGTCCTCGGCGTATTCGCGCACGACCCTGCGATGGGCGGCGGCGGCTCGATGCAGCTCCCCGTCCTCACGATGCCAGGTATCGCCGGTCTCGTTCTCTCGCTCGGCATGGCGGTCGACGCCAACGTGCTCATCTTCGAGCGCATCCGCGAGGAGTTCGCCGCCGGCCGTCGTGCGGGCGATGCGATCAAGAACGGCTACGGCCGCGCGTTCACCGCGATCTTCGACTCCAACCTCACGACGATCATCACCGGTATCATCCTCTTCGTCGTCGGCACGGGCCCGGTGCGCGGCTTTGCAATCACGCTCACCGCAGGTGTCGTCATCTCGATGTTCACGGCCGTCGTCGTCACGCGTCTCGTCCTCGACCACTGCGTCGATTCGGGTCGCACCGCTCCTTTCAAGATGATGCAGTTCTTCAAGAACCCGAACTTCGACTTCATGAAGCTCACGAAGTTCACGGTCGGCGGCTCGTTCGCGTTCATCGCCGTCGCGCTCGCAATCTTCGCCGTGCGCTTCATGAACAACAAGGCGTCAGTGCTCGCCGTGGACCTCACTGGCGGCACCTCGATAGTCTACAACCTCAAGCAGGACGCGAAGCCCGAGATCAAGGACATCCGCGCGGCGCTCAACGACTTCGACAACGCGACGGTCATCCAGTACCAGGAGGGCGTCGGCGACTCCACGCTCCTCGTCAAGACCGGCGAGACGGCTGAGACCAAGAAGGGCTCCCAGGTCGAGAACAAGGACGTCGGCGCGCATGTCACGAAGCTCCTCCAGGCGAGGTTCCCGCAGGCCGAGTTCAAGGCGGCGTCGGTCGACGAGGTCGGTTCGATGGTCGGCGCGGACCTCAAGAAGAGCGGCATGTACGCAGTCCTCTTCTCGCTCGTCGCGATCCTCCTCTACGTCGGCTTCCGCTTCCAGTTCGGCTTCGGCCTCGGCGCTCTCGTCGCGCTCGCGCACGACGCGCTCATCTCGCTCGCGATCTTCTCGCTCTGCGGGCGCCAGGTGTCGCTCATCGTGATCACCGCGCTACTCACGATCATCGGCTACTCCGTGAACGACACGGTCGTCGTGTTCGACCGCATCCGCGAGCAGCTTCGCCACGACCGCCGCATGACGTTCGCCGAGCTCTGCAACAGCGCGATCAACGCCTGCCTCGGACGCACGGTCATCACGTCCGTCACGACGTTCTTCGCCGTCCTCGCGCTCTTCGCGTTCGGCGACGGCTCGATCTTCGACTTTGCGCTCACTATGCTCATCGGTGTCGTCGCTGGCACGTACTCGTCCGTCTTCATCGCGACGCCGATCATGTACTGGTGGTACAAGGGCAAGCGCCCCGAGTTCGAGGTAGAGGCCAAGACCCAGGAAGGCTGATTTCAACCGTCTGGTTCGGGCTATAAAGGGCTGCCCGACCGGTAAGGAAACAACGAAAGGAAAAAGAAAATGCCTAAGATGAAAACGAAGAAGTGCGCCACGAAGCGCATGAAACTCTCGAAGAACGGGAAGATCATGCGTTCGCAGGGCGGCCATGCACACCTCAACAACGGCAAGAAGCGCAACCGCAAGAACAACCTCTGCGGCCGCACCGCTGTCGAATCCAACAAGGTCACGAAGACATACGCGCGCGCCCTCCAGGGTCGCTGATAGAGAAGGAGGACAAATACCATGCGTGTTACAAATGCACCCGCTTCCCGTGAACGCCGCCGCCGCCGCCTTGCCAAGGCCAAGGGCTTCTACGGCGCCCGCTCGAAACTCTTCCGCACCGCGACGGAGGCCGTCGACCGCGCGATGCGCCTGTCGACGATCCACCGCAAGCTCAAGAAGCGCGACTACCGCCAGCTCTGGATTGCCCGCGTCAACGCGGCTTCCCGCGCCGAGGGAATCAACTACTCGAAGCTCATTGCGGGCCTCATCAAGGCCGGCGTGACGCTGAACCGCAAGATGCTGAGCGAGATCGCGATTCACGATCCCGAGGGCTTCAAAACGCTCGTCGAGATCGCCAAGAACGCCTGATAGCGCGTTCTGCCCAAAAGCGAAAGTCATCCGCGGCGGTTGCGCCGCGGAGCTTTTTTTATATAATGTCCGCAACAAGGAGGTTCCACATGGCCGAAGAAAAAGATGAAGTCCCTACCAAATGCGGAAGGGGTTTTGAAATTTCCTCGGTAAACAAAGACTCGAACGATCTTGGTCGTTCCTGATGAATTTTTGAAGCGTGGACTGGATGGAGGAAATGTCATGGCAACTGTAAAAACACCCAATGGAAAGCAGTATGCGGGAACTGTATTGCGCAGAATCACCGCTGCGTTCTTCGCGTTCGCGGCCGGCACGGGAGCGTTCGCCGTAGAGGTGTCGCCCGACGCCGCGCAGGAGGCCGTCGCCGGCTGGGTGCGCCTCAAGGAAGCCCTCGGGGAGCAGTTTGACGCCGCGCCCGCGTCAACGGCCACGTACCAGGGGCGGGACGGCAAGGGCGTATTCCACGTGGTGTCGTTCGAGGGCGGCGGATACGTGGTCACGTCCGGCGACACGGACTTCACCCCGATCCTCGCCTGGTCGAAGTCCGGCGAGTTCGCTGCGACGGACGAAAACCCGCTGTGGTGCCTCATCGCCGGCGACACCGCCATGCGTGCGGAATCCCAACCCTCCTCCGGCCTTTCCTACGCCGCCGCTACGGCATCCCCCGTCGCTACGGCATCCCCCGCCGCCGCCGGCAACGCCGCGCGCTGGGCCGCCCTCCGCGCCGCCGCGAAGCCGCTTTCCTTCGACGCGGACGACGCGGAGCAGTCCATCACGTCCGCCCCGCCCGACCTGCGCGTGCCCGCGCTCGCGCCGCTGAACGACTGGTCGCAGTCCAGGATCGGCAACCGCGGCGGAACCGGCTACCCCGTCTGCTTCAACTACTACACCCCCGCCAATTATTCGTGCGGATGCGTGGCCACGTCCTCCGCGCAGGTCATGCGCTACTTCAAGTGGCCGCAGGCGGACAATCCCGTCGCCGTCGCCTCCTTCCAATGCATGTCGAACGGCGACAACGTGTCCCTCTCCCTGATGGGCGGCACGTACGACTGGGACAACATGCCCGAGAACATCAACAGCTACTACACTTGGAGCGCCGACTCCACCGAAACCTGGCGCAAGGCGGTGGGCAAGCTCTGCTACGACGCGGGCGTCGCGGTGAATATGCAATATGGTCCGAACGGTAGCGGCGCCTCCGTCTCGGACGTCCCAGACGCGCTCGTCAACACGTTCCACTACTCCAACGCGGTCTTTGTGCAGAGCGACATCATCGACAAAGCCCTGCTCCCCAGCCTCGACGCGAAGACGCCGTGCGTCGTCTCCATCAAGAAGGGGAGCAGCGAATCTGGCCATGCGGTCATGGCGGACGGCTACGGCTACTCCGGCAACACGCTGTACGTCCACTTCAACATGGGATGGGGCAGCAGCAAGTGCAACGTGTGGTACAACCCGCCGCTGTTCGACCGCAACGTCTACGGCGAGGTGAAGACGGTGTACGATACAATTAGAGGGATCGTCTGCAACATCTCCACGAACGCGGCGCGTTACTCGTCCATCGCGAGCGGACGCGTGTTCGACCGTTCGGGCAGCGTCGTTCCCGGCGTCGCCGTGACGGCGACCTGCGACGGCGAGACGGCGGCGACGGCCACGACCGACGCGAACGGCATCTACGCGCTCTACCTCCCGCCCTACGCGTCTTCGAAGACCTACTCCATCGCCGCGACGTACAACGGCAGCTTTTCCGATCCGGTCACGGTCAGCGCCTCCAGGACGTACATCAATTCCAACAGCAACTCCTGCGACAACGACCTCGAGCTGGGCGTGCTGTACGCCAAGCTGGTCGACGGCACTTTCGCGTATTTCGGCGACGAGGCCTGCATGCTTTCCGCCGAGACCCCCGCCGAAGGACTCGCTGCGTGCAAAAAGGTGCTCTTTGCGGACGACGCGGAGTTCCGGGCGCTCGTGCCGTTCACGAACGAAATCGCCGCGGCGGGCGTCCCCGTCTGCCTCCATAGCAACGTCACGCTCACGGCGGACACCGACTGGCGCGCGTTCGACTTCGACCTCAACGGCAAGGTCGTCGTCCTCAAAGGATACGATCTCTACGTCCATAAGCCGCAGGGCACGGGACGTATTACGGCTGGCAACGTCCTCGATCCGTTCGGATACAGTTTCACCGGATCGTCGAACAACGGCGGCTCTGACACATACGAATGGCTTTGGCTCGGCAAAGAAGACTGCGGTGCATGGCAGAATTTCATCTTGCCCAAGTCGCGCACCTGCTATCTCAAGACCAAGATACATAGATTCGACAGCAATTATTCGCAATCTGTGTATGTGAAAATCGACGGCACGGAAATATTCAACGAATCGTGCAGCGGCACAAAGACGGTGGGACCATACACTTGCGCCGGATATACGGCGGGGACTTCCTGCAAAATCGAAATACTGCGTGGCAAAGGCGGCAATACGCAGGCTTACAAGTGGACGACAGTCAGCCCGACGAGTTATTTGTGCTTCGACATCCCTGAGGGAGAGGAGTACGATCCTTCGGATATTACGTTCGGCGGCAGTACGCCCGGCACTTCCGATTTTGGCGGGATTGGCCTTCAGATACACAAGACGGGCAAGGGGAGGCTTGTGATGTCCACGGCCAAAAATGACATCGGAGGAAACGGAGTGGCATCGGCAGTCGTGGAGGAAGGCGTGCTTGTGAACGCAAAAGGCGCCGGATGCGGCGAGGCCGGCTCGCGCATCGAGGTGATGGACGGTGCGCAGTTCGACCCGCATGGGGCCGTCTCCAATTCGGCATATTACGATTTCACCATTTCCGGCGCGGGTCCCGACGGACTGGGCGCGGTGGCGAACAACACGGAAGAGGCAGACGCCTACAAAAATTCGTTCGTCATGCGGAACATCACGCTTGCAGCGAACGCAGTAATCGGCGGGACGCAGAACGTCAGTCTCAAAAACGGTGACTGGAACGCCACGACGATGACGATGGACGGCCACACGGTCACATACACGAACTGCACGGTCTATGCCGGCAACATGTCCTACAGAGGAGCGGGCGGCATCGTGGTCGCCCCGGGCGCGGCTCTCTCGTTCTACGCGCACAGCCCGGCGGCGGCGGACTGCGACGTGACGGTACACGGATCGCTGAACCAGAACAACGGCGGCTTCACCAAAGTCAAGTCGCTCGTTTTCGAGAACGGCAGTACCTGCTGGTTGAGCGATTCGGCGGGTTCCGGAAGCATCCCCGTGACGGTCGTTTCCGGAAGGTACGTACCGAACGCCAGCCATACGAACGGCGGCGACTGCACGCTGACCACGCCCAGAGTGCAGCTCGGCGACGCAACGCACCTTGAACCGACGCTCGACCTCTCGCGGCTCGACGGAGTCTTCGACGGAACCAACACGACGTTCTACGCCGACTCCACCGTGACGGTCGACCTCGGCGAACGCGAGTTCCAGGGAAGTGTTTTGCTCGTGGCGTGGATGGAGATTCCGACGGCGACGTTCGTCGTCGATGACGCGAACAAGGACCGGCTGGGGCTGCTACCCCGCCCCGAAGGGCTCTACGTAGTCCTCGGCAAGGTGCCGTCGTTCGTCAAGTACGACACCGCAAACGACCGCTGGGCGTTCTACGACGAGGACATGAATCCGTTCAGTGGCGAATGGACGCTCGGCATGGACTACATGAAGGCGCTTTTCGCGGACGACGCGGAGTTCCAGACGCTTGCGCAGCACGCGGACGAAATAGCCGCCCGCCACGTCACAGTCTTCCTTCAGGATGACATCACGCTTACGGCGGACGCCGACTGGCGCGCGTTCGACTTCGACCTCAACGGCAAGACAATCGTCCTGAAAGGATACGACCTCTACGTCCGCAAGCCGCAGGGCGAAGGACGCATCACGGCGGGCAACGTCCTCGACCCGTTCGGATACATATTCTACGGGAATTCGAACGACGGCGGCGACGGGTATCCATGGTTTTGGCTTGGCGACAAGTGGGGTGGCGCACAACAGCACTTCACGCTGCCCAAGACGCGCACCTGCTATCTCAAGACAAAGATAAAGAAATACAACAGCAAGTATTCGCAGAGCGTGAAGGTGGAAATCTCGAGTAAAGCAATATTCGACGAGAGCTGCACCGATACAAGCGGGGCGGTCAAGGGACCCTACACTCTCGCCGGATATACAGCAGGGACATCCTACAAAATCGATATAATGCGCTCCGGCAACGGCAGCACGCAGGCTTCCCAGTGGACGACGATCAGCCCGACGAGCTACCTCTACTTCGACATCGACGAGGGCGACGAATACGATACGAGTAATCTGACGTTCGGCGGCAGCACGCCGGGAACGTCTGACTTCGGCGGACTCGGCCTTCAGATCCGCAAGCTCGGCAAAGGCAATCTCGCGATGGGCGCCGCCAACGACGATATCGGCTTCACCGGCGTCACGACGCTTTGCGTGGAGGAAGGTTCCGTCGAGAATGCCGTTTCGACGGGATCGGGTCCGAGCGGTGCTAAAGTGGAGCTCCTCTACGGTGCGCAGTTCGATTCCAAGGCCGCGACGGCGGACGGCATCTACAGCCTCGTCATCCACACCGATGGCGAGAACGAGGGCGAGAGCACGCTGATCTACACGAACGCGACCACCTACGCGAACGCCGTCACCTACGTCGGGCAAGGTGCGGTCGCCGTGGCGCAAGATGCGACCTTGACGTTCCAGAACGCGGCGACGGCGGCGGACTGCGCCGTGAACGTCTTCGGCGGACTGATCTTCGCCGGCAACGGCCTCACCACCGTGAAGTCGCTCGCGTTCGCCACCGGCGCGACGTTCTCTTCGTCCGGCACGTTGCCGACGACCGTCGTCACCGACACCTTCGCGCCAAACACGACGGCGGAGGAAGGGGCGGCGGCCGCGCAGCCCAAGGTGCAGATGGGCGATTCGTCGCACCTCGCGACCACGCTCGACCTTTCGCTGATCGCGTCGGCGATCGACGCTAAGGCGATGACCTTCCAGTCCGGTTCGAAGGTGACCGTTGTGGTCGATCCAAAAAACGCGGCGCAGCGGCGCATCGCCATTTCGAGGGATGCCGAGACCGGCGAGAGGAACGGCTACGTCGCGCTCTGGAACGCGAAGCCGTCGGACGTGGAGTTCGTCCTAGGCGGGCCGGGCGCGGACCGGTATCAGCTGGAGTCCACGGACGAGGGGCTGCTGCTCGCCAAGAAACCGGGGACGACGGTGATTCTGCGCTGACTTCGGCGACGACCTCGCGGGCGAGGCGGTCGCCGACACCAAGGTGCTGGAGGCGCTTGAGGCGGAAGGCCGCGTGGCGTGTAAACAAGGCAGAAACGGTATAATTCACGCATGAGGGAAAACTGGATTGTTATGCAGAATCGGTGCCGCCAGAAGTCGATGCAAGAGGCGATGAGCGAGGTATTGCGGAATCGCGAAGCGGAGAAGGAAGAGCGTTTTGTGAGACGTGGGTCTCTACTCTACAGAGCGCCGCGCGGAACAATTCTCTGCCTCTGCGCATTGCAGCTGTCGGGCGTTGCGGCCCATGCTGCGGATGTAGCAAGTTTGGTTGACATGCGGCTCGGCACGGGTCGCGCCACGGGGAGCAATGTCCTTGGACCCTGTGTTCCCCACGGCTCCGCACATCCTTCGCCAGACTCGCTCTGGCCGTCGCCGCACGAGAAGCCGAAGGACGCGCGGCATGGCTTCGGCCCGCCGACGAGCGGGTGGTGGCCGGGCGACAAGGTAGTCGGCTTCTCGCAGCTTCACGCGCAGGGCACAGGCGGTGTGCCAAGCTATGGGTTGTTCCGCTATGTCTGCGAGCCGTCCGATATGGAGATACTGGAGGCGCATCCCTATTGCCTGCGCTTCCGTCTCTCCCGCGCCGGCGACGCTCCCATGGACGTCGCAGTCGCGCCGACCGCGCATGGCGCGATATACGACGTCAGGACGGCGGACGGGAAGCCCGCCAGGCTTCCGCTGAACCGCCGCTGCAAGCTCGCCAAGGACGATTGCGTGAACGAGCGCGGCGAATTCACCGGGAACTGGAACCCCGCGCCGTATCGCTGCTACGCTCACGACGAGACGGACGGCGCCCTGCACCGCATAGCCGTATCGTTCAAGAGCGACGAGCAGGCAAGGACGTATTTCGCCTCGGAGCTTGAAGGGAAGTCGTTTGACTGCATCGCCGCCTCCGCGAAGGCAAAGTGGAACGCCGTCCTTTCGCGCGTGCGCATCGAGGGCGTCGACGACGTGGAGAAAAGGCGCTTCTATTCACATCTCGCGCAGACTTTCATACAGCCGCGCGACAGGACGGCGGACGGCATAGGGTGGGACGACCACTACACGCTTTGGGATACGTGGCGGACGCTTTTCCCGTTGATGGCAATCGTCGACCCCGCTTCCCTTGCCGCAAACGTAAACGCATTCGCCGACCGCTTCGCGCGAAACGGACGTTGCGACTCGTGCTATACGCAGGGGAAGGACTACAGGGTAGGGCAGGGCGGCGACGAGGCGGACTGCATAATCGCCGACGCATGGGCGAAGAAAGTCCCCGGCGTCGAATGGACTCGTGTCGCGCCGCTTCTCGAAAGCCGCTGGAACGGACGGACGCGCGACTACCGCGAACGGGGCTTTGCAGTAAGTGGCTCGTCGGAAGGGTATTGCAGGCGGTTCAAGTCCGGCTCCGCGACGATGAACTTCGCCTACCAGGACTGGTGCTGCGCCGAAGTTCTGCAAGGGCTTGGCAGAAAGGAAATGGCGGCGAAGTTCCGGGCGCGTTCTGGCAACTGGACGAACGTATGGGATTCTTCCGCCGTAGATGCGCAAAGCGGCATTCGCGGGTTTGCCCGTGCCCGCCGGAAAGACGGCTCGTTTTCCGCGACAAACCCGCGCGAGGGATTCAACACGGATTTCTACGAAGCGAGCTCATGGGAGTACTCGCTTTTCGCGCCGCACGACATTCCGGGGCTTGTGGCACGATGCGGCGGCGAGGGGGCGTTCTGCGGCAGGGTCTCGTATGCGCTTGAAAACGGCCTCGTTGATTTCGGAAACGAACCCGGGTTTCACGTTCCGTGGCTTTTCGCCTTCGCAGGGCGCGGCGATCTCGTCTCGAAGTGGGCGCACAAGGTTGAGGCGCTTTTCAAGGGCGGCGAACTTCCGGGCGACAACGATTCCGGCGCGATGTGTGCGCTCTTCGTCTTTCTCAAGCTCGGGTTCTTCCCCGTGGCGGGGCAGGACATGTACATAATGCACGGCAGTGCGTACCCGAAGATCGAAATCGCGTTGCCCGGCGGAAAGGCGTTTGCCATAAGGTCGAAAGGCAAAGGCGACGTGGTAAAGTCCGTGACATTGAACGGCAAACCGCACGACCCTCTCTTCCTCCGCCACTCCGAGATTGTCTTCGGAGGGGAGTTGGTGTTTGAACTGTGCGATGGGCGTCAAGAAGGAACATGCGGATCGCGTGCGGAGATGCGACAGGCGAACTTTGGAATAGGCATTGGGAACACCACAAGGAGAACCGGTAGATGAACAAGTGCATGGTCGCATTCTGCATAAAGTCGGTGATTGCCGCAGCGGTGGTTGCGGCGTTTGCGGGGTGCATAGGGCCGGATACGGGAAGCGGCGTCGCCGCTTTCGACGCGGAGTCCGCGCCCTTGCGCGTCGCGGTGTTCGTCGGCGAGGGGGCGCGCAGCACCGGTGCGTTCAGCTGGATCGAGATCGCGACCATGGCCGAGAACGTCGTCGCGACGCCAGTTGACGGCGAGGCGGTGAGGCGCGGCGCACTTGACGCGGCGGACGTGCTCGTAATGCCGGGCGGCAGCGCTCACGTGGAGGCGAATGACCTTGGCGCGGAGGGGCGCGAGAAGGTAAAGGCGTTCATACGCGGGGGCGGCGGCTACATCGGCACGTGCGCCGGCTTCTACCTCGTGACGAAACCGACCGGCGGGCGGCGCAAGGACTATCTCGGCCTCATACCGTTCGTCGATACGAAAGACGGCGGCAACGGCCGGGCCGAGGTGATGTTCGAGTTCAACGGTCTTGCCGGGAAACTCGCCGGGATCAAGAAGGGCAGGAAGAAGATGTGCTACAGCCACGGCCCCGTCCCGGTTCGCTCGAAGAACGAAGTCGAGGGGACGAAAGCCGAGGTTGTAGCGACGTACGCCTGCGACTACAATCCGAAGTCCGTGCCGAGCCTTTCCAAGGCCGGACACCCCGCCGCAGTCGCGGCCGAGTGCGGCAAGGGGAGGATGTTCGTGTTCACCTGCCATCCCGAAAGCGACGTCGACGACCATGCATGCATCGAAGGCGCGTTCCGCTATGTGACGGGTCGCGAGGTCAGGTGGCGCCATCCGCAGAGGAAGCGCGGGCAGCTTGCGGTCGGCTTCGTGTGCGACAATTCCTTCGGCCCCGAGACGGCGCGTTTCGTGCAGCGGCTTTTGCGCGAAGGCGAGTTCGACATGGTTCCCGTGAACGCGACGAGCATAGGCGAGGGGGCGCTGCGCCATCTCGACGCCGTTCTCGTCCCGTCGTGCGCCGGCGAAGCCGACCTGAAGACGGGCATCTACGGCGACAATGCCGGGCGGGCGATGGCGTTTCTTGCACGTGGCGGGCGCATTGTAACGTGGGGCAACGCTGCGAAACCGGCGAAAGCGAGCGGCATCGACGGCATCGCGGTCGTTGCCGACGCCGACGCAGCCCTTGCGGACCTTCGCGCGTTCGCCGCGTCGGAAGTCCCCGCCCCCGCGCCGTTCCCCGCGAAGGTCGCAAAGCCCGCGAAGGTCGCAGTGTTCGCGGGCGACGGCTGCTCCATGGGCAACATCCCGCAGCTCCTTGAGATGTCGCCTGAATACGAGGTTGCAATCGTCGGGGCGGATGAAATCTCCGGCGGTGCGCTCGCGGGCTGCGACGCGCTCTACATGCCTGGCGGCTATTCCTCGGTCGTATACAATACGCTTGGCGAGGGAGGGCGCAGGGCAATCGTCGATTTCGTCCGCGGCGGCGGGCGCTACTACGGCGTGTGCGGCGGCGCGTTTCTCGTCTCGCAGACGCCAGTCGGAAAGGCGGCGAACGCCCCGGCGGGCACGCAGTTCCTTGGTCTTCTTCCGTTCAAGGACGACAAGCCCCACCACTACCGCGGGAAGGCGCCTGTGCGCATCCGCCTGACCGACGATGGCAGGGCGGTGTTTCCGAAGTCGAACGAGAAGCGCACCGTCTGGTATGCGGGAGGGCCTGCGTTCGTCGACGCGGACGAGGTCGACGACGCCGAGGTCGAGATCTTTGCGAGGTACGAAAGCCGCGTAATAAGCACGCTTGACCCGAAGCCGACGCCTGACATGAACGGCAAGGCGGCGATAGTGGGCGGGCGCGTCGGCAAGGGCATGGTGTATGCGCAGTGCCCGCATCCCGAGTCCCACGAGCGCAACTTCGACATGGTGCGCGATTCGTTTGCGTGGCTTGCCGGGGCGCGTCCGACGGGCGTCCTCCCCCACCGCGTCAGGGGTTCTCGCTCCGTCGTCGTGAAGATGGGCTACAGGGAGGGGATGGACGCCGCAGTAAGGTTCTTCATCAAGTCGTTCCTTCGCGACAGGCGCTTCGACTGCCGCGTCGTCAACGCGATGGACAACAACGAGCTTGCGCATGCCGATGTCGTCGTCCTCTGTCTCTTCGACAAGAACAGCTGGACGCCGGCGATGAGGGCGTTCGTCAAGGGTGGCGGAAAGGTCGTTGTTGTCGCGGAGACGGAAAAGAAGCGGAAAATCGCCGCGAAGTTCGACTGCGCTACAGTCGTCGATTCCTACGACAAGGTCGCTGAAATGACTGCGCATTAGTGATGCTGAACCCTTGGATATGGGCGAAATCTTCAGGTAAGAGAGTGCGTTTCATCCGCCGGAAGAGGCCGTAGCCAATGCAGAGTCCCGCTCACTGACCGATTACAGAAAATTTTGAAAATGCAACAACCGAGCGAGAGGTTTTGGTATAATTTGTCGCACAAGGGCATAGCAACCATACCCGAACAGCAAGGAGATAAACAATGAAAACCATAATTGCCAATATACTTAGGGGGTGGGGTAAAACTCCATGTTATCTCCTTGCCGCGTTTTTCGCGCTCGCCGCGACAGGCGCGTGGGCGGCCACCAACATCACCGACAACGTTACGCTGACGGAAGACACCGACTGGAGGGACCAAGGCGTCGTGACAATAGAGGAAGGCGTGACGCTTGACCTCAACGGCTATACGCTCACCGTTGCCGGCATCGACGGCACGGGCAGCATCGTCGATTCTTTTGCCGGCTACGAGAGAATTCAATACCTGCAGGCCACGGGGACACAGTGTATCAACACGGGCTATGTCCATAACGACAACACCAAGGTCGATATACGGGTTTTGTTCGACAGCGTAAGCAAGGAATGGCAATGCATCTACGGCGCGCGCAACGGCAAGGACAACGCAAAGAAGACAAGATTTTCGGCGTGGCTGAACTATGCCAAGTTCCGCCGCGAACTCGGCGCCACTGGGCAGAACATCGACTCTCCCACAGCCTCGAAAGATGTGATTTACGACATTCATCTCGACAAGACCGGGAATTTCAGCGTCACGCCGGAGAACGACGAGACGTTCTCCAAAAATGCCAACAGCGGCGACGATACATCGTCGGGCGGCGCGCTCGCCGACGGCCAGACGGACTTTCTGTTCGCCGTCCATGAATTAGAAAAAAACAAGGACTACTGGACGTCAAACCATTGGGCACTTGCGAAACTGTATTCGTGCAAGATATATTCCGGTACGACGCTCAAGTGCGACTTCGTGCCCGTGCGCAGCAAGAGCGGCAACAAGGATGCCGGACTGCTCGACTTGGCGAACAACGGCACGTTCCACGGCAACGCGGGCACCGGGGCGTTCAATGCCGGTGCGACGGTGTCGCCTGGCGGGCTGCGCCTGGCGCCGTCCGGCGGCGAAGAGACGGTTGACTTCTCCGAGTTGACCGTAGGAGACGGCGTCACGCTCGTGTTTACAGGTGAAAAAGCGCTCGACGCCGACCTCGACGCGACCAAGTTCGCTTCCGTCGAAGTCGCCTCCGGCGCTGTCCTCGACCTCGCGGGGCACAACCTGACAGTCAACGCCGTCGAGGGCGACGGCACGATTACCAACACCGTCGGCACCGCGCTCTCCGGCTACGAAAGGCTGCTATATCTGCAAGCCAAGCAGTCCGACGGGAAGCAGTACATAGACACCGGTTACGTTCACAACGACAGCACCAAGGTCGATATGCGGATTTCGTTTGACGAGACGCCCGGCTCCGACTGGCAGAACTTCTACGGCGCGCGGCACTACGAGGACAATGCCGATCATAATAAACGAAGATTCGACGTGTTCTTGAGCAACAGCCAAAATGCTCCTTGCCGGTTCGGACCCGAACTTGGCAAGAAAAGAGACAGTTTTATAGATCATACAGTCTCGAGTTCGACAATCTACGACATCCATCTCGAGAAGACGGGCGGGGAAAGCACCGCCACGCCGGAGGGCGGCGCGGCAATATCCCTCGGCACGGGGACGGCGACGGGCGGCTCGTTCGACGAAGGCCGTTCCGACTATCTGTTTGCGCTGCACCAATACTACAAAAACAACACCCCCAACTGGTATCCGAACTTCCATACGAAGGCGAAGCTCTATTCGTGCAGGATATATTCCGGCACGACGCTCGAGCGCGACTTCGTGCCCGCGAAGCGCAAGAGCGACAACGTTTTGGGTCTGCTCGACCTGGCGAACGGCAAGTTCTACGCCAACGCGGGCACGGGGACGTTCACGGCAGGGCCGGTTGTCGCGACGACGTCCGGCGGCGAACTGCGCATCGAGGTGGCGGAAGGCGAGACGCTTTCGCTCGCAGACATGGCGAAAATCACTGGCACGGTGAAAGTGGTGAAGACCGGCTCCGGCAAACTTAACCTGAACTGGACGACATACAACAGCGGCGGTTTGGATGTTGACGAGGGAACGCTTTCGTTCGGCGGCGTCAACACGAAAATCACCTCCGGGACGCTGACCGTCAAAAGCGGCGCGACGCTCGAAAAGCAGACGGGGAACAATCCCGCACAACTTGCCCCGTCCGTCGTGGTCAAGGATGGCGCGAAATTGAACATTCCGTATTCAAATGGCGCGGTCGGCGCGGTCACGGCGAACGCGATAACGGTGGAGGGTGCGCTTGGCGTGTCGTTCAGCGCGACGCCCGCTCCGGGCGCGTATTCGCTCCTCACCATAGATCTGGGCGATGGGACGTTCGACGAGAACGTGCTTTCAAATATTACGCTGCCAGAGGACCCCACCTTCGCCGGCGCGGTGCTTTCGCTTTCCGCCGACGCGAAGTCGGTCGTTCTCATCCTCAGCAGCGACCCCGTCTGGATCGGCGGAACGAGCGGCGACCTCGGCGATCCCACCAACTGGTCGAACGGCGTCGTCCCGCAGGCCGGCACCAACGCCGTCATCACGGCGGCTGCCGCGGCCTTTCTCACGAACAGCGCGGCTTTCACGGCGAAGTCCATCACGTTCTTCGCCGGATGCCCCAAGGTGACGATAGAGGGCGCTCCGCTCGAAGACATGGTGGCGATCAACAACCTCTCTTCGGCCAACCACGAGTTCAAGACGGCGGTGACGGCGGATGCGCTTTCGGTCAGCAACACGACCACGTATTGCGTGTTCACTGGCGGATTGACAGTGAACAGCGTTTCGTTCGCTGAAACGGGGAACGACAAATGCTCCATCTACGGCGTCTGGCACATCAGGGACAATTGGACGCCGGTCTCCGGCAATGCGCTCTACAATGGAGCAAGTGTGACTGTGGACGGTGCGCTCCTCAACCCCAACAATCTCAGCATAAACAGCGGATGCGTCGTCACAGCCGCGACGCTGAACGCGACCGGATCCTGCAACCATCTGTCCTACTGGAGCCACGGACGGCTTGTCGTCACCGGAGCTTGCAGCATCGAAACTTCGACGGACTGCTATCTCGTCCGCGAAGCCGACAACAGCAGCTCGACGATGGAGTTCGGTTCGCTCTATGCGAACACGCCCAGCAAGTGGACGTATGCGTCCGCGAAGAGCATAATCGTCGGCGCGGGCGGAATAACGTGCGATACGCGGGTTCAATGCTCCAGCGGTCCGGCTCTCTATTCGCGGACGGGCAGATTCTCCGTGAAAGGAACATCGAATTTCGGATGCGACAGCAGCGGTTTGACGATTCACACGACGCAATACGAAACAGAAAACACGCCGGCGACGATCGTCTTCGACATCCCGGTCGCCAACAGGAGCGATACCAACAAGGGCAAGATCGAAATCAAGGGCTGCGGGACGGTTCTGTTCAACTCGGTCTCGACGTTCTCGAACGGACTGACCGTGTCGGCCGGGGCGACGGTGGCGGTGAATCCCGGCATGAGGCCCGGCAACGGCACGGTGACGGTGCGCGGCGGCGCGACGCTGCAAGTCGCGCAGTCCGGCACGGTGGCGCTCGGCGGCGGCCTGACGCTCGACGACGGCGCGGCGCTCGGCTTCAACTTCACCGAGAGGCGGACGGCGCCCGTGCTCGACGTGACCGGCAGGACGGTGACGCTCAACGGGGACAAGGATGTTTTGGTGAAGATTTCGGCGGAGGAAGGCATGCGCCCGAAGGGCGGCAGTCATGTGCTGACTTTAGGCGACAAGTTCGTCGGCGCGAACGTCTCGCCCGCCGCAGGCGCGCCGGACTGGGTGAAGGGCGTGTCGGTCAATGCCGACGGCGAGATCGTCCTTGACGTGAAGCCGTACGGGGCGATGATCCTCGTCAAGTAGCGCGTAAACCGGGGAAAATCATTCTCCGTCACATCTGTTGCAACATCGTCAACGAAGAGATCGCAGAATGAAGAACACGATGAAATCCATCTTCGCGGCGGTGGCCGCGCTTCTCGCCTCGGCCGCGCCAGGCGGCGAGGATTCGCCGCTCCTCAAGCGCGGCGCCGATGGGTTTGGCGACGTGCGCAGCGCGGCTTTCTTCGCGAGAGACGGGAAGATGGACGAAGGGCGCGCATTCATCGCCGAGCTGCGCGCGCGTCCTTCCGAAGGGCGCAGCACGGAGGAGCTGCAGTCGGTCGACATGGCGGAATTCGCCCTCTTGCGGAAGGATGTCAAGGTCGGTTTTGAGCCGGGCGGCTCCAAGAGGTCGCTGTCGCTCAAGAAGATTCTCGTCTACGGAAACAAGCTGTATTGACCATTGAAAGCTGGAAAGGTAAGGAAAATGAGAACGACGAAAACAAAGTCGCTGATTGCCGCAGCGGTGCTTGCGGCACTTGTCGGATGCGTCGGAACGGGCGCTAAGAACGAATCTGCGCCGGTTGAGGAAAAGGGTCTCGCGCCGCTGCGCGTGGCGGTCTTTGTCGACAAGGGCGCCCGCAGCATCGGCGCCTTCCGCTGGCTGGAGCTTGCGACGCGGGCGAAAGGCGTTGTCGCGACGCCAATAGACGGCGAGGCGGTGAGGCGCGGCGCGCTTGACGCGACTGACGTCCTCGTCATGCCGGGCGGTTCGTCGGTCGCGGAGTCGAAGTCGCTTGGCCCGGAAGGCCGCGAGAAGGTAAAGTCGTTCGTAAGGAAAGGCGGCAGCTACGTCGGCACGTGCGCGGGGTGCTGCCTTCTCATGGAGTCGGCGAGCCACCATCCCGACATGCTGCACTTGATCCCGTTCAAGTTCGGGCCGTCGGGCGGCAAGGCGGACATTTCGGTTTCATTCAACCGCCGTGCCGGGGAGCTTGCGGGAATCAAGAAGGGCGCTACGAAGATACGCTATGCCGAAGGCCCCGTTCCCCTGCCGTCGATTCCCGTGAAGGATGCGGACGTCGAGGTCGTCGCCACCTACAACGGCGACATAAACACGAGGGGAGAGGCCGCGCGTCCGTCGATGGCGGGCCAGGCCGCCGCAATTGCCGGCACATACGGGAAGGGGCGGCTTTTCGTTTTCTCCGTGCATCCCGAGTACGATTCCGACGACCACTACATCCTGAGGGGGGCGTTCCGGTTCCTGACGGGGCGAGAGATAACCTGGGACTATCCGCAGAGGAAGCGAGGGCAGCTCGCCGTCGGCTTCATGTGCGACGATTCGTTTGGCCTGGATACTGCGCGTCTCGTGCAGCGTCTCGTCACGGACGGCGAGTTCGACATCGTACCGCTCAACAAGAAGCAGGTCGAGGCGGGATTCCTGCACCGCGTCGACGCCGTTCTCGCGCCGGCGGGCGCCGGCTCCGCGAAGCCGGAGGTCGGGCTTTACGCGGGCAACGCCGGGCGGACGAAGGAATTCCTTGCGCGTGGCGGGCGCATCTTCGCGTGGGGAAGCGCGGCGGAGGCCGCGAAGGAGCGCGAGGGCGGCGTCACGTGCGTAGCGGACGCCGAGGCCGCGATCGCGGCCTTGAGATCGCTCGCCGCAGAGCCGGTTCCCGCCCCTCAGGCGCTTCCGGCGAAGGTCGAGAAGCCAATTCGCGCGGGAATCTACCAGGACGAGAGCAACTCGAACATCTCGATTGCGAGGATGCTTGACTTGTCGCCTGAATACGAGCTCAAGATACTTGGCCCCGAGGACTACGCGAACGGCGGCCTTGACGGGCTCGACCTCGTGATCCAGCCAGGCGGCGGATGCAAAAGGCAGTACAATGCGCTTGGGGACAAGGGCGTGGAGGCGCTTAGGCGGTTTGTCCTCGACGGCGGAAAATACTATGGCGTCTGCGCGGGTGCGTTTCTCGCCCTTCAGCAGTCGCGCCCGGGCTACCCGCGTCTTGGTCTCGTTCCGTTCAAAGGCGACGACCCTTCGCACTATCGCGGCATTTCGCCAGTCAGGATCGAGCTCACCGACGAAGGGAAGAAGGTGTTTCCGCACTCCGCCACAAACCGCACGGTCTATTACGCCGGAGGTCCGGCGGCAGTTCCGGGCGAGAGCGTTCCGGATGCCGAGATCGAAGTCCTTGCGAGATACACGGGGAGGGTAATCAACACGAACCAGCCCGAGCCGGTCGAGGAAATGGCGGGCAAGGCGGCTTTTCTCGGCGGCAGGGTCGGCAAGGGCAAGGTGTTCGTTTCCTGTCCACACCCCGAAAAGGAGGAACCCACCTTCGACCTCGTGATGAACGGCATCAAGTATCTTACCGGCGTCGCGCCGACGCCAGTCTATCTTGAAAGGGCGCGCGGCGCCGTGGCGGTAAGGTACTGTTCGTCGGACAAGGCGTCCGCTGAATTTCTCTTCGGCACGCTCTATCGCGACGGCAGGTTTTATGTATGGTCCGGCGAGGAACTGGAAGACCTTTTGCATGTCGATGCCGTCGTCATTACCGGAAAAGCCGGAAAGTCCGACGTCGGGCGGCTCGAGAAATTCATGCGGCGCGGCGGAAGGGTCGTCATCGTCGCGGACACTTCCGGGAAGCGCAAGGCCGCAAAGTGGCTCAAAGGCGCCGTCGTCGTCGATTCCTACGACAAGGTAGTGGACGCCTTGCTTAGACAATAGCCATCATTCCGCGGCGGTTGCGCCGCGGAGCTTTTTTTTATATAATGTACGCACCTAAGGAGGTTCCACATGGCTGAAGAAAAGGACGAAGTTCTCGAGACGCAGAGCGCCGACGGCGCGGAGATACGCGACACCGACATCGTGTTCGACTGTCCGCACTGCAGCAAGACGCTCGTAATCGACTACCGCGGAGCGGGGCTCCAGATAAGCTGCTCCGAGTGCGGCAAGGACGTGCTTGTCCCGATTCCGGACGGCATGGAGCTTACCGACCTCGACATGGACCCCGGCGAAATCCTCAAGCAGCTTTTCGCGACCCGCCGCAACTACCAGAAGGCCGAGACGCGCGTGCAGGGACTCAAGGCGCGGCTCGTGTCGCTGCAGGAGACGCTTGCCGTCATGCAGCAGGTGATTGCTGAAGGGTTGGCTGACGAGTGAGCAAAAAGGCCCTTTTCGTGAACGCGCTCACGTTTGCGCGCGTTCCGCTGATCTTCCTCTGGGCTGTCTTCGCCGTCTGGCAGGAGCTCGACGCCGCTTGTGGGGGGCGCCACGCGCCCAGTGTGACGCTTGCCGTCCTCGCATCGCTCGGAATGCTTCTCTCAGGGCTTACAGACTTGTGGGACGGACTGCTCGCGCGTCGCTGGAACGTCGTCTCGACCCTTGGCAAGATGGCCGACCCGCTGATGGACAAGGTGTTCTACCTTGTTGCGTTTCCCGTTCTCGTCTGGCATTCTTCTCACTCCGGCGCGGGGGAGCTGCAGACGCTTTCGCTCCTCGGGCTGACCGTCCTCTATCTTCTGCGCGACACGTGGGTCACGTTCCTCAGGTCCGTCGGCACGATGTACGGGGCCGATGTCGGCGCGATGTGGCTTGGCAAGGTGCGCACGGCTCTCTCCTTCCCTGGCGCGGGCTGGATATACGCCTACCTTTGCTTCCGCTGGTTCGGGCCGTTTCGCGCCGACAACGCCTTAGTGAACGTGATATGGCCGGCGAGCGTGCTGTTTGTAGAGGCGTTCCTTGCGGTGCTGACTTTCGTGAGTCTCGTCACCTACACGAGGTCCTACATGCCCTACCTTAAGAGGGCACTTGAAAGAAAAGAGAATTTGTGAGATAATATTACCACACCACGGAATAATACTGAAAGGCAAAAACAATGAAAAACACAAGCAAAGGCTTTACACTTGTCGAGCTGCTCGTCGTTATCGGCATTCTCGGCATTCTCATGAGCGCACTCTACCCGGCGATTACGACCGCAATGCTCACCGCGCAGTCGAATGCGCTCGCCATGCACGGCCGCAACCTCTTCATCGGCATCACGCAGGCGAATGTCGACCGCGAGAGCCATGGCCGCGCAAATGTCTGGCCTAAGAGCAGCGACACCGTCGAAGAGGGCGAAGGCGACGACATTGCCTTCAAGACATTCGAATCCAGCGCCGACGACTATTTCGACGAGCTGTTCGACATGAGGCGATATGGCTCGACCGACTGGCAGCCCTATGTCGACGTTGACATCAAGTTCCTCTCCGGCGCGGGCGTCAGCGCCTACAGCGGCGGTTCCTCTCTCAAGGGCAGCATCGCCTGGAAGATCGTCACCGGTCTCACCGATGACATGCCGGATGTCGTTCCGGTTCTTGTCTCGCGCAACTTGATGACTGACACGTTTGCAAAGTCGGGCAACACGGAAACCAAGAGCAGCACGACGCTGATCAAGTCCGACAGCAACTTCCCGCAGCCGTTCGGCAGCAAGGCGACCGTCATCATCCACAAGGGCGGTGCGGCGAGCGTCTACAAGGGCCGCTACCAGACGCTGTACGACATCTACGACAAGCAGACCGTCACGTTCGCTGACGGCGCGAAGATCGACTACCTCACGCCTTCGAAGTCGAGATAGTTAGGTCGTCTTTTGTTCGCAAGAGTCGCCATCGACCTGGCGCTCGACCGGCTCTTCACTTACGAAGTGCCGAAAGAGCTTGAGAAGAAGCTGGCCGTCGGCCAGCTTCTTTCCGTTCCGTTTGGCCACCGCACCGCGCGTGGCTTTGTAATGGAGTTGGAGAGAGGTAACGGGACTACCGAGACCACCGGGACAGACGGGACGGATGAAGACTCTCGCGCGACTTCGAGAGACTCTAATCTGTCCCTAAAAGACCCTAAACGACCCTACTCTCTAAAGCCGATTGACGCTATTGTTGACGAGGAGCCGTTTTTCTCGACGCGGCTCCTTGAGCTTGTGCGCTCTCTCGCCGCCTATACCGCCGCGCCTGTCGAATCTGTCTTGAAGGCCGCCGTTCCCGCCGCAGTCGTGAAACCCAATGCGCGGGCGAAGGAACTCTACTTCATTTCTCCTGCCCTCGCGCCTATGGCTGTTCCAATGACGGCTCGCCGCCAGTGGCTCTATGACCAGATCGTCCGCCTCGGCGGCGGCTGGATGCAGCAGCTCTGCCGAGAGCTCAAGACGACTCCTGCGTCTCTCAAGGAGCTCGGGCGGCTCGGCCTCGTCACCATCGCTCCGCGGCAAAAGCGCCGCGATCCGCTTGGCAACATGCGGCGCATACTTCCGACGAAGCCGCTCCCGCTGAACGACGAGCAGACGGCGGCGCTCGGTGTCATATCTGCCGCGACGAAGCCGGTCCTTCTCTTCGGCGTCACCGGGTCGGGCAAGACCGAGGTGTATCTACAGGCGATTGCGAAGGAGCTTGAGTCTGACCGCGGCGCGATTGTGATGGTCCCCGAGATTTCCCTCACGCCCCAGACCGTCCGCAGGTTCGCGTCGCGCTTCGGCGACAAGGTGGCGGTCCTGCACTCTGCGCTTTCCAACGGCGAGCGCTACGACGAGTGGCACAGGATACGCTCGGGCGCGGCTCGCGTCGTAGTGGGGCCCCGAAGCGCCGTCTTCGCGCCTGTCCGCGACCTTGGGCTCATAGTCGTGGACGAGGAGCACGATTCGAGCTACAAGCAGGACGACAACCCGCGCTACAACGCGCGCGACGCGGCGGTTCTGCGTGGAAAGATCGAGGGCGCGCGCGTCGTGCTCGGCTCTGCGACCCCGTCGCTCGAGACGTGGCACAACGTCTCGCTCGGCAAGTACGAACTCGCCGAGATGAAGTGCCGCGCCGGGGCGGGGACGCTTCCCGCGGTCCGGCTCGTCGACATGTCCGCGCCTCAGCGCGGCGATTCCTCTGGCGCGATCTTCTCCCGGGAGCTTCTCGACGCCGTGAAGCTCCGGCTTGACCGCCACGAGCAGACCATCCTCTTCCTGAACCGACGCGGCTATTCGCGCAGCGTGACATGCGCCGTCTGCGGCGCGACGGTCGACTGCCCGGAATGTTCGCTTCCCTATACGTACCACCGCGCCGACGACTGCTGTCGCTGCCATATCTGCGGCGGGTGGATTCCCACCCCGAAGGTCTGCCCCGTGTGCGGCGCGCCGGCGCTCCAATACAAGGGCATCGGCACCCAGCGCGCGGAGGCGGCGCTCGCGAAGTGCTTCCCAAATGCGAAGATTCTCCGCATGGACGCAGACTCTACGTCGCGCAAGAATTCGCACGACGACATCCTCTCCGCGTTCAGGCGCGGCGAGGCGGACGTCCTTCTCGGCACGCAGATGATTGCGAAGGGGCTCGACTTCCCGAATGTCACGCTCGTCGGCGTACTCAATGCCGACAGCTCGCTCAACATGCCCGACTTCCGCGCGGCGGAACGGACGTTCCAGCTGCTCGCGCAGGTGTCGGGACGCGCGGGAAGGGCGGAGCTTCCGGGCGAGGTGATCATTCAGTCGTACGATCCTTCGGCGCCTGCGATTGTCGCTGCGGCGCGCGGCGATTTCGCCGCGTTTGCGAAAGAGGAACTTTCGGTTCGTGAGGAGTGTTTCTTCCCGCCGTTCTGCCATCTTGCGGCGGTCAACTTGCGCTCGAAGGACTTGAAACTTGTTTCGTCGTGGGCCGACATGTATGCGAAGTCGCTTATGAAGGTGAAGGGGCTTACGGTGTCCGAGGCGGTGCCGAGCGCGCTTGAGAAGGCGGACGGGTGGTATCGCTGGCAGGTCGTCGTTCGCGCACCCTCGGTCTCGACGATTGTCAAGGCGTGGCGGTGGCTTCTCGCCCAGCGCCCGCCGCCCGCTGCTCTCCGCGCAGCAATCGACGTCGACGCCTTCTGCCTCATTTGAGCAGCGCTTCGCGTTAATGGGTTTGTGGTATAATATCGGCATGAGAACATTGGCGTTGCTGCTTGTGCTGGTTGGTCCGCTTGCGCTGCGGTCGGCGGACTGGTATTCCGTCCGTCTTCTCGCGAAACCCATCGTGCAGCCGGTGGTGTTTTCTGTGGCGGCGGAAGAGGGGGCTCGCCCCGTTCTCGTGAAGACTGGGGAGGGCGTTGCGCGTGCCTTTGCGACAAATGCCGTTCCTGCAGGGAGCGTCCCGCTCGGCTCGCTCGCGAGCATCCGCCGCCTCGACGTCGACTCGAGCGTGCGCCTCGTTCCCGCGCAGGCGTTCGAGAACTCGACAGATCTTCGCGTCGTCAGCTTCGAGGGTCACGTCCGCCGCATCGAGAGCCGCGCCTTTGCCGGCGCTACGAACCTCACTGATATCGTCCTCCACGAGGCGACGTCGGTGCTTGTCGCGTCCAATGCGTTCGCGGGCTGCTCGCGTCGGCTGGCCTGCGTGTATCCGTTCTCCCCAGTCATGACGGCGCAGGATGGTGCCGCGCAGAGCGGAGCGCCGATATTCCCGCGCGTCCTCTTCCTTAAGGGCGAGGCCCTGAAAAAACATGTGGGCCCCACGAAACCGTTGTAAAAGGCCTGTTTGCGCGGATGTCGTCAGGACGACGATTTTATGAATTTCAGAGATATGATTTTACGATTATCCGATTGACGATTTTACGATTATCTGATATGATATGCGCCAACTTCCAATTTAAGAGGCGAACATCATGGAATTTGAAAGGCATATCATCAAAACGGCGGAAGAAGTCGCTACGACATTTCGCGCAATGGCTGTATGCGGGCCGCGTCAAGTTGGCAAGACATGGTTGCTGAAGCGCTTGGCGGCAAAACTCGGTGGATACGAAACAGTGTCGCTCGACGATGAAGCGCTTCTTGTGCAGGCGCGAAACGATCCGAAATTGTTTTTGGATCTGCATCCGGCGCCACTCGTCATCGACGAAATTCAATCTGCTCCGGAACTATTCAGCGCCTTGAAGATGCGGTTGGATGCATCGGATGCTCGTGGGCAGTATCTTATGACCGGATCGCAGCAGTTCAAGATGATGAAGGGTGCGAAAGAGAGCCTTGCCGGGCGAGTTGGAATTCTGCGGCTCGCGGGGCTTTCCAAGGCAGAGATAGAGGGGCGGCCACTTTCTGCTCCGTTCTTGCCGTCGCTTGACGTCAATCGGTTTGGCAATGCGGGTGGTTGGGATATTCATACGGTGTATGAGGCTGTCGTCAAAGGCGGATATCCCGAATGCCATGCCGTGCCGAATATAAATGTCCGGCGCTATTTCTCCTCGTACATAGAAACATACATTGAACGGGACATCCGCGAGATGGTCGACGTGGCCAACATCGCACAATTCCAGACTTTTATGCGGGTGTGCGCCGCGAGGACTGGACAGTTGCTCAATTATGCAGACCTTGCGCGTGACGCCGCGATTAGCGTCCCGACTGCTCGCACTTGGCTTTCAATGCTTGAAACATCCGGGGTCGTGTACATACTGCATCCCTATTACGGCAATCTCATAAAGCGCGCCGTCAAAACCCCCAAGCTCTATTTTACGGACACGGGGCTATGTTCGCACCTTCTCGGCATCACGACCGCGAAGGCCGCAATAGATTCGCCTTTGAGCGGTGCATTGCTGGAAACTTATGTTGTAATGGAGATTATGAAGAGCCATTGGTACAGCGGGAGCGACGCAAAGTTCTGGTTCTTCAGGGATGCCGAGAAGCATGAAATCGACCTTTTGATTGAAGATGGCGGAAGACTCTATCCTGTCGAAATCAAGCGCGCGTCATCCGTCAAGGCCAAGGACATAAACCGCAACATGGATGTGTTCCGCAAAGCGACGCCAGGCATCAATGCCATTGGTGCCGTAGTGCTCGTTTCCACGTCTCTTGGTGCGCTTGATGCCAACACGGCCTTGATACCTATCGGAGCATTGTAGAAGAATACGCGAAAGTCATTTGCGCGGGTCGTCGCGGGAAGGTTTTTTAGACAGGATTAACAGGATTCACAGGATTAAGGATCCGTCGCTATGAGTACTTTCAGTACGAACAATATTTCTCATAAAACAAGGCGGAAGATAAGGAAGAATAGATCGCGCTGGCGTGATGTCGGTGAGTTTATCTTGTTTTTGCTGGCTCTCGTCAGTTTTCTCGCGATTCCGGCATCGCTGTTGTGCGGTGTGGGTTTAATTGTAATGATGTGTTGGGGCCACTCGGAGTTGGGCTTTGCTTTGCTATCGGTCCTTGTCGTGATTTGTGTGAGTTTGTTTTTGGCACGGCGCATTTTGAGGGAGAGGGAGTCCCAATCATGGTTGGCAAGGGGAGTCGACTTCGGGTTGGAGGACGAATCTCTTCAGGCGGTTGACGAGATTGTCGAGAAATACGGGAAGCGGCGTCGCCGGACGTCCGCGATCAAGGTGGAGGTTGCGCCGATGGTTCGATCACTAGCGAGCCGATATAATTCGATTCGGATTGGGAAGAAGAATGTCTTTGTGAGTCATGATCTTCGGAATGGCGTCTTGATTTCAAAGGGGAAGTCAGAAGATTGGTATTGTATGATAGCCCACGAAGACGAGTCTGGATATTACGTGAAATGTTCGCCTTTGGATGAAACAATCTACTACTGCGAGTTCGAATGGATGCCAAGGCCTTTGCCCTATGCAAGTGACATTCGACACTACATCGCTTTGCGCTATCAAGGGCAGTTGGCGACAGAACCCACGAAACCGTTGTAAAAGGCCTGTTTGCGCGCTCGTGGATCTTCTGCTCAACACGCGACCACGAAATTATGGTAAAATACATGCAGATGAAAGCGAAAACGGATAGCGTAGCTCGGTTGAGCAGCAAGGCGGACTACACCATATTTTCATATGGCGGGAAGTCCATTCGTTTCGCTGCGCCCTACAGTTTGCGCCGGTATTTGCGTGTTACGAAATGGCATGACGGCTATATGGAGGTTGAGGCCGATTATGGCGCTGGCGCGGAAGAGGATTATATTGATTTGCGCCCAGTGCTTCGAAATCTAATGATAGACCCCAAAAGGTTTCTTAAGTCAGTTAAGAAGGTGGAGGTGTCTTATGCCTAAGAAAAAAGCCAAGGCCATTGCCGATGCGGCGGATATGGTTGTCGACGGATTTGCCGTATCGAGGCATGAGCTGGGCTACAAGATTGTCAATCTCAATTCTGGGAATGTCGTTGTCGTGTCGGGCAAGTTCAAGGTGCTTGAATCGAGCATGGACGAAATCGAGGAAGCGATTGCCGTCCGCAACCTGACAGAGAACATGGAATTCCTCGCTGCGTGATATGCCCAAGTATTCTGACTATAAGGTCTTCAATCATTACCTCTATTTCACTTCGCATTGCATAGTCGAGGCCATGCATGTCCATGCGGGGGATGAGGAGATGTCGGAGGACTCGTCTGCAAAGTTCTTCGTCAAGGCCGACGGAAGTTCCGTAATGAAACGAAGGGGCGATCTCTCCAGAAAAGAGCAAGTCGGCATACAACGCTACATCAAGAAGCATTATATGTCTATGTATGCCAAATGGGCGCGCATGTCCAAGCAGGGCTTTTTTGTCGGCAAGTGACGATAGAGAATAGCATTTTCTCTATCCCCAATTGAGAATGTCTTGCGCGCGGCAGATTTGCCGCGCTCCGAGTTTGGGGATTTGTGATATAATACGACGCATGAGGAAACTGAGCGAGAACTTGTTGAATTGGGCTTGGCACATTAGGAGCTTGGTATTGCTGTTTTCGATTGTCGGATGTCGTATTGTTGCAATTCTTATGTTGGTTGGGTGGTGTGGGGACTGCTTGGCGTTGGGGCTTGAATGGCGGCCAGGAGAAGGGGCACCTAATTGGGTGTCTGCCAGCGAAGATGATGAAAGGGATATATTGGTTTTTCTACACGTTGACAAGCTAGCGACTGGTGAAAGCATTGTTTGGGACGATTGTTTTCATGCTCGTGTTACTTATGAAGGGCTTAACAACATTTGTGCGCGAATCGGGCAAAAAACACGGCTTGAGAATCTCAGGTTTTTCTGTCTTTCTGCAACGGACTTGGCGAATCTTGACATGTCGTTTTTGGCGTGTGTGACGAATTTGCATTCATTGCTTATTGTCGCAAAGACTAAACTTGAGAACTTCTCGGCTATAGAAGTCGGGCAATTGCGGTCTCTCGACTTGTCTACAGTGATCGGAATAGACGATGAGAGATGCGTGCGCGACATGAAATGGCTTGAGACTTTTAGCGCTCCGTTGGTTTTTTCATCGTTGGATATATTGCCAAGTAGTGTTACTAATCTTTGTTTTAAACTTTCAGAAGCCAATGTGAACAAATCCTTTGAGCATCTATCCAATCTAAAAGGTCTGGATGTCTGGGCTCCAATGGGGCGCATTGATCTTCAGTCAAGGTGCGCCCAAATGATTAGTAAGCACACAAAACTTGAGACGCTGATGCTCCGAGGCGATTGGACGGGGGTTGATAGTCTGGAGTTTTTGTCACAGATGCCTTTAAAGAGTTTAAGTTTGGAACGAGTGGCGGTTCGTTCTCTGGCGGATGTTGATTTGTTGAATCTCGAGTATCTTGCGATAAATTGGTCGTTGATCAGAAGTGTTGAGGATATGGGTGTTATGCCAAAATTGCGCGAGTTGGATTTGCTGAATTTCCCAATCTATCCGATATCTCCAATTACCTTAGAGAGATGTTGCCCTTCCTTGGAAATGTTAACTTGCGATGGAAACATTCCTGGGGAGCGCAAGACATGGGTTCGAAAGCAAGGGGAGTGGAAATAGTCGGTGACCGCCCCCACGGAACCGTTGTAAAAGCCATGTTTGCGCGTTGTTGCAGCTCTGGAGAACAACGATCCAATCGGGTTTCATGCGTGACCGCCCGCAAACGCCTGAGATTTTGGTATAATACACAACAGTGATGAATTTGAAAGAGTTTATCTGCAAACTTTTCAAGAGGAGAGACGATGCCAAGCGAAATGCAGAATCTGCAGATGTCGGACAGCACTATGTCCGTGGCGGAATTCATCGGTTCGCGTCCGCAAGAGGCAAGGCCATATCTGATTGCCGCCGTGTCAGACTGCTTGCGGCGGCGTTGTCGTCTCAACGAGGCCGAACTCCAGATAGCAGCGCGGGCGATAAGATACGCCGACTAACTGATGCTGCCAAAGTGTCTGACCCCGCGAAACAGTTGTAAAAGCCATGTTTGCGCGCTCGTGGATTTCAGCGTGGCAGTTGCGCTATAATATGCCAAAAAGTTGTTGAGAATGAGGGAAGTTACGGAAAGCAACGAAATGGGCGATAAAAACAGCAACGCCAAAGGGGTGGGCCTCCGGCGGTTCTGCTGTAGTAATCTACTGAGGCAATCAAGTATGTTTGTCTCTCTGCTGGCGCTGACGCTTGGCGTCTGCGGATGCAAGTCGAGCGCCTTCGCGCCGCGGACGGGCGAGTATTTCCAGGCAACGCGAATGGGGCCAGGCGTGGGCTGTTACGCTTATGCGTTGCCAATCATGGTAGGGGGTGGTTGCATAGAAAAAGGCGGTCCTCTGTTCCTTGTTGGCATCCCGCTCTTCCTTGCCGGCGTTCCAATCGTCGGAGCGGGATTCCTCGCTGATGTCTGCGTGGTTTCGCCTGCGATTGATCTCGTCTGCCTCCCTTATGACGCCTGTCAACCGAATCACGGATTCTATATTCGCATCGTCGACGAGGATGGAAAGCCTCTGCCGGCCGTGCTAATCAAGGGAAGGGTGGTTCACGGACTCGAAATGGATGCGGAAATCTCAGGATGGACGAATGCGGCGGGTGAGTTCTATGTCAGCCGGTTGTCTTTCGAGCGTTGCTGGTTCAGTGCCCATGTATACGACCGCCCGGACTGGTGGGGCAACCGCATGATTGAGATGGAGAACGCGAAGCCGGGGGCGGATGGACGCTATGTCTTTACCTTTCCGCTGATCAAAACGACCCCCGGCGGATGGCAGGCAAAGTTCGATGGCGCGCGGGAAGATCTGCTTCAGAAGGTCCTGCCCGGGAAGTGGAGCGCGGATTCTGAATCGCGCGTGTGGCTCCAGAGTGCAAAGGAAGACGCCTCGGCAGAAGATCCGTCTCAGCATTGGATCGACCTGAGGCCCTCGGGAGGGGCGCACAATAACCATTGGGAGAATTGTGATTGCAGTTGGAAACTTGAGCGGAAGGGTGAGGTGGAGAAGGATTGGCATGATGCGCCTTCGGTCTGGACTTGGCGCGCCCGCCTCACTATGGCAACCGATTATCATGACGACTACTATTTGGGAGAGGACGAGAAGGGTGTCTACCTGTCGCCGGGCCCCTTCAGGGCGGAAAACAAAGCAGTTCTAAAGTTCCGCAAGGTGTCGGAATGACGAATCGGCGGGGACCCCGCGGAACCGTTGTAAAAGGCTTGTTTGCGCGGCAGATTTGCCGCGGGTTGAGTTTGGGGATTTGTGATATAATACGACGCATGAGGAAGCTGCAGCGGTGTGTTTGCGGCAGATGGCGTGGTTTGCGTTGAATTTCGCCGAGCAATAGAAAGGAGCCAACGACATGGAGAAGCGACTATTTGCCGTTGTTGTGGTTGCGTTGGGCATGGTTGGTGTCTGCGGATGTTGGTCGCCACTTGTGGTTGGTGAGCCGCGGATGGAGAAGGACGAGACAATATACGGTTTTCACATACAGCCGCTTGTTGGTTTTAGCAAGCACAAAGTTGTCGGCGTGAATGTTGCGGCAAGACTGGAGCCAGATATCAGCGGCGACCGGCTTCCCAACGCGTCTGGTGTTGTCGGGTTGGCCGTGGGTGCGGTGAACCATGAGGTTTGGGGTGATGTTTGCGGTGTGCAAATCGGTGGAATTGCTGCAGAAGCGAGGCGTGGTGCTGTCAATGGCTTGCAGGTGTGTGGAATTGGAGCTGAGGCAAGTGTCGTTAGGGGAGTTCAGATTGCCGGAGGTGGGAATGAGGCCAAGCGCTGCCATGGTGTTCAGCTTTCCTTGCTTGGAAATGTTGCGTGGGAAGCTGGCAACTGCGCGACGAATACAAGCCGCTGTGTTCAGGTCGGCTTGGTAAACATCTGTGGCGACCATTGGTTCCCGCTTGTCAACTTCAACTTTCGAGACTGTGAGAATGGCGACATTGAAAAATGGTTTGCTTTGAAGTTCTGCCCCTGGTAAAGAGTGAGCGGTCGGGGCCCACGGAACCGTTGTATAAGGCCTGTTTGCGCGGTGCTGACGGTTTGCGCGACATGTGGGTACGGGAGGGGGTTGACATTGCTAACCAAATAAGTTATCTTATCTAAGGACAACATGAAAATGAAGCCTGTACATCCTGGTGAGATATTGGTCGAGGAGTTCCTCGTGCCGATGGGAATCTCACAGTATCGCCTTGCAAAGGAGATACATGTGCCTCTTCGTCGCGTGAACGAGATTGCGCTCGGGCGGCGCGGCATATCTGCCGACACGGCCTTGCGTTTTGCCAGGTTCTTCGGAACTTCGCCCGAGGTTTGGCAGAATCTTCAGAGCCAGTACGAGATGGACATTGCAAGAAACAGCATCTGGGAGGACATAAAGGCGACGATCAAGCCTGCGCCTGGTCGGGTTGCCTGTCTCTGAATGAAAATCCTAATCGCGGTTTTGGATTGCATAAGGTGGATTGCCGGCATTCTGCTGGCAGTGGTGATTCCATTTGCCTGGATTTGCAGAGACGGACTGGGCCCGGATATGTACGAGTCGACCGGGTTTGAGGCAATCGCAAAGACGTTTTCTTCTGCCGAAGTTTGGATTATTGCATTTGCGTTCATCGCTCTTTCCGCGGCAGTCCGTTTTTTGTCAACGCGCGGCGCAGGCGAGAAGAAGGTCGCGAAATGGTCTTGGCGCGAGTCCGCGTATGCTTTCGCGGTTGCCTTTCTGCTGTGCTTGCTGGGCGTGTCTGTTTTCAGGGATTGGGCGGACAGGGAACGGCAGCGCAAGGCCGAAGAATGTTTGGCTTCGCATGCGGTGAAGTGGGATCGAACTGTCAATTTGCCGATTGCTCCGCATGGCGATAAATTGACGGATGTGGTACTTCCCAAAAAGAGTCTGTTCGCGGAGATCTCGATTCGAGACGAGAAAGGCGCATTGTTGCCAGTTCCGAAGGCGTCTTTGGAAGGAGAAAGCCTCTCCGTGGAAAAAGACGAGATTCGGGGCGGGGCTATGATAGGTGCCCTAAAACGGCTGACAGGGAAGACTCTCCCCGGAAGAGATGAGTTCTCCACCTTTATTAGAGCAGACATGGAGTGCAGCCATCGTTGCGTGGCAAGCCTCATCAACAGGTTTACCGAGCGTGGGATACGGGATATCTCAATTGTCGCTCGTGCGAGCGGCGATTCTGGCGATTCGCAGCTAGTGACTTTCAAGATATTACGGACTTGCCCTTGTGTATGGTGTGTCCCGGAAGAGGACGCGCATATCTTTGACGAAGGAGAGCCGTTCGATGAAGAGGACGTATCAATTCATTACAAAAAAACATTCTCGCTTGGGCAGCGGCTGACCTTCGTGGTTGGACCGTCTGCCGACGGCACTCTTGATGGCGTGATAGTTTATTGCGACAAGCGGGTCTCTCTCGCCGAGCTTGACGATATCTTGGCGAACTTGGCTGGAAACCCCGAGACCAAGGGAAAGGCCGTCGCCATAAAGTGTGCGGAGGATTCGCCACATAAGGCGCTGGTGACTGTTCTCGACATTCTTTACAAGCACAATTTCAAACGCGTGTATCTCTGGACGCTATGAAGAAAGTCTTCCGCATCTTGCGGCGGGCGGTGGCGAGCGTGTGGATGCCGCCGGTGGCGTTGGTTGGCATTGTGCTTGCCAATCTCCTTGACGATGTATTGCGGTTCAAGTATCTCATGTTGCTGGTGCGTTATACACCAGACTGCGCGTGGTTTGAATGGTGCTGCGTTGCCTTCTTTGTACTCGTCTCGGCGATTTCCGCTGTCTTCTTTTTCTGCGACCTCGCGCGGAGGAAATGGAGACGCGGATTGGCGCGGATCGGATTGTTTGCAGTTGGATTTGTGATGATGTGCTTGATGGGGGATAGGCTTGGCGACTATTCAAGGCAGAATCTGGTTCCGACAATCGAGATTTGCGTTGCTGGAAAGGATACCGCAAAGATTGGCGAGGAGAACTTTTCGCCCAACGAGCTTTTCGAAATCCTTCGGACGATTGACAAGCGGAGATTGACTAACAGTATCGCTTTTGTCATCGGCGAGGATATTGGCTTTAAGGATTTCTGGAACAATTATCTCAATCAGTGCAGTGAAGCAGGTATATTGTATTTGGCATTTAGGATGGCGGATGGCAATTGGCGGTTCTATCATATAGACCCATGGGATTTGCTGGGGCGTCATCGTCAAAACGATCTCAAAATTGCCGCAGTTCGTATAGGAGAGGGAGGCGCACTTTCGTTTGAGGATGACTATCAATGCTATGTGGAAGAATACGAAGATGGCACAACTAATCTAGAACAGATTAACCGTTTCAATGACAGTGAGTCCGCAATCTTCGGCGGCGGCATGTCGGAACGGTATGGTGCAGCGGCTGTTGTGGTCAATTCGAATTGCAGAATATCGCTCGTCGCCGCCTGTGTCAAACGCTTGAACGAAGCAGGGTTTCATTATGTGTTTGTGTTATATACATGAGCGGCAGTAGTCGGCAGAGCCATTGTCCAAGGCCCGTTTGCGCGTGGTGTTGCGGTCGCAAGTAGTTAAGCGAGCCGACGATAAGTCGGCGAGCGCAAAAACTACGAAAAGAAACGCGCCACAGCGGAAGGTCGGGCTAACGGCGCATGTGTGAGGAACATGCGCAGGGGAACGGCGCGACGACATGCGCCTGTCGCGAAGCGATCAGGTTGCCCGAGGCCGAAGGCCGAGCCGCGTAAGCGGTCGCAAGAGGCCGCGTTCGCGTGATGCGCCACAGGACGCGCGCGAGACAAGGAGGCGGTATTCCGCCGACGAAGTATCGCGCTGCGGACGGTGGATGCGGCGCGCGGGAGGAGTCGCGCTTTTCCCCGAAGGGAGTGACGAACGCATGCGCCGTTAGCCCAGTTCCCGAGGATGCACTGCGCGGTCACGGTCGGGGTCTTGCCGAGCGGAACCCTTTTAGGCGAGGCGGATTGCACAGGACTCGACCCCGAAGCCGTATATGTATACGGCGAGCGGGTCGAAGGACGGGCAAGGCGCCCGCCTCAAAGGGCGAGCACGGTTGCCCCGACCGTGACCGC
>JAFQYM010000006.1 GCA_017406465.1 Kiritimatiellia bacterium | reverse complement strand
TGCAAATAGGGAGGTGTCATGAACTGGAATTATGACGAGATCGCTGAGAAGCTTGCCATGAGGCGGACCGATGTCGATGCGGCGGAGATTCCGCTCGTACTTGAGGAGGCGAGAAAACGGTGCGATGTGAATGTGATTGAGCATGTGTCATAGGATGTTAAGGACGACAAGGCGCGGTATATGGAATTGGCGAAAGAGTCGGCAAAGAAAAGGTTTGGTTTTGCGCGGCAGAAGTTGGCTGTGTTGTAGGTTGAGTGCAGCTTGCTTGCGGCGTGCGCCCTACCGGTTGGGGCTGTAGTTGATTGCTAATAATTTGAGCGGTTGTTGAAATATTGAGCGGCGGAAGGCGCAGGATGCGCCTTCCGCCGCTTGATTTCAGCTTGGCACGGATGTTGCTAGATGTTATTCGAGGTGACAAAATGAAAACATTGACTTGGAAGCCGATTCTATCCAACTTGGAAGAGGCAAATGGAGAACTTAGGACGTTGCATTGGCGACTGTACTATCTGGCATTCGGAGAGCTTCCGCATGATTGTCCACGCCGGGACGACTCGTCATACACGGCATGGATTGCACGAGACCTGGAACGGCATCCTCTTGACGAAGGAAGACTCTTTGTGTGTATGGAACATGCTTTTCATCATATCAACTGGGCGTGGAACTGCCGCCATACATCAGAGGACAGAGTATGGAACTTTAAAGAACGAGATGCTGTCAGGTGGACGAAGTTCCCGGACACGGCAGATTTTGCCGATCTTTGGCCACAGGACAGGACAATCCGGTTTAGAAAGGATGATTGTGAGTTGTTCGGTAGCTCACGAAGAATATCTCTTTCGCCTGTAAGGCTTGGCATCCAAATGGCGAATCGTAAACTTGACATTCTATGTTATCTTGTTGCGAAAGAGCTTGGCGGTGACTTGCCACAAAAAATCGTTCGCCCCGAAGGTTTCAAAGCGAAGGTGGATCAGCAATCACTTACTGAAAAGGCCTTTGCCCGCAGGCTGCATAGAATCTATGTCGAATTGAACATGGCATGGAATGGCCGCAGGGACAAGACCTTTGTCACGAATAAGCGAGCGATATGCCGTCGGCGAGTGTTTTCATCGGCATTTGCGACAGGATGTCATAACATGTGGAGAAAGTGTCTGCGAATATGCTCAATGGAAGATGAAAATGTCGTTGAATCTCGATCTGCTGGAGTTTCATGTGCGCGAGGCGACGCAGGAACTTGACTTGCTGCAGGATGCGATCCAGTATGCCAAGGACGGGACGCGGCGGGAGGGTGCCGTCGGCGCCGAGCCTTTGCGTTGGCCGTTGCGGGAAGGTGCCCTTGCCGCTTCGCTTGAACACGCCTACCACCATCTCAACTTCGCGTGGAACGGGCGGTTCAAGACGATGCGGGAAGCGGATACGCAGTTCGATCGAAACGAGAAATTCCCCCGTCCGCGCGATTCGGTCGGCTGGTTCGCGAAGTTCTGGCCGAAGACTCTGATTAGGAAAAGCAAGCGAAAGAGTGGTGGCGGGGCGCGCGCCTACCGGTTTGGGACAGTAGTAGATTGTTCATAATTTGACCAGCCGCTCAAATGCTGTTGGCACGGATATTGCTAATGGTTGGTTGCCATTCTTAATGAAAGGAGAAAACGATGAGCGAAGGGAAAGCGATGCGTGATCAATTCGTGGTGTGCCACGACGAGCTTGTGGCGCGGGGAGAGAAGTTGGAATGGAAGGCGCTTCGCGCAGATGCGCGGTATGTTGCGCTTCTTGAGAAAGAAGTGGAACTTGCCAGGTCTGCAAACGATGCTACGTTCTATGAGCTGTGCTTCGACGATGTGTGCGAATTGACGGC
Source organism: Kiritimatiellia bacterium (assembly GCA_017406465.1). Classification (GTDB taxonomy): domain Bacteria; phylum Verrucomicrobiota; class Kiritimatiellia; order RFP12; family UBA1067; genus UBA1067. The sequence continues at coordinate 51,230 of JAFQYM010000006.1, read as the reverse complement.
GGAGGTGCATGATGTCAGGTATGAAGCGATTGAAAGGGAGATGCTGTGCAAGGCCGCAGAACTGGGATCGGCGAAGGCGAACCTCTGGCTTGGGCATGAGTATCGGGCGGGGAAGAACTTGCCGCGAGACTTCGAGAAGGCATATTCATGCTATCTTAAAGGCAAAGACTTTGATTGGGCTCCGATTGATCCTGAAGACAACAGCTCGGTCATGGAAGATCGCGGCGGCGAGGTCGATTCGGACTTCCTGCTGGCGGAGTCGGATGACGACATTGACTGGTGGCTGTTTCTGTTGGCGAAGCATCCGAACCGCTCGATTAAATGCGGCATAGCCGACTGGTACATGAAGCAAGATGGTGGTGAGAATCGCGAGAAGGCATTAAAGCTGTTTGAGCAGTCTGCGAACGAAGGGTTTGAGTTTGCGTTTTTCAGGTTGATCGAATTCTGCTCGAAATAAGCGTATGGAGGAAAATCGCATGAGGGAAAACTATCCCAAGTGTGGGTGCGCACTTCAGCGGCTCAGATGTTTTTCGCCGTGTTTCGCGGCGGGTAGACTTGGTGTGTGGCGATGAGTGTCGTGTGTTTCGCAGAAAAATACGTCCGATTAAATTTTGAGCAGTGTGCTCAAAATATGGTAGAATATGCGTCAGTCGAAAAGTCGGAAAGGACTGGGGCAGAAATGAACGTAAGGGAAGATCTTGTTTTGACGGGGTGGGGATATCCGGAGTACGTGGCTGCGGCGGCTGCCGCGCTGAAGGCGCTCAAGGGAGACGCCGACGTCTGCGGCGTGAGCCGCCGGAGGCTCCCGGAGCTAATAGAGGAGCTTGCCGATGCGCGCGAAGGGCGGGATGCCGCCGGACGTAGGGTTAAACGCATCTATATCCTCGGCGTTTCCGTATTGGGCGACACCGCGCGACTCGCGGCCGCGCTGAGACGGCTGAAGTCGCGCGGCGTAAAGACGATGTGGATAAGCGCGCTTGAAATGCCTGGGGAGGCCGCTCCTGCACTCGCGGGTGTGATGGAGGCCAAAGTCTACGACACCTCGCTTCTTGAGGCGGTCGGGCAGGCGCTTGCGGTCGATGTTGAAGAGTTCGTGCCTTTTTTAAAAGACGAGAAGCGGGCTGCGGCGGACATCCGTGCCTACATTTCCTTCGTCCAGGCGGCGCAGTTCTACTACCGCAACTACCAGGACGAGTCGCTGTACGCAAAGGCGGTCCGCTACATCGCGACAGGCGTAAGACCCGCCGCGTGGGATGCAGAGACGAAGGAGGTGGTCGCGCACTACGACCGCTACGGCGGACGCGAGCTCATCGGAAAGAGCCCCGTGATGGCGACGCTGCAGGACCGCATCAACCGGGTGGCGGCGCACGAACACGCCCGCGTCCTCATCCTCGGAGAAAGCGGCACCGGCAAGGAAACCGTCGCCCAGCAGATACACACGAAGAGCCCGAGATGCAAGATGCCGTTCGTCGCCTTCAACTGCGCGAGCGTGACGAAAGAGCTCCTTGAGGATCGTTTCTTCGGGCACGAGAAGGGCGCGTTCACGAATGCCGTGGAGCGCACGGACGGCCTGTTTCTGCAGGCGGACGGCGGCACTCTCTTCCTCGACGAGATCGGCGAGATGCCGTTGGAAGTGCAGGCGCTTCTGCTGCGCGTGCTTGAGGGTGGGCGCTTTACGCGTCTTGGCGGCAAGGAGGAGTTGAAGTGCGATGTGCGGCTCATCACGGCCACGAACCGCGACTTGCCTCGCCTCGTGGCCGAGGGCAAGTTCCGCGAAGACCTCTACCAGCGCATCAACGTGGTGCAGTTGAGGACGCCGTCGCTGCGCGAACACAAGGAGGACATTCCGCTCATAGCCAACTCCTGGTGGCGCAAGTTCCACGGCAATCGCGTGTTGCAAGCCGAGCAGATCGCCGCGTTGATGGGCTACGACTATCCAGGCAATGTGCGCGAACTCATCAACATCCTCGACCGCGCGACCGCGCTTGAGGAGAGCGACTTCGATCTGCTGATGCGCGAGCACAAGGAGATGAACGCGGGGCTCGCGGGGAATCTTGAGCTAAAGTCGGGGCGAATCCCCGACAGGCTCGAGGACGCGACGAAGCTGCACGTGCGGCGGGTGTTCGAGAAGTACGGGCAGAACCTCACCCGTGCGGCCGATGCACTTGGCGTAAGCCGCAACACGGCCAGGAAATATTTGTAAGGCGATGAAGAGGTATGTGTGGATTGACAGCGCAAGGTATTGAATTGCTCTCGTCGAGATCGGGCATGGCGGCCGGGAATATGGTAAAATATTTCCAAAAGACTCGGTGGCGACATGAGAATACTTTTTCTTAGCGATATACATGGTGTGCCGGCGGCGCTTGATGCGGCGCTGGCGGCTGGCGCCGCGCTTGGCTACGACAAGATCGCGCTTTTGGGCGATTTGCTGTACCACGGGCCGAGGAACGGCGTGCCTAACTTCTACGACCCCGTGAAGGTCGCGGAGATGCTCAACGCGCACAAGGACGAGATCGTCGCGGTGCGCGGCAATTGCGACGCGGAAGTCGACCAGATGATGGTCAAGTTCCCGATCACCGCCGACTACCAGGTGCTTGACGCGGGGAACAAGAAGTTCTTTCTCACGCACGGCCACTTGTGGAATGAATGGAAGCTTCCCCCGATAGGAATCGCCGACGTTCTCGTTCATGGCCACACACACGTTCCCGAACTCAAGACGCTCGAGTGCGGTATGACGATCTTCAATCCCGGGTCGGTGTCGCTCCCGAAGGGCGGCTCGTCGCGTTCGTTCGGCTACTATGACGGGGAGAACCTCAAGCACTATGTCATTTGATGCTGTGATACTTGCAAACGGCGACTTCCCTAAGAAGGGGGGAGTTGCGTGGGAAATTCTCGCGGGCGCGAAGCGCGTAGTCGCGTGCGACGGCGCATCTGACGCCTACTGCTGGCGTTTCGGCAAGTCTCCTTTCGCAGTCGTCGGCGACATGGATTCCATCGGCCACCACCCAGAGGGCTCTGAGATCGTGACTGTTCCCGACCAGTCGACGAATGATCTCTCGAAGGCCGTCGGCTGGTGCCGAGCGAAGGGCCTCAAGAAGCTCGTCGTCGTCGGCGCGATGGGAAAGCGCGAAGACCATCTTCTCGGCAACGTCTTCCGCGCGCTCGATCTCGGAGTTGAGATCGTGACGGAATTCGGTCGCTTCGTCCCTGTTGTCGGCAAGGCGTCGTTCCGCGTCTCGAAGGGGACGCCAGTTAGCGTCTTCGCCGTCGATCCCGCGACACGCATGACGTCGAAGGGCCTTGAATGGCCGCTTGACGGCGTGAAGTTCGAGAACCTCTACTGCGCGACGCTGAACCGCGCAATCGCCGCTCGCGTCACACTTGCCGCGACGAAACCTGTCCTCGTCTACATTGGCTCATGAAAATCATACTTGCAAGCGGTAGCCCCAGAAGGGCGAAGATACTGAAAGACCTCGGCGTCGATTTCGAGGTCGTAAAGACGGACGCCCCCGAAGTCTCGTATCCCGCAGACCCCGAGCGGACGGTCAGAGAGAACGCGCTTGCGAAGGGCGCGGCGCTTTCGCCGCGGAAGGGCGTCTTGAGCGCGGACACGATCGTGTGGTTCGCGAATCGCATCTACGGGAAGCCGCGCGATCTCGAAGAGGCGAAGGAGTTTCTGCGCGAGCTCGCTGGCAACGTCCACACAGTCTTCACGGGCGTCGCTTTCGACGGCGAAGTGAAAGTCGTCCGCAGCGACGTCAAGTTTCGCGAACTTTCCGAGGCGACGATAGACGAGTACGTCGCGCGCGTGAGGCCGACCGACCGAGCGGGCGCGTATGACATCGACGAGTCGGGCGACCTGATCGTCGAGTCGTATTCGGGCAGCTACGAGAACATAATGGGGCTCCCCGTCGAGCCGCTCAAGGAATGGGGGATCGCATGAAGGCAGTGGTAGTTCTTTCCGGCGGGCAGGATTCCGCGACCGCGCTTGCGATGGCCGTGAAGAAGCACGGCGCCGAAAACGTCGCTGCGATTACCTACGCCTACGGCCAGCGCCATGCGCTCGAGACGAAGTTCGCGCGCCGTCTCGCCAAGGGAATATTCAAGATCGCTTTGTGGAAGCGCGTGCCGCTTTCGTTCTATTCCTCGATCACCGACAACGCGCTTCTCTCGAAGGGTATCGCGATCGAGAAGAAAAAAGGCGCGAAGTGTCCCAACACCGTCGTGGAAGGGCGGAACGCCGTCTTCCTCACGCTTGCGTCCGTCTGGGCGAAGTCGCTTGGCGCGAAAGAGGTGTGGACTGGCGTTTCGGAGGCGGACTTCTCGGGCTATCCCGACTGCCGCGCGGCGTTCATACGCGCACACGAGAAGGCGACGCGCCTTGCGCTCGACTGGCCGGTCAAGTTCGTGACGCCGTTCATCCACAAGACGAAGGCGGAGGAGTGGGTCCTTGCGGCGAAGTTAGGCATCCTCGACGTTATCGAGAACGATACCCTCACTTGCTACAACGGCATCCCGGGGCGCGGTTGCGGCAAATGCCCCGCCTGTCGCCTCCGCGCACGCGGCTACGCGGAGTTCTCCCGCAGGAAATAATTTTTCTGCCATCCCACATTCGCGATTCTCCAAATCCGACAACGTCGAGCCGCATGGCCTCGGCTCGCCCATCAACTGCCTCGGCCGTCGCGTCACTTCCTTCAGCACCCGCGATGCGAAGGAGATCGCCAAGCTGCTGGCAATGCTGCCATGAGCGCCGTTGGAGAATAGAAACGCATAGCCCTTGAAAAATGGGCCTTTCGTGGGGTCCACGGGCCTATGATGAGACGCCGTTGCGATATTCGCGCATGGAGATGCCGAAGCGCCTCTTGAATAGTGCCTTCGGCGGGGTCGGGTTCTCCCATCCGCAGGCTGCGGTGATCTCGGATATCGGGTCTTTCGTCTGCCGTAGCCGACGTTTCACCTCCTCGAGCCGGATACGCAGCATCGCCTCATAGACACTTTCGTTCTGAAGTTCGCGGAATCGCATTTCAAGGAGTGAACGCGAAACCTTGAACCTGCGGGCCACGTCTTCGACTCCGATTCCCTTCAAGGCTTCCTTGCTGATGTAGGACAGCACTTTCTGGACGAGCTTCCCCGCCTCCGACTGCGTAACCGTCGATTGCCGGTGGATGATGGTGCGGATGCCGACTTTCCTCAGACGTTTCTCTGCGGGAATTGTGCCGCCCGACATCATCTTTTCCAAAAGCTCCGCCGCGAGTCGTCCCTCGCCGATGAAGTCGGGTTGGATGCTGGAAAGCTTCGGCTCGGCGTTTTCGCATAGGAGCGGGTCGTTGTTTACGCCGAGGATTCCAATCTCCGCCGGGATTTTGATGCCAATTTCGTTGCACACGTCAACAACTTCAAAGGCGCGGTCGTCGCATGCCGCGAGAATGCCGCAGGGCTTGGGAAGCCCCTGGAGCCACTTTATCAGCGTATGCTTGTCCTCGACCTTGTCCTGGAAGTGCGTGATGTCGAACATGCGCCCGATGAAGCCGGCATTCTCGAGCGCGTCGCGGAAGGCAGTGCCGCGTTCGCGGCTCCAGTCGTCGTCCGTGCGGTAGCCGGCGTAGCCGTAGCTTCTATAGACGCCCTGTCTGAGAAGGGCGTGCGCTGCCTCGCGTCCGACAGCCTGCGAATCGCTCTTTACGAAGGCGATGTTTTTTGTCCGTTTCTCGATGCCGCCTCCTGACACGTTCATCACGACAGTGGGGATGTCCGTCTCAGCGAGAACGCCGAGCGCGTCCTCCGTTCCGGGAATCCCCACGATGAAGCCGTCGGCCTTGCGTTCTAGTTCGTGCTGTACGGTCTCTGCAGAGAATTCGTGTCTTGTTCTGTAGATGACGAGCTGCCAGCGCCGCCCTGCGCTCAGGTAGTCGAAGATGCCGTTCAGCTTGTCCTGACCGGCGATGCCGGCCATCCTGAGGGCGACTACGACCCGCCGCGGAGCGCCGGTCGATTTGTATTTTTTCATCCAGTTTGAAGCCATGCACAATATTATAGCACAACTTCTAATAGTCCGTAGCGTGGCTTGGCTGAAAGATGATGTTATTTTGGCGTAAAAGATATTTGATGCTGAAGGGTGTTTTGCTATACTGTTTTGCGTGAAGAGCGAAATCCAGAATTCCGTCCGATACCTCCTTGCGATTGCGGGGTTGGGCGGACTTTTGTATGGAATAGACTTTGGTGTCATAGCCGCAGCGTCGCCGTACATCAAGGCACTCCGCCTGTTCTCCGACGCGGAGCTCAGCTGGATCGTCGGCGCTGTGCTTTTCGGCGGCATTGTCTCTTCGCTTACGGCGGGGATGCTTGCCGAGCGGTTCGGCAGAAAACGCATGATCGTCGCCTCCGCCGCGCTCTTCCTCGTGGCGATTCCGACTGTATGCCTTTCGGAGAAGTCACTTTTGCCGATGCTTTTCGGGCGCGTCCTGCAGGGCGTGAGCGCCGGATACATGGCCGTCGTCATGCCCATGTATCTCACCGAGACCCTGCCGCCGGAGATTAGAGGACGCGGCACCGGCGTCTTCCAGTTCTGCCTCGGGCTTGGACTCGTCGCGGCGGCGGCGACGGGCTTTGTCGTGGCGCGGCTTTACGGCGCGGCGGATGCGCCGCCGGAGGTGGTCGCGGACGCAGCGAAATCGGCGGCGTGGAAGATGAACTTCTGGTGGACGCTCGCGCCGGTCACGGTGCTTTTTCTTGGCAGTCTGCGGCTCCCCGAAAGCCCGGTGTGGATAGAGAAAAGCTTAAAGTTTAAAGTTGAAAGTTTAAAGTTAAAAGTTGCGGGCTCAAGATCGGATAATGCAACTTCAAACTTGGAACTTCAAACTTCAAACTTACAATCTCTCCTTGCCCGCCGCTATGTCGTGCCTTTTCTCTTGGCTGTCGCGGTGCTGACGCTCAACAAGACGACGGGCATGAGTTCCGTCACGAGCTATTCTGTGATGATATTCCAGAAGGCCGGTTTCGCCGGGACGCTCGGCAACGCCGGCGACTTTGCGATCAAACTCACAAACCTTGTCGTCACGCTTGTCGCGGCATCGCTTGTGGACAAGTTGGGGCGCACGTGGTTGCTGAAGAGCGGCACCGCCGGGATGACGATTGGCCTCGCCGCTATCGGCGGCGTGCTGCTCGCGATCGAGCGGTTCGGGCTCGAGCCCTCGACGACGACAGGGATTTTCTGCCTCGTGGCGTTTTTCGTGATGCAGGTGTTCTACGCGCTTGGGCCCGGAATCTGCGTGTGGCTCGTCCTCTCCGAGCTTATGCCGTCGCGCATCCGCGCGAACGGAATGGCGATAGCGCTCTTCTCAAACCAGTTCGTCGCGTGGGGTCTCGCGTCGTCGTTCCTGCCGTGGGTCAACGCGTGGGGATGGGCATCGATGTTCTTCTTTTTCGCCGCGAACGGGGTAATCTACTTTTTGGTATCGCTCTTCATCCCAGAAACGAAGGGCAAGACGCTGGAAGAGCTGGAACATTTGTTTGAAAGAAAGGAGAAATAGCCATGTAGAACATGTAGAACGTGAAGACGGTCTACATGATCTACACGTTCTACACGGTTAAAAATATGATAACGCAGACATCGATAAGCTACTACGGGCTCAACTACGTAGAACATGCCGAGGCGGACTTCAAGGAAATGAAGGCGCACGGCGTCACCCAGGTCATCCTCGCCGTCACCGAGTTTGACTTCGACTTCTGGCGGCCGAACATCCCCGCCATCGTCGACAAGGCGCACGAGCTTGGACTTCGCGTTCTAATCGACCCGTGGGGCAACGGCAAGTACTTCGGCGGAGAGCAGGTCTCGAAGTTCCTTCAGGACAACGTCGAGAACCGCCAGGTCAGCGCGCTCACGGGCGAGAAGCTCCCCTATGCGTGCTTCAACACCAACAGCTACCGCGACTATTTCAAGAACTTCTGCACGACGCTTGCCCGCGAGTGCAAGCCAGACGGATTCTTCTGGGACGAGCCGCACTATGCGTTTCCGAAGGGCATCGCCTCAATCACCGGAGGAGTCGCCGACGACTGGACGTGCTACTGCCCCGTCTGCCGCAAACGTTTCGAGGACTACTACGGATACCCGATGCCCAAGTACATGACGAACGACGTCAAGCAGTTCCGCTGGCGCGAAGCTCTTGTCGTTCTCTCCGACACGTCGAAGGCGCTGAAGGAGATCGACCCGAAGCTTGAGATCACTTGCTGCGTCCACGCGACGCAGAACGGATACTACGTCAGCGAGTATCGCGGCTACGACAACTGGGACATGGTCGGCGCGTGCCCGTACTTCGACGTCTTCTCGACGACGATCATCAACTGGGCGCTTCCAGAGGACTTTTTCCGCGACATCACCGAGCGCACCGTCGCCATCGCGAAGAAGTACGGCAAGAAGTCCGAGCGCTGGTTCATGGGCTACTACAAGCAGCCCAAGGACTGGTCGCAGGTGGCGAAGTGGGTGGACATCGCCGAGGCGGCCGGTGTCGACCGTATTGCCGCCTGGACGTATCGCGGCGGCTACGGCACCATCGTCGGCGCACCGGACGCCTTGAAGCTCTGGGACACGATCGGCGAGAACTACAGGAGGGTACTCGGCAAGTGAGCGAATACATAAAGAACATCGTCGATGTTCTGATGCGGATAGAAGCGGAAGAGGCGAACGCGCTTTCTTCCGCTTCGGACGCGGTTGCAGAGGTGATATGCCGCGACGGACTCGTTCACGTCTTTGGATGCGGACACTCCCACCTCGCCGCGCTCGACACGTTCTATCGCGCGGGCGGGCTCGCGTGCGTCTCGCCGCTTCTGGACGAGGACTTGATGCTCCATGACGGCGCGGCGAAGTCGAGCCGAATGGAGAAGATGCCGGGCATTGCGATAGAGGCGTTCCGTCGTGCAGCGGTTGACTCGGCAAAAGACCTTCTCGTCGTTATCTCCGCAAGCGGCAAGAACGCCGCGCCCGTCGAGATGCTACGCACCGCGAAGGCGGCGTGCGTGAAAACGGTGGCGATTTCGTCCTCGGCCTACACGTCCCATGGCGGTGTGATGCTCGCGGAGGCGGACATCGCAATCGACTGCAAAGTGCCATACGGGGATGCCGTCATCGAGGTCGGCACCGGGAAGATGGGCGGGCTTTCCACATACGCGTCGCTGTTCATCCTCAACAGCGTGTTGATCGAGGGCGCGAAAAAGGCGCTCGCGCGCGGTGTGACGCCGCCGATCTACACGAGCGGGAACGTCGAGGGTGGAATGGCGCGGAATGTCGCGCTTGAAGAACGCTACTTCGGGAGAGTGAAGCGACTGTGACGAAAGGTCCGCATATTGCCGTGATCGGGCTTGTCGGGAAATCGATGTTCTTCGATGTCCCGCGCTTCCACTCCGGCGGCGAGACTATTCATGCGACCGGCTTTCACGAGGAGTGGGGCGGCAAGGGCTTCAACCAGGCCATCGCGGCGGCGCGGCAGGACGCATCCGTGTCGTTCCTTGGCGCGGTCTCTTCGTCTGACGTGAAGCCGTTGAAGGAATTCTGCTCGAAGGAGGGCGTTCGCGCGGTGCTTGCGGCGAAGAAGAATGCGACGGCCTCCGCCGCGATCCTGACCGACGCCACCGGCGAGACGCGCGTCACGGTCTATCCTGGCGCGGAGCTCGAGGCGAGGGACGTTGACGGATTCGCCGGTGCGATTGCCACTGCGGACGTCCTTCTCCTAAACAACGAAGTTCCCGAGGCCGTTAACCTTGCAGCTGTGGAACTTGCCGTTAAGTATGGAGTCAAGATTCTTTTCAATCCCGCTCCTGCGCGAAAGCAGCCGGTGGCGATTCGCGACGCCGTCTCAGTCTGGACGCCGAACGAGTTCGAGGAGGCCGCCCTTGGGGATGTGCAGGGCGAAGTCGTCACAACCCTTGGCTCAAAGGGCTGCCGCATACGCTCCACAGGCGGAACAATTCCCGCAGCGCCCTGCGAGCGCGTCGTCGACACTACTGGTGCGGGCGATACGTTCTCCGGCGTATTTGCAGTTCGCCTCGCGGAAAGAGAAAGCCTGCGCGACGCATGCGTCGCCGCCAATGCCGCCGCCGCTAAATGCGTGTCCACTCGCTATGTCATGCCGTCGATTCCCCGCTGCCATTGATTTAACGGAATGATGACGTTATTTTGGTGAATTTTGCAGGAACCAAATGAATTCGGGACATCGCTTAAGAAATCTCGAAAAGGTGCAAGATCAATAGTTCAAGAAATCTTGAAAAGGTGTTGATTATGCCTCTTTAAAAATCTTGATTTGGTGCAATCCCCTGTTGTGCAGTTCGCCAAAATCATGGTATAATATGCCCAGACCTTGAGAAAGGATCGACTAATGCGCAGAAAAATCTACGATACCTTGCTGAAATGGAAGAAGGACAGCAATGGGAAAACGGCAATCATGCTCGATGGAGCACGACGTGTCGGGAAGAGCTATATCGCCGAGGAGTTCGCCAAGCGTGAATATGCGGCGTATCTGCTCATTGACTTTTCTGTCGTAAAGCCCAAGGTGAAGAAATACTTCAATGAATACCTTGGCGACCTTGACAAGTTCTTCATGTACCTCTTTACCGAGTTCCATGTTGACCTTCCTAAGGGGAACGGCCTTGTCATATTTGACGAAGTCCAGAAATTTCCAAGGGCGCGGGAGGCAATCAAGCATCTCGTGAAGGACGGGCGGTATCATTATCTTGAAACAGGGTCGCTGATATCCATCAACAAGAATGTCAAGGACATCGTCATTCCCTCCGAAGAGAGGCGGGTGAAGATGTATCCGATGGATTTCGAGGAGTTCCTTTGGGCCTGTGGCAACGAGACGGCCATGCCGCTGATTTCAAAGTGCTTTCGCGAAAAAACTCCTCTTGGACGGGAGATGAACGACACGCTGATGGACTTGTTCAGGCAGTATCTTGTCGTGGGCGGGATGCCGCAGGCCGTCGCCGAGTTCAACGCTTCGCACAACCTTGGTAGGGTCGATGCGGTGAAGCGCGACATCCTGTCCCTCTACAGGGCGGACATCCACAAGTACGGCGGGGCGTTCAGGCACAAGATATCCGCCGTGTTCAACGCGATACCGTCGCAGCTCTCGCGGCACGAAAAGAAGTTTGTGCTGTCCGAAGTAGAATCCGGCGCAAAAATGCGTGACTACGAGGCGGCGTTCGAGTGGCTGAAGGAGGCGATGACGGTCAACGTCGCGTATGCTGCGAGCGAGCCCAACGTGGGGTTCAGTCTGAATGCCGACCGCTCGGCGCTTAAGTGCTATCTTGCTGACACCGGACTTCTCGTCAGCATGGCCTTTGACGAAAGGGAGCTCCTGGCGGAGGACATCCACAACCGCATACTCTCGGAGCGGCTTGAGATCAACGAGGGGATGCTTGTTGAGAACGTCGTGGCGCAGATGATCAGGGACGCGGGACATTCGCTGTTCTTCTATTCAAACTCAGACCGCCGCGACGCGCAGAGCAGGATGGAGATCGACTTCCTTGTCGATAAGCCGACACTTACAAGGCGGCACAACGTCTCGCCCGTGGAGGTCAAGAGCGGGCGCAACTATACATTCAGTTCGCTGCGAAAGTACTGTGCGAAATACCGGCAGTTCCTTTCAACGCCTTACCTCGTCCATGACGGCGACTATTCGGAGAAGGAAGGCGTTGTGCTTCTGCCGTTCTACATGACGCCGTTTATCGTCACGGGGTAGGTAGGAGCATTCGACCACAGCCGAGCGGACTGCGGTGCGTCTTTCCGCGTGGTTGGGCAAGAATATATGGAGCTATCTTATCTGTCGGGTCTGACATTGTCGGAATGGTGATGTTTTTTTGGCTGATTAATTATTCCTTTAGACGATAGCTTATGGTATAATTCGACCCATCCATACAGGACAGGGAGAAATACCATGCTGAACGACTTTGGATACATCGACAAGGCGGTCGCCAACATCAAGGAGGTCGCCGAGAAGCAGGAGCAAAACATCAAGGCCGCCGCGAAGCTGATGGCTGACGCCATTGCCGACGACAAGCTCATCAACGTCTATGCGGGCGGCGGGCACACGACGCTCGCGATGGGCGAAATGTTCTTCCGCGCGGGCGGACTCGCCAACATCAATCCGATGATGGAGACGGCGCTTTCCGTCTTCAACCAGGCGCTCAAGTATCTCGCGCTGGAGCGCACCGTCAACTTCGGCGCGTCCATCGTGAAGTACTACGACGTGAAGAAAGGGGATGTCGTCCTCTTCTTCCACAACATCGGCATCAACCCCGCGACCATCGACGCGGCGGAGGAATGCAAGAAGCGCGGCTGCAAGATCATCGCCGTCGCCTCCTCGTACTGGCAGAATGAAATGCCGAAGGACCACTTCATCCGCCACCCGAACGGCAAGAACCTGTTCGACTACGCGGACGTCTGCATCGACGACTACAACCCCGTCGGCGATGCGGTGGTGACGGTTCCCGGAATGACCACGCCCATCGGCCCCGTTTCGAATGTTGTCGACTTCACGATTGCGCATCTTCTCGAAATCGAGTGCTGCCGCCAGTGCGTGGAGCGCGGGATCGTGCCGCCGGTGTGGAACTCCGCGAATGCGCCCGGTGGCGACGAGAAGAACGCGGCATACCTTGCCAAGTACAAGCCGCTCGTCAAGTGCCTGTAGTGATTGTAATCGCAACGCGGTTTTGGTAAAATGCAACAATACTTTCCGTAGGGTACTGCGCCCTTGAACGAAGGCGGATAACTCCCATGACAACCACCCTCCATAACATCCGCGAGAGGATTGCCGCAGGCGCATCGAGAATGCGTCTGGACGGCGTTGCGCAGATGGTGGTCGGGGGGGGGGGTAAACTCAAAAGAAAACGCCGCTGACGCGAATTTCGCAGCGTTATACGCTATTCCAAACGGGAGGACGCGCTTTGTAGCGTCCGTTCATACGACAGGTCGCAGATGTCTCGCGGCCTGTCGTTTTGCATTTTCAGCCTCGAGGATTGCAAAGAGAAAAGCTCGAGTTCAGAGTGGCGAGTCGAACTCGGAACCCGGAACCCGAAACTCTCCAACTCCAACTCTGAACTCCAGCCAAAACGGGACATCCTGTCTAAAACCAAACGCAGAAAGGAAAACAAAGACAATGAAAAAACTGCTCATGATACTCGGTGCGGCGGGGGTTGCCGTTGGCGCGGCGATTCCCGCGTTCGCTGAAGATCCGTACTGGACGGGCAATGCAGGTGACCTGAAACTTGGCACCGCCGAAAACTGGTCGACAGGATCGGTGCCGACGGAAGGCAATGTAAACATTTCGCTCACGACTGCGCAGACGCTGACGAACGACGATGATTCAACCTTCGCGCCGGACTCCATCACATTTCCGTCCGGCAGCGCACTCGTGACGATTTCCGGTGGCAAGGCTATCACGGGGCTTCTCGCGATCACGAACAGTGCCTCAGGCGTCCACCACGTCTTCAACTGCCCCGTCGCCTTCGCAGAGGACACGGACGCCGACATCACCGCCTCAGGCATTTCGAGCACATACATAAAGTATCTCGGCGGGATGACGATGCACAAGCCGAAGTTCTCGAGTTATCTCTCTCTCTCGGGACAAATCAAGATCACCGCTGAAATCGACGACTGGACGGCCAACAAGAATATCGGACTGATTCACCTATGGGACTCCGGCACGAAACTCGCAATTTCCAGCAGCGTCGAGGTGAAGGGCTGCAACAATTTTCAGCTTGATGCCGGCACGACGGTTGAAATCGACGGCGATTACATCGTAAGCGCGCCAGACACCACCACATACTTCGCGACTAGCTCAATGAAGGCGAATAGCTTCGCATACGACAACCGGGGGGTCGTCAAGGCGACGGGCAGAATTGCGACAGGTGCGGCCAACGTCCGCTTCGGCGCGTCCTCAAACTCGAAAAACGGCGTCTTGGCCGCCAGACAATTCCATGCGAACGGACGATTCGTCTTGTCCGGCTGGAACGGAGGGTCCTCGGTAGCAGAAGGCGGAACGCTCGTCGTGGGAGCGGGCGGCATGACGGCGAGCAGCGGGAGCGACTTCTACATCCAGGCCAGCAGCATTGCTTTAACCAGCACGATCCGGCCATCCGCCGACTTCGCCGTGGACGCCAACCTGAATGTCGGTCAAAACGGCAGTAGTAAATACTATGGCAACTTCACATTCAATACGACCGACTACTACGACGAGACCATCGGGCGCAAGATTACATTGAACAAAGCCGTCACCCACGCAAACATCCTGCGTGCCAATGGCAAAGGGACGCTGCTGTTCAATGCGGCCGGCGGCGATGCACCGTTGCTGATTGCGAACGACACCTGTACTGTGGCGGTGAACCCCGGATGCCAGCCCGGGAGCGGCAACGTGACGCTGAACGGCCAGCCGACGCTGAAAGTTGCGAAATCGGGCACGGTGACGCTCGGCGGGACGCTAACGCTGTATTCAGAGGGCACGACCCTCGCGTTCAATTTCTCCGAGCGCTCGACGGCGCCGAAACTCGTCATTCCGGTTCTGTCGTTTTCCGGCGGCAACAACACGACGATTGGTGCTGTGAACGTGAAGATTTCGGCGGATGACGGTGTGCGACCGAAACAAGGCGCATACGTCATTGCGTCGAGTCAGAGCGGCAGCTTCACGGGGAAGACGATCAACGTCGTCGAAGCGCCGAGTTGGCTGGAATCGGTCACCGTCAATTCATCTGGAGAACTCGTCTGCAACGTGAAGCCTGCGGGATTGATCATCAGTTTTTACTGACAAAATCGGAAAGGCAGCGCCCCAGATCGATAGTTGGACGAGGTGCTGCCGGATCCGAAAGGCAAATAGATGAAGAGACTGGCGATGATAGCGATGGCCATGGTCGGGTTGTGCGCATGCGCTGAAACCGGCGGCGGCGCGAGATGGATCTGGTATCCCGGTGATTACGGTATCTGGTGGGGCAACTCGCTCCAGTCGCGCCGCCTCCAATGGGGTGCGCAGCGCACGCCTTCCTGGCCCCTCTACGAACCCCACTCCCGCGTCCTCTTCCGCAAGGACGGCCTGAAGCTCGACGCCGACGAACCGCTCGAAGTGCGCTGCGACGGAACCGCCGCCATCTGCTACACCGACGCCAAGGGAGCATACCGTGAATCCTCGGCAATCCAAGGCCGTTTCACGCTCCCGAAAAACGCCGTGAAGATCGAAATTGCGATCTACAACGCGCTCCGTCCGCCGTCAGTCTGGATCAGCGGCGAGCACCTCAAATCCGATTCGTCGTGGACGGTGACCTGGACCTGGTCACGCGATGTCTCCGACGACCTCCCGTGCGAATCGAGCATACGCTTCACCGACCCCGCGACGCCGCCGGGCCTCGCGAGGCTCCCGACACGGCGAAAGAACCCAGTGCGCGTCGAACGCGGCGCGGACGGCGGACTGCTCGCCGACTTCGGCGAGGAGACATACGGCTATCTGCGGCTATTCGGCGTCACCGGGTGCGGCGCCGTCAAGGCGATCTTCGCCGAGAGCGAGGCGGAGGCGCGGGCGGTCGAACTTGCGAACACCGGGCCGGGAGCGCTCGACGGTTGGGAGATGGTCGAACTCGCGCCCGCCAACGAGTACCGCCACCCCGTGCCGAGGGGGTTCAGGTACGTCCACCTCGTCCCAGCCGGGGGCGACGCAGCGGTCGCGTCCGTCTCCATTGACTACGAATGGAAGGACGCGCCGCTCAAAGGCTCGTTCCGCTGTTCCGACGAGGTGGTGAACAGGATCTGGGATGTGGCCGCGCACACGCTGGAACTCACATGCCGCGAAGTGTTCATAGAGGGCGTGAAACGCGACCATTGGACGTGGAGCGGCGACGCCGTGCAGAGCTTCCTGATGAACTACTACACATTCGCGGACTACGACGGCTGCCGCGACACGCTCTGGACGCTGCGCGGCAAGGATCCAGTGAAAGTCCACCTCAACCGCATCATGGACTACACGTTCTACTGGTTCGACGCAGTGGAGAGGTATCTCGTCTACTCCGGCGACACGCATTTTGCACGGCAGGTCTACCCGCGTCTCAAATCGCTCATGGAGTTCGCGCTGTCGAGGCTCGATGCGGACGGGCGGCCCGCGAACCGCGAGGGCGATTGGATGTTCATAGACTGGGCGCCGGCACGGCTTCCGAACTACGGCGGTGTTACGAGTTTCGAGCAGATGCTCCTCGTCCGTGCGCTCGAAGCGGCGGCATCCGTCGCCGACGGCATCGGCGAGACGGCGGACGCAGCATCCTACCGCGAGCGAGCCGGGATCCTCCGTGCCGAAATCGTGCCGAGGTACTGGAACGCGAAGAAGGGCGGTCTCATGCACATCATCTACAAGGACGGGAGGACTGATCCGCTGATTACGCGCTACCCCAACGTGTTCGGGCTACTCCACGGCTACTTCGACGAGGCGCAGAAGAAGAGCGTTGTCGAAAACGTGCTGATGAACGACGCGGTTATGAAGATACAGACGCCGTACATGAGGTTCTACGAACTCGAATCGCTCTGCGCACTCGGCATGCAGCGGCGCGTCATGTCGGAAATCAAGTCGTACTGGGGCGGGATGCTGGATCTGGGCGCGACGAGTTTTTGGGAACTGTACAACCCAGACGATGCGGGCGAAAAGCATTACGCGATGTACGGGCGCAGGTTCGGAAAGTCGCTCTGCCACGCCTGGGGCGCGAGCCCCGTGTACCTCATCGGTAGATACTTCTTCGGCGTCAAGCCTGTGAAAGCGGGTTTCGCGGAGTACGAGGTGAGGCCGAACCTCGGTGGGCTGGAGTGGATGGAGGGCGACGTCCCGACGCCTTTTGGGAAGATTCGCGTCCGTGCGGATGCCTCCGGCGTCAAAGTCCGCTCCGACGGCGGGCGCGGTACGCTCATCCTCCCCTCTGGCCACCGCATCCCCATCCCCGCCGACACGACGGTCGAGGAGGCGACGAAATGAGGCAACGAGAGAACGACCTGTCGCGACGGCAGTTCGTCTGCGGCGCGGCGGCTTTTGCGGCAGGCGGTGTGCGTTTCGGCGCGGCCGCGAATGCGATCGCAGCGAATTGCACCCCTCTCGTCCGCCGCAGCGAGAGGCAGATGCGCGAACGGATCGACAATTGGGACGCGGCGACTGCACTTGTCGAGCCAGAGGCCTATAGCGCGTACCTGAAGGATGGCAACACACGTGGCTTCAAGGCGCTGAAGGTGCTTGATGACGCTTTCGACAAGGTGCTGCGCGAGGCGAAGGAGACGGTCGAAGCGGACGGCGCACCCGCCGTGTGGAGCGTGTACAACATGGGCAACATCGTCAAGACGCGCAAGTCGCTATTTTCCATCGATCTGAACCACAGGCGAGGGAAGGAGTTCGCGCCTCTTCTCGACTTCGCGCTTGTCACGCACAAGCACGGCGACCATTGGCGGCGAGACTTCTACAAGGCGATGGACTCCGCAGGGAAGACGGTTATATCTAACTTTCTCTGCAACAAGGGCGCGTCCGAGTGCGGCTATGCGCCTGGCGAGAAGGTGTTCAAGATAAAGGACGTAGAGATTCGGACGTTTCGCGTTGATCACGCGAAAGAAGCGTGGGGGATTGACTTTACGACGGCGTTTGAGATCAAGACTGGCGACTTCCGGCTCTTGCACACCGGCGACTGCCGTCCGTCTAACGGCAAACTTTGCGTGAAATGGGGGCGTCCCGACCTCTGGCTTTTCTTTCCGATGTCCGATCTTGATATTGCAGATGCGATGCGCAGAATCAGGCCGAAACGCGTTGTGTTCGGGCATCTGTGGGAACTTGGCCACGCCGTCGGCAAGGGGCGGGCGCACAAATGCCACATCGACCGCGCCCTGCCCAAGGCGAAGTCGCTGTGTAGTGATGTGTCGGTGGCCTTCTGGGGCGACAGGATTGTGTAATGAGGTTAGAGGCTAAAAACATGAGGGAATGCACGATGATCAGGCTTGCCGTGTGTGCGGTGGCATCTGTGGCGTTTTCGGCGTCTGGCGCGGAGCTGACGCACCGGTGGAGTTTCAACGGGGATTGGTCGGATTCCGCAGGCGGGGCGGAGGCCGTGAAGTGCGGCACCTACGCCTCGCTCTACGGCAATCGCGTCCACTTGGGTTACAATGGCGCTCACGGTCAGGGCTACATCAATCTCGGGACGAACATCATAGACACGGCGGCGGCGACAATCGAAATCTGGGCGCGGCACGATGGCGTCAAGAAATGGTCGCGCGTATTCGACTACGGCGCGGACGATACGCACTACTTCTACGTCGGCTGGTCGTTCGGCACGACCCTTGCGAGCGAGCGCGTCGAGTTCTACAACTCCGCCAATGGCGCAAAGACATATCAAGACAACACGATGGGGTCGAACCCGAACGGCTATGAAATCGGCAGGGACTACTACATTGCTATTACGCTCCAACGGCAGAGCGAAAGTTCGACTTTCATGCGCTGGCAGAGGCGCGATGCGACAACGGGGGAACTACTGGGGTCTGGTTCGATGACGGCGGCGAACGGCGTCCATACGTTCACTGATCCCGTCCTGTATCTCGGCCACTCGCAGTACACGGCGGACAATGATGCTCTCGCGGCATACGACGAAGTGCGCTTGTGGAGCGGCGTTCTCACGGACGCGCAGCTCGCGGCAAGCGCGGCGGAGGGGCCGGACGCGACGATTGCAACCGACGCGGGGGTGCCGCGTTTCGTCGCGCCTGAATCGGGAGGGTCGCAGTCCTCTGCGACCGTCAGGCCGTCGCTTCCGAACGGCGGATTCCGTTTGATGACTTACAACGTCCAGTACTGCTACGACGAGGTGAACACGATCATCCCCGACCGCACGGCTGCGCGGATTCTCGCCGAGAACCCAGACTTCTGCTGCATCAACGAGGTGCGTGACACCGAAGCTCACCCGGAGGCGACGATACTTGCCAAACTCACTGGCATGCATAAGACTTTCTGTGGCAATTTGATTCTTTCGAAGGAGGCGCCGCTGTCAAAAGAGGAAGTTTTTCTCAAAATGTCAGATCAGGGCTACGGCGACCGGTACTGCCTTATTTGCGAGTTCACGAACTTCTGCGTCGCCGTGACGCATCTTGATACAACCAAGTCAGGAGGTGACGGTGCAGTGGTCCAAGCGTCGAATGCAGTGGCAATTGCGACGATCCGCGATGCGTTCACCAAATATACGAAGCCCGTCTTCCTCTGCGGCGACTGGAACACGCGGCCATATTGGGTGAACATGGATAGGTTCAATGAGTTTCTTGAAATCCTCTCGCCCACGAACGGCAATGCGCGGACGTACCACGGGCACAACGCCACGGGTGGCTATATCCTCGACTACATTTCCGTCGATAAGGTACACAAGGACGATTTCCTCGTGCAGAGTTCATACGTCGTGGAAGATATCGTCACCTCCGACCACAACCCGGTGATAGCCGAGATGTACTGTCGTCCGGCATCATTCGACCTTGGCTGGGTGGACGAGTCGTTCCTTTCGGTAGGCCGCACGGGTACGTGGGAGCCGTCTCTTGCATGGAGCGGCAGCACATGGAAAGCGGAACTCGGCGGCGACAGCATGTTCACGCCCAATACGTCGTCCGGCGGAAACCGCGTGACAATGGACGTGACGGCGACGTTCGACGCAATACCGCTTGAATACGCCGCACCAAGCAACACGGCACAGGCGGCAATCTGGCTCGGCACGAACGGGTCGTTTCAGGTGTGGACGAAAGCGGGGAACGGGGAACTGGGAACGTATCCCCCGAGCGAAGCGAGCGCCGAAGGCGGCTCAATGCGGGGTGGGAAGGGCTGGGTCGATGTCGAGGCCGACGGCGTGACGCCGCAGACGGGCGTTGACTACACCTTTCGCTTTGTGTTCGACTACGCGGCGAAGACGTATGGTGTCGAGGTTCAGACAGGATTAACAGGATTTACAAGATTGAGAGAGAAAAATCCTGTCAATCCTGTAAATCCTGTCCGAACCTTCCCGCTCGCGACAATCGGCTCGGCGTTGTCGGGTGTGCGATTCACGGGCGACGGTGTTTTTACCTCGCTTCTCGGTGAATGGGAAAACGCGCTTCCAGGTTTCCGAATCCTCATCCGCTGAAGCGGCGCCCGCATTGAAATCGGCGGGGACAAGCCCCGCGAAACGCTGATTTTTCAGGCCATTTGCGGCTCAATCCCCATCGGGGGCATGAATCTCGTTCGATGATTTTGGTATAATATGCGCCATGAAACCGATTGCGACAGACAACTACGACTTCGAACGGCTGATCAAGGACGGCTATGCATACGTTGACAAGACGGACATGCTGTGGAAGCTGGCGAACGGAAAGAACGGCACTCTGTTCTTCATCTCGCGTCCGCGCCGCTTCGGCAAGTCGCTGATGCTCTCGACATTCAAGTATCTCTTCCAGGGGCGGAAAGACCTATTCAAGGGACTCAAGATCGAGAAGAAGTGGGACTGGTCGAAGACGTATCCCGTAATCGAGCTTAACATGAGGTCGGAGACAGCTTCCGACCTGGCCGGACTTGAAAAGAACCTCCGGGGAATTGCAAGGCGCATCGCGAAAAACTACGGGCTGAATGTCGAGTGGCGCGATTGCGGAAACAGCGGCAAGGCGTTCTCGCTGACTCTGGAGGCGTTTGCCAAGAAACATGGACGGTTTGTCTTGCTGATAGACGAATACGACGTGCCGCTCCAGAAGTTCCTCCAGACGGGTAAGATCGGCGCTGCGCGCGCCATGCTGCACGACTTCTACGGCGGCATCAAGGACAATGTGGGGGCGATCCGCTTCATGATGATGACGGGCGTCTCGAAGTTCACGAAACTCTCGGTGTTCTCCGCGTTAAACAACCTCACGGACCTCACGATGGACAGGCCGGAGTTCGCAGGGATGCTCGGCTACACGCGCAAGGAGATTGAGACGACGCTCGCTCCGCAGCTCGGCGCGTTCGCGAAGAAGCTCAAGTGTACACGAGAAGAGGCAATGAGGCAGTTGCTTTGCTGGTACGACTCGTACCGCTTCTCGCCGTACTCCAGCGTCAAGGTGCTGAATCCCGTTTCCGTCGGGCAGGCGCTTCCTTCCGGCATCCTCACTGACTACTGGTCGAAGACGGGGATTCCCACTCTGATCGTGGAGCGTCTTCAGGCCAGCGGCAGGATGCCTTCAGAACTAAAAGACGTAGAAACGACACCCGGCGATCTTGACGTGTGCGACGCGACCGACCTTCCGTGGATTCCGTTGCTCTATCAGAGCGGATACCTTACGATAAAGGATGTGAAATGGTCAGACGAGGACGGTCGGCATGTCACGGGACTCGTCCTTGGAACGCCGAACAGGGAGGTGCGCGAGAACCTCACGTCGAACTTCTGGCGTACCGTCATGCACATGGAGGCATCGTCGTTCGACGCGCTTGTCGACGTCGCAAAGCGGCAGCTTGCGGGAGGGGATGTGCGTGGACTTCTCTACTCTTCGCTGTTTGGCCTATACGCCGCGCTTCCTCCGACATGGAGAGTGAAGAACGAGGCAGAGGCAAAGCGCTATTTCCTTTTGTTCATGAAGATGGTCGGTGCAAAGCCGCAGCCGGAAGCGCCCTCGCTCCTCGGCTATGCCGACGCGATAGTCGAGACGAAGAAGGCGGTGTACGTCTTCGAGTTCAAGTTCAACAAGAGCGCGAGAGCCGCCATCCGCCAAATACGCGAGAAGGGCTATGCCGACGCCTACAAGGGCGGCAGGCGTCCGGTGACGCTCATTGGCATCAACTTCAGCGCCAAGAAGCGCAACATCGACGAGCCGGTGATTGAAAGCCTGTAGAGGTAATTGCAAAACCTATTTCTTTAACCATGTAGAGCCGAACTTCTACACGATCTACATGTTCTACATGGCCAAACTGGATGTTTTGCAACTGGTTTGAGAACCTGCCGGAATCCGGAGGACAGCGAAACCGCTGTATAACGCTCTTTCGGACAAACTGCTCTATCGGTCTGACATTGGCGGAAAGATGATATTTATTTTGCCGTTTGAATATTTCATTCTCCGCTGCGATGTTGTATAATACTTGTGTTTTAAAACGAGATGCCAACAAACTCAAAGGCAAGAACATGAACATCAAGAAAATGAACAAGTCTCTCGACTTCCTGAGAGAGAAGTACGGAGCCGCGAAAGGCGAGATAACCATCAAGGACGGACACTGCTATGTCGGTGCGACGCCGCTTCTGCCCGGGCGCATGGAACGCAAGATCGTCGAGCTCAAGAAGATGACCGAGAACGGCACGCTCGAGGGCGTCTCGACACTCAGGTTTGCGAGTTTCGCGCCGAAGGGCGCGGACATCGAGGGGATGCTTGCAAAGGAACTTGATCTCGCCGCATACCTTGGCGCATCGGATGTCGTCCGGGTCATGGCTGTTGCAAACGGGCTCGCAATCAACGTCCTCGCTAAGCTCGCCAACGACGTGAACGTCTCGGTCGAGATCGGCGCGGGGCTCCCGAAGGGCGCCGAACCATACGATCGCCACGAGATCATCGCGAAGCGCGGCGTCGCCTGCGACCAGACGGTTGACACTCACACTAAGCACGAGTCGATCCGCTGCTGGGGTGCGGACGGCATGGAGGAGTTTACCGACGTCGATACGGAACTCTTCGGGCTTTCATACGACGAGATATGGAACGTCCGCGCCGCGTTTGCGCTTCTGCAGAAGCGCGCCGACGCGAAGGTCTGGAAGGCCGCATGGGCGAAGGCGACGAAGGCCGCGAAGCTTGCGTTCGCCGCCGACAAGTCGAAGGCCGCGAAGACGATCGCCGTCAAGAAGGGCCTCGACACCAACCAGTCGATAAAGGTTGCAGAGGTCAGATAAAGTTGGAGTGTAGAGCTCGAGTTCGAGAAAGAAAGATTCCGCTCTCCAACTCCAACTCAAAACTCCAACTCATCTCAATCCTGTCAAAAAAGAAAGACAATATTTTATGAAACCAGTAAAGATCGCAATGATGGGCATGACGCACGGTCATACCCGCAAGTACTACCAGACGCTTCTCGACAACCAGAAGCTCGACTGGGTCGCCTCCTGCGCCCAGGACGCGGAGGCGAAGAAGACGTACGAGCTCTACAAGACGGGCGTTCCCTGCTACCTCGACCCCGAGGAGATGTACCGCAAGCACCCGGATATCGAGGCCATCGTCATCGCCTCCGCGAACGACCGCCACTTCGAGCAGGTGAAGTGGTGCGCCGAGAAGGGCATCCACATCCTCTCGATGAAGATCCCGACCTTCGACATGAAGGAATACGACGAGATGATCGCCCTCTGCGACAAGGCGGGCGTTGTCTGCCAGATCGAGCTCGAGATGCACTACAACTCGGTCGTCCGCCGCCTCAAGAAGCTCATAGCCGATGGCGCGATCGGCAAGATCAAGAGCTTCCAGGCGACGAACATCACGCTCTCGCCGGTTTGGGCGTTCCCTTGGCAGGGCGACCCGAAGTCAAGCTTCGGCAGCGTCGTTCCGCTTAAAGCCGGAGACCCGCGCTTCCGCGGCGGCGCCTTGTGCGACCATCCGCACATCTTCGACTTGATCCGCCATCTGACAGGCTCGTCGTTCGACTACATCTACGCCGAGGTCGCGCCGAACCTGCGCGACGGGCTTAAGGTCGAGGACATGCTCATGGCCGTCGGCAAGATGAAAGACGGAACTGCGTTTCTGTTCGATCCGAGCTGGTCGCGCCTCGAGGAAAAGCTGAAAGTCCCTGGCCCCGGCTGGGAGCGCTTCCCGAAGCGCATGGAGGTGAACGTCACCATCACCGGCGACAAGGGGATGATAAGCTGCGACTGCTTCGGCCCGAACGTCTACCACAACGGCGCGCCGAACGACCGCTACACCGTCCAGTACACCTATTTCGACGAGTGGATCGGGCTCATCGACGAGTTCGTCGCCTGCATCCGCGAGCACAAGACGCCGCTCATCAACCTCAAGTGGCACAAGGAGACGATTCAGGCCATGTTGGGTTGCTACGAGTCCATCCAATCTGGTAAAATAGCGAAGGTTGGAGGTAAATGAAATGAAGCTGCGTAGCCGTATCGTCGCTTTCCTGACGCTCATGCCCTTTGCGTCCATCGCGGGGCAGACGTTCCAGATGGACCAAAAGGCCTACGTGCCGTTCGACGCGTCGACGACCGTGGCGGTGGAGTGTCCCGACTCCGCCGCCGCTCCGTGGCTCGCGTCGCACCTGAAGGAGTGGTACGGCGACTACGCGCCGAAGGTCGCCGCCGGCGTGACCGGCCTGGCGGCGGAAGGCGACGAAGGCTATGCGGCGAATGTCGACGCAAACGGCGTGAAGATCAGGGCCAACGCGCTTGCGGGCGTCAAGTGGGCGAGCTACACCCTGCGCCAGCTCGCCATCGCGAAGCGCGGCACCATGAAGACGGATGGGATGATCCTCCCGACGCTTTCGATCACGGACAGCCCGCACCTCGCGTTCCGCGCCGTGCACCTCTGCTGGTTCCCCGAAACGCGTCCGCAGCAGATCGAGCGCGCGATTCGCCTGGCGGCGCTCCTCAAGTTCAACTACGCGATTGTCGAGCCATGGGGAACCTACAAAAGCGAGAAGCATCCGTGGCGCTGCTGGCCAAACGCGCCGATGACGAAGGCCGAGACGAGCCGCCTTGTCGCGCTCGGTAAGGATCTTGGCATCACGCTCATTCCGCAGATAAACTGCTACGGGCACGCCTCGTTCTCGCGCGGCGGTGGTTCGCTCAAGCACAGCGCGCTCGACATGCATCCGGAGTACGCGCCGCTCTTCGAGCCCAGCGGCTGGAACTGGTGTCTCTCCAACCCCGAGACGCAGCGTGTTCTCCGCGAGTTGATTGCCGAGCTGCACGAGAACTTCGGCAACCCGCCTTTCTTCCACATCGGCTGCGACGAGGCCGAGCCGCAGACCTGCCCCGAATGCACCAAGACGCCAAACGTGGAACTCGTGTGCCGCCACATCGCGGGCCTTTCGGAGTTCGTGAAGTCGCGCGGCGCACGGGCGATGATCTGGCACGACATGTTCCTCGACAAGAAGGACCCGCGCTGGAAGGATTTCGTGAAGAACGGCAACGCGGAATACGTCGAGGGGCTCGCTACGCTTCCCAAGGACATCATCATCTGCGACTGGCAGTATTCCTACGGCAACATGAAGGAGAAGCGCGAAGAGTGGCCGACGATTTCGTTTTTCGCCGAGAAGGGGTTCAGCGTCGCGGGCTGCCCGTGGATGAACTACAACGCAATGAAGCCGATGGCGGACTACATCGTGAAGACCCCGGGCGGCTTCGGCTTCATCGAGACCACCTGGCATCGTCTGCGCGGCAAGGAGTGGCGGCTGATGTACATGCGCGCCGCGGACGCGGCCTGGGGCTCGTCCGTCTCGCACGACGTGTCGTTCCAGCGTTCGCTCCGGATGGTCGACGGCGACATGAAGGTCACGGATTATCTCGATACCGGCTATTTGAACACGCAGGTTCCGTCGGAGTATTCGGGGAACTGACATTGCGTCCGTGAAGAAAATCCTGTTAGTCTATACCGGTGGAACGATAGGGATGGTTCCCACCGCGAACGGCTACAGCCCGCGTCCGGGCGTCTTCCGCGACGCCCTCGACGCGATACACGAGCTGCACTGCGCCGGAATGCCGGGATGGGATTTTCTTGAGATGGAGCCTATACTTGACTCGTCCGACATGGCCGTGGACGAGTGGAACAAGATAGGCTCGGTCATCGCGGAAAACTACGCGCGGTATGACGGTTTCGTCGTCATGCACGGAACGGACACGATGGCCTATACCGCGTCCGCGCTCTCCTTCATGCTGGAGAATCTTGCGAAACCCGTTGTACTGACGGGTTCGCAGATCCCGCTCTGCGAGTTGCGCAGCGACGGACTCGACAACCTCGTCACATCCATGCTCATCGCCGCCGAGGGAAGGGCGCACGAGGTGTGTCTCTATTTCGGCGGACGACTCCTGCGCGGGAACCGGGCGATCAAGCAGTCTGCGGACGGCATGATCGCGTTTGCGTCGCCGAACTATCCGCCGCTCGCCGAGGCGGGCATTGCAATCCGCTATGCAGACACCTTGCTGCGTCCGTGTCCTGCGGATCCGTTCCGGCTGCAGCCGCTCAAAAATGTTCCAATCGGCGTAATCAAGGTGTTCCCCGGAATCCAGTTCGAGCTTTTCGAGCAGATCATGACGGAATCCCTTCGCGGCATCGTGCTGGAGACGTTTGGTGCGGGGAACATACCGTCTGCACACGGCAATCTGCTGCCGATTGTCGAACGGGCCGTCCGCAGCGGTACGGTCGTGACGGTCTGCTCCCAGTGCCCTCAGGGGACTGTCTCGCTCGGCACCTACGCGACGAGCCATGCGCTCAAGCGTGCCGGGGCGGTCAGCGGACACGACCTCACGACCGAAGCCGCCGTGGCGAAGCTCTACTACCTCTTCAGCAAGGGGCTTTGCCGCGATGAGATCAAATCTGCGATGGAGCGCAATGTCTGCGGCGAACTTTCGCAACCGGTAGAATGAAGGGTCAGAGCTGACCCTTTTGACCCACTGACCCTTTTGACCCTCAACTAAAACGTGCCAAAACGCCGAACGGAAATTTGGCAAAATGATGATTGCCGATTAGACGGAAATTATGATACAATATGCAACCGTCAGTTCGGAACTGGCGGTTGCAAGTGAAAGAGGGTGTAAAATGCGGTTTTACGACAGGAAAGGTGAGATATCGTATTTACGTAATGAACGCGACCTCTCAAAGAAGGTTGCGCGGCTTACTGTCGTGACAGGGCGGAGACGTGTTGGAAAGACACAGTTGATTCAGAAGGCAATGGACGATGAGCCATATATCTATCTCCTTGTGACACGGCGTTCGGAAATCGACCAGTGTGCGGACTTTATTGAAAAGGTCAAGTCCGTCCTGCCGATTTCAATCTATGGAGACGGCATCAGGTTCGGGGCGCTTTTCAAGGCGCTTATGGAGGAATCGTGCAGACATCCGTTTATGCTTGTCGTTGACGAGCTTCAGGAATTCTGGAAGATAGACGAGGGAATCTTCGGGGAGATACAGGAACATTGGGACAGATACCATTCGCGTTCGAAGATCAACTTTATCACATGCGGCAGCGTGAATACGCTGATGAACAAGATATTCTTCGACGAGGGGCAGCCATTGTATGGTCGAAGCACGTCGAAGATGAAGGTCGAGCCGTTTGCCCTGCCTGTTATGAAGGATATACTTGCCGAGCACAATCCCGACTGGACTCCTGACGACTTGCTTGCGCTTTGGACATTCACAGGAGGCGTCGCCCGCTATATTGAAGAACTCATGGACAGGGGGTTTGTCACGAAGGACTCCATGATAGACGGCATACTTGGAGAGCACTCCTACTTCTTCGACGAGGGCAAATCTGTGCTTGTTCAGGAATTCGGGAAGGAATACGGCATATACTTCTCGGTTCTTTCGGCCATTGCGCGCGGGATAACCACGCGAAACGAAATAGAGCAATTGGTTGGAAGCTCGATCGGTGGCTATCTGACGCGTCTTGAGAACGACTATGGACTCATAGCCCGGCGGCAGCCTTTTGGCGAGAAAAGCGCGAACAAGGCGAGCCGCTATTCCGTTAGCGACAACTTCTTCGCCTTTTGGTTTCGGTTTATCCACAGAAATGCCGATCTCATTGAATTGAAGCGGTTTGACGCGCTTCGTGAAATCCTGCGACGCGACTACGAGGTTTTTTCAGGGCTCATGCTTGAAAGATATTTCCGGCAGAAGTTGGCGGAACAGCGCACATTTACCGGAATCGGCAGTTGGTGGGATCGAAAGGGCGAGAACGAGATAGACATCGTGGCCGAAGACAAATTGTCGAAGCGGGCGCTTTTTGCGGAAGTGAAGCGCGACGGAGAAAGGGTCTCCATCGAAAGACTCAGAGAAAAATCAGAGGCGTTCATGCGTTCTACAGGAAAGTTCTTCGGCTGGCGTATAGACTACAAGGCATTGTCTCTTTGCGACATGTGAGTTGTCATCCACGCAGGAGGGATGCGAAAGGGGGAACTCCACTACCCCAAGCCGTCCTGTGCGCGGGTTGGCGGAAAGATTATGTCTTTTTGGTGAATAAAGTATTTACAGCGTGGGATTAAGGTGATAGACTATATGCGACAACTTGAAAAGTCAAAACCTTAATTGAGAGGAGAATACACTATGAAGACGATAGTCGCACATATTTGCAGGGGGGGGGGCAAAACCCTTAATTATCTCCTTGTTGCTATTTTCACTGTTGCGATATGCGCGGCCATGCCATCGTTCGCCGCGGACTGGACCGATGCGAACAATGTCGAATACACCGCACTCAAGTACATCAAGGGAACGGCGACTGCCAATGCGGCCGGCGGCGGATGGTTCGTCCTTGATTTCAAGCCGAATTCCACCGACATATTGCAGATGCGCTTCAAATTGGACACAACATCTTGGACCCAGTTCCTATGGTGCAACAGAGCCGGTAGTAGTTCAAATACATCTAAATTTGGCGCTTATTTTGATACCTCGTCGGGGTTTGTTCTGGTTCAAAACAATAGCAACAATACACAAGGTTCTACTATCATAGGGACAAGCGATTGCACGGTCGAGGTCAATTACAATATCGGTAAGTTTTATGTCAATGGCGTTGAACAGAATGCTACGGCATTCGGAACCGCTACACCCCCAGCCGAAAATACGATGATTTTTGCGAGCAATTCACAGGGCTCTTCATCTACAGGTAGTCGCGTTATCAGCTCTACAATAGCCGCAAATTATGTCGCGAACCGCGGCTCTTACTACCTTTACGATTTCCAGATATATGATTCCCAGACAAATCTGACGCACAATATCGTGCCCGCAAAGCGTGGCAGCGATTCCGTTGTAGGACTCTACGATACTGTGACGCGGAAGTTCTATGTCAAGGGCACGAACAGCCCCGGCGATTTCACCTCCGCCGAATGGGGAACGGATCGTGCCGGCAAGAAGTGGACGGGCGCGGGCGCAGACAACCTGATCTCCAACGGCGACAACTGGGAAGGCGGCGTCGCGCCCGTCGAGGGCGACGACCTCGATTTCACCATCGCCGTCCCCAATGCTCCGATCAATGCCGACACCGCCTTGACATACGGCACCGTCTATCTCGGCGCGGGCGACCTGCCCGCATTCACAGGCACTCTCTCCGCAACGGGCGTCAACGAACTTTCCCGGTTGCAGGCATACGATACTGCGACCGACTCCTTTACGTTCACTCTTGCCGCTCTGACCGGACAGGACTTCACCTGGAACGGCGGCGCCGCCGCAAACTGGGACGATACCGGCGTATGGCTCTACGACAGCGCGGCGTCCGATTGGTACGACTACAACAATGCCATTTTCAATACCGCCAACGCCACGGCAACGCTCGCTGCGGATACGGAGGCGGCATCGCTTGTGTTCAACGCCGATGCGACAATCGCGGCGGGCGGTGGCACGCTCACCGCCCCCACCGTCTCCGTCGCTTCAGGCGTCTCGGCGACCATCAACGCCCCGACCGACGGCGCGCTCGAAAAGACCGGCGCGGGGACGCTCACGCTTGGCTCGTCCCGCACCGCCGCGACGACGCTTGCGGAAGGAACGCTCGTAATGACGGGGAGCGGCACGACTTTGTCGATGTCCAGTTCCACGCTCGGTACGGATGCGGCCAAGCCCGTCACGCTCCGCTTCGAAGGCGGCGCGGCGCCGGCGTTCGCCGGCAATTGTGATTTCGGTATTGCCGCGAATGGCACATCGACGGTGGTCAAGGCTGCCGGAGACTGGAGCGTGCCTTCGGGCAAATATTTCGGCATCGGCGGGGTGAATACCGGCTCGGGTGCCAATATGGCATTCATCCACAACGGCGGCTCGCTGACATGTGCCGACTTCCAGGCAATCGGCTGGGGCGCGGCGGATTCGACCATGATTCTCAGCGGCGGCGCGGTCACCAACAGTTACACCTCATCTTCGACGACTGCAAACGCCCGTTTTGAAGTCGGGTATACAACCGACGGAACGTTGATTGTCACGAACAGCGCATCGCTTGTCGTCAAGCATTGCCTCACAATATCCGGCGCGGCGGATGCAAAGGGCGTCGTCGACATCGTCGATGGCGGCGCGGTCGAAGTCGCCAAAAACGTTACGTTCGGCAGAATATACGACAGCGCCGGTGGCGAGGGAGTATTGAATCTCCGCACTGGCGGTATGTTGACGGCGCAACAGATATTGGTCAAGATGACAGGCGCAACTGCCACGGCGGCGGTGAACTTCGACGGCGGAACGCTGAAAGCCGGTGCGGCTGGAACGCTTATTGCGGCGAACGAGAAACTGACGACGACTGTTTCCGCCAACGGCGGCACGATCGACAATGACGGAAAGAACATCACGATACCCGTCATAATGACCGGCGCGGGCGGGATGACGTTTACTGGCACCGGCACGACGACTCTCTCCGCCGACCAGTCGTATGCGGGGACGACGACCGTTTCAAGCGGCACGACGCTTTCCGTTTCGGGCGGCATCGTGTTCGCGGGGCCGGTGGCGTTCGGAACCGGCACGATGCTCGACATTGCCGACTACAGCGGTGCCGTCCCCGTTTCCGTCGCGTCGTTCGTCTTCCCTGAGGAAGGCACGGTTGCGCTCACGATGGACGGCGGGGCGTTCGCCACGGGCGTCTATCGCATCTGCGCGGCATCTGGCCTGACGGCGGCCGACGGCGCGAAGTTCACGCCGTCCACCGGCGGGCTTTCCTGCGGCTGGAGCGTTTCCGGCGACACTTTGGTGCTGACGGTCGGCGATGTCGATCCCAACGCCTGGACGGGACTTGGCGACGGCCTTTCCCTGTCCGATGGCGCGAACTGGGCGGGATTGAGCGTCCCGGCGGCGGGGGCGGCAGTCGATTTTTCGGCGATCTCGTCGGCTCTGACCGTCAATGCGAATGCCGCAAGGACATACGGCGAGGTGACGATGGGCGAGGGCGTCATCACATTCACGAACGCTTTCGCGGCGGCATCTTTTACCGACTTGACTAAGGTTGCTGTCGGCGAAGATTCCTCGGTGACAATCGACGGCGATTTGTCGTTCACCGGCACTGACAATCAATACATCTGCCACAGCATCGCCGAGGGCGGCCGGCTGGTAGTCACGGGCGACATCACCCTCGGGACGTCCGGGAGCAACGGTTATCTGATTCCGACCGTTGAAACTGTTTGCGCAGGGACGATTGCAGCCAAGGGGCTGTATGACAACTCCGAGCAGGCCGCATCGCTGGCGCCGCGTTTCAACCTCAGCCGCAATTACAACGGATATTGTCCGACATGGGAAATCGGCGAAGACGGAATCAACGGAAAGTCGTACTGGGTGTCTAGCACATCCGGCGCGTCCGTGAAAATCGTCGCGGCGGCGGACTTTATGATTGCCGCGCGAATTGTCGCCGGTACTGCCGCAAGCGCGGATTGCCTCACAATCGAGGCGGGCTCCGGGCGCACGGTTACTATCGGAACGGGTGGTGGCATATATGGCGTCGGCACCATTACGATTGCCGGCGCGGGCGAAATCGTGGCGGATTACGACAGCGCAACCGGCGTCTCCGGATTGTTCGGAGCCAACAGGGACAATCCATGGGCGGTTGCGAGCGGTGCGACGCTCTCGCTTGAGGCAGATTCGAACACCGGGACCAACACCGTTTCCGTCGCCTCGGGTGGTACGCTCAAGGTGGCCGGGGCGGGTACGGCGACGGCCGGCGGCTTGACCCTCGCTGACGGCGCGATTCTCAGTTTCAACTTCACCGATCGCAAGACGGCCCCCAGCCTCGCTCTCGCGAACGCCGCGACGCCGACAGTGGAGGGCGCGGTGACCGTGAAGATTTCCAGCGATTGCGATTGGCCGTCCGGCGGCGAGAAACTTCTCACGACGAGCGGCGGATTCGACGGCATGACTACCCCGACGCTTTACGCAGTTGGCGACGCATCTCGCTGGGCGAAGCAAAATCGCCTCTCTGTCAACGCCGGTAACATCGTCCTTGACGTGAAGCCAATGGGAACGGTCATTATTTTCAAATAAATGGACAATCCTTGGGAAGTTGATGAATAGCCGTGAAGAGGTGGAGAAGTGTAGAGACTCTACCCATCTACACTTCTACACGGCCAAAATGAAACCACGGTTTCTGAGCCGCCGTTTCAATCAAGGTGAAGGACATGTCATGAAGGCAAGATTTACAACAATGGCCGGTGCGATTCTTGCGCTGGCGGCGCTTGCGCCTCGCGCCAACGCGGCAGTCGTGTTTTCGGAGGCGACGCTCGAACAGCACCAGGAATGGGTAGCGTGGTGGAACGAGCAGGGATTCCTCGACGGCATGACTGAATGGGCTGAGAAGATATCCACCTTTATGTGCGGATCGGCGGAGCCCGCACGCCAGATGGACTTCTACATCACGCTTGAAAAGGATGGGCTCGCCGGAACCGGCGACAACCGCATCACGATCGGCAACGACTGGGCGGTGGGACGCGTCGCGGCCAACGATGCGCGCGATGTCAGGGGATGCATTGCCCACGAGCTGACCCATGCCGTCCAGTATGCCGTCGGCCAGTATCTCGGCAAGACGGTCAACCTTGAGAATATCATTGTCGTATACGGGACGGATGGAACGACATCAACCAACCATCTGACCGAGGGCATAGCGGACTGGATTCGGTGGTACAACTACGAGCCGGACCACTACCGCGATGATCGTCGCTACGAACATTTCTACTGCAAGGGCCGCACTCTGACCGAATACGGCGACGGTTGCGAATTTATCGACTACCTCGCGACGACATACGGCACAGGCATAGTTAGCAATATGTGTCTCTGGTGCGCCACCAACACCGTAAGTTCAAGTCAGAAGATCAACAAAATCTGGCCCGCGCTCGTCGGCAGGACATACGACGAGCTTCTCGACGACTGGGCGGCGAAGCCGACATTCGCGGATCCGCTTTTCCAGTGGACTTGGGACGGAACGACGGAGGGCATTCGCAGGGAATGGCCAAAAGACGAAACCGTGACGTGGCTGGGCTTGGAACACGCTAGCTTCAAGCCCGGCTCGGATGAACTTGAACTGCCGTCAAGCAGTTGGTACGGCGGCGAGTTGCAGGACGATTTCGAGTCTGACGACTGGACAATCGCGCTTCGCGGCAGATTTCTTGCGAGCGGCGATACAACTAACGTCGTGTTCTCCATCGGCAGCAGTTATTATTCGCAGGTGTTCGCGCTCGCCGTATCGAAGAACGAAATCTGCGCGGCGTTGACATCCGGCAAGCAGAGTTCGCTGTCGCTTGCGTCCGCGAACAGGGTCAGCGCCGCGCCGTCGCAATACCACTCCATCGTCGCGGTCAGAAGCGGAGATGTCGTTTCCGTTTACGTCGATGGCGGGATGTCTCCCGCCTGCGAGATAGATGTCCAGGGGGTTTCCTTTTCGGGAGCTTTCGCAATCGGCGACATTGCCGACGGCATCAACATTTCCTCGCCGCTTTACAAGACTTCGAATTGGCGGGCGGTGCAGCCAGCAGACGGCTTCCGCTATCAGGACGTGCGGCTTTTCCACCGGGCGCTCAGCGCGGAGGAAATCTCCCTCTACGCCGCCGCTTTCTCGTCTGCCTACGATGAACATTTCGGGTGGGTCAACGAGAAGTCGGATACGACGGAGCTGACCGGGAAATGGTCGGACGGCATCGACTACGAAGTGGACGGACGGGCGCTCCTTCTCGGCGAGAACACCTTCACGCCCTACGCGACTTCAACCGGCAATGTCGTT
The DNA here is from genome assembly GCA_017406465.1 of Kiritimatiellia bacterium. Taxonomy (GTDB): domain Bacteria; phylum Verrucomicrobiota; class Kiritimatiellia; order RFP12; family UBA1067; genus UBA1067. The sequence continues at coordinate 17,361 of JAFQYM010000006.1, read as the reverse complement.
GCCGTGGATGTCAAGGCCACGCTTTTCGAGTCGGATGGCGAAGACCCGGTGGACGCCGGCACACAGGCGGCGATCCGTCTTGGCGCGAACGGTTGCTTTCAGGTGTGGGCGCGGAGAGAGTGTAAAGTTGAAAGTGCAGAGTGTAAAGTTGTGGACGGAGAGTTGTCTTGGATAAGCGTCTCCAACCCGAATGTCACGCCAGTTGATGGCGGCGAATGGACGTTTCGCTTCACGTTCGACTATGGCGTGAATAGATTTTCGGTCGCAGTTATCGCGGATGGAGGCAGATACGCGCTCAAGACGGCGGATGGCGCGAGGACATTCCCGCTTGCGGCGGTGGGGAACGCGGTTTCCGACATCGCTTTTAAGGGCGAAACGCTGTTCACTTCGCTTCTCGGCAAGAACGATGGCGTGCTCGATCCCTCGCCAAGAGGTGCGATCATTATCATCAAATAATTATGGAGGCCTGTCATGAATCATAAACGTTGGTTGACATGGACGGCAGTTGCGGCGATGGTGTTCGGCGCTTCTGCGGTTGCGTCAAGCGGATTTCTCGAAGATTCCGCGAACGAACCGGCGAAGAAGTCGTCGGGCCTGCCGGAGATATTGCTCATCGGCGATTCCATACGCCAGCTCTATTGCCCCTATGTCGCCGAGGCGTTGCGCGGCAAGGTCGAGGTGAAGTGGCCGAAGGAGAATTGCCAGAACACCCAGTTCGTCTTGACCAGCCTTTCGCGGTGGCGAGGGCTCGTCGCTTCGCCGAAAGTCGTCCAGTTCAATTGCGGGCACTGGGATGCCGCGCATTGGGACGGCGACGACGAGCCGCTAACGTCGGTCGAGGAATACACGCGCAACATTAGGAAGATCATCCACCGTCTGCGTCGATACTGGCCGGATGCGAAGATCGTTTTCGCCACTACGACTACGATGAATCCAAGCGGGAAGCAGGGGAGGAACAAGCGCACCACGGAATCCATCCGCGCATACAATGCCGCCGCAGTCAAGGTGGCGCGGGAGGAGGGCGTCGCCGTGAACGATCTTTTCGCTGTCGTCGAGAAGTGGCCTGCGTCGGATTACAAAGACTACTGCCATTACAACAAGGCGGCGTCGAAGCGCCTCGGAAGCATTGTGGCAGAAAGGCTCGCAAAGGAGACAGGGTTGTGAGACGTTCTTTTTTGCTTGTATGTTGCTTCTTGGTTTTCATATTCTCGTGTGTTGCCGAAACTGCGCGTGACTGGTCTGAAATCTACCTCGGCATAAACCCGTCCGTCTCGCCGGACGGAAGTTTTTTCGCGTTCGAGTGGAAGGACCGCGTGTGGCTCGCGCCGACGGAAGGCGGGGTCGCCACGCCCATCGGCGACGGCATGTCGGCGGATTCGCGTCCGTTCCTCTCGCCGGACGGGAAGCGCTTGGCGTTCCTTTCCGACCGATGGGGGACGCTCCAGCTCTTCGAGGCGTATCTGGAATCTGACGGCACGCGCGGAAGCGTTCCAATGCGTGCGTCGGGTACAAGGCAAGTGACGTTTCATACAGAGAGTCTCCTGCCATGTGGCTACACGCCAGACGGCTCTGAGATGATAGCCCTTGCCTATCGTGACGACGCCTCCGAGAGCGTCTCCAGCAAGCGGCTTTCGCGTCGCCCCATTCTCGTTTCGACGGCGGGGGGCAAGTCAGAACGGAAGATCTTCGATGCGCCTGCGTTCTCGCCGTCAATTTCGCCCGACGGGCGCAATGTCCTCTTCACCTGGAGGGCAAGAATAAACGGCGGAGAGCCGGAGTTCCGCAAACGCCATTCATGGTCGAGGTCTCCTTGCGCAGGCGAGATCTGGCTCTACGACAGGGAGGCGCTTTCTTTTGCGCCGGTTGTGCGCGGGCGAGACGGCTGTACGACGCCGATATGGACGCCTGATGGAAGGTCGTTTTACTACCTCCGCGATGCGGACGGCGTGAGGAACCTGTATTGCCGTTCCCTTGAGTCGGGTGATGAGCGGCAGATTACGCACTTCACGGACGATCACGTATTCTGCCCGTCTCTTTCGCGTGACGGACGGACAATGGTGTTCTCGAAGGGGCTTGACTTGTGGCGTGTCGACCCGACGCTCTCCAATCCGCAGCCGCATCGCATCGCCCTAAGACCGGCGCTCTTCGACCCATCAGTGCCGCGCACGGTTCGCCGCAGCTACACGAGCTTCGACAACAACTATGGCGACGGCAATTGCACTTTCCGCGATGGCGGACGGGAAGTCGCGTTCACTGCGGGAGGCGACGTATGGGTCATGGAGCTCGGGGGCGAAAAGCGTCGGCCTGTATGCGTACATGGCTTTTCGCGCACCCACGAGCGCGACTGTGCGTTCTCGCCCGACGGGAACATGCTCTACTACCTTTCAGATCTGGGCGACGGCACGGATGTCTGGCGCGTCAGGCGCGCCGACACGAACAAGCTCTGGTCGGCGAACGTCGAGTTCGTCCGCGAACGCATTGCGACGGGCGATGTCTGCCGCCGTGCGCTTTCAGTCTCGCCGGACGGCCGGCTCCTCGCGTGGCATGACATGACGGGGCGGCTCACGTTCGCCGACGCCAACGGGGCCGTGCGCTCGGTCTCCAAGGTAGCCTCGGGGCGGTGCGAATCCTATGTCTGGTCGCCGGACGGGAACTATGTCGCGGCGACGCTTTGCGACGGCTACGGAAATGCCGACGTGTGGATCGTTCCGACAGGAGACGGAAAGCCGTGCAACCTCTCGCGCAACTGCAAGTGGGATGGAACGCCCGCATGGTCGCCAGACGGGCGCATCGTCGCGTTTTCAGGTGACCGCGCGGCTACGGGTGATGCGTCCTACATCTTCTACACCTATCTCGACCCCGCTGACGAACACGCCGAGTCGGCGGGCGGAGCGGTTCGGAAGGAGCTGTGCCGCCCAGACGTCGCCACGTTGCCAGAGCGCGTCCGCGCCACTGGCGTCAAAGGCAGCCGGCTGTTCTTCTCGCCTGACGGCAGGACGCTCTCATTCTTCGCCGACGGCAAGATTTCGACGATCAAAATCCCCGGTCGTATGAAGCCGGAGAAACTTCTCGACAAAAACGCCAAGATTGTTCAATGGCTGAAGGACGATAAAAAGGACAAGCTGCTTTCGTCGATTGACAACCGCCCGGCGATTGACGGCAAGGTATTTGAATTCCATGCTTTTCAGGCGACGCATGTCCAGGATTACCAGGAACTTGCCTTCCTCGCGGCATGGGCGAACTTGCGCGATGGTTTCTGCGACGTGAACATGCATGGGGTGGACTGGCCGGCCGTGCGCGACAAGTACCGCCTTGCCGCCCGCAACGCTCCGTGTTGGAATGTCTTTGCTCGTGTCGTCGCGATGATGCACGGCGAGCTTGACGCCTCCCACCTCGGGTTCATGTCAAACGACGTGACGAAGAAACGATGGGCGGACTTTCCGTGGAAGCGGGGCTGGAAGATCTTCACGCCACATCTTGGCGCCCGTTTCGACCGGTCTCATTCTGGCGATGGCTGGCTCGTCCGCGATGTCATTCCCCGCTCTCCGTCCGACAAAGGGGCGGAAGGGCTGCTCGCGGGCGATGTTGTCCTGTCTGTGGACGGGCGCGAAGTGTCGCCTGACATGGACTACGCGGAAGTCATGAACGGCCCGCTGCCGCACAAGTACCGCCTTCGCGTGAAGCGCGCCGGGTGCGAAAGCCCGCTTGAGCGCGAGATCGACGCCATCACGTTCGAGAAGGCGCGGCGGCTTATGCGCGACGCCGAGATCGAGGCGGCGAGGACGGTGGTCCGCAGGAAAGGCGATTTCGGCTACATCGCAGTCGATGCGATGGATTCTGACAGCGCGGACGCGTTCGCCGACCAGGTGTTTGCCGAGTGCTTTGGCAAGGACGGGCTGGTCGTCGATGTCCGCTACAACACCGGCGGCAGGACGGCGGACAGGCTCATCGACATTCTCTGCGGCAACCGCCACGAGCGAACGCTCTATCGCGGCACGGAGGAGGAGGGCTATCTCCTTGACAGATACGGACGGCCGGTCATCGCCGGACTTCCCGTCGTTGTGCTTGCGAACGAGCGCAGCATGTCGAACGCCGAGGAGTTCGCACACGCCATGCAGACACTGAAGCGGGCAAAGGTCATAGGATGGGAGACGGCGGGGGAGATTATAGGCACAAAGAACTACAATCTCTTCGACTATGGAGTTGTGCGGCGGCCGCGCATCGGCACGTTCCTTCCGGACGGAACGTATATGGAGGGCAATGGCTCGAAGCCAGATGTCAAAGTAGACCTGACGCCCGCCGACGTAGCCGCCGGACGCGACCCGCAGCTCGACGCGGCGCTCGACGTACTTGCCGAAGAGTCCGCCGCGCAGAAGTCCGCCCCGCCACCGGCACTCCGTTATCCCAAATGAAAGAACTGTGCGCAGATCGTGCGGCGAAATCGTCAAAGGAAAGAATCGGGCTGATGGCGTGGTCTATTCGGTTGTGGCCGCCGACAACACCGCCTACATCTACTCTATCTGCAAGAAGATAGACCCCAACGCCTTTATCAACACCATGAGCACGTCGCGCGTAATCGGGCGGTTCTACCTCCGCCCGCGCGACTGAAAGCCGTCAGGCAGATTGCCGGAGAATGACATTCCGCAGAGTATAGGCGCAAAACCCAAAAGATAAAATCAATACACCCCAAGAATGAAAAGCGTAATTGCCCAAAAACGTAAAGTGTGGTATAATTTGCGTCCGCAAAGGGAGAAAAATGAACTATCTGCCTCGAATTGTTGATATGGTGATTACCGGGGGCGAGTATGCTTACACACGGGAGGATGGTGTCGTCATCTGTCCCATATCCGCATTGAGGCCATGATCACACGCCCAACTTGTTTTGTAGGTTTTGAGCCGGAAAATTGGTGGAATAGTGATGTGATTTTGGCGGATTGAGAATTGCAGGCAAAATGTGAAATGTGGTATAATGTTTACAATTCACGGCCTTTGCGCCAACGCCGACGGCAACCTCGTCCTCGACGCGAAGCCGAAGATCGACGGAAGGGCGGTAACTTTCATCCCGCTGTAATCGCCTCGTGTCTATTTTTGATTAGCTGTAGTACTTGACGCTGTCTGGCGGACGGATGTTCGTGAGCGTGCCGACGTAGTGGCGGAGCCAGTGATCTTGCTTCGGATGCGCGGCGGCGGCCTCCTCGTTCAGCGCGATGCCGAGGCCCGGACGGTCGGAGGGATACATGAGGCCGTCCGCAAAGCGCACATCCTCGTCGATTACGTCCTTCCGCCACGGCACGTCGTCGAACAGCGTCTCGTGTATGCAGTATCCGGGCGTCGAGACGCCGAGCGCAAGCGTGACTGCGTTTGCGACGGGACCGGACGGATTGTGCGCACAGAAGGGGATGTGGTGCGCTTCGCAGATGGCGGCGATCTGTTTCATGCCGGTGAGCCCGCCCGCATGAGACGAGTCCGGCTGCAGGTAGTCGCAGGCGCGGAGTTCTATTGCGTCGAGGATCTGCTGCGTCGTGTAAAGGCGTTCGCCGCAGGCGATCGGCACGCGCACGCGCGAACGCACGTCTGCAAGCGCGCGCAGCGTGTCGGGGATGACCGGCTCCTCCACCCAGTAGGGCGAGAATTCCTCAAGCGTGTTGCAGACGCGGAGCGCCGTCGGCACGTCGAAGCGTCCGTGGCATTCGATGAGGATCTCCGCCTTTCCTTCCGTCGCTTCACGGACGGCGGCAACGCACTTCATGGCCTTCTTGAAGTCCGCGGGAGGAAGCTGTCGGTAGTTCTTTCCGAAGGGATCCCACTTAAGGCCCTTGAAGCCCGCCTCGACCGCCGCAGTCGCCTTTGCGGCGAACTCCTCCGGCTCATTCGCGCCCGAGAACCAGCAGTTCGCATAGCACGGAACGCCTTCGCGGCACTTGCCGCCGAGAAGTTTCCAAACGGGGAGGTTCAGCGCCTTGCCCTTGATGTCCCAGAGCGCCATGTCGACTGCGGAAAGCGCCGACATGAGAACAGCCCCGCCGCGCCAGTAGGCGTCGCGGTAGTTCTCGTGGAATATCCATTCGGTGTCGAACGGATCCTTTCCGACGAGCGCGTGCTCAAGGTCGGCAATCGCGCCGAGAAGGGCGTTTTCCTTGTATTCGAGAGTCCCCTCGCCTATTCCCTCGATTCCCTCGTCGGTACGCACCTTCACGAAAACCCAGTTCGTGCGGTAGCAGTCGATGGCGAACGTCTTGATGGATTTGATTTTCATGTTGACCTAAATCCTTTAGTTTGAGTATTGATTTTTAACGCAGAGACGCAGAGACGCGAAGTGCGCGGAGAATATAGACCTCTGCGTTCTCTGCGACCTTGCGACTCTGCGTTAAAAATTGAACGGTCATATTCTGGTAAAAATTGTAGATTATTCGACGATTCGGTTTTTGTTGAACGTGAAGAAGAAGCTGAACGCCATGAGTGCCGCGCCGAGAGCATACGCCGTGGCCATGATGCCGAAGCCGATTTCAAAGCCGCGCACGCCCCAGCGCTGTGAAAGCGCCCCCATCGCGACTCCTGAGAGTCCGCCGAAGAAGAACGCAATCATGTTGAGAAGCCCGACGGCTGTGGATCGATGCGCCGGTGCAACGACATCAAACAGGGATGCATGGGTGTTCACCTCGAAGAAGCCGCGGAAGACGCCATACGTGCTTGCGGCAACGAGTAACGCGGCAAAGGACGGCGCAAGGCCGATCCAGAGGAGCATCGGCGCGCCGAAGAGAAGGGCCGCCGCCTGGAAGCCGAGTCGGAAGCGCGGCATCTTCTTCACGAAATGGTCCGTCAATATTCCGCCGGCGAGAATCGCGGCGAAAGCGAACAGGTGGTGCCACAGCATCACGCCCTTGCCCGCATCACCAACCGTGACGGCGAATTTCTCCGCCGCGAACTTGGGCGCCCAGAAGAGATAGGCGTTGTTCACGAACACTATAGCGACAAATCCCGCCGTGGCGCACAGCGCCGACGGGTTGCAGAAGTAGGCGCGAAGCCCGTCGGAGAGGGAAGAATTCTCTCGCGGAGGCGCGGAGGCGCGGAGATCGTGGGAATCGTTCTGCGTTTCAGCGTCTCTGCGCGAGACATCTTTCAGCGCCCAGATGAAGATGATACCAAGTACGCATCCCGCCGCGCCGAACGCGATGAAGACGTTTCGCCATGTGCCGAGGAGCCCAAGCATCCACGCCACGACAAGCCCCGAGACCATAAGCCCAACATAAAGCGCGGCCTGGTGGATGGAGAGCGCGACGGAGCGTGTCTCCTTGTGGTGGACGGCGATGAGCGCGTAGGCGCTCGGCGCGTAGAAGCTTTCGCCGACGCCTGTCGCGATCGAGCGGAAAAAGAGGGCCCCGGCAAAGCCGCCGATGAAGCCCATGCATACGGTCATCAGCGACCATGCGATGAGCGAAAGCGTGATGATCCACTTCCGGCTGAATCGGTCTCCAAGGAAGCCCGCAACGACGGTCATCGCCGCAAGCGTCCAGGAGAGCGTCGTATTTATCCAGCCGATCTGCACGTCCGTCAGATGCAGATCGTTCTGGATCGGTATCGTCAAGATCCCGAAGAGCGCCCTGTCCGCCTGATGGAAGAAGAACGCGCAGCTGAGCATCGCGATTAGAAACCATTTGTATGATCGATTCACTCCTCCTCCTCGCTTTCAACTTTAAACATCAAACATCAGACTTTGAACTTTAAACTTTGAGCTATCACACGTCTACATCTTCCGGCATGTGCTGGCACGAGCAACCCGCGTCGCACGTGACGATCTCGCCTGTCATGTTCGCGGAGTCGTCCGACGCGAGGAACGCCACGACGCCTGCGATGTCCGCACCGGACGCCTCCTTCCTGAGCGGACAGTTGAGGCGGCGCCGCGCGGCCTTCGCGGGGTCGAGAACGTCCCAGCGTTCGGTGTATATGTATCCCGGGGCGCAGCAGTTGACGCGGATGCCGAGCGGAGCCAAGTCGAGCGCGAGCGAGCGGACCATCGAGTTGATTGCGCCCTTCGAGGCGCAGTAGGCGGTGCGCTTGCGGATTGCGCGCATGGCGGTGTTCGAAGAGAGGAACACGACGACACCACGCGATTCCTGCTTCATGAAGAAGCGGTTGCATGCCGCCTGCGTCACGCGAAAGCCCCCGACGACGTTCGTCTTGAGGACGTCCCAGAAGCGCTCGGGGTCCATTTCAAGCGGACCGCCGTGTCCGAGTCCCTGGTTCGCGGCGTTGTTGACGAGAACGTCGAGGCGTCCCGACTCGCGCGCGATCGTCTCCATGAGCGCGTCTACCTGCGCGGCGTCGGATATGTCGCATGCCTGCGACACCACCTGGTAGGGGCGCATCTCCGAGGCGCCCGCGACATCCAGACCGCGCGCCGCGAGCTCCGCCGCGCCTTTCGCGGTGGACTCCTCGCTTGATCCGCACATGTAGACCTTCGCGCCTTCGCGCACGAAGCGCTCGACGATGGCGAGCCCCGTGTTCCGGTTGCCGCCTGTCACCAGCACTACTTTGCCTTCGAATCTTCCGTCCATTTGCAGTCCTTTCTGATATGCGGAAGTATTATAGCAGATGGGCACCCGCGGCATGATTCCTTTTGCGTTCTCATTTGCATCCCTTTTGCGAATTTGCTATAATGATACGCATGGACACGATACTATACTTCCAGTCGCAGAGCAAGACGAATGCCGCCGAAAAGCTCGGCGGCGTGCAGGATGTGGCGGCGAAATGCGGATGGCTTGTGCAGACTGTCCCCGGTCTGCCGTCGCCGAAGCGTCTAAGGGCGCTTGAGGACTTCTGGCGTCCTGTTGGCGCGATAGTGGAATGCGGCGGCACGGCGGTGACGGTCTCGCCGGCGATGTTCGGGAATCTGCCCGTCGTGTTCTTCGACCACGACCCATCGTGCCTGCCGAAGAATGCCTTCTGCGTGACGCACGACTCAGCAGCGACAGCGCGGATGGCCGCGCGTGAGCTTATGAGGTCTGGCGCGACATCGTTTGCGTATGTGCCGTATCCCGAGCGGCGCTTCTGGAGCGACGAGCGCGAGCGCGGGGTCGTGTCGGCGCTTTCGCTGAACGGACGCGCCTGCCGCGTCTTTTCGGGACGCGGCTCCGCGGCGGATCCGACGCGCTACCAGCGCGCGCTCCGGGCGTTCGTCGCCGAGCTGTCGAAGCCGTGTGCGCTCTTTGCGGCGAACGATGCCGTGGCGACCGAGGTTCTGTCCGCGGCGCTTTTTGCGGACGTGAAGGTTCCGGACGATCTCGCCGTGATCGGCGTGGACGATGCGCACGACATCTGCGAGCACACGACGCCGACGCTGAGCTCCGTGAAGCCCGACTTCCGCCGCGGCGGCGAACTTGCCGCGCTTCTCCTGGCGGCGCGTATCAGGGACAGGGAGAGATTCCGCGGCTCGCGCCGCCGCACGTTCGGTCCGCTCATGGTCGTTCCTCGCGCCTCGACCCGGAAGCTCGCCGCGCACGATCCTGCCGTTTCCGAGGCGCTCGACCTCATCCGGCGCAAGGCGTGTTCGGGGCTTACTGCGGCGCGGGTGCTTGGACGCTTCCCCTGTTCGCGGCGGCAGGCCGAGATGCGCTTCCGCAAGGCAACCGGGCATTCGGTCCTGGACGAGATCCACGATGTGCAGCTTGCGCGCGCGAAGGACCTTCTCAGAGAGGGGACCATGCCGATCAAGGCGCTGTCCGACTTCTGCGGCTTCGAGAACCCGAACTCGCTCAGGAAGTTCTTCAAAGCGCAGACCGGTAAGACGATGTCCGAATGGCGCGGTGGCGCGAAATCGAAATGAGGGGGCTGTTTCTTGCCTCGTTCAACAAAATGACAAATATCGTGGTTTTTGTTGTCTGCAAAATGACAAAACTGTATGATTTTGCGGATTGCAAAATGACAACTCTTTTGCTATAATTCGCGCCAAAGGAGTTTTTATATGCTAAAAAGGAAAATAACTGCACGATTGGAGCGATTCTTTTCTGATGATGGGCGTTATGCACTTTTGGTCGATGGCGCGCGACAGGTCGGCAAGACGTTCATAATTGAAGATTTTGCTCAGCAGCATTACGAGAATTTCATCGAGATAAACTTCATCAAGACACCATCGGCAAAGTGGATTTTCGAGAATGTAGAAGATGAAAACGACATTCTCGAAAAGCTGTCCACGTTTTCGAGGAAAGGCCTCATGCGAGGCAAGACGCTCGTTTTTCTTGACGAAGTTCAGGAATGCCCCGAGGCTGTCACCTACATAAAGTTTCTTGTTCAGGACGGCACATGCCATTACATCCTCAGCGGCTCTCTTCTTGGTGTCGAACTGAAAAACGTGCGCTCCGTTCCCGTCGGCTTTATGGACGAAGTGAAGATGTATCCTTTAGACTTTGAGGAATTCGTGCTTGCAAACGGTGAACGCGAGGAGTTGATAGCGGCGGCGCGAAAATCGTGGGAAGAAAGACGTCCGCTCGACCGCCTTTACCACGAAAGACTGTCGAAGCTGTTTCGCCTGTATCTTGTCGTCGGCGGCATGCCTGCGGCGGTGCAGAGGTATCTTGACACTCACGATATTTCCGCCGTGGTGAAAGTGCAGGAGCAGATCCTTGTCGAATACAAGAAGGACATAACGAAATACGACAAGGAAAACTCGTTGCGAATCCGCGAGGTCTTTGAGAGAATTGCGCCGGAGCTCAACAAGAAGAACAAGCGGTTCTATGTGAACAGCGTAAAGCCGGGGGAGCGCACGGAGCGCCTGGAAGACGAATTTGTCTGGTTGAAGGAGGCTGGTGTCGCAATTCCTTCCTACGTTGTCGACGAGCCAGTAGTCCCTCTTGTCCTGTCCAAGCGCACCAGCCTTTTCAAGTTGTTCTTGAACGATGTCGGACTGCTTGCGGCATTCTACATGGACGGCATCCAGCTGAAGATACTAAATGCGGAGCTGGACGTCAACTTTGGCTCGGTATACGAGAATGCAGTGGCGCAAGAACTCTTTGCGCACGGATTCTCGCCTTCATACTACGCATCGCGTGAACACGGCGAGATAGACTTTGTCCTGGAAACGAACGGAAAGGTCCTGCCTGTTGAAGTGAAGAGCGGAAAGCACTACAAGCGGCATCGGGCGTTGAACCGCGTGATGTCGCAGGTGGAATATGGAATCAATGAGGCGGTAGTTTTTGACGATTCGGCGCTCAAAGTCGAAAACGGCGTTTTCTATGCGCCAGTCTATATGGTCATGTTCTTGCAAAAGGATGAGTTGCCCGACAAGATGATTTATACTATTGGCACTCCATTGAATCTGCGGGAATCCCCCGCCTGATGCCGGTGCTTCCGGAGAAGCGTTTTATTGTCGCTTGCGCGCGACTCAAACGTTTAGTTTTCGCCATTCCGCAGGAGAGTGGCCTGTCGCCCGCTGAGATCTGCAAGCTTCAGTCGCTTGATGAGTGTCGGGCAGGACTGAGGCTTGATCAAGGAAGTGGCGATGCGGCCCTGGTAACGCCAGCTCGCGCGCGCCCAGCATCTCCTTTCGGGGACGATGCCGCTCAAGGCGATATCCGACTTCTGCGGCTTCGAGAACCCCAACTCGCACCGCATCCTTCGCATTTGGCGTGCTCATTTTTGCGCAAACGGGATGCAAAGCGAAAGCGGCCCGTGATATAATGTCGGCATGAGAAATACAAGGAGCAGAACGGGAAGTGTAAAATGGGGTGTGGCATTGGCTATTTCCCTGTTTGCCGCGATTGCCTATTCCGCAGACTTCAATGTGCGCGACTTCGGCGCGAAGGGCGATGGGCAGACGAAGGACACCGCCGCAATCCAGCAGACAATCGATGCGTGCGCGGGGAAAGGTGGCGGACGCGTCGTTTTCGCGGATGGCACGTTCCTTTCCGGCGCGTTGCGCATGAAGAGCGGCGTCGAACTTCACATCGACCGCACGGCGACGCTTCTTGCCTCACCGGATATTGCAGACTTCCCGGACTGGCCCGACGCGAAGCATGTCGTCAAGGAAAACCTGCCGCGTACACGCAACGCCGCGTTTGTTTTTGCGGACGAGGCGGGACGCATCGCCATCACAGGCGGCGGCACGATCGACTGCAACGGCGGGTGCCACATCAAGGAAAAGAAGGATGAGGGCTGGACGGGATGGAAATACGAGCGAGTCCACGACATGACGAACTCCCTGCCGCGCGTCGTGTTCCTCGCCGGATGCAGCGATGTCGTCATACGAGACGTCACGATGGTCGGACAGCCCGCCGGATGGAGCTACTGGATCCACGATTGCGACCGCGTGCAGATTTCCGGTCTCAAAATCCTCGCAAACGTCCGCTATCCGAACAACGACGGCATTCACATCAACTGTTCGCGTGATGTCACGGTGTCAGACTGCATTATCGAGACAGGCGACGATTCTCTCGTCGTTCGCGCCAACAGCCGCTCGCTGAAGGAGAACAAGCCATGCGAGCGTGTAATAATCTCAAACTGTTCGCTGCGTTCGTGGGCCTCCGGAATCCGCATCGGCTGGACGAACGACGGCATCATACGAGACTGCACCTTTTCCGATATCGTCATGCACGACACATCTGTCGGAATCGCGTTCGTTCTGCCGCGCAGGAAGGATGCGCCCGGCTGGACCGACTACGGGCGCGAGGCGACGGTCATCGAAAACCTCTCTTTCGACAATATCCGCATGAATGGAATCTATGGCCGCCCGGTTCTCGCGTCAATCGCTCCGGCCGAAAAGGGCGTCTTGGCCGCGGCCATGCGCGAGATTCGTTTCACGAACGTCCACGCGACGGGGCTTGAACTGCCGTTCCTCGCGGGTCGTCCCGGTTGTCCGCTCGCGGATTGGTCGTTTACGGGCTGCTCCTTCCGTGTTGTCACGGAAGAAGCGTTGCCGGACTGGACGCATCACGGCTCGGCCGCATGGGACCGACGCAAGGGGCAGGGCTTTGTCCTGCGCCATGCGGAAGGATTCACGTTCGACAATACGGAGATAGATGCACCATGAAGAAACTTTGCCGTGTCAAATGTTCCTAAAACCTTGCATTTCGTGAAAAATCAATAACTGCGCAATTATCCGTATTAGAACCCACCTCTCATTTCTCAAAACGGCGTGAAATAAATGTTAAGAAAATCCTTGGCGGTATTTTTCGCAGTCGCTGTTGCTGCGACGGCAAATTCTGCGGTTCAGCTTCAGCGCGGAAAACCTGACGGCTACAAAACTGTAGCTCATGCGCAGTGGATAGGCTCTTCCGGCAAGCTCGAAGAAGGACGCGCTTTCATTGCGGAGCTTAGGGCGCGGCCTCTCGAGGGGCGCACTGTCGAAGAGATTCAGGCCGTCGACATGGCTGAATTTGCATTTCTCCGCAGCAGCATTAAAACAGAGAAGAAGCGTTGCATCGAGTGCCTAAAGTCAGTCTACGATACAAATTGCACGAGCTTCTGGGGCTGGGCCGCGTACACGTTTCTGAAGGATTTAGGCGAGGAGATCGCCGAGCCTCCGAAAGATCCGCTGCGCGGGCTCGGCGAGTTGGGCGACGGCGTCGTCAACCTGGAGCCGAAAAGGCTTGAACCCGATGCCGGAAGCCGGGCGTCGAATGTCGATTTGGCGAAGATCGTTCGACAGCCGACAGTCGACGGTCGGAAATTGAAGCCAGAAGACCTGAAGCCCGGTTCGCCAGCCCGTCGCGCGATCCTGCGCAAGCGCCTTGTCGAGATATGCACCGAGGCGAAGATAAAGGAAATACTCGCCGCGAAGGGCGGGCGCGAGCTGTTCGCCCGTCTCTGGGACGACGATGCCGTTCTTGAGGATTTCCTCCTGTCGGGTCCCGTGTTCAACGCGCCGCTCGCGCTTGAGACGCTGATGACGCTTTTCCTCAATGACGAGAAGGAGGGATGGTCCAAGACCGAAATGGGCCGCAGGGCGACTGTGGCCGTGGCGATAAACGCGCAGAAGGGCGACGACATGACGGCGACCGTGCGTCATTGGGCTGCCTTCCGGCGGCTTGGGATGTTGGACAGGTTTGTAAAAGGCGCGAAAGAGCGCGACTGCCGCCAGTGGCGCTATATCGTGAGACGGCCGGTCGACCCTGCGGACATTCTCTGGCTTAATACGGCGCGGAGCTATCCTGCGCGTTTAAAGCGGAATGTCGGGCTCCAGGGAGTTCCGTACAGAAAGAGAAACTGCTTTAACGTCAGCAAGTGGGCGAAGAACGACGAATATCTGCGCCCATGGCTCGCCTCCGGCTGGCCGCGCCAGTATCTGCGCTCGCGTGTTGGCGGAGTGTGTACCGAGCAGGCGAGGTGGGCGGCTCTCTTCTCGAATGCCCACGGGGTCATGTCGCAGCGCGCCGGTCAGCCAAGGCATTGCGCCTGGCTTTTAAACGAATCGGGCAATAATTGGGGGATAGTCAATGGGATACGCCCGTATACACAGGGCGTGTTCAAGCTGTGGGGGTATGGATTCCAGTACATTCAGTCTGTCGAGCGGGCATTCGCCGACAGGACCGCGCACGACGAGTCGGAACTTCTGCTTTTCGCGGGGAGACTCCGCGAGGCGGCGATGCGCTGCCCCTACAACTATACGGCATGGCGGGCGTACACCGATTCCCTTAAAGAAAAGGGGGCCGGTATCGACGAGTGGCGCAAGTATCTCGGTGAACTTTTCGCCACCCAGCCGGACGGGCGGCTGGTTTCGTGGGATTTCGCGTGGGTGGCGATCGAGGCGATGGCTGCGAAGGGGATGGACGAAAAGTCGCTCGCGAAGGAGACGGCGCGCGTTTTCAAGAATCTTCCCCAGCCGAAGACGCGTATCGCCGAGGAGATGAACTACCGGCGCGACGCGCTTGGCCGCTTCCTCAAGCGCTTTGCGAAGAACGACGAACTGGTGATGAAGATTCTCTCCGTGGCGCTTGATGCGAATAGAGACGGCTCCAACTATCTGGCGCAGATATTCGCCTATGCTCTCGGGCGTTGGTCGAAGGACAAGGAGAAATTCGGCAGATTTCTCGCTATCGCTTCGGATTATGCCGGAAGTGGCGGAGAGACGGCTAAGGGTGATTTTAACTGGCGCATGATTTCTGCCATCAAGGGCTTCCGCGAGGATCGTGCGCTGTTCAGAATGATAGCGGATTTCAGAAACGAAAGCGAGCCGCCGACGGGGGCCGCGAAAGTGTCCGAGCGGGACTACGGTGCGCCACTCGTCTCGGGCGATGCGCTTGTGAGGATTTCCTCGAGCGGGACGGGCGATACGCCCGAGGATTATGCGCGAGTCTCGGACGCGACGCCATACGACCCGAAGCGCAAAGGGCTTTTTGCGACGAAGCCCGAGGATGCGCCGTGGGCCGTCGTCGAGCTTGCCGGCGATGTTGATGTGACGGGCGTTACGGTCGTGGGAGAGGCGAAGGATCTTGTCCTCTGGCTCTCGGAAGACGGTGAGGAATGGCGCAAGGTCGGGGATGCGGCAACCGTGGCTGGCGATTTGAGGGTGGATTTGCGCAAGGATTCCCCGACGGCGAATTTCGTCAAGGTCGGCTTCGAGCCGGGCGGCGGCAAGAAGCCGCTGTCGCTCAGCAAGATCCTCGTTTACGGGAATCGTCATTTCTAACTCAACGGATATGGCGGGGGACAGGCACTGCGAAAGGTTCGTTTTACAGGCCTTTCGTGGTTTTAGCTCTGCTGGTTGCCGTTGTCACCTCTGACGTTGACATCGGTATCTTCGGCGGCGAGGGGACAGACCCCACGAAAGCCTGATTTTTCAGTACTTTCCCGATGCCGACCCAGCCGCCACCCCTGATTCAGGCCTCCTTGCCGTCCTTTTGCCTGTCGGCGACCTCCGAACGAATTCACTTTCAATTCATTTTTCTTTCGCCGAGATGTGGTATGATGCATCTGTCGCCGCGGGAAGCGGCGGCAGAAAGGACTACAAAATGGCAAGGACTGCAAGAATCAAGAAGTCGAACAACGGGACAGCGCGATACCACCTCATGTCGCGCACCAACGACAGGCGCTTCCTGTTCGAGAAGGGGAGGGTGAAGACGCAGCTCGTCGACGCGTTGAAGCGCGCGGCGGCGTTCTCGGGCGTGGAGCTTGAGGCGTATGTCGCGATGGACAACCACTTCCACATAGTATGCAAGGTGGTGCGCTGTGAGGACAAGCTGCCCGAGGGCGAGCTAATCCGCCGCGTTGCGGCGCTGAAAGGCGAGCGGGCGGCCGAAGACCTCGCGTCGCACTGGGAGGAGCTCCGCGGCATCGGCATGGATTCCGCGGTTGCCGAGGCGCAGGAGCGCCTGCGCGCGCGGATGAACGACGTAAGCGAGTTCATAAAGACGTTCAAGGAGCTCTTCAACGTCTGGTTCAAGCGCGAGCGCGGCTACAGCGGCTCGATATGGGATGGGCGCTTCAAGTCTACCTTGGTTGAGGACGGTCGCTACCATGCTGTCTGCATGCGCTACGTCTACCTGAACCCTGTCCGCGCCGGGATGGTGAAACACGCGGCGGACTACGCCTGGAGCTGGATCTCTGCGTCCGACGGCACTTTCGCGGGGTCTGTCCCCGACGGGCGGTTGATGAGGAGGGTGGCGCAGATAGGGGCGGGGAAGATATTCGGGAGCCTCGCGTTCGTGACTGCGACGGCGTTTGTGCTGGGTGACCGGTTCCGGTCGCGGAGCGTCACGGCGCGGGAGGTGGGGGAGCTTGGCTACGCAACGCATGGCTGGCGGCTCGCGAAGGCGGCGGAAAGGGCGGCGTGAAAGGCGGAGGGGCGGTGAAAGCCAATAAAACAGGAGCTTTCGTGGGGTCTGTCCCCGCAGGAATCTGAAGGAACCGTAATAAAGTGAGAAATAAGGTTCGTAATGGTTGCGATAAAATGTAAAAAAGATGGCTTTGCACTATTGATAAAATGTAAGAGTCATGAATGGGGAGGCTATTGACATTGCGAAATGTCCGGCTCGCAGCCTTTCAGAGATTGCGTATCTTGTATGCAGGGGTGACTGGTCGGTTGCCGTCGGGCAGCATGGTGACATGGCGCTTGAAGATGTTGGTGATGTATGCCGCGTTGCAGTAGCCGAGCCTCGCGGCGATCTCGGCGAGAGTGTCCCCGCGCACCGCCGCAAAAGGGCTGTTTCGCTCGTTGAAGAAGGTGAAAACCGCCTCAACCTGCTAAAGCAGCTTTTTTCAACTTTTTTCGCGGCGGCGAGAAAATTAGAATGTCGCGGTGAAAGCAAAAGCGGACAACTGTAGTTAGCAAAAGCGGAATGGGAAGAGAAGGCCTGTTAAGCGGGCTTCAGCGAGTGGTTGTGCCTGAAAACATTGGGTGGTGTTGAGGATGAGGAAGAATCACACGCCCCC
>JAFQYM010000059.1 GCA_017406465.1 Kiritimatiellia bacterium | reverse complement strand
GCGAAAGTCGACAACCTAATCCTTGTGACGCGCAACGTGCGCGACATGCAGGGCTTGGGCGTAAAACTGCTGAATCCGTTTTCAGCCAAGTAATCTATCCATGAAAATGACAAAGGCCAGCCTTTTACGGCTGGCCTTCGGCGTGTCAGCATCGCCGCAGTCAGCGGATTCTCAGAATGAACGGAGACTGGGTTGTGCGGAGAGTGTTGCCATAAATGCCTGCAATGCCGATGGTTTTGCTACCGGCCTTAACGGCAAATGTTGCGCCGCTTGCGGCAGTCATCGATCCACCAGCAGTCATAAGGGTCTGCCGACTCGACAATGTTGTCCCCTCGGGGTAGACAACTGCAATCGCGCCGGAGAAAGTGACATCGCCAGACACATTCAGGGGCCCTGTAACCGCCTGATCAGCGGAAATGAATCCGTCGTCTACGGTCAAATTGCCGGTAATCGTTCCCGTGCCGCCAATGGTTCCCGCGACATCGACATTGCCAACCCACGTGCCGGTCAGGTTCACCGCCGCGCCAGATTCAACGGCAAGGCCATTGCTGGCAGTCTGCGTACCCGAGAGTGTAAGCGTACCGGCAGAAGATACGCCAGGGGCGACGACGACGCTGCCAAGACGATCCTCATTGGCGAAAATGCCGCGCCACTCCGTGTTCTTCGCCTGAAGAATCTTCAGGTCGCGATTACCAGTATTCCAGTCCGAACGAATGTTCTTTTTTCCGGAAAGGCTGCCGATGACATTCGTGACATTGGGATTGGGAATTACCAATCCATTCTGGAGTTCTACTTCCACGGTCATATTTGTTGGGAAATTGTTTTGCGAAAGAATACGGAAGTAATTTCCATCGCTCTCATACCGAATGGTGCCCGTGCCCCGGATATTGCCAAAATTCGTGGAAGCCTCGTTGTTGACGTCGCTTGAGTTCACAAGCACGAACTTGCCGGAGTCGTATGTATGAACTACCGTACCATCCCTAATCTGATCCGTTCCCACGCCAGTTGCCTTGAGCGTTCCATACACGTGGATTCCTCCGTCCGCTCTCCACTGACTCCCCAGTGTCACGGATGCCTGTGTACCAATGTAGATTCCGCCCGAAGTGTTGAATTCCGCGACAGGCGGCAAATAGGAACCGAACACCACAATCTTGTTCACGAGCTGAACCGGTCCGGAGAACTCCGACCAGTCGAGGATCTGCATAAGAACGGTTTGCCCCTTGTTCGGAACGGAAGTCCACAACGCACCTGTGCCCTTAAGTCTGCTCATCACGATTTGTCTATCTGAATTGCTGGCGTCACGCGAATACCCGTTATTCACATCAAGGCCATAATTGTACGAATCATTGACGAGTTCAATCGCTGGATCGCAAGCAATAGAACCGTTTGCAAAATACCCAGAAACGCCCGAAAGACGAACCGTCGAACTGGCATTGCCGTAATTATTTGGATTGAAATCTACGACGCTCGTTTCCTTCAGCCAAATCGTACCCGTCCACTGCGCTGCGTCGGTGACAAACGCCGGTATGGAGTTAGACGTGAAGTTAGAGCCGCTCACTGAGGGCACCGCTCCGCGGTAGACAAGAATCGGCTGGCCGACTACGTCGGAGAAGTCGAACGTCGCCTCGTTGTTCTCGGGCGCGGTCATAGAGAATGAACCTTCGCAGTGGAAGTGAACGGTCGATGCGTTGAACGTCGTGTCGCCCGTAACCTTCACGCCGTCGGCGAGATAGACGTCGATTTCAGACGCGGTGCCATACAGCGCGTTGATGGCGGAAACAGTAGTCTCGCCTGTCAGGACCGACGGGAACGTGTAAGCAGCGACTTCGGCTGCGGTAAGCCTGTTGGTGAATACGGCTATCGCGTAGATCTTCATTCCCTGCAAAGCGTACATCTTGCCGCTGCCGTCGATTCCCATGCCACCAACGGAAACGCCAGTAGGCGTCGTGAAGTATGACGAGGTCATAGTGGCGGCCTGATATACCTGTACGCCATTAACGTAAATGGCCGTTCCTCCTTGTGGATTCGTACCATAAGTCAAGGCTATGGACTGAATATCATCCCCAGATGTGAACACAGGTTCCGATGTTGCGTAATCTGGAAACGCACCTCCATTCACAAATGGGAACGCATACCCACCTGGCTTTTGTCCGATTGACGAACCGGCCTCTTGGTTTGCTGAATAGAAGTTGATGATCGCACGATTTGAGCCCAAGCTAGTTGCGGTCTTGCTGGCCCTGATTATCGCCGAAAAACCAGACGCTGAGGTGCTTCCAAACGGAGCGGAAGCCTCGCTGTTAGCCGTAATCGTGACGGTCTTCTTCTGGTTTTCCGTGCCGATAGTAATATAAGAGCCATCAGCGGCTACAGAGGCGTTTTCGTTTACTGTCAGCGTATACGTGTTGTCACCAACTGTCTTCGTAAGCGTCGAGAAGTTATTCTCTAGAGAAGCACCATCCCATACCACGACTGGTGTTGCGGCGGTAAGTGTTAGTGCGCCAGAAAGTGTGGCAGCGAGAAGCGCGACGAGTTTTTTCATGTTATCCCCCTGTATGAAGTGGAGCAAAGCCGAAAGATATTTTCAACTTCGGCAATAGTCTACCAAAAATTAGCCCGACGCGCAACTATGCCTTGAAATTCTCGTGTAGTTCTTTCGATGCATGTTCGCCATGTGGACAGCCACATGGCGAACATACCTGCAAACCTTGCAACATCAGCGGAGACGAAGGGAGAAGCTTCCGCTGGAAGACGCCTTGAGCGCACCTCCATCAATGAACACCTTCCATTTCTTCTCTCCCCTGCCATCGCTGACCGACACATTGGCGAGATTAGGCAAGGTGCCTGTCATAAGAGTGTACGTCCGACCACCTGGTGCGCTTGCAGATCCAAAATCCATAATAAAGTTAACATTCCCCGCATATGAAGTGTCACTAGCAACATTAATGGCAGGAACAGAGTTCTTCGATGCCGCAACAAGTGTAATAGTGCCGCCGCCAGAGACCGTCAACCCGGCAACTGTCACGGACTTCTCAAGCTTCAGATTGCCGTTTGCGGCAATCGAGAACGTAGCAGCAGTCGTATCCGCAGTCCCTTCGGAATTCGTGACAACACAGTCCGCACCAATCGTAAACGAACCGTTCTCAATAGTCTGCGTCCCAGCCGCGAAGTAAGACGTTGCGACCTTCGCAGACACCGTATTCCACTGGTCGCCGTAGGTGCCGCCCGACGCAGCAGTCAGATTATTGACCGTCAGCGAGCCACAAAGCTTTGAATTGGAAGCGACAAGCGTGACGCCGCCGTTGCCAGTCACCGAACCAGTACCCTTGAATCGGCTAGCTGCATTGACAACATACGCACCATTCCGATGCTCGCAGTTGAGCACGTACATGACTGGCTTGCCGCTTTCGCCAATCGTCGCCAAGCCGGTGAACACGAGCGGATTGCCGTTGAAGCCGTTCATCACCATGGATCCGTTGCCGTTACCATGGTTCATCGTTCCACGAATCGTCACGGTTCCAGACTCGGACGTTCCATAGGTCACATTGTTGACCAAAGAAATGCCATCGTCGATGTTGATCACCGTCGTGTTCTTGCGAAACGCGATTATCGGATTCTGCACTGTGCCATCGTCTATGGCCTGTATAGTGGAATTTGCCGTAACAGTTATTGTGTCGTTGTCGTACAAGTCCAGCGCACGTCCGCTTTCCTGGCCCTGTACTGTTACCGTGCCACCATTCATCACGAGCGGACGACGCAGGGTATCGCGGACCTTTACTGCCAGCGTACCTCCGGCATTAACCGTTATCGGCGCTGCAGTCTGACTATATCCAGAAGCATCCTGAACCTCGAGAGAGATGACGCCGCCATCGTCAATCCTCACGCTGTTGCCTGCAAAATAGCCAGTTCCACCGTTAGCGACATTTACCGCGAGCGTACCGTTGGAAACCGCAATGGTCGTAAGCTGATACTGCCCAAGGACGTTTTGCGTTGTCTTCTGAATCATTCCCTCGCCCGGCGCGATAATCAAGGTAGAACGATCTTTTGGTGTGAATCCGCCGGTATATGTGGCCGTGTTGCCGTCGACCGTACCCCAAGGGGCCGCAAGCGTCAATTTAGTGCCCGCTGCAATATTAAGCGTTCCATTTCCGTTTTGTGTAAGAACAGTATCGGAACCGGCGACAACCGTACCGGAACCTGTCGTCAGACCATACTCAACGCGACCGGACGCCTGCGAGAAATCGTAGATGTCCGCCGAAACACTTCCACCATTGGCCGCAATAAAGGTCATGTCGCCAGTGCCATCAACGGCAAACGTATCAACGTCGGCCGCGGTCACGTCAATCGTCGCAGTCGCGGGAGCAGTGTTGTTGGCATGGACGCGAACTTCTGAAAGCGAGCCAGCCCAATCAATCGTCGCCCCGGCGCCAAGAGCGCTCTCCCATGTCGCAGCCGAAAACCCGAAGTCGCCAGTCGCAGTCGTCACCGCCGTATTGAGCGTCTTGTTAACGAACGTTCCACCGGAAAGTTCCCAGACTTCAGCATTGATTGCCGCGCCATTAAGCTTGACTGTCGCACCTTCAGCGAGCGTCAACGTTCCGCCGACATGAATGTAAACCGTCTCGCTTTCGCTAACGTCAGCGTCAGTTATGTCAAGCGTTCCGTTTGCACCGACGGATATCGTGCCCGCCCATGTCACACCGTCATTGAGCTTCACAGTTCCCGCATTGATTGTAAGCGTTCCTGTGGCAGTGGCAGGCGCCGAAAGCGTCAACGTTCCCGTGCCAGTCTTTGTCAAACCACCGCCTCCTGAGATAGCAGACACAATCGTCAGGCCATTGACGGTGTTGATTTCCGTATCAGTTTCAGCAACCGCTGTAACGGAAGATGCCGACACGGAGACATTTGATGAGTGGGATGTTGCAAGTTTTCCTCCAGCGAACTCAACATAAGAATTGGGAATCGCGATGCCAGACTCTCCAAGGTTAAGCGTACCACCTTGCTGGAGAGTAACCTTTGAGCCCACGCCTCCATTCCATTCTACACCATTTTGGTTGACTATGCCCTTAAGATTTGCAACGGCCGTTCCATCGTCTGCGCTTTCGCCGTCGCCGATTGTCCAGTAGCACTTGCCTGTGTGCCCAAGACGCGAGGCCGCGTTCTCAGCCGTGAAAGTACCTCCATAGGTATTCAATTGAACCGTCAGATTTCCCCAATGACCGAGAAGCACCGAAGACTGATTGCCGGTAGAAGGCTCTGAATCGCCGTTCACGACAATGCTTCCGCCAAGTTGCGTGACCTTCTGGTTGGAACCACTGTCGTTGCCGAGGACAAAGCGCGTAAAGGTACCGACGAAATCATCTCCGAACCTATAGTCGCTCTTTACGCCCGCCAAGGCAAACTCACTCACAGTCAGCGGCTGATCCACAATCACAGTGTAGGGGATTGCGCCGCTTGCGCAAGGGACAGTAGCCAATGTTGCAACGCCTTTGTAGCGCACCGCACCAGTAGCCGGAGGGGTGAACGAAATCGTCTGCATATAGTCATCCAGTACGACCTCGCCAGACACGTCGTCAAAGTTAAATGTCGCTATCTGGTTGTAGGAGGCATCGCCAAACTGGATTATTGTGGTACCGCTGCCGGAAAGAATCAACTCGCCAGAATCGACCGTCTCGTCAAACGTAACTGTCACGGGGGTCGCCTGGTTGTTCACAAGTTGAATCGTATTACCGCTTGCCCATGTCCCTGAAATACCCGTTAAACCCGCCTTTGTTGACCATGTGACGTCGCCCGAAATCGTCGCCGAATAAAAGGTCTCCGGCTGTTCCGCCTTTACTATCTGTATGGCGGCAATGCAGCCACGGCCATTGCTCTTGTGACCAGTTACCGTCAACGTCTTGCCGCTGTAGTTGGCCAAGACGGGCGTGACCAGATAGTTGACGCCATGCAGATAGTCGGCAACTCGCGTCAAGCCCCATGCGGCGGTAGAATCGACGGCGAGGTCGTAATCCCTATCCGAAGC
This sequence comes from Kiritimatiellia bacterium, assembly GCA_017406465.1. Taxonomy (GTDB): domain Bacteria; phylum Verrucomicrobiota; class Kiritimatiellia; order RFP12; family UBA1067; genus UBA1067. The sequence continues at coordinate 53,641 of JAFQYM010000059.1, read as the reverse complement.
CTTTTCCGTGTTGACAGAAGAATAGTTCTTAGGATTCACTCTCCTAGAATTCACTGTAATATACCCGAACTTGCTGTCTTCCGTATCCGTGGACGGAATGAACACGACCTTGTAGTAGTCGAAAGGAATGTTTGTGATGGTCACGGTTGGAGTGGTATTGTTCGCATCTTCGTCGATGTAACCGTAACGCACATCGCTTGTGTAATCATATCCGCCATAACTATATGTTCCACGGGTACCTGTAACAGTAACGACAGAAGCGCATGACGCATAGAAATTCTCGTCGTTCTCCGATCCAAGAGCAATTACTCCATTAAGAGTGTTATTGTTCGAACCAACCATCTGGCTCCAACCATAAGCCTCAATCGCGTAATCGCCAGGGCCGACGGCTGTCGACGTAGTGCGCGGCCTCATTTTATGCGATTCGTCAGCATTGAAGTTGATATTAATGGAATCAATATCTGCCGCCGTATGCAAGGCAAGACTGTGAAAGCCATAGCCATCGCTACTTGCAGAATCCGCAACGGAACCGACCGTGCCACCTGAGAAGTCCGTACCATATGCTGCATCTACGCCACTTCCGATATACTTGGCGGCCGTGGTCTGCGCATAGACGCCTCCAATTCCACCAGTAAAGGTAATCGTTGCGCATTTCAAATAACCGCCGTCAAACCATTGGGCCTGATAACTGACGCTCTGTAGAACATCGCCGTCTTTGACCTCTGTGCGGCAGAGAAGCGGAACCCTCGCTTCGCCACCGGCCCAGCCACCGCCCTTGCTCACCGAAGGGAACACTGTCACGCCCAAATCGGCAAGGGTGATGTTTTTGAAAGCTAGTGCTGGCGCGTCAGTCGGCACATAGCCGCCAGTCTCCGCGAGAGATTCTCCGTCGGCAAAAGCTGACGCACCAAATAGCGCAACTGTTATCGCCAATGTAGCAGCGAGAAACGCGGATGAGCGGACAAAACCTCGCGTTGAGGTTAAAATCGTTGATACCGACATGGATTCCCTCCAACTTCTATATGACATGCACAATCGCAAGTTGAGTAAATTATATCAATTACCCCACGAATTGTCAATTCGGCTGGTTAGCCGCTAATCGCCCATGCTTTAGCGTCAAAGGCCATGGATGTCCGCGGCATGTAGCTCGCGGCGAACATATATCACCGCAACCGAATGGACAGCGGCACACTATAGCCCACGTAGTCAATATAGACGCCGGTGGCATCCTGGACGAACACGTAGGTGCCGACTGGGTCGGTAGCGGCGTTCAGAATTGCGACATCCTCGCCTTCTCCAGGAGTCTTGAGTGTCATTGTGACAGACTCTTCAGCCCCTGCCTTGTTCACTTTGACGCCTGTAACGGCGTTTTCACCGTTATAGAGGGTGTATGCCTTTGTGTTTTCGGAGTTGACGCCGATGGACACAAGCGTGCGGCGAAAGATGCGCTTCATCGGGGACACCTTGCCAAGAGGAATCGCGGAAACGGCCTTGATGGTATGAGAACCATGGGTATTGTCCGCAATGTACTTTGCTGAGCCTTCGCCCTTGAAATAGTATTCCACGCCATCTGTGCCACTGAAGTTGAAGTCGCCGGTGAACTCGACGCCGTCCTTTGCGGCCACGTAGAACGTCACCTTTCCACCGTTGTTGCCGGATCGGTTGTTGTCGCTCATAACAAGTTTTGAGGTGGCATCCACCATGTACCAACAGGTGCCTTGCTGCTTCGTGACTTTGATTGAACTCACCTTGACATGATTGAAGAGTCCCACTTTGACGGCCCATCCCTCCAGTCGCGTAGAGACTGTCACGTTTTTGTATCCATCTGCGTCCGGCGTAAGATTATCCATCATATCTCCGTCGAAAAGAACCGAATCATAGGCAGAGCCAGTGAAGCAGGGAAGCACGTTGCTTTCATAGTCAGACCAGCGGTTATTGGACGCGACTTTCCAGTTTGCCTTAGTCTCCCAATCGGAGTCTGCAGCACCCATGAATACGTTCGCGAACGTTGCCTGATCGCCGTCGAGCGCCGGATTGTCGCGCCTGGTGTCGGCAATGTCCACTGCGATTACAATGTAGCCGGCCTCATACGTGACAGTAGCGGCAGTCGATTCGACATCCCAGTCCCCGCTTGGTTCGTACACAGTGACGCTCTTGGGATTCGCACCGGTGTATGGGATTCTGACACTCGCCTCTGTCGTGCTTGCCAGCACAATCTTCACTTCAAGCGAACTGCCGTCCGCAAAGTTAAGCGCCGTGGTCGGACGGTTTTGCCCGAAGTTAATTGCGCCAGTGCCGGAAATGGTTCCGACGGAGAAATCGTCCGTCCTGATCTTGAGCGCTGCACCTTCGGCAATGTTGAAACCGACGCTAGGCATACTCACGGTGCTGTATGCATAGACCGATCCCGCCTGAATGTCAACGGTGCCAGTTCCTGTGGATCTCGTGTTGTACAGCCAGAAACTGTTGTCGCCCGTCTTGGTGAGCGTATGTCCGCCGAGCTCCAGCGAGGTTGCCGCGTAGCCGCTGCCGACAAGTCCGAAGTCGGAACCGGCATGGACGGTGGAATTTGTCGTCAGTTCCAATGCAGTGGTTTGACGGTTGCTGGTGGGGACTGCCTCGCCCGTGTTGCGCAGTGTGCCGCCATTAAGCGTATATGCGTTGCAGCTGTCCCTAACGCCATTCAGCTCAACCGTGCCGGCGACTGTAATGGCCTTGCCGCTCGGGGTTGTGCCACCGCCAGTAGCGCCAAAACCGCTTACGGAGCCGAGCTTCAGGACTGCACCAGCATCAACATCAATGTCCGTGGCAATGCTGCCGCGCGACTGGACAACGCCGGAGGACACCTCCACCTTGCCTGCGCCCGTTATCGTTGTGTTAAGAATCAGCTCTTCCTGGCCTGGCGCGAACTTCAGCGTTCCTGCATAGTCGCCAAAAGCATACCCAGCGACGGGGGTGGTGCGCGCAACTGTCACCGTGTCGGCATCCGAGAAGTGGACGGTGTCAGCCGATATGGCATAGCACTCGTTTGTCACAATTTCAGGATCGCCTGGCTCTTCCGGATCCGCCGGAATCTCGACAAAATACTTGACTTGCGTGCTGTCCTCAAAACGCGTGGTCCCGGCGGGAAGATATACGTCCCTGCCATCGCGGCATGTCACTAAAAGCTGGTAGCACCCATTCGTATAGAGGAATTCTACCGTGTGCTCGCGGGCAAAGGCAGCATCCGGAAGCTGGCAGGTTACAACGTTCGCCGCCTGCTCTTCGATTTCGCCTGTCAGCGGAATTAGTGTCGCACCAGTAAGGGCAAAGACGTCATATTCACTGTAGTCGAAGCAAAGCGAGCCACTCTCGGTTATCACCGTCGGAGCACCGCTTATGTCGGCCGCGCCGCCCTCGATCGTGACGTCCGTTGCGATAGTGGTGAGACCTGCGGACGTCAACAGTCCGTCGCCCTTCGCAAGTGTAAGCGCACCGTCGCCTCCGAGCGTAAGGGATTCGACTTCCAGAGTCGCATTGACCGCGACTTCAGCATCGGTAAGCGAGGTAAGCGTCACCGCCGCGCCGTCAGCAGGAACAGCGTAAGAGATAGCGGCCTCACCAACTTTCGACCAGCTATTCTCGCTCGCAAATGTCGTCGTGCCCGAAACGTCACGCTCATAAGATCCATGCGGAGAATTGTAAGGATACAACTCTTTGAGCGCCTCAATCTGAGATTCAGAAAGAATATAGTCGTATATAAGCAATGCATAGAATACACCATCGGACGATGATCCGTAATTCCGGGGATTCGCACCAAAACCCTTGCCAATCTGTATTCCAGAATCGCTTGTGGTTCCAAATGTAAAACCGTTTGCCTTTTCAACCGTCTTCCACTTCATGCCGTCCAGATAAATCGTCAGCTTCGTCTTGCCTTCCGACACGACAAAAGTATAGACGTGCCTGGATGTCGCGGCATTGGGTACTGTCATCGTCGTCAGAACCTCGGAACTTGATGAGTTGCCATAACCAACTACGACTTCGTTTGCTTTCGAGCCAGAGGCGAGGAACAGAACTTTTTGGTTTCCACTCCCGAAACTTACGAATGTCCTCTGCGCATTGCTTGGCATCTTGCCTACAACAGCAGTCGTGAACTCGCTCCAGTTCGGGAGAAGCGATCCTAATGAGATATAAGGATATGCGGTCGCGCCAACGCCAATGCCATCATCACTCTCTTCATATTGCGGACTAGCATCATGGCTCATCGTAGCTGAAACGCGGGACCCCTCGGCTGTCTTCACTGTGTTCGTAAATGTGAAGTCATAAAGTGCTGCTGCACCTGTCACCTTTATATTAGTGCCATCGCCGCGCGAAGCCGAGCCGTTCGTCACGGTGAGATTCGCGGTCGTGCCGTCGTAACGCGTCAACACAACTGTCGAAACTCCTGTCAGCCCCAACGCCGAGAAACGATCTTGCGTATACTCTGCAACGGTTTCGGTCATCTCGACGGCTGAGCCCGTGCCGAAGACATAGCCCGACGGAAGCGTACGCGAAGTGCCGAGCGCATAGCATGTATATGCACCAAGCGTCACCATGCCCGTCACATCGGAGAAGTCAAGCTTTGCAAGGTCTGCGGAGGTGACAGTGTAGTCGGACGTTCCCGTTATGGTGAAAGAGCCGTCGCATATCACTTTATGGTTGTCCGCTACGGCCTCAGAGATGACAAGCGTTCCATCCGGCTCAACATTCAACCCCATGTCCTCATTGCTATAATCCACATAGGAGATGTACGCGCCGGAGTCGTCCTGTGAAAATTCGTAGGAACCCACGGCATCGGAAAGCGTCAGTCCGGAAACAGCGGTGCCGGCCACACCTCCAAATGTCACCGTGGCGTCGTCGAACGACACGGTTTTCGTCTTTTGGGTGCCCTCGCCCATCGCAATCAACGTCTTGACGACGATTTTCTTGTAGTCTCCCGGTTCGCTCAACGCGCCAGTATACGATCTTACCTTATGTGTGCCCCTGTTAAGTCCGGCAGAGAACTTCACAGACCCATCACCTGAAAGATAGTACTTGAAGGTTCCTCCATCGCTGTTGCCGCTCAAGGCGCACTGCCACTCAAAGCCTGCAGGTTCGGCAACATAGAACTTGATGTCATTGTTGACGGTGCCAGTGCCCATTGCCTTTATGGTTATCTTGGAGCCTTCGCCAACACGAAACCACTTTGTCCCTTCGTTGCTCTGCAACTTATTAATTCGATTTACCTCAACTTTCGCTCCACCATAGACGCCCATCTTGGGCGCCCATCCTTCGCAGAACGACATGGTTATGGGCGTGTCAGGGTCAAAGTTGTCAATAAGCGCACCATCCACGAGCGCCGGATCGTACGGACTCTCGCTCTTCCTGTCGTCGCCAGTTCCGGCATACGAGTTGCTACTATAGGTGCCAACTAGCGGCGCATTCTTGGACGACACCGAAGAGAACGAGGCATACGGCGACCAGAACTCATCAGCAATGCCAAGGTCTTCATTCGGGGCAACGCGCGTGTACCAGTTCGCGCAAGTTCCCCAGTTGCAGGGGTATGTCGCATCCGTCCCACGGAAGATGTAGTTATAAGTGACATCGTCGCGCACATATCCGTCATTGTGCGTCAAAGCATATTCTTCGACGTTGAAATGCTCTGCCGTGGAGTCTATGATCTGAACACCGGCGATGCCTTCGGCATGTGCGGTATAGGAAATCGTCAAGTTGCCCGTAAGTCCGTCCAAGCGCAGCGCATTCGTACCGTATGTTATTGTAGTCTGTCCACGTGTGCCCCAGCCAGAATCGCTTGTTGTGACTACTGTGTTGTAATTGTCAGCATCGTCGCCTCCGGCATACTTTGTCGCAGACTTGTTTCCGGCAGCGATCGTAAGAGGGGCGAATTTCCCTGAAAAACCGCCAGTAGTGCCTGTTGCCCCTGACATGATAATTATCACGTCGTAGAAAGTAAAGGGTATGTTGCTGATTGTCAGCGTCCCAGGATGCGACGTGTTGTCCCTTGTGGCCAGCCAGCTTTTCAGCACTTGGTGCAAATAAGATGTGTCCTGTCCATGATTGCCCATCTGGCTAACATTTTCCTGAATGGACACGGTGCCGGAAAGCGTGATGGTCGATGTGCCGTCAAAACCAGTCGTAGTAGTGATTGTACCATTGCCAGCAGTTGTACTTTGCGCCCAAGCCGCCGCTGGAATGTCACCAATCAGGGTTGACACCGTTGAACTGACTTTATAATTGCTTTCTGTGCCTTGGCACAAGTTTATGTTGATTGAGTCTGCCGCCCATGCGCAGGTTGCTGCGAAAAAGGCAAAGAAACATCCAAGTATTGTTGCATGACCAATCGTGCCAGTAGTTTTTTGCATTGTCTTGTGCCTTTCGTTTTTTGTTTAAGATTCCTATCCAAACCAAACGTCGCGACCGGAACGCCGACCGCCGGGGATTAGTCCTCGACGGGGACCGCAGGGGCGAGCGTCTCGAACTCGGCGGTCGAGCCGACATAGCCAGACATGACCTGCTCAAGCTCGCCCCTGACGCGCGGGAACTCCACGTTCAGCCAGAAATCGAGCGCGGGCTTCTTGTAGTCGTACTTCTCGGCGGCCTTCACGAAGAGCGCGGCGACGATAAGCGCGGTACCCGCGTCCACGAGCTTCCTCGCCGAGAGGTCGTGGTATGTCTTCGAGTCCTCGCGTCCCTTCACGTACTCGATTGCGTCGTCAAGCGCCTTCAGGAGCTTCGTCATGCGCGGATGCTCGCCGTGCCAGTCCTCCTTGCCGAGGATGTCGGCGATGACTTCCTTGACGAGACCGCCCGTGACGCCAGCGATCGCGGCAACGACCTGGAGCTGCGAAGTGCCCTCGTAGATCGTCGTTATGCGGCTGTCGCGCAGGTACCGCTCGCAAGGATAGTCCTTCATGAAGCCCGAGCCGCCGAGAACGGCGATCGCGCCCTGTGCGTTGCGCATCGAAAGTTCGGAGCCGTAGTACTTCGCCATCGGGGTAAGCATCTTGTTGAACGCCGCGTACTTCTTGAAACGCGCGCGGACGGCCTGCGCCTCGGGAGTCCCCTTAAGCGACTCGAACTTCTTGCCGAGCCCCGCTTCAAGGTCGACGTTCTTCGCCGCGTAGTAGGTAAGTAGACGCGACGCCTGAAGCTCGACCGACATCGTCGACATAAGCTCGCGGAGCGCAGGGAACGTGTCGATCGTAACGCCAAACTGCTTTCTCGCCGCGGCGTAGTCGCGAGCCGCGCGGTAGGCGGCCTCTGCAATGCCAGTGCCCTGGGCGGCAATGCCCATGCGGGCGCCGTTCATAAGCGCCATTACGTAGGTGATGAGGCCGCGCTTACGAAGACCAATCAGCTTCGCAGGCGCCTCGGTGAAGACCATCTCGCAAGTGGGCGAGCCGTGGATGCCGAGCTTGTTCTCGAGACGGCGCACCTTGACCCAGGGGCCCTTCTCGACGAGAAGGCAGCTGAGGCCGCGACCGTCGCTGAACTCGGGCTCGGTGCGAGCGAGAACGAGAAGGACTTCGCCGCAGCCGTTCGTGATGAAGCGCTTGACGCCGTTGACGCGCCAGACGCCGTCCTTGTCGAGATAGGCAGAAGTCTTGACGGACTGGAGGTCGCTACCCGCGTCCGGCTCGGTAAGCACCATCGCGCCAGTCCACTCGCCGGTGACGAGGCGCGGCACATACTGCTTCTTGATTTCCTCGTCGGCAAACCAGTTGATCGTCTCGGCGATGCCCTGGAGACCGAAGAGGTTCATGAGCCCTGCGTCGCCGCGGCTCACGATGTCGTTGCACGCCGTAAGGACGGTGCAGGGCATGTTGAGGCCGCCGAGGTAATATGGAATCGTGACGCCCATGAGACCGGTCTTCCCGAAGAGCTCGATCGCGAGCTTCATGCCGGGTGCGCGCGTGACAGACCCGTCCTCGTTCAGCGTGTTTCCGACAAGATCAGTCTCTTCCGCGAGCGGGGCGATGCGGTTCGCCATGATGTCGCCGCAGAGGTCGATCGCGCGCTTGTAGTTGTCAATCGCGTCAGCCGCGTCTTTCGGCGCGAAGTCGTATTCCTTCGCGAACTTGAAGTCCTCTTCAAGAAGCGTCGCTACTTCAGTAAGGTCGAGAAGGTCGATTGTCTCCTCAATGTCCTTGTTGTCCCTGTAGAAATTGCCCATGTCACTCTCCCTTCGACTTAATCGCCTTGATCAGCTTCGGAACGACCACGTTGAGGTCGCCGACGATGCCGTAGTGCGCTACCTTGAAGATCGGCGCGTCCTTGTCGGTGTTGATCGCGATGATCTTCGCCGAGTCCTGCATGCCGGCGAGGTGCTGAACAGCGCCCGAGACGCCGCAGCTGATCATGAGCGCAGGGCGCACCGTGACGCCCGTCTGGCCGATCTGCCGCTCGTGCTCGCAGTACCCGAGGTCGACAGCAGCGCGCGATCCGCCGACCGCGCCGCCAAGAACGTTCGCGAGGTCGTGGAGAAGCTTGAAGTTCTCCTTCGAGCCGACACCCGCGCCGCCGCACACGATGATGCGCGAACCCTTAAGGTTGACTGTCGACGCCTTGCGGACGATTTCGACGACCTCGACCGGGATCTCGACCCCGTCGAGATGCGCCGAGTGCTTCACGAGCTCGCCCTTGCGCCCTTCCTCGCGCGCAAGCGGCTTCATCACGCCCTCGCGCACGGTCGCCATCTGCGGCCAGTTGCGCGCGTTGACGATCGTCGCGATGATGTTGCCGCCGAAAGCGGGACGGATCTGGTGGAGGACGTTCGTGAAGACTTCCTTCGTCTTCTTGTCCTCGTAGTCGCCAATCTGCAGGTCGGTGCAGTCGGCCGTAAGCCCGCACCTGAGCGCCGAGGCGACGGACGGCGCGAGGTCACGCCCCATGTGCGTCGCGCCGAAGATCACGATCTGCGGATTGACCTCCTTTACGAGCTCGACCATCGCGTGGCGGTAGGCCTTGTTGCGGTAGACCTTCAGCGCGGGATCGTCGATCATATGCACGACATCCGCGCCCGCCTCGAAGAGCGGCTTCGCAAGCGCCTCTACGCCAGAGCCCATCAGGACCGCTCCGACCTTGACTCCGAGCTTCGACGCGAGTTCGCGCGCCTTGCCGAGAAGTTCGAACGGAACGTCGGAGAGCTTCCCCTCCTCCTGCTCCGCAAAGACCCAGACTTCGCCTTGTATGTTTTTCATGGGTTGAAAAGTTGAAAAGTTGAAAGGTTGAAAGGTTGAAAGGTTGAAAGGTTGAAAAGTTGAAAGGTTGAAGAGTTGATGAGTTGAACAATTACCCGATGGTGTGGTCCTTGATAAGTTCAGAGACGAGAGCGCCAATTCCCTCGTCGGTCGCGGCAACTTCCTTGAATTCGCCGCCCGCAAGGACAACGGACTCGATCTTGTTGACGCTCGTCGGAGACCCGGCGAAGCCGCAGCGGTCGTCTTCGCAGCCGATTGCGGCGCAGTCGAGGATCGTTGGCTCGGCGTTCTTGTACTTCATGACGCGACGCATCTCGAAGGGACGGAGTTCGCCGAACTTCTCCGTAACGGTGAAGAGCGCGGGAAGCTTGGCGCGACAAGTCTCGACGCCGGTACCGATGTCGCGCGTAGCGATGGCCGTGTCGCCGTCGATGTCGAGCTTCTCGAGGTAGGTGACTACGGCGCAATCAAGCTTCTCGCCGATCTGCGGACCCGTCTGGGCCGTATCGCCGTCGATGGCCTGGCGGCCGCAGAAGACGAGGTCGGGATTGAACTTCTTGACCGCCTGAGAGAGAATGTAGCTCGTCGCGAGCGTATCAGACCCTGCCGCCTTGCGGTCGGTGACGAGCACCGCCTCGTCCGCGCCGCAGGCAAGCGCCTCGCGGAGAATCGCGGTCGCGGCTGGAAGCCCCATGGCGATGGCGATCACCTTGCCGCCGTAGCGCTCCTTTACGGAAAGCGCCGCTTCAAGGGCGTTCTTGTCCTCGGGGTTGAAGATCGCCGGCAATGCGGCGCGGTTGATGGTTCCGTCGGCCTTCATGGCCTGCCCGGTCACCTTCTTCGTATCTGGCACCTGTTTGATGCAAACAACGCACGTATATCCATTCATGCGGATATTATACCAAAATGTTCTGGGCGCGGGGGCGTAGAGTTTTCACGGACGCTACTGCGGCTTTTCGGCTTCGAGCGCCTCGAGTTCCGTAGCCGCCTCTTCCCATTCGGCGGTGTAGCGGTCAATCTCGAACTGAAGCGTACGAACCTTCCTGTTCGCCTCCGCAAAGTCGGTGTCTGGCTTTGGGTTGAAAAGCTCCGCGCTCGCCTCGTCGAGCGCCTTTTGAAGCTCGTCGATCTTCTTCTCGGCCGTTTCGACGCGCTTCTTGAGCTCCTTGAGCTTCGGGGCGATCTTCGCGCGCTCCGCCGCGCGCTGCTGGCGCAATTCCTTCTTGGAGAGCCGAGAGGTCGGAGACTGATCGTCAACGGCAGAGGCATTCGATACCGGACGACCGACATCCCGTTCCCCGTTCCCACCCCTGCTAGGGCATCGCCTTTGGCGACTCGCTTCGCTCGGGGGATACGTTTCCCGTTCCCTTTTCTCGCAATAGTAGTCGTAGCCGCCTGGGAACTGGCGAATCCCCTCTCGCGTGATCTCGAGCACAGAAGTCGCGACGGCCCGGACGAAATCAATATCGTGCGAGACGAGGAAGATCGTTCCCTTGTACTTCTTAAGCGCATCCTCGAGAAGCCGCCGTCCGTCGAGGTCGAGATGCGTCGTCGGTTCATCAAGGAGAAGGAGATTCGGCGCAGTAAAGAAGAGCCGAAGGAACGCAAGACGAATCTTCTCGCCGCCTGAAAGGACGCCGGCTGGCTTTTCCACATCGTTCTCGTCAAAGCCGAACGCGCCAAGCTGATTGCGGAAGACCTTCTCCGGCCCGCCGCCATGCGCGTCCCACGCGTTCTTCGCGTTGCGGTAGACGGTGAGATCGGGAGGGATCGTCTCGGCAAACTCCTGGCTGAGATATCCTGGGACGACATTGTGTCCGATGACGGCCTTACCCTCGGTCGGCTCTCGCGTCCCCGCCATGATGCGCATAAGCGTCGTCTTTCCGAGGCCGTTGTAGCCGATGAGCGCGACCTTGTCGCCGCGAGTCACGTTGAACTCGAGACCCGAAAAGACCTTCTTTACGCCGTCGTAGCTGAAGCCGAGATTCTCGCAGCGGAACATCTCTATGCCGCTTGGTGGCGGCTCGGCAAGCCGAAGCCGGCCGGACTGCGTGTAGCGCTTCGGAAGGACGATCCTCTCCTCGTCGATCTTGTCGATGAGCTTCTGGCGGCTCTGCGCCTGCGCGGCCTTCGTCGCCTGCGCGCGGAAGCGGTCGACGAACCGCTGAAGCTGCTCGCGGTGGTGATCTTGGTTCTCCTTGGCGGCCTTCAGGTGCTGGTACCTGACCTCGCGCTCCTTCATGTACCAGTCGAGATCGCCCTCGTAGCGCGTCGCAGTGCCGGCATCGACTTCGACCGTGATGTTCGTCAGCGTACGCAGGAGATAGCGGTCGTGGGAGATCAGCATCAGCGTTCCCTCATACGCCTTGAGGTACTTCTGGAGCCAGTCGACGGCGGGGAGGTCGAGGTAGTTTGACGGCTCGTCGAGGAGAAGGAGATCGGGCTTGGACGCGAGCACGCGCGACAGTTCCGCGCGCATGCGCCAGCCGCCGGAAAACGACTGGAACGGCTTTAGAAACTCCTCCGTCGTGAACCCGAGGCCCCCAAGCGCGACCTTGACGCGCGTCTCTATGTCGTAGCCGCCGAGATGCTCGAACTTCGTCTGGAGCTCGCCATAGCGTTTCATCTTGGCAGGGTCGGCGAGGTCGGCCTCAAGCTCGGCCATCTCTGCCTCCATCTCCGAGAGCCCCGGAATGCCCCTCAGGGAATACTCAAGCAGTGTCTCGTCGGGAGTGTCGGGCGCAGGGTTCTGACGCGTAAAGCCGATGCGCGGGCTCCCTTCGATTATGAGCTCGCCCGAATCCGTCGACATTTCGCCGAGGACGATCTTGAAGAGCGTAGATTTCCCCGAGCCGTTTGGCCCGACGACGCCGACGCGATCGCCCGCGTTTACGCGGAACGTGACGTTCGTCAGGACGTCCTGATGTCCGTAGTGGACGCTAATTCCCTTGAAATCTAGCATGAGATGATAACCAACCTGGCTACCGAAATTTCAGATGAGATTATACCATATTTCTCCACCCCATGCTGCTCCGTGGATTATTGCGAAAGCTAGTAAAGCAGCCGTCACACGCTGCACGTGATGACTGTCTGACCACTACCACCGTATTTCTATAAATACGATGGCTAATGCTACTGAACCGCACGTCGTTGGTGGTTGTTATCCGTCCGATTTACGGCAACATGATCTTGATCTTGAAGACGATCACATAACAAGTGCACAGGCAACACAACGACGTTTGTATCAAGCTCGGAAAAGTCTGACCTTGCGCAGGTTCGCAAGACGCGTCCCCGCGTTGTCTTATTGCTTTGGGCACTCCGCTTTGTAAAGCTCCTGCATCTCCTTCTCTGAAAGCGCCCGATTGAAAAGTCTGACATCGTCCATATCCCCCACAAAATATTCATCTTCCTCCATTGGATCATAGCCTATAACAAGACTGCTGTTGTTTGGCGGCAAATCTTTCGATATCTGCCAATTGCCAATTTGGACACCATTGCAATAAAAACAAGACCTCTTGCCGCTTTCGTATGTCAATGCAACATGCTGCCATTTGTTTAATTCCAGTCCGATTTGCGCATCCACACTTAACACTATAGCACGGCCACAAAAGAACACCTTATTATCATGCATGTTTATTCCGAACTGGTAGTTACAATTCCATCTATTACCCTTCTGCATGATGACTATCCAGGGCCCCCACCACCTCTGCGGCTTTATCCATGCGGTCATCGTAATCGCATGCGTCATATTTAAAGTATCCGAGTGTGAGACTTCGATGTAGCTGGACCCGCCGAATCGATACGCCTTGTTGGCGTTGCCGAAGCGGTCTTCCGCCTGAGTCATGTTATGCAATATCCCGTTGTTGCGGTTTTTTGTCGCATCATTCCCATTGCCGTCGAAGGGCCAATACCCGACAAGGCCTTTCTCCAATCGGGCGCTTAAGGCAGAAGATGTCCTCCGCGTCTTAGCGTCTGCCCTTTCCCCGACGCGCGGCTTGGCGCCTGCTTTGTCCCCAATGGTTTCGACTTCCGCCATGCGTTGCTCAGCCAGAGTTTTTTGGAGACCTTTGAGTTCATCGCGCTCAATTGCATCACGATATAGCGCAACCGCATGATTGCGGATTGCATCCTTTGCATCGCGCTGCTGGGAATTGTAGTTCCACCAGAAATTCGCCAACATGGCGGCGGTAGCAGTGCCGTCAATTTCCTCCTGTGCCATCTTGCCGATGTCACCGCCGAGTTTTACAAACAGAGGAAGCGCTTCGTCCCATTTTCCTGTTGCAGCTGTCAATTCCGCACAACCGCGGATAAGCGTCTTGTCGGTCGGTTTCTTTTTAAGTTCAGATTCGAGTGCTTTCAGCACTTTGGCTCCGTTCGCCCGTGCCAAAACCACATTGTGAATGGCAACGAGGCGGGGGGCTGTCTTGGCAGTTACGACCCTTTTTGCACGCGTCGTAATGTCGAGAAGCGTCTCCGGTTCAATGTCTGGGAATTGCTCCATGATTAACTCAATTGTATCAGCGGCCTTGTCGTATGATTTGTCACGAACATAATAGGCAACAGCTCCCTTGAGAAGCAGATATTTCCCCGCCGGCGTTTCAGCTTCACCAGAGAACTCCACGGCCTTATCGCCCACCTCAGTGGCTGACATAGACCCGTTCTTGAGTCCAGAGACGCAAGGTTTCATTAATTCAAACACAATCGGCTGCGTCCGCGCTAACTCTTCTTTCGTAGGCATTGCCAGAGCAACAGGCGAAACCGTCACAAGCAAACTCTCCACAAGCAAAAACAAAGTCCCGCACCTCGTCGTGCTCACTGTTAACATTTGAGCGCCTCCACTTTAAATCTCGCCGAAACACATCCAGTCTGCCATCTTGCGAGAACCAAATAACACACCGTGTCTTCCTAAGAGCTTGCGCACCTTCCCAGACATCGGCAGGGCGGAAAACGAAAACCTCCTCCGATGCATCGCGTGAGGTGCTTGAGAATACCTAAAGAGATACAACGGAGGAGGCGAAACTGCACGGACGGCAGTGTCCTCGTGTTGCGTCTCTTTGTGATAGGTTCTCAAGCTTTCACGCGACGCGTCCCAAACGCGGCGATTGGCTACTTTTCTTCGCCCCAACCACGCGGGAAATCTAACGCCCGGTATCGCGGCAGTTTGCCCACCCCTCAGCCGAACAAGTGAATTATAGCACAAAGCCCTTGCAAATCGCAAGGGCTGGGTTTTTGAAATACGCAAGATTGCGTACGTCGGCGGATGTTGCCACCCGCCCTTGGCGGACTCCGCGTTTAGCGTGCCGCCGGTCCCGGGCCATCATGCGTCCGGGAGTATGGAAAAAATCTATCAACCGATTCCCTTGAACGGGTCTACCGCTTTCATGCCACAGTAGACTTGCCCATCGTTAAGGTCTTCGGAGATAAATTCATCACATCCGCATTCTGATGCGGAGACCAGCAATAGAGAATCGTAGAACTGAAGTCCGTAGCGATTCATCACGTCCAGACCCTTCTCGGTCACGTCGGCCGCCACGGGAAGGACCGGCAAAGCACGGAACAGCTCAAGATACGCCTTGATTTCGTCAATTGTAAGTCCAAGCTTGCGAGCAGCAACACTTGCGAACTCATTCAACACCTGTACACTAATCCTGCAACCACCAGACGAAACGGCAGCGGTGATAAGGTTCCTGGCTATGGCGCGTTTCACCGGATTCTTCGAGTCCGCTGCATAAACAAAGACATTGGTGTCGATGAATTTCATGCGAACGTCACCTCGGGTTCGTATGCATCAGCACGGTTGAACTTGTACGGCTCGGCATTGCGACTCTCGGTGCTGTCTATAAGCGCATTGAACTTCTCTGCCCATGCGGAAACTTCGGTCTTGCGCTTCCGCGCCTGTTCCGCAAGATACATTTGTACACTGAGGCAAAGAAGATCCCTGAACGAGCATCCGTTTCTCTCCGCATACTCGTTGGCCTCCTGCACCATTGCAGCTGGCATGTCTATCATTACGCCCATCCTCTTCCCTCCTTTCGTGTTTTGTGTTTGGATATTATAGCAAAATAATTGTTGCTGTCGCGTACGTTGGCGGATGTTGCCACCCGCCCTTGGCGGACTTAAGCGTTTCGCGTGCCGCCGGTCCCGGGCCGTCATGCGCCAGGGAGTATGGAAAAGATCAAGCCCGGCATCGCGGCAGTTTTGCCCGCCCCTCAACCGAACAAATGGATTATAGCAAAAAGCCCTTGCAGGCGGCAAGGGCGGGATTTTTGAAATCAAGGCAGCCAGAATCGGCTGTCGGCGTCAAACTTGATTTGACGACCGTCGGAAAGCACCCAGAGGGCGGCGACCTTCCCCCCGTCGATAAGTCTCTCGCCCTTTTCGTCGAGGAACTTCATTCCTTCTTCCGGGCCAAGCACGAAGAGCGTCGTGGAAAGTCCGTCCGCCCACATCGCGGAGTTGCAAAGAACCGTCACCGACGCGACGCCGTTCGAGACGGCGAGCCCAGTCCGCCCGTCGTAGATGTGGCCGCCGCGGTAGTACGTCGCGCTCGTCGCAAGCGCCTCGCCCTCGTGAAGTTCGACGACCGCGGCAAATCCGTCGCCGTTCGGATCCTTGACACCAGTGCGCCAACTGCCGCGCAGCGCCTTAAGATTGCCGCCAAGGTCTATTAGACAGTCCGTGCGAACAGGACGCACGGTCTTCAGCGTAGACTCAAGCCTGTCCACGGCAAACCCCTTCGCGATCGCGCCAAGATCAAGAGTGTTCGTTCCACGCCAACGCGGGTTGAACGCATCACCCGAAGCTTTTTGAAGCGTAAAGGCCGCCTCGTAACAAGGACGCATGTCGCTATTGCAGGACTCGCAGACCTTTTCATCGGAACAGGCCGCAAGCCGGGACAGCTCGGACTTCGGTTCGTGCGCGTTCAAATTGAGCTCGACAATTCCGAAAACCGGATGACCCAAGCCGCGCACCCACAAGGCCTCCTTTTCCGGCGAAGTAAAACCTCGCGTCTGCACCGCCGCAATCGTCCCCATCACCGGCCACTCGACGCGCTCGATCTGCTGCCGTCCGCAACCGGCAAGACACATGACGCCAAGCACCAGCGCCGCAGACACGCAAGTACCACAAACCCTATATCTCGACGATTTCATCTTGGCAGAGAACTTTGAGGTCTATGTCCGTGCGCCCGATTTCGCAAAGAGTAGTTCGCATCGCGCCCTCGGCGACATGCGGCACGTTGCAGTCGCGCGAAAGATGCGCGAGCGCGAGTTTCCTCAGGCGCGGCGATGCGAAGCGCCTGACGAGATCGCACGCCTGGTCGTTCGAGAGGTGCCCGCGAGGGCCCGCGATGCGCTGGATCAAGCTTGGATGGCGGCCGCTCTTCCGCAGGAGAACTGCGTCGTGGTTTGACTCGAGCGTCGCTATGTCCGCTTCGGAGAGATTTTCCCCTATCGATTCAAGAGGCGTACCTATGTCGGTCGCGTGGAAATACCTGCATTCGCCGTCCGAGACGAGAAAGCCGACGGGGTCGCTCGTGTCGTGGGGAATCGCAAACGGCTTGATGTCGAAAGGCCCGACCTCGAAGTCCTGCCCGTTCTCGAAGATCGAGAAGTCCATCTCGTCGACGCCGGTCGCCACGGATATGGAGTCGGCCGTCATCGCATTCGCAAAGAGCCCCGCGTCGGGGAAGCAGTCATGGAACTTCGCAACTCCCTTTATATGGTCGTCGTGGCTGTGGGTGAAGACCGCCGCAACGACAGACGCGAGGTCGACGCCTGCGGCGCGGCTGCGCTTCAAAAGCTCGCGGCAGCTGAGGCCGCAGTCTATGAGAAGGACCGAGCCACCCGACTCGACGCAATACGCGTTTCCCGCGCTTCCGCTTGCAAGTGAGACAACCTTCACGCCTGTCAGCCGCGGTCAAAGGCGCGGTGCGCTATGTCCTTGCGGTAGAACATCTTATCGAAGGAAATTTTCCCGACGCCCGCATACGCCTTGTCGACCGCCTCGCGCAGCGTCGCGCCCATGCCGGTGACGGAAAGGACGCGCCCGCCGGAAGTCTCGACTACCTGGCCTGCCGCGCCGGAGTCGGACGGACGAAGGCGGGTTCCGCAGTGGAACACGATTGCGCCGGCCGCAGCCGCCTCGTCAAGACCTGAAATCTCCTTGCCCTTCTCGTAGGAAGCGGGATATCCGCCGGATGCAATGATCACGGTAGCCGCCGCCTCGTCCTTAACGACAACATCCTCGTCTTTGAGGCAGCCCTTCGCCGCATGCAGAAGCGCCGTTGCGAAACTGCCGCCGAGCCGCGGCAGAACCGCCTCGGTCTCTGGGTCGCCGAAGCGCGCGTTGAACTCGACGACGTTTACCGTCGAGCCGCTCTTCGCGAGAGGCCCGTGCGGATTGGAGTTCGCGTCGTTGACCATGAGCCCCGCGTAGAGGACGCCGCGGTAGACAATGCCGCACTTCTTGAGCTCTCGCACTACAGGAAGGATGATCTTCTCCTTGATTTCGGGAAGTCGGTCGGCAGTCACGACAGGCGCTGGGCTATAGGCGCCCATTCCGCCAGTGTTCGGGCCCTTGTCGCCGTCGAAAACGCGCTTGTGGTCCTGCGACGATGGAAGGAGAACGGCGTTCTCGCCGTCGACAAGCGCGAGTATCGAGCACTCCTCGCCGTGCAGAAACTCCTCAATGAGCACTTCCGCGCCGGCTGCGCCAAACTTGTTTCCGACGAGCATGTCGTCTATCGCACCTTCCGCCTGCTCGGCAGTCTCCGCGACGATCACGCCCTTCCCTGCCGCGAGGCCGTCGGCCTTGATCACTACTGGAAGTCCGAATGACGGAAGCGCCGCCTTTGCGGCCGCCGCGTCGGTGAACACCTCGGCCTTGCCGGTGGGAACGCCCGCCGCGTCCATCACTTCCTTCGCAAAGCGCTTCGAGCCCTCCATCCTGGCACCGGCGGCAACAGGCCCGAACGCGGGAACGCCTATTTTCTGTAGCGCATCCACAAGACCCTTTACGAGCGGCGCCTCGGGACCTACGACCACGAGATCGGGACGATTCGCCGTCGCCCACGCGACTACGCCATCTATGTCTTCCGCCGCGACCGCGACGTTCGTCGCTATCGCCGCGGTTCCGGCGTTACCGGGGGCGCAATAGAGTTCATGCCCCTCTTTGTCCTGTGCAAGCCGCCACGCAATCGCGTGCTCGCGTCCACCGCTTCCAACTACAAGTATCTTCATATATCACTCCTTCGGAACGTTGAGCTTCTGCCCGATCTTAAGCGCATCGCTCTTCATGCCGTTCATGTCCTTGATTTTCTGGACAGTCGTGCCGAACGCCTTTGAGATGAGCGACAGCGTGTCGCCGGACTGGACGGTATATTCATAGCAAGGACCAGTAGGTCGCGGCTTCGAAGGCGTGGTATTCCCACCCTTGGGCGCAGGCGGCTGCATGGAGGCAATCTTCTTCGAGAGGTCGCGGACGATCTCGTCGCGCTGGCCGCCCATCTCGCGCCTCAACTCTGAAATGGCCCCTTTGAGCGCGGCGACTTCGGCGCGCAGGCTATCAATCTCGGCCTTCATCGCCTCCGTCTTGCGGAGACGGTCTGAAAGCTCCTCCTGGTTGGTCGCAAGGACATCCACCTGCGCCGACACGCGCTGCATTTCTGCGACCGCCTGCTGTTTCAAAAACGCATCGCGACTTGCACCAGCCGGCGCCTGTGCAGACGCAGTTCCGGCAGCCAACGCCGCCACAAATAAAGCTGTCGTAATTTTTGTCTTCATTTCCTTGTTCTCCTTGTCGCTTTAAACTTTAGAGCTAGTAGCAAAACTCTTTTCAGCCATGCAGAACATGTAGATCATGTAGGATTTTTCTACATGTTCTACACGTTCTACACGGTTAAATGTTTTTGTCATTTTGAACTTTAAACTTCAAACTTTAAACTACCACAGCAACAACGCCAGCCACAGCGCCGCCAATAGTCCCGCCACGACGAGAAAGCGGTTCTGGCGGGCATTCAGCTCTTCCTGCTGCACGGTTCGCCCGAACGTGCGCATGCCACCGCCCGAGATGTAGTGGAAAAGCTTCCACCCGAACCTCGCGCCCTTCGACGTCTCGCCGTAGGCGTCGCGGTAGGTGTCAAGCCGCCACGGCACTTTAGAGCGCGTGTAGGCGTGCGCGTCGCCGACTATGGATGTGTGGATCGAGCTCATTTGGGGAGTTTAAGCGTCTGGCCTGTGCGTACGCGACCGTCAGTCGTGATCGATTCCTTGTTCGCCTCGCGAATCTGCTTCCAAGCCGAAGTCTTGCCATAGAAGCGCAAGGCGATCTTGTAGAGCGTGTCGCCTTCCTGCACGACGTATGTATCCGGGATCGCGTCCTTCTTCGCCTCGCGCTCGGCTTTCGCCTTTTTCGTCGCGACCTCCAAGGCCTTCTTTTTCTCCTTGGCGTCTGCCGACTGGGTCGGGAGAAGCGACGACGCCGTACCGGAGTCGCCCTCATCGGCCTCCGCAAGCGCGTTGAGCGCCTTTGCCTCGTCGAGAGCAGACATGGACAACGCAGCGGGTTCGTCGTCATCGAGAAGGTCTTTGACAGACGAAACGACATCTGCCTTCTCTGGCGTCCCCTTCTCTTCTCCGGCGAGCGACGAGAGGAGCTTCCTCATGCGCTCGTTCTCGCTCTTGAGCTTCGAAGCCCCTTCCTCCGACTCCTTCAGCTTTGCGGCAACCTCGTCCGTCTTCTTCTTCATGTCGGCGAGTTCCTTGCGGGAGTGCTCGATCTCCTCTGCAATGGCGGAGTCGCCGATCAAGTTCATCTTCTTCGCAAGTTCCTCGGCAAGAGCGCGTTCGCAAATCGCAAGACGTTCCTTCGCCATCTTCGCCTTGTCGCTGTCGGGCGCCTGCTGGAGATATTCGTGGTAATTGCAGAACGCGCCAAGGTTGTCGTGGCGGCTGTCCTGTTGGAGGCAGGCGAGCTGGAAACGCGCGCTCGTGTTGGAAGGATCTGCGCGGAGCACCTTCTCGAAGCCCTTGACGGCCGCGTCGAGGCGCCCCGCCGTGTAGTCGTCCATCGCCGCCTGGTACTGGCGGCTCGCGCGCTCCTGCTTGAACTCGGAGGCCGTGCGCGAATCGCAGGCCGCGAGCCCGGCGAGGGCAAGAACCGCAATAAGCCTACTTGTCGTCTTCATCTTCCTCCTCCTCTTCGTCGATGTCTTCTTCCTCGTCTTCGTCATCTTCGTCTTCGTCGTCGAACTCGTCAGGCGTGTCGTCGATAAAGAAATCATCTTCCTCTACCGTCGGCTTGGCGGGAGAAGGCTCGACTTGCGACGAATCGTCTTGCGGCTCGACAACTTGCGGCGAATCGTCCTGCGGCTCGGTATCGGCAGCCGTGGAATCCGGCGTCTCGACGGCGGCTTCTTTGGCTTCTTCTGCCGCCTTCTCAAGCTCGGTCTTCTTCTCGACGCGCTTGTACTGCTCGGCCTTGAGGCGCGGGTTCGACCTCTGCAGCGTCGGATCGAGCTCGTTGAGCTGCTGGAGATTCGCAAGCCCGAAGTGGTCGAGGAAGATCTGCGTGGTGCCGTAGAGGAAAGGATGTCCGGGGAGCTCCGAGCGACCGACGAGGCGGATGAGCTGGAGATCCATCAGCGTCTTTATGTTCGCCGAAACGTCGACGCCGCGAATGTCCTCGATCTCGCTCTTCGCAATCGGCTGGCGGTAGGCGATGATCGCAAGCGTCTCAAGGGAAGCGCGGCCGAGGCGGCTAGGCCTGTCGAGCTTCAGCATCGCGCGGACGTACCTGCCGCAGCTCGGCTCGGTCTGGAGACGGTAGGTTCCGCCGGTGCATATGAGCCGAAAGCCGCAGCCGGCGACTTCAAGCGCCTTGCCGAGGCCCTTTATGGCCTCGTCGATCTCGCGCGAAGTGCATGTCTTGTAGACGTCC
The DNA here is from genome assembly GCA_017406465.1 of Kiritimatiellia bacterium. Classification (GTDB taxonomy): domain Bacteria; phylum Verrucomicrobiota; class Kiritimatiellia; order RFP12; family UBA1067; genus UBA1067. Next base: position 32,486 of record JAFQYM010000059.1, on the reverse strand, counting down.
ATCACCTCGGCGTTCTCGCCTTCCTCCGGCTCCACGGCGCGCACCGCGTCGCGCAGCTCCGTAGCCGTAAGAGGGTCCTGGCTTGCGAAGAGAAGCGAGCCCACTATCTCCTGCAAACTTCGCGGAAGCGGAATCTTAACCTGGTCACTCATAGTCGTCAGGCCTTTCAAGCGGTTTGTCGTCCGGCTCCTCCTTCGACGGGAGGATCGTGATTTCGTGGAACGCGGCATTCTGGTAGACAATGACGCGGTGCTGGCGCAAAAGCTCCAGGAGCGCGAGGAACGTGACTATCACCTCGCCCTTCGGCGCATCCTCGCGGAAGAGCGTCACGAACGACACCTGCCCTTCCTTCCTGGCGCGCTCGAGAACGTAGTCCATCTTCTCCGGCACCGAAAAGCGTATGCCCTTCAGTTCCTCGTGTGGAATCTCGTTCGCCCTCGCGAGCACTTCCTGGAACGCCGTCAAAAGGTCGTTGAGGTCGAGGTTCGCGAGCGCCCCTCGCGCGTCGGCGGCGGTCTTCTCGAACTTGGGGCGGCCGCCGCCATAGTCGAAGCTGTCGGACTGCAAGGCCTCCATCGTCTCGAGGCGGATCGCCGCATCCTTGAACTTCTTGTACTCGATGAGCTGCCTCACGAGGTCGAGGCGCGGATCCACCCACTCCTCGTTGCCGTCCTCGTTGACGGTACGCCTGTCGACGGGCAGGAGCATGCGCGACTTTATGACCATCAGCGTCGCCGCCATCACGATGAACTCGCCCGCGATGTCGAGGTTCATCTCGCGGGCCTCGTTGATGAACTTCATGTACTCCGAGGTGACATGCTCGATCGGGATGTCGTAGATGTCGAGCTCCTCGCGGCGGATTAGGTACAGCAGCAGGTCAAGGGGCCCCTCGAACACGTCGAGGTTCACCTTGTATTCGTCCGCGAATAGCTGCTGCTGCGCCATGCCCTAAAGCCCTACCGCCCTGCGAACTTTCTCCATCACCGGCGCGGCTGCGGCGCGCGCCTTCTTTGCGCCTTCGCGCAAGATGTCCTCGAGAGCGTCGGGGTCTTTTTCGAGCTCGTCGCGCCGTGCCTTGAACGGATCAAACATCCTCTTGTACGCGGCAAGAAGCGCCTTCTTCGCGTGGCCATAGCCGTAGCCGCCTGCGCGGAAGTTAGCCGCCATCTCGGCGACCTCCTCCGGCGTCGCGAAGAGCTTGTACATCTCGTAGACCGAGTTGCCCTCGGGCTCCTTCGGCTCTTCCATCGGAGTCGAGTCGGTGACGATGCCCATGATCTTCTTCTTCACCGACGGATCGAAAAGCTCGATCGTGTTGTGATACGACTTCGACATCTTCTGGCCGTCGGTACCGGGGATTGTCGCGACGGTCTCGGGAATGTAGGCGTCAGGCATCTTGAAGATTTCGCCGTAGGCGTTGTTGAACTTCTGCGCGAGGTCGCGCGTCACCTCAAGATGCTGCTTCTGGTCCTTCCCAACCGGAACGAGGTCGGAATTCATGATAAGGATATCCGCCGCCATGAGGACTGGATACGCGAAAAGCCCATGCGTCGCCTCGAAGCCGTGCGCCATCTTGTCCTTGTAGCTGTGGCAGCGCTCGAGAAGCCCCATCGGAGTGAGGCACGAGAGATACCACGCGAGTTCCTGCACCTCGGGGACATCGCTCTGCCTGTAGACCGTGGTCTTCGCAGGGTCGAGCCCGCATGCAAGATAGTCAAGCGCCACTTCGCGCGTCGCCTCGCGGAGCACCGCGCCGTCGCGCACCGTAGTCATCGCGTGGAAGTTCGCGATAAACATGAACATGTCCTCGCCCTTCGCCTGAAGGTCGAACATCGACTTCATCGCGCCAAAATAATTGCCCCAATGAAGCTTGCCAGAAGGCTGTATTCCCGTCAAAACTCTCATGGGGGGACATTATACCAAAAATAGGCGGGTTTTTGCTATAATCCGCACATGCAACCAGTCGAATACATAGACCGCTCGTCGGGAGAGAGAATAGCCGAGTCCGTAATGGGCGACAAGGCGCTCCGTTTTGCCTACGAAACGCTGCTCGGGCGTACGCTCTGGCCAGTCCTCTTCGGCTCGAAGGCGATTTCCGCATTTCTTGGCCGGCGCTACGACTCGCCCAAGTCCAGGAAGGACATCGCAAAGCTCGTCGCCATCCCTGGCTGCCGCGCAGAGGAAGCGGAGAAGCCGATCGCCGAATACTCGTCGTTCAACGACTTCTTCACGCGGCGCCTCAAGCCGGGAAGCCGTCCCCTCGGCGAGGGAATCGTGAGCCCCGCAGACGGGCGTCTCAGGCTCTTCCTCGGCGCAGACGCCGACACCCCATTCCCGCTCAAGGGCGCGACAAAGTCGCTGCGCGGCGTATTTGCCGCGGACGCGCCAAAGGGACTTTACGACATAGCGGTCTTCCGCCTTGCACCAGTCGACTACCACCGCTTCCACTTCCCCTGCGACTGCACGAGCGAGGGATCCGTGTGCGTAATCCCTGGCGAATACCACTCGGTCAACCCCATCGCCCTTCTGCGCAGGCCCGACGTCTACGCCGACAACGAGAGGCAGGTCTTGAAGTGCCACGCCGCGTTCGGCGACTTCTGGCTTGTCGATGTCGGCGCGTTCGGCGTAGGGACAATCGTCCAGACCTTCACTGGCGAGAAACACTCAAAAGGCGACGAGAAGGGATACTTCAAATTCGGCGGCTCGACGGTGATTCTCGTCGCGCAAGCCGGTGCGATCAAATTTGACGACGACATTATGAAGAACTCCGCAGACGGACTCGAGACGCGAGTCCTCTGCGGAGAGCGAATAGGCGTTCCCGCCTGACGGCTTACTTCGAGCCGAGCGAGATAACACAGAAGCTCGCCAGGAGGACCAGTGTCCCCGCGGCAAGGAAAAGCTTCGTCTTAGCGCCAGTGCCCTTCCATTCGCCCGTCGCGGCGCCGATGATCGTCGAGAAGAGAATCGTCGACGCCATCACGATCGCGAAGGAAATGTACTTGAGGTCGCCCATAAGTGGCTCGCCCGCCTTCTGGCAGACGAACTGAATCACCCAGATTACGCCGACAAGCGAGGCAAACACCGCATTTCGCAGAATCGGGCCGCGGCGAAGGTAGTCGCCAAAAGTCCCGTTCTTGAAATGCTGCTGGATGACCCACGCCGCCTGCACGACAAAGCCGCCCCAGAGGACGACCATGATGACAGGCATCCCGCGCCACGACCACACCGCGCCCTCGGAGACGACGCCTGCCTTCACCGCCGCGTCATACGCCGCCTGCTCGATGACGCCTCCGCTCTGGAGGCCGAGGTTCATGCAAGCGGAGCACACGCCCGAGACGAGCGCGACGATCATGCCCTTCTTGAAGTCGAATTCGGCAACTGCCTTCTTCTTCTCTTCCTCGGGGAGCTCGCCCTCCTTGAGCTTGCCGGCGAGCCCGACAAACACAATGCCGAGAAGCGACCCCGCGACGCCAGCGAGAACGACGAGCTTGCCCGTCGAAACTGCGCCGTCCGCACCGTAGATGAGTGTCGCCGCCTCGCCGTTCATGATCGGGGGCAGGACAGTTCCCGTCGCGGCGCATAGGCCGCAACCGATTGCAAGCCCAAGCCCGATGCCAAGATACCTGACCATCAGCCCCCACGTTAGGCCGCCGATGCCCCAGATCGCGCCGAAAGCGGCGCACTTGAGGAGAGTCGAGCCAGGAGCCGAACCGATAACGCCGCAGAAATCTGGAACCGCTATCGCGCAGATAACCGCAGGCATCACGAGAAGCCCGACGACGCAGTAGAACATCCACCACGTCTCATAGGCCCAGTTCTTGACCCCGCGCGCGGGGAGAAGGAACGTCGCGCCGGCAAAACCGCCAGCCGCGAATATCAGCATGCCGAATATAGAGTCCATCTATCTATCCCATCAGAACGAGAGAGCTACGCCGACACCGCCGTAGATGTTCCAGGAATGGTCGTTGCTGCCGCCCCACGCGCCGTTGTAGGCGCGCGCGCCGTCGCGAAGCTTGCGGTCGAACCAGTAGTCGCAGTAGGCGATATACGCCTTGACCTTGACGTGGTCGCATACCGCCCACACGAGCTCGCCCTTGATCGTGGCGTCCATGAGGCCGCCGTGGTCGTCAGAAAGGCCGTAGCCTCGCGTGCGGAGCGTGTTTCCGATGCCTTGCGCAAAAGACGGCTTGAAGGTGAGCGTCGCGTCCTCGCCATCGCCGATGAGCGGGAAGGTATGACCGACCTCGAGGTTCACGTAGGTGCCGTCGTCGGCCATCAGGTCGCGCTCGAACCAGAGGCGGGGCTCAAACCAGAGATCGTCCAGCCGCAGCTCGAAGTCGATGTACTGCGTATCGTTCATGGTGTCTTTGTGGCGAGCGACGTATTCGTAGGTGTAGTAGACGTCGACGCTGAGCGTGCCAAGCGTCTCGCCGAGGTCAAACTCGTGCGCAAGACCGGTCTGCGCGTCAATCGTCGTGTACTTGCCGGCGCGGTTGCCCCAGCCGTAGGGCCCGCGCTTGCCATTGCCCTTCGTGAGATCGAACAGCATCTCGCCGCCAATGTACCACCAGTCGAGGAACGTGACGTAGCCGTTGGCCCTCACGATCGGATCCTTGCCGTCCATCACGCCGTACGTGATGTACTTCGAGTCGATGCCGAAATAGAACTCTGCGGAAACGAGGGAATCCTCTTCCTCTTCGCCCTGTTCCTCCTCGGCAAGTCCCGCCTTGGCAGGTTCGGCTGTTTCGGTCTTGGCAGGCTCGTCGGCCGCCGTTGCGAACGACACGCAGCCGCAGACGGCGGCCGCGCAGATGATGGTGTTGAGTTTCATGCGCGTATTATACACAATTCTCGCTGCGAGAATCAACTCCCCGCCCGACAATTTCAATATGCAAGTTCCGTCACCACAAACGAAGTCGGTGGCAGGACGGACGGCAGTTCCGCTTCTTCGAAAGAGCGCGTCGCGTCCGTGATTCTGCACGACACGGCCTTCCTGCCGTCGCCTGCGTCCAATGCCAGCGGTTTCTCAACGGACGAAAGATTGACAATCATCACGACCGCGTTCCCACCCTTCCTTGCCGCAGAAACCAACACGTCGGAGTCGTCGCTCGACGCTGCGACGGCCGTGCCGGCCTTGCGGAGTTCGTTGAACGCCAGGAAGGCGCAGCCGCCTTGTGGGGCTTGTAGATAAGCGGATTGAAGAGCGGCGAGTAGTTGCCCACTCCGCGTCTCGCGTCGTAGATCGCGGCAGAATCCACCGGCCCGTTCTGGAAGTCGACGAGGACCGCGGCGATCTCCGCCGCCTGCTGCGCGGTGCCAAGCTTGTCGAGCCATGCCGCGAAGTGCCGCGCAATGAGAGCGCCGCGTGAAAAGCCGAAGAGGAAAACTTTCGTCGCAATGCCATACTTCGGCAGCGTCTCGTAGTTCACCTCAAGCCAGCGACGAGCGTCGCGAAAGATGGCTTGCCAGTCGGAACCGGCAATCTTTCCGCAAAGGCACGAACCCAGGGAAATCCCAGGGCCGGCTTCAAGGTGGAGCTTTTGCCGCACATCGTCCACGCAAAGATCACGCGGCCCGCTTACGGGCCTTGCCAGGCCGCGACTTCTCCACAAGCCGCCTCCACCACCGTTTCCTCGTCCGCTCCGTAATCTCATTCGCGTACTTCTCCTTCCACGCGGCGAGCATGTTCGCGTCCTCCACCCGCCCCGGGTCCGTCAGCGCGTCCAACCGCATCATCAGCGCCGTCGCGCTCTGGCCTATGCCTTCCACGATCTCGCTCCATATCGCCCTCGCCCTCACGACCGCAAGTTCCGGCACTTCGGACTCGCCACGCCCCTCGGCAGCGCCGCCAGCGCCATCTGCGCGACACCCTTCCACTTCGTCCGCACCGTAATCTTGTTTCCCCTCCTCCCTCTGCTCCGGCGCACCGTGCGGCAGCACCACGTCCGCAGGCGTCGGGTCCGCGAGCTCGACGACCTGCTTCAGCTTCTTCGCCGCGGCCTTGTAGCGCATCGCCGTGGTGTACTTCTCGTAAATCTCCGGCAGATTGTCGCAGAGCCAGCCCTTTATCCCGGGGTTGCGGCCTATGATCACCCCGTCCTCGTTGCGCCTCAGAGAGTTGTCGAGGTAGCACTCGAGGTCCTCCAGCATGCTCCCGAAGCGGATCGCCGCCTCGTGCGAGTCCTTTCGGCGGTTCCACGCCTCCAGGATCGCCTCGCGCGTCGGGCATGCGTTGGTCGTCGCCCGTGCGCGGATCTTCCGCCGCTCGGCCGCGAGCGCGCGGCGCCTTTCGTTCTCCGCTTCGTAGTACCTGGGACGCCTCTCCGCGGCCTTCAGCCTCGCGACGCGGCGCGAGCAGTCCCTTCTGAATGCGCGCAGGTACATCCACCAGTATTCGCCGCGCGTCAGGTACTCGTAGACGTCCCCAAAGCGCAGGAACCCGTGTGGACCGCAGTTCATCGAACGGTTCATGTAGTCCTCGAAGTCACCGAATCTCGGCCTCGCATCGCCGAGCTCGGACCACATCTTCACTGTCTTTGCCCTCTTCATGCCGCACATCATACCAAACCCGTGGACGAAAGGCAACGGAAAAATGAGATTACGGTACGGACGAAATCCATCATGGGCATCAAGTGTTGGTTGACGAGGTTGGGGAATGCGAATGATGGTTATGCGATCAAGTGGCCATCAAAGATTTGGTGCGGATTTGCCGCGGATTTGCACCCCTGTAGCCACCGCTCGACCTCTTGCGACCTTGCTGCGCAAGGCTCCTCGCGTTGCTCGTCGGGCAACCTGATCGCTGCGCGACAGGCGAATCTCGCGGCTCGGCTTTGCCTCAGGGGATATGCGCCTGTTTCAGCGCCCGCCCGGAAACAGCCGCTTCGCAGCCCCACACAGATTATAGCCGTGTAGATCGTGTAGAAAGCGTTGCCCCGCTCGACGCTAAACGACCCTACTCGACTCTGATGTTTTAGCCGCAAAGAACGCAAAGGTCGCAAAAGAAAACGCGAGCTGTATCAATGCTACTGTATCGATATGCTTTGACCCTTCAATCCTCTGCCCGCCAGCCAAACTGTCAGCGAGCGCGGGCGCCAGCCCCGCCCGCTGACCGATTACCGCCGATTCACTTCTTTCTCGACGTCGCGCCGAGGAACTTGTTCCCAGCGGTGGCCTTGAACGTGGCGTCGTCCGGACCATTGGACGGATCCAACCTGAGGCGAGTCATGTCCTTAGGCATCTCGTCCAGTCGCAAAAGCTTCTGGGAGTGGCCGTATTTCGGCGGTACGCCGGGCTTCAGCGTAACCGCACCTTCGCCTTTGACGGAAAGCGACTTTGCGCGCGCCTTCTCGGGATTCTCCGGCAGCCGCAGGAAGCCGCCCCCGTTCATTTCGAGATTGCCGTCGAGCTCCATGCTGACGGTGACGGCGAGCTTCCCATCGAGCCGGAGCCGCCCGCCCCTGAGCGCATTGACCGCGACCTTGTGCCCGCCCCTCGTGATGATGCGCGTGTTGTCCGAGAGCTCGACGACCTTGACGCCCCTTAGGTCGATGTCTGCCGTGTCCACAATTGCCAGCCCATCTATCGTGAAGGACTTGCTGCAGAACTTCGAGTTGGGCGGAATCGACGGAATGTCCCTGCCCATGACGACGACATCGGTGTCCTTCGTGGGCAGCGCGACGATCCTCTCGCCGATGGCGTTCACGCAGAACCACTTCGAGGTGTCGCATATTTCGGTTCCGCCCCGAGAGCCGCACCATCTTGCGGTCACGGCCACCGCAGGACGAAACGCCTCGTTGAACGTCGCCGCGTAGTTCTTCGTTTCGCGCTCCCTGAACGCCCTCGTGAACACGCGAACGTCGTCGAGTTTCACGCCGTTTTTCTCGCCGCGCGGCTCGGCGATTGCCGGGATCTCGATCCCGCCCGCCATGCCGCCGACCGCAAACGCCGGCGCAAACGAACAGCCGCCGCATTTTGCCTTCATGTCGACCGTGACCGGCGGTCTCCCGTCGACGACTACCGTCGCCTCGTCGCCGCCGCGCACCGACATGACGATGGAATGGGGCTTCGACTCGATTGCCGGCACCGAAATCGCCTTTGTCGACACGATGCCATACCCCACGCCAGGAACGGACGCGACGACGTGCGCCGAAAGCGTGTCGCGCTTAGGTCCTGCGACGAGCAGCAGCGCCTTCCCGCCCTTCTCCCTTGCCGCGCCAAGCGAGGCGACCGCGACGCTGCCGCCCTTGGGGAGCCAGCCGTGCAGAGCAATCGCAATGCTGCCGTCCGCGACGTTGTTTACCCTTCCCTCCGTCGGCCTTTCGAGCCACGCGCCGGACTTGTCGGACGAATCCTTCACCTTGATTGACTTTAGGCCGCAGAACTTTCCGTCGTTGCGAACCTTGCCGCCGGCGGTTCCGTTGTAGCTCCACTGGAACACGGGGTCGTATATCGTCTCCATCTGCCGCCACTCCTTTACGAGCGCGTCAATGTTCTTGCCAAGAAGCCTTTCCCACGAGTGCCTGCCGTTCGCTGTGATGTCCCAGATGAGCCTGTTTGCCGTTCCCTCGCCGTAGTTCTGCTCGATGAAGTCGAGGAAGTTCGCCCCGGCCAGGTACTTGCCGTAGTTCCTGCCGCCCCTCAGCGCCTTGTAGCGGAGATCGAGGATGTGCGATGGGTCGGTGCAGTGGTTGTACCACACCTTGTAGTTTCGCACCCAGTCGGCCGTCGCCTCCACGAACACGCCGTCGTAGATTTTCCTGAAGCGCTGCTTTGACATGGGACCTGCGTTGAAGTCGAAGACGTGCGTCATCTCGTGGCAGAGAAGCCCAGTGCCGCCCGATCCGTCGCCGCCCGGATTCGGCCCGACCTTCCAGGTTATCCGCCGACCCGACGCAAACGCCGGGTTTCCGCCCTTCGTGGGGGCGAGGTACAGCGCTATTCTGAAGCCCTCGTGAAGGTTCTCGTTCCTTGTGCCGCCATAGAGCGCCTTGCATATCTTCGCGCCAAGGACCTCCATCTGCTCGCGCACGAAGGAGCGTTCGCCCCACTCGCGGAGATTCTCCGGCGTGCGGCTGTCATAGACGACCTCAAGCGCAGGCGCGGCCACCGCGAAAAGAACTGCAAACGGCAAAACGGCGAATTTCATGACATCCTCCTGTCAGCGCACAATGATGTCGGCGACAATGGTCACCCACGAGACCGTGCATTTCCCCCACACTCCTTTATCTCACCCTCAGCGAGAACGGTTCGGGCTTGGTGTAGATGACGATCTCGCCGTCCTCCACCGTTGCGCGCTCCACCCAGTCGGGCAGCACGAACTCAAGGTTGTTCGCGTTAGGGAGTTTCGCGCCTTGCGTCAGGACGTAGCGTCCGCCTTTGACGCTCTGCACGCTGCGATCGATCTCCACGCGCACCTTGCCTTGATAGAGGCTGTTCGCGCAGGACATCCTGAGGTCGGCGACGATGGGGTAGTGGTCGCTCGGATAATACTCCGTGCCGGGCCGCGCGTCGTTGCGGGTGGCGAACGCCTCCACCTCCGTGCCGAAGGACGAGAAGATGAAGTCGATTCTCTTGCCGCCCAGGATGCTTTCGTTGTTCGAGCGCTCCTGGGCAGAGTAATTTGCGAGGGCGTCGGCGTTGGAGACTTCGCCCGTCTTCCAAGTCCAGGCGTTGTAGGTGCGCCACGGGCCGGTCGGCGTCGTCTTGGAAGCGAGGAGCGAATCCTGCAAGACCGCCGTCGCCGCGAGGATGCACTCTTCCGTCTCCTTCGCGTTCATGTCGCCAACGACGACGGTTGGAATCCCGGCGGTCAGGAGCGCGTCCACCTTCGAGAGCAAAATCGCCATGTTCCTTCTGCGCAACTCAGCGTTGAGCCAATCCAGGTGCGTACACATGAACGAGAACACTCCGCCGGTCGCCTTGTCCTTGAGCACCACCCACGAACAAGTCTCTGGATCGGATGAGATATACCCGTCGCCAAGGTCTTTAGAGCCCTGCACGTTTGGCGTCGTCGAAAGCCAGAACGTGCCGCCGTCGATTTTGGTGAACCGGCTTTTCCTGTATGCGACGGGGGTCGCCCTCTGCGTATTGTCCGCCTCGCGGTGTTTCCCGATTATCTCGTAATCCTTCAGGCTGGACTTCAATTCGCTCATCTGCTCGGGGTCGACCTCCTGGAAGCCGATCACATCCGCATCGATGTTCTTCACGAGGTTTATCAGATCTGCGCTGCGGTTGACCCACTTGTTGGTGCTGTCGGTCTCCCATGCGCCGTAGCATCTGATGTTGTAGCTCGCGGCGCGGACGGGGAACGTGCCGTCGTATGCGGCATAAGCGACGGACGAGGGGACGAACCCCGCGGCCGCCGCGAGCATGAACACAGTCAATGCTCGTTTCATGGCTACTACTTGAACAGTATCATGAGGCCGGCGGGGACGACCGAAGCGTAGAGGTCGCCATTTTCGATGCCGACATCCTTCACCCAACTCGCGCAATCGTCCGCCTTGGCGACGGTCACATCAGGCGCGGGGAAACCGCCGCCGCTCGTCAGGAAGAACTTGCCGTCAGAGCCATATACAGGGCGGGCAGAGCCATTGACCGACACGGTGATGTTCGTCTCGTTGCCAAACGTCACCGTCTTGCCCTCAAGATCGAGGACGGGGGCGACTTTGCGTTCCGTGAAGTTGAACTTCAGCGTCGCGCCGTCCTTCAGCGTCAGGTCGCCGAGACTGTAGGTGCCGGAGGATGCCGCCTCGAGAGCCGCGCCGGATTCCACCGTCATTGCGCCGCTCGTCAGCGTCTTGCCCGCGTTGATGGCGAGCGTCGCGGAGTCCTTCACCTCGACCGCGCCGGAGTAGGCCGCAAAGCTGCCGAGTGCCTCATTCACATGGTTCACTGCGACCCTGCCCGCGCCAGTCACGCAAAGTGGATCGCCGCTGTCGGCGAAGCTGGCGGAAAGCGTGATCGTATGCGCCGCGCCGTCAAGCCCGGTAGTGTTGAGCGTGAAGCTCTTCGCGTTGGGGCGGACGACCGAGCCGACCGAAATCGTGAAGTCGTTCGTCAGAGGACGGAACTCCGGCGCGGCGCCTGCATTGGAATATGTCCACAATTTGGTTCCTGCCACGCCGGTTATCCCCTGCGGGCCGATGGCCCACTTCTGGGAATGCGTCTCGCAGCTGGCGCAAATCGTGGCTCCGGCAGATTCGTCTACAATCCCGCCAAGGACTATCGTGCCGTCGCCCGCCGCAGCGTCGTCCTGCGGCTTGAACCATACGGCACCTTGAGCGCGGAAGCGGCCGGTCACGACGAACTTGCCGCCGGTCCTGACGCTGTGGACGAGCGGGCCTTCAGCGCTGAGCGCCAAGTCGCCTGCAAGCGTCACGGTCGCATTCTCGCCGACCGCCACCTTCGACATGTCGCTGAACGAGGCGGCGCGCATCTTGTCGCCCGTGAACGTGACGACCTGCGAGCCCATCGTGACCGTGCCGAACGTCCTGGCCACGGCGCCGGTCACGGAGACCGTCGCGCCCGCCGAAAGCAGACTGAAGTCGAGGTTTTCGCCGGCGAGGGGCACCGTGCCGTCTTCCCAGTTCTTCGGATCGTCGAAGTCGCCGCTTGCGCCGGACCAGTAGCCGTGGCGCGGCTCGCCCTCCAGCTCGGCCCAGATTTCAAGGCGGATCGCCTGATAGCCGGCCGCGGTGATCGTGTCCGCCGCGCCGTTCAGGGCGTCCGAAGTCCAGGTGTAGTCCGTCGAATAGTTCTTCTTGCCGTTGTTGATGTTCCGCGAGTAGAAGAACGTGCCGATGCCTATCTGGTCTGTGGCTGCCGTCTGCGACGTTCCCCAGGCGTTCCACGCGAACAGGACCTCGCCTCCATGCCAATGCTCGCCCTCGCCAAAGAAGCGATGCACCTGGAAGCACCCGTATCCGCCGCTTGAGCCGAGCGTGTCGTTCCAGCCCGCGTAGGTCGCCTCGACATCTGCGGGCCTGCCCTCCTTGTCGGTGCCGGCGTAGTTCATGCAAGTGCCTTCGATTGCGCCCGTCACCGTATCGTCGTCGGCCGCTACATTGTGAATCGAGCCGTCGTTCGAGTAGACGTGCAGCTTGTTCAAGGCGAAATCCATGTTTGCGCCGGTCCAGGGGAAGTCGATTTCGTCGAGCGTCTTGCCCGTGGCGTCGAAGTCGACCCACACCCAGCGGTGGTGGCTCGTTCCTTTCCTGACGAGTTCCATGAAGTAGCCAGCCTTCTTGACCGGCCTGTCGAGGCCGGCCGGGGTGACAATCTCCGTGTATGGCGCGGCTCCGCCCAGCGTGTTGTTTGCGGAGGCCGTCTCGATCGTGAAGATATGGCTCATGCCGTTTGTGTAGGCGGCCAGAGGCACCCCCTCGCCCGTCGCCGCGATACGGGCCGCCCCCAGCGCGCTCTCTGGCTCGTCCGTCGCTTCGGTCTCTATCGTCCCCGCGTAGGACGCAAACGGCAGAGCTGACATGATTGCCCCGGCGAAGTTCTCCGCAATCGTCGAGCATCCCACCCAGTGCGGGTGCAGCAGGTCGTCGAAGAAGTTCCCCTCGACGCCTGTCGTGAGCGGCACGGCCTCGAAGAGGTCGATCATCGTGTAGTTCGCCGGGAGCCGCCCCGCCGCATAGTCCGCCCTCAAGAGCGCGTTGAACGCGACCACCCTGTCGTGGCCTGCCACCCCCTCGCCGCCGCTGCGGTCCAGGATCGTCGAGCCGATTATCTTCGTCTGCGGCCTGAGGCGCGCGATGTCGAATACGAGGTTGGTGTAGGCGGTGTAGGTTTCCTCGCCGCTCTTGCCGCCGCCGATGTCGTTCGTGCCGATGAGGAGCGTGAGCGCGTCGACATTCCCCGCCGCGTCGAGGTAGACGTGCAGGTTGTCCCTGACGCCGCCGCGGTCGTCGCCGGTCATTATCCTGTCCGCGCTAAGTCCGCTGTGAGAGCTCCACTCGTCGGGCTGCGGGCAGTTCGTCGCTTCCCTGTTGCAGTTGTTCAGGATTCCGAGCATCCTCGGCCTGTAGCCGTTCGCCGCCAGCCGCGCCGCTATCCTCGTGCGGTATTGGGCGTAGTAGCCGCTCTGGACGACGCCGTCTATCTTCTTGCCGTCGCCGCTGCCCTGCGTGATCGAATCGCCGATCGAGGTGATGCGGATTTCCTTGGCGTCGGAGTCGTAGTCGCCCACGGTCAGGACGAGGTATTTGCGGTAGGGCGTCGAATCGGGGACGTCCTCGAGAGTCACAGTGTATGTCGCGCCGGGGGCGATGGTCGTCTCGTCAAAGAGGTCGTTCAGGTTCTCCGGCAGTCCGGCAACGTATTCCTGCTTGAACGCGATGAGGTTGACGCGTCCGAGCGTCATGCCGGCGTAGTTTGGCGTGAGCGCGAGCTTCGCGCCGGCGCCGAACGTCAGCGCGCCGGCCGACGAACCCCAGACGTATATCGGCGTCTTGATCGGGTCATAGGTCACTCGCCCGTTCGCAGGAATCGAAAGCGTCGAAAGATCAAATCCGCCCGCGCCGGTTATCTCGACGTCGCCCGTGAGTGTCGGCGAGGTCTTGACGATGTTTGCCGCAAAGGCGTAGTCGTGCGCGATATTGAGGTAGATCGTATCTCCCTCCACCGTCAGCGTATAGGGGACGGCCACGCCCGTGACAGGAAGGCCGTCCGCCGCATCCGCCGCAAACGTGCCGGACGAAAGCGCAAAGAGTTTGTATTTGCCCTTCGCCGTGATGGCGGGGAGTTTTATTGTCGAGCCTGCGGCGAACGAGATTGCCTGGCCAGTCACAGCCGCCGTGTCGGCGCTCAGAGAACCTATCGAGAGCGTCGCGCCGCTGGCGACGGTGAGGTCGCGCGAGAGCGTCACTCCGCTTGCGAGGGCAAGCGTGCCGCCGCTAACCGTCATCGAGCCGGTCGCGCTCTGGTTGGTCGCGATTGTCGTCGTTCCGCTGCCGGTAAACGCCATCGCCCCCGCCAAGTCCTTGGAGACGGTGATGTCATAGCCGCCGTTGTCGATCGTGCCACCGTTCTCCGTCACCGTCACGGTGAGGTCGGAGTCGATCAGCCCGCCGTATTTGCTGTAGTCCGTGTTTGCCTTGAGCGTGCCGCCGTTGAATACGACCGTTCCCGTGCCAGCGCCGTGGAAGAGATTCCGCACCTCGACCGTGCCGTCGGCATCGAGGCTCAGCATGACGTTCTGTCCGGCGGTGTTGCCGAGGTAGAGCGCGGTGTCGCTGCTGTGCGTGAGCGTCGCGCCGTCAGCCACACGCAGCGTGACCGCATTCTCCGTGCTGAACGCGAGGTTTGCCCATGCGGTAGTCTGACCGCTGCCCGCGAGCGCGAGCGTCCCTTCCGAGAGCGTCGTCACGACGGAGCGCGCCGAGCCGAGCGTGAGTGTGCCCGCGCCGGTCTTCTCGAGCGCGCCGGCCGTCGGCGCGGAAATCGTCGCCGCCACGCCGTTGGATACTACGACAGAGGGGACGGTGAGCGTCGCAGCGCCCGTGACCGTCGCGTTGGCGCGGAAGGCGATGGAGGCGGCAGTCACCGCGCTATCGACATCCGCCGCGTCGCCAGCCGTCTTGAACACCGCCGCCACGGAATCGTACCAGTTGCCGGTGGCGTCGTTCTTCGTCCATGCCCCCGCCGTCTTCCACGAATTGCCGGACGCACCGCCGTTCCAAACATACTCGCCGGCGAGGATGTCGACAATCTTCACCTTCGTGCCGCCCTCGGCAAGTTCGAGCGCATAACGCCCAGCATCGTTGCCGGAAAGCCCCATCGCGTCCACCTCCGCCTGCGAAAAGGTCGTGCTGTCCGTCGTTTCGAGCGCGATTGTGCCATCCGCCGCGCCGCTTGCCGGGATGGCGACCGTCACGTCGTTCGCGACGAGCGCTTTCTTCGCTGTGGAGTTCACTTTGAGAACCGTTCCCGCCGTGTTTGTCGTGCCGCCCGTGTAGGAAAGCGCACCGGAGAGCGTGATGGAGCCGCCGCCCTTGAACGTCATTGCGCCCGCGCCGCTGAACGACGCCGCGATGGTGACGGTGTTTCCCGCCGTGTCTATCGTGCCGCCGTGCTCATTGACCGTGACCGGAAGGTTGTCGCAGATCAACCCGCCGCTACTGGCGTATGAACTGTTTGCGATGAGCGTCCCGCCGTTGAACACCAAGGTGCCGTTGCTTGAGGCGTTGCCCCGGCGCAAGTGGTTCAAGGTCAATGTCCCGCCATTCAAATTGATGGTTCCCGCTACTCCGCTTGCATTGCCTAATCTCGTCCATTTATTCCCAAGGACTTCTACCGCTCCGCCGTTGATGGTCAGCGTTCCTGCGCCGCTGTTGCCGATATACGGGTCTGCCACCAAGGTGACGGTTCCGTCGTCGACTGTCAGCATGGCGGAATTGCCGGAGTTCTTGCCGATGCTAAGGCTATTCGTGACCGACAGTCTGCCGCCGGAAATCGTCGCGTTGAAATTGTAGAGGTTCATGGCGCCGCTGCACGTTATAGTCGCATTCGTGGCGAAGAGGTCGCCATTGTACAAATCCATGGTGCTCGTTGTAGTGAATGCGACCGGGGCGCGATAGGTCGTGCCGTCCGCATCGTATTCGTCCATGACGACATGCCCGGCATACGAATAGCCAGATGCCCCAATTTGACAGGTTTGCGTTTTTAGAGTAATCGCCGAAAGCCGCAGGTTGCAGCTCGCGTCGCTGTCCCCGATATAGATTTTGCCGTTGTCCGCGTTGCCGGAATTGTCGTAGGAATGCGTGGCGTTGCTGTACCATCCGCAGAAGTGCCATGGCGAGGCAGCGGGATGCGCCCGGAAGACCAGCTGCCTGTATTTCTCCGCATCGTTGTTGAACTTGATTTTTCCGCTGTAGTTATTGTCGAGGTAAACCAGCGTCCGCGTGGCGGAAGCGTTGTTGAACACGAAGTTGTACGTATAGGAATTGTAGTTCCCGGTATCGCTGAACAGATTGCTGTTCGCCCCGGTCCAGTTCACCGCCGCCTCGGCGGTCGTCGCCGCGCCGAGCGCGAGCGCCGCCGCAAGACAAGTCTTTGCGAACTTCACACAGGTTGCTTTACTTTGTGCCATCGTTTTACTCCCTTCTTTTCTGACAAAAAATCATAGCAATATGATACATTCATCCAGTCGTATTTTTCAACACAAAACCCTTGCGAATTCTGACAGGATTCCAAAAATATTTTTAGAAATCTGACAAATCCGCTTGTGCCACATACCAAGTTCCGGCTTCGCCAATCGCATGAACCCTAATTTCGTCAGTTGGTTTCTCGCCGGCGGCTACGACGCGTCTCTGCGTGAGATATAAAAAGCCATCAGTCGCGGCCAGCGCCGAAAGCGCCGCCGCGCAGACTGCCGCCGCCAAGATGGCGGCTTTCCATCCAGAGAGGAGATAACTTATCGGATTTGGCTGGTCTGGAAATCACTTCGCCGGCAGTTCTTCCACAAGTTCCTCGACGATTGTGCGCTTCTCGGCGGAGAAGGAGATGCCGACAAGCGTGATGCGCTTGCCGGAGAGCGCATACTTGCCGGCGTAGTCCCTGCCCTTGATCTGCGCCATCGCCTCGGACGCCGGGCGGTCGAGCTTGAACTCGACGATGTAGATGTCGTTCGGAAGATCGACCACCATGTCCATGCGCCCGTCGTGCGTCTGCACCTCGCCATGCACGTTCAAGCCGATGGAGCGCAGCACGACATAGCATATCGTCTGCCACATCTGCTCGTTCTGGCGGTCCGTGAGGCTGTACGGAATGTCCGAGAAGAACGACTTGAGCGCTTTCAGGAACTTCGGCACGTCGTGGTCGTAGAGGGCCTTTCCGGCGACAAACGAATAGCTGGACGTCTGCGACACGTCGCGGCCGGTGTATGCGCCGACTACATCCCGCAGAAACGAGTTCTCGACCTCGAGGTTCGGAAGCCGGAGCGTATAGCGGCGCACGACGCCCATCTGCACAAACGTGTCGATGGTGAGATAGCCTGTCTGGTAGAGGAGCGTGACGGCCCTCGGGTCGTCCGGCTCGTAGTTGCCAAGCTCCGCCTCCTCAATGTCAACGCATGAGAAGTCAAGCGGCCTTTTCCTGAGGATGTCGATGAGGAACGTCGGCATCGCGG
This sequence comes from Kiritimatiellia bacterium, assembly GCA_017406465.1. Taxonomy (GTDB): domain Bacteria; phylum Verrucomicrobiota; class Kiritimatiellia; order RFP12; family UBA1067; genus UBA1067. The sequence goes on along the minus strand of JAFQYM010000059.1, from coordinate 15,355 downwards.
TCTGCGACCAGTAGTTGGCGAACTTGTCGGCGTCGAAGCACAGTCCGAGCGAAACCGGGTTGATGACGCGCTCGGCGTTTTCCTCGAACTTGTACCCGTCGTACCACTCGACGATTTTCGCGAAAGCCGCATCGTCCGACAAGCCGTTCGCCTCCGCGAGTTCATGGATGCGACCGGGAAAATACTTCAGAACCTCGTCGTGCGTGTAGCCGAAAAGCGTCGCCGCCTTCGCGTGCATCGTCCAGTCCTTGAGGTTGTTGAGGTCCGAGAAGATCGACACCTTCGAGAACTTGCTGACGCCCGTCAGGAACGTGAAGCGCTGCTTCGACTCCAGCGTCTTGACGACGGAGTAGAACGCCTTGAGCGCGTCGCGGAACTCCGAGACGTCCGGCTTCATCAGATGCCCCAGAAGCGGCTTGTCGTATTCGTCGATGAGAAGCACCATCTGCCCGTCGGCGGACTTCGCGGCAAGGGCGAGAATGACGTTCTTGAACACAATCGCGGGATTGTCATCGTCGTCGAACGAGATCTCGTTGCGGCGGCACTCGTCCCTGAGCATGTCACGCCACTTGGCGCGAAGCTCCGCGACCGTCGCCGTCTGCGCGCTGCCCATGTCGAGGTGGAGGACAGGCCATTTCTTCGACCAGTCCCACTTCGGCTCGATGGCGAGATCGGCGAACAGCTCGCGCTCGCCCTGGAAGAGCGACTTCAGCGTGGAAACGGCGAGGGACTTCCCGAACCTGCGCGGGCGCGCGATGAAGAACTGCTTGCCGACCTCGCCGGACGCCATAGCATACAGCGCATCCGTCTTGTCAACGTACGTAAAGCCGTTCTTCCGCAGTTCGGAGAACGTGTATATGTCTGTCGCAACCTTTTCCACGACGAATATTCTACCAAAATCTCAAGGCCTGCACAACGCCGTGTTGCGCATTTGCGCATTTAGGGCCGCGAGACTTCCACGGTGGGCGGCATCAAGGCAATGCCGTTTGGCGAAATGTCCTGATAATAGCAGCTCGACTTTGCGCCAAATCCCATTTTATGATAGAATTTTCCCCGACAAAAAAAGCCAGCTCGATGAAGGAAGTCGCCTCAAAACTGTCGGGAAAACACAAAAAGGTCGCATTCATCACCGATGCGACCGCCGCAACCCCTTTTGCGCAACGAATTCTCTCCGGCGTCGCCGAGTATATGCAAAAACGACGCGGCTTCGTCCTGCAGAACATATCGTTCACAGAAATCCTAAGCGGCTCACTCAATAGGCGGTTCGACGGCATCATCATCAATCTGTGCGCAGAAAACACCCGCAAACTGCTACGCACGTTGAATGGGGAGATGCTGCCGATCGTCGATACCTCCGCCGAAATCGAAAATCCCGCACTCATCCGTGTTGACCTTGACATTGTCCGCGAGGGGACCATGGCGGCGGAGTGGTTTCTGCGGCGTGGCTTCAGGAACTTCGCGTACTGCGGCTTCCACGGCTCAACCACGTATCCGTTCGACGAAATTCTCGAAAACGCATTCGCGTCGACGGTGCGAAAGGGAGGATGCCGATGCCTCGTGTTCGACATGCCGCCGATGACGAACGAAGACAAGCAGTACCTTCACTTCGTTCAGGCCGCCATAGCGGAATGGGCTGCGACGCTTCCGCCGCGCACTGCGGTTTTATGCATCCAGGACCGCCGGGCCTCCATCCTCGCGCAGGCCTGTCTGAAGCTCGGCAGGGCGGTACCCGACGACATCGCCGTCATGGGCAGGAACAACGACATCACGACTTGCGTCTGCGCGCCAATCCCAATCACCAGCGTCAACTCGAACCTCGAAGGACAGGGGCATGCCGCCATGCGCATACTGGCGAACGCCATCGACAATCCCGTTGCACCAAAGCTACGGCCGGTTTTCCGCATCCCGCCGCTTGAGATAGTCGAGCGCGAATCGACCGCCGTATATCCCGTGGACCCGCCGTTCCTCGCAAAGGCGCTCCTGCTTCTTGACGAAACAATGGAGCAGCCACTCTCCGCAACCGCCCTTGCGAAGGCGGTAGGAGTGTCCTCCACCACCCTTCGCGCGGCGTTCAGGAAGGTCCTCGGCACAAGTCTCGGGAAATACGCGCTCTCCGTCAGGATGCACGAGGCGAAACGCCTCATGATGGAAGAACGGTTCAGTGTCAAGGAAGTCGCCGCCAGGACCGGATTCTCGTCGCAAGCCTACTTCTGCTATGCCTACCGCGCCTTCTACGGCCACCCGCCGTCTCAGTCCCGCAACGCGAGGCGTGATTTTGACTACCAACGTAAAGGGCGCGCGTGAAATATCCGCCGGGCGAAGCCCGCTTGCGCAGCAAGTCGCTAGAGCGGTGCGCGCGCGTCAAAATCATGCCGTATCCCCCGAAGTAGCGTAGCGACAGAGCGCCGAAGGCGGCTCAATGCGGGGTGTGGGGTGCCCGCAAGAAGAGCGACGCGGCTACTCGATGTCGACGACGCTCGCCCAGTGGACGAGGAGCTCGTGGTTCTTCGGCGTCTGGTCGCGCGACGATTCCGCCGCGGCGACGATCGGAAGCCACTTCTGCACGTCGGGGAGCTTCACCTTGAGCGCCTCGCAGGCGAGGGCCATGTACTTCTCCGCCGCCGCGACGTGCCCGGAGAGCCAGAAGAGGAGATACGTGCGCGCGACGTCGGCGAGCGGATCGCCGAGGCGCACGTGGCTCCAGTCGATGACGCGCCAGTCGCCCTTCGGCGTGATGATCACGTTCGTCGGATTGAAGTCTCCGTGGCAGAGCGACTTCCCGCGCGGGAAGCTCTGCAGCTTCATGTGAAGGTCGTAGCGCGTCTCCTTCGGGAGCGGCGAGGCCGAGATCTGCTTGTCAAGCTTGTCGGCAAGGTTGCCCATGCGCTCAGACGTCTTCGCGAAGATCTGGCACTGGATCGCGACGAACGACTTCAGGTACCTGACGAGGTTCTTCTTGTCCTTCGCCATCACGTCGGCGAGCGTATCGCCCTCGACCCACTCGCGGCGGATGCACCAGTGGTCGCGGATCTTGAGGACCTCGAGCACCTTCGCAACGGGAAGACCCGTCTCCGCGGCGCGCGCCTCGTTCATCGCCTCGTTCAGGATCGCGCTCACCTTGTAGCTCGGTCCGAAGATCTTGAGCACAGTGCCCTTGTCCTTCGTCACGACCTTGTCGGTGCGTTCGAGGAGAACACCTGTCTGCCTGCGCTGACCGCTGCGCTTCGCCGGAACCTTCTTTGCTGTAGTTTTCTTCATTTCAAAACTCCTAAACTTTTCAACCTTTCAACTTTTCAACTCAAACTACCTCGTGCTTCCCGTAGTAGGCATTGAGGTACATCTGCTTGATCTCCGACATCAGCGGATAGCGCGGGTTCGCGCCGGTGCACTGGTCGTCGAAGGCCTGCTCCACCATCGCGTCGAGGCGAGCGAGGAAGTCCTTCTCGTCCGGGACGTAGTCGCGGATCGTCGGCTTGATGCCGATCCTCGCCTGCAGCTCGCGTATCGCCTTGACGAAATTGTTGAACTGCTCGCCCTTGGACTTCCCCTTGATGCCGAGAGCGTCCGCGATCTCGAGGTAGCGCTCGAGTGTGTGCGGATGGTCGTACTGCGGGAACGTGCCCATCTTGCGCGGAACGGGATCGGCGTTGAAACGGAGAACTTCCTCCATCATCAGGGCGTTGGCGATTCCGTGCGGGATGTGGTGGAAGCTCCCGAGCTTGTGCGCCATCGAGTGCATCACGCCGAGGAACGCGTTCGCGAAGGCCATGCCGGCCATTGTGGCGGCGTTCGCCATCTTCTCGCGGGCGACGGGGTTCGCCTTCTTCGCAACGGCGGCGGCGTAGCACGCGGGCAGATACTTGAAGATCGTCTGGAGCGCGCGGATCGCGAGCCCGTCGGTGTAGTCCGTCGCCATCATCGAGGCGTACGCCTCGAGCGCGTGCGAGACCGCGTCGATTCCGGACGCGCTGGTGAGCCCGGGAGGCGCCATCATCTGCATGTCGGCGTCGACGATCGCCATGTTCGGCATGAGCGCGTAGTCGGCGAGCGGATATTTCGTGCCGGTCTGCTCGTCGGTGATGACGGCGAACGGAGTCACTTCCGAGCCCGTTCCGGCCGAGGTCGGAACGCACACGAAGTACGCCTTCTCGCCCATCTTCGGGAACTTGTAGACGCGCTTGCGGATATCCATGAAGCGCATCGCCATGTCCTGGAAATCGACCTCGGGGTGCTCGTAGAGGACCCACATGATCTTCGCCGCGTCCATCGCCGAGCCGCCGCCGACGGCGATGATGACGTCCGGCTTGAACCCGGCCATCAGCTTCGCGCCCTCCTTGGCGCAGGCGAGCGTGGGGTCTGGCGCGACGTTCGAGAACGTCGTGAACATGATGCCCTGGTTTTCGAGCGAGCGCTCGATCGCCTTGGTGTATCCGTTCGCGTAGAGGAAGGTGTCGGTGACGATGAAAGCCTTCTTCTTGCCAAGCTCTTCGCCGAGCTCGCGGAGCGCCACCGCGAGGCACCCCTTCTTCTGGTACACCTTCTCGGGCGCGCGGAACCACAACATGTTTTCTCTTCTCATTGCCACGGTCTTGATGTTCAAAAGATGTTTGACGCCGACGTTCTCGGACACGGAATTGCCGCCCCAGCTGCCGCAGCCGAGCGTCAGCGACGGCGGGAAGCTGAAGTTGTAGATGTCGCCTATTCCGCCGAGGCTCGACGGTGTGTTGACGAGCAGGCGGCACGCCTTCATGCGGTCCGCAAACTTCGCGAGCTTCTCGCGCTCGCCGATCTCGTCGATCCAGAGCGACGACGTGTGGCCGAGCCCGCCGTTGTTGACGAGAAGCGCCTCCGCGATGTCGAGCGCGTTGTCGAAGTCGCGGCTCTTGTACATGCCGAGTATCGTCGTGAGCTTCTCGTGTCCGAACGCTTCGGAGCTGTCGGTCGAAGTCGCCTCACCGATGAGCACCTTCGTCGACTCGGGGACCTCGAAGCCCGCCATCTTCGCGATCGCGGCGGGACGCTGCCCGACGATCTTCGCGTTGAGCGCGCCGTTGATGAGCATCGTCGCGCGGATCTTGTCGGCCTCCTCCTTGTTGAGGAAGTAGCATCCGCGGCGCTTGAACTCGTCCTTGACTTCGTCGTAGATGAGCGCGTCCGCGATGACCGTCTGCTCGGTCGCGCAGATCATGCCGTTGTCGAACGTCTTCGAGTGGATGATCGAGTTGACTGCGTTTACGAGGTCGCAGCTCGGGTCGAGTATCGCCGCCGCGTTGCCCGCGCCGACGCCGAGCGCAGGAGTGCCGCTCGAATACGCCGCCTTCACCATGCCGGGGCCGCCCGTAGCGAGGATGATGTCCGCCTCCTTCATGAGGAGGTTCGTCTTCGGAAGGCTCGGCGCCTCGATCCAGGAGATGATGTCCGCCGGCGCACCCGCCGCGACCGCCGCGTCGAGGACCGCCTTCGCCGCCGCCATCGTGCAGTTCTTAGCGCGCGGATGCGGGCTTATGACGATTCCGTTCCTCGTCTTGAGCGCGAGGAGCGTCTTGAAGATCGCCGTCGAAGTCGGGTTCGTGGTCGGGATGACCGCGCCGATGACGCCGATGGGCTCGGCGACCTTCATTATCCCGGCCGCATTGTCTTCCTCCACCACGCCGCAAGTCTTCGTGTTCTTGTACGTGTTGTAGATGTACTCAGCCGCGTAGTGGTTCTTGATGATCTTGTCTTCGACGATGCCCATGCCCGTCTCTGCGACAGCCATCTTCGCGAGAGGTATCCTCTCTTTGTTCGCCGCAAGCGCGGCCGCCTTGAAGATCGCGTCCACCTGCTCCTGGGAGTACGTGGAATACGCCCTTTGCGCCGCCCTCACGCGTTCAAGCATCCGCTCGAACGCCTCCATTCCGTCGTCCGCGGCCGGTGCCGCGACCGGTTCCATTGCCTTTTCCGCCATGTCCAGCCTTTCTTTCATATACGGCCCGGAAACCCTTTCCGGGCGAGTGCGGCATATTATAGCTCTTTTTATATCGGTATGTCAATAGCGATATTTTATTATCTTATTGGCCGCCGTTTATGGTATACTTTCCGCCATGAACGAGAAGAACCAGCTTGCGCGGCCCTTCGCGCTGCCGTTGCCGACGATCCGCCGGTATCCTGTCTACCTGCGCTGCATCAACGAGATGATCGCGGCCGGCGAGACGCACATATCGAGCGCGGTAGTGGCCGAGAAGCTCGGCCTCGACTCCGTGCTGGCGCGCAAGGACATCGCGATGGCCGGAGTCCCCGGGAAGCCGCGCCGCGGCTACCCGGCCAGGGAGCTTCAGGCCGCCATCACCGCTGCGCTCGGCTGGGACAACTCAACCGACGCCGTCCTCGTCGGCGTCGGCTCTCTCGGCAACGCCCTTCTCGGCTACAGGGGATTCGAGGAGCAGAGTCTTTCGATTGCAGCGGCATTCGACGCAAGTCCTGAAATCGTCGGGAAGACGATCCACGGTGTAAAGGTCCGCCCGATGGCCGATCTCCCCCGTCTCGTGAAGCGTCTCAACATCAGGCTCGGCATCCTTACGGTGCCGAACGACGCCGGGCAGCCATGCGCCGACAAGCTCGTCGCCGCCGGAATACGCGGCATCTGGAACTTCACCTCGGTACGGCTCTCCGTGCCCGACGGCGTCATCGTCCAGAACGTCGACCTCGCGCAGTCGCTGGCCGTGCTCTCGCACGCGATCTCGGCCAAGCGCTGAACCCAACGTTCCCTACAGGGAGGCGCTTGACCTTTTCGCCCCTGACGGTGTATAATATTTCCAAAAACAATGTGCATAAGGAGTTGCAATGGCAGCGACTAGACTCGCATTGAGCATGGATGAAAGCGTTGTTGAGCGGGCTCGCAGATTGGCAGAGCGCCGCAACACAAGCATTTCAAAGTTGTTCGTTTCGTTTATTTGCATAATGGAGCAGCAGAAGGACACTGAATTGCATGAACTTCCACCGCTCACGAAACGAGCGCTGGGACTTGCTAAAGTGGATGTTCCGGGAAATTGGGACTACAAGGATTTGCTTGCCGACGAGCTCATTGGAAAGTACGGTGAGCCATGAAGAAGCGAATCTTTGTGGACACAAACATCCTCTTGGATGTGCTGCTTGAACGCGAGGGTTACTACTATGACGCCCTTAAGATCTGGGCGAATGCGGAGAATGGCAATGTCGAGGCCTGCATCGCCGCGATATCCCTGAACAACATCCATTATGTCATGCGCAAGCTGAAGAGCGAAACTACGGCGATGATTGCCGTCAAGATACTTCTTCGAATCTTCAAGGTCATTCCCGTGGATGCCGACATCCTCGGCCTTGCGGTGGATTTCCACGACAAGGACTTCGAAGACGATATTCAGCTGCAATGCGCACTCAAGGCAAAATGCTCCCAACTTTTCACGCGCAACCCAAACCACTACGACCACTCCGCCATCGCTGTAGTCCCCCCATCGTCGTTTACCGTGGACTAGCAATATGACGCATAGCTTTTCAATCGTCCTCCTGCGTCCTGAAATCCCGCACAACACGGGGGCGATAGGCCGGCTCTGCGTGGGTCTGGGCGTGCCGCTTCATCTCGTAAGGCCCCTCGGCTTCGCTCTCGACGACCGCTACGTCGCCCGCGCAGGTCTCGACTACTGGCCGCATCTCGACGTCACGCTTCACGACACTTGGGATGAGTATCTTGCGGCGGCAAAGCCAAAGCGTCTCTTCTTTCTATCGACGCACGGCGAGAAATCACTTTATGAGTGCAGCTTTTCTGAAGGCGATGCGCTTGTGTTCGGCAATGAGTCGTCAGGGCTGCCAAAGGATTTCTACGACCGCTACAAAGAATCTCTCTTCAAGATCCCGATGCCCGGCGAACATGCGCGAAGCATCAACCTTGCAAACGCCGTCTCCATCGCCGCGTACGAGTGCTATAGGCAGATAATGGGAGGAAGATAGGTTTTAGCCACAAAGAACAGGAGAGACAGGAGAAGTAGGAGAAGAAATGACGGAAGAAGAATCAAAAGTGAAGTGTGACGCGATACGGCAAATCGCGTACGAATTGCATGTTTATCTTGGGACGGGCTATCTTGAGAAAGTCTATGAAAATGGTCTTGCCCATAGGCTGTCAAAAGCAGGTTTCAATGTCAAGACACAAGTGCCAATCAAGGTGTGCGATGAAGACGGCTATGTCATTGGAGATTACATTGTTGACATGCTCGTAGACGGGATTGTGATAGAGCTGAAAGCTGTGTCCGCGCTTCAGAATGCACACATAGCGCAGACAATCAACTACCTTTCCGCCATGAAAATAGATTATGGCATGTTGATAAACTTCGGATCGCCCAAGTTTGAGTCAAGAAAACTTGCTCGCCCTCGTCTCTCTCCTCCTGAACCTCCTGCTCTTTGTGGCTAACTCCCACCCCAAAAGGAAATCATAAAATGCAACAAGACTTAACTGAAAAGACGCTCGCCACCGAGCGCAAGTACACAGGCAAGATCATCAGCGTCGACCTTCTCGACATAGAGCTGTCCGACGGTCGCAAGGCGAAACGCGAAGTTATACGTCACGGCAACGCCGTCGCCATCGTCGCACGCCGCCCTGACGGCAAGTTCGTCTTTGTGAAACAATACCGCAAAGCTGCGGAAGAGGCGCTTATCGAAGTAATCGCGGGCGGGCTTGAACCTGGCGAAGATCCGATAGATGGCGCGAGGCGCGAAACAGCCGAGGAGACTGGCTACGAGGTGACATCTATCAGGTTCCTCACAACGATCATCTGCACGCCTGGCTACTGCGAAGAGCGAATCCACCTCTACTTCGCGGAGCTTTCAGAAACGGCGCATTCTCAGGACCAGGACCCGGACGAAAACGTCTATCCTGTCGTGCTCTCTGCGGAAGAGGTAGAGGAAGGCATCCGCAACGGAACGATCTTCGACTCCAAGACGCTCTCCGCCTGGCTCTGCTGGAGGTTGGCGAAGCAGACTAATTAAGACAGCCTTAGATTCCGCCCAGCGACATATAGTCTCTGCGCAGACAGGGGATTGGCGCGGATTCCATAACGGCGCTTGACAGGCTTGCGCACATCGGTGCACGCGGGATGGGGGCGGAGGCCTGCTCGTACGACAACATATTTTCCGGCCTCGACGAAAACGGCCGCATTGTAGATGAGGTTGTAGGCTAAACACTGACCGCGGGTCATTGACTTGCGGTCGGGATTGTGCTATAATTGTCGTCGTTTTTCACCCCCATAGGAGGCTTTCAAGTGACAAAGCGGCAGGAGAACGCACAGGAAACGCGCCGAAAGATCTACACGACGGCTTGCTCGCTCATTGAGGAAAAGGGATTCGCCAACGTGTCCGTCGAAGACATCACGCGCGCCTGCGGCGTGGCGAAAGGTACCTTCTACGTCTATTTCAAGCGCAAGGAGGAAATCGTCTTCGAGTGCTGCAAGGAGTGGTTCAGCGACGTGGACCGCAAGGCGCGCGAGCACAGGGGCACGATCGTCGAGAAGCTGGCGTTCTACTTCAAGGGCTTCATGGAGGGCGTTACGTGCGGCGGCGTGGAGCTTTGCCGCCAGTGGGTGCGCGAGGTGATCAACCCTTCCGACTCTCCGGGAGACATGTGCGGAGGCAAGTACGCATACGACCACAGGCACCTGACGGCTTTCCTCAACGACGCGGTGAAGGAAGGTCTGCTGAAGAAGAACACTCCCGTAGATACGCTCGTGCATCTTTTCATGAGCGAACTCTACGGCATGATGACGTGCTGGTGCATGAGCGACGCGAAGTTCGATCCCGGGAAGTGGGTCAGACGCTTCGCCAAACTCCAGCTGCCAAACCTCCTCGCGCCGTATGTTGCCGATACTGCCTCACGCAAAGTTCGCGAAGTGCGCTAAGGAGAAGATATGAAATAACTACTTTGCGTACTTTGCGAACTTTGCGTGAGATAAGATGTACAACAAAACAAAAGGAAAACGACAATGAACAGAAGAGAATTCGTGACGTGCATGGGAGCCGTCGCAGGTGCGGCGGTATTCGGACTGGGCTGCTCGAAGGAGGCTTCGGCAAACGAAACCTCCACCACGAACAATGCCGCCGCCCCCCTTCCATCAACCGAAAAACAAGGAGAGAAGAAAATGAAATGCGCAGTCGTATATTTCTCATGGAGCGGGAACACGCGCTTCGCCGCCGAGACGATCGCGAAGAAGACCGGCGCCGACCTCTACGAGATCAAGGCCGAGACGCCGTACAACTCAAACTACGGCAAGTGCTGTGACGAGGCGAAGCCGGAGTGCTACGGAAAGACGCTGCGTCCCATCAAGCCCATCGAGGGACTCGACCTCGCGAAGTACGACCTCGTCTTCGTCGGCTCGCCGAACTGGTGGGGCACGATGGCGCCGCCTGTGCGCACGTGGGCCACGCAGAACAAGGACGCGCTCAAGGGCAAGAAGGTCTGCCTCTTCCAGACGCACGGCGGCGGCGGAATGCAGCGCGTCGGCAAGGAGTTCTCGGAGACCGTCGGCGATGCGGCGACGGTTCTGTCCCCCAAGGCCTTCGGCGGCTCGTCGATCAAGTCCAACGTCAAGGCGCTCGAGGATTTCGCCGACGAAAGGATTGCAGGCAAGTAACGTCACACGCCAAGAAGGAGCAAACATGAACAAATCATTAATCGGAGGGTTGGCAATGGCAATCGCGGTGGCGGCGGACGGTGTTGAACTCGTCCAGACCTGGGACAAGACGTTCCCGAAGTCCGACAAGGTTGAACACGCCAAGGCGACGTTCAAGAACCGCTTCGGCATCACGCTGGCCGCCGACGTTTATAAGCCTAAGGCGGGGAATGAAAAGTTTGCGGCGATTGCGGTCTCGGGGCCGTTCGGCGCGGTGAAGGAGCAGTCTAGCGGACTCTACGCGCAGACGCTCGCGGAACGTGGCTTCCTGACCATCGCCTTCGATCCTTCTTTCACGGGCGAGTCGGGTGGCACGCCGCGCTACGTGGCCTCGCCCGACATCAACACGGAGGATTTTCAGGCGGCGGTGGACTATCTCATCTCGCGCGATGATGTAGACTCCGGCAAGATCGGCATCCTCGGCATCTGCGGATGGGGCGGCATTGCCATCAATGCGGCGGCGGTCGATACCCGCGTCAAGGCGACGATCGCCTCGACTATGTACGACATGACGCGCGTGACGGCGAACGGCTACTTCGACAAGGAGGACAGCGCGGCGGCGCGCAAGGCGAAGAAGGAGGCAATGAACGCCCAGCGGATCAAGGACTTCAAATCCGGAACATACGAGCTTGGCGGCGGCGTTCCAGACAAGCTGCCGGATGACGCTCCGCAGTTCGTCAAGGACTACTACGCCTACTACAAGACGCCGCGCGGCTACCACGCACGCTCGCTCAATTCGAACGGCGGATGGAACAAGACCTCGGCGCTTTCTTTCATCAACGCGAAGCTGCTTGCATACGCGGGCGAGATCGAGGGTGCGGTGATGGTGCTACACGGCGAGAAGGCGCACAGCCGCTACTTCGGCGAAGATGCCTTCAAGATGCTAAAGGGAGACAACAAGGAGCTTGTCATAGTCCCTGGCGCATCGCACTGCGACCTCTACGACGGCGGAGGAAAGAACGCGATCCCCTTCGACCGCATCGAAGCGTTCTACAGAAAGTACCTGAAGTGAGTGTTTCTCACGCAGAGGTGCAGAGAGGCCGAGAGCGCAGAGTAATGATTAAGATTTGTGTGGCAAATACCTCTGCATACTCTGCCTCTCCGCGCCTCTGCGTGAAATATTCAAACTTGAGGAATGAGATATGACAGTCGAAGAATTCAGAAAGACGATGGCCGAGGTGGAGTACATTCCCGCGGGGAGCGAACTTCATCAGGCGTTTCACGCATTTTCGCAGGAGGCGCTGAAGATCACTGCGGAGCTGAACGGCGCGTACCATACGCCGGAGGAAGTGCGTGCGCTTATGTCGCAGCTGACGGCGAGCGAGATCGACGAGTCGTTTGGTCTGTTCCCGCCCTTCCACACGGACTGCGGAAAGAACACTAAGATCGGCAAGCGCGTCTTCATCAACGCCGGCTGCCAGTTCCAGGACCAGGGCGGCATCACGATTGGCGACGATGTTCTTGTCGGGCCGCAGACGATCATCGCGACATTGAACCACGATCCCGACCCGGAGAAGCGCGGCGGAATGTTCGCGAAGCCCGTTAGAATCGGCGACAAGGTGTGGCTCGGCGCGCGCGTGACGATATGCCCCGGGGTGACGATCGGCGAAGGCGCGATAGTCGGCGCGGGGGCGGTCGTGACGAAGGACGTCCCGCCGCGCACCGTCGTCGCCGGCGTTCCGGCGAGAGTCATCAAACAGTGCTGATACTTTGCGTACTTTGCAGCGTAACAAACAATAACCGACAAGAAAGGAAAAACGAAAATGAACAGGCGGGAATTCATAAAGGCGACATCCGCCGCGACGCTGAGCGCGGCGGCGTTGAGCGCGAGCGGTGCCGAGGCAAAGAAGGCTTCGCCCATAACGCGGCAAGCGCCGGTTGTCGGGTGCGAGAACGTTACGGGGCGCAAGGTACGCGGCACGCGCGCCAAGGTCTATTTCACGCGCACGATCTCTGCGGAGAGCCTGATCGCGCTCTACGACCGCGTGTCGGAGACGGTACACGGCAAGGTGGCGGTGAAGCTCCACACGGGCGAACGGCATGGGCCGAACATCATTCCGCCTGCGATGGTGAAACCCCTTCTGGCGCATATCCCGGAAAGCACCATCGTTGAGACGAACACGATGTACGATGGCGACCGCTACACGACCGCCGCGCACCGCAAGACGCTGAAGATCAACGGCTGGACGTTCTGCCCGGTGGATATCCTCGACGAGGAGGGCGACGAGCGTTTCCCCGTAAGGAAAGGCCTTCACCTGAAAGACGTCGCAGTTGGTGCGCATCTTGCGAACTACGATTCGCTTGTGGTGCTGACGCACTTCAAAGGGCACACGATGGGCGGCTTCGGCGGCTCGCTGAAGAACATCGCAATCGGATGCGCTTCGGGACAGGGCGGCAAACGGCAGGTGCACGGCTACCCGGCGGGCGACATGCCGCCAACGGGCGCGGACTGGGGAAAGATGCCGGACAAGGAGACGTTCATGGAACTGATGGCGGACAGCGGCAAGGCGATCTGCGACCATTTCGGGAAACGAATCGTGTTCCTGAACGTGATGCGGAGGATGTCCGTGAGCTGCGACTGCGAGGGCGTGGCTGCGCTGGAGCCGACAATCCCCGATATCGGCATCCTCGCCTCCACGGACATCTTGGCCATAGACCAGGCGAGCGTGGATCTCGTCTATTCGTCGGCGTCGAACAAGGACCTTGTCGAGCGCATGGAATCGCGCCATGGCCTTCGCCAGCTTTCGGCTATGCGCGAACTGAAGATGGGCAATCCGCGCTACGAGCTGATTGACGTGACGGCGGAGGCATGAACCAGCTGAACGAAAGGAAACGCCAATGAAAGTAGTATTGATAAACGGAAGTCCGCGCGCGAACGGCAACACAGCCCGTGCGCTGAAGGAAGTCGCCGACACGCTTGCGTCGGAAGGCGTCGAAACGGAGACGGCCTGGGTCGGAAACAAGCCCGTCCGCGGATGCGTTGCCTGCGGCCAGTGCAGGGCGAAGAACCTCGGAAAGTGTGCGTTCGGCGACGATGCGGCCAACGGTATCATCGAGAAGCTGAAGGAGGCGGACGGAATCGTCGTCGGCTCGCCGGTCTACTACGGGCAGCCGGCGGGCGCGTTCCTCGCTCTCTGGCAGCGCGTCTGCTTCGCGGGCACGGAGTTCGTCAAGGCGAAGCCCGCCGCGTCCGTAGCGGTATGCCGCCGCGGGGGATCGACGGCGGCGTACCAGTGCATGAACATGCCGTTCGAGATGCTGAGCTGCCCCGTCGTCACGTCGCAGTACTGGAACGTGACGTTCGGGCGCGAGGAGGGCGAGTGCGAACGCGACGTCGAGGGCATGCAGACGATGCGCACGCTCGGACGCAACATGGCGTGGCTCCTCAAGAACCTCAAGCGTGGCGACGCAATCCCCCGCTCCGCCGACGAACCTTGGCAACCAATGCACTTCATACGCTGATTGAAAGGCAGTGACCATGAATAGTGAGATATATTTCGCTGTTTCCATTGTCGGCTTTGTCGCGCTCTTTGCGGCGATATGGATTCTGCATCGTCCGCTGAATGTTCATGCGTGTCCGCAGAAGTTGGCAAGAGTCGTTCATTCTATTCTGGAGTGGATACTCACGGCATGGGCGATATGTCTTCTCGGATATGCGATAGCGGGCTTTCTTTGCGCCGGGCCGCCTGTGGAAGACAGAGCAATCAACCGCAATCAAGCGGCGATGCGCCTCTTCGAGAAGTGCATCAACACGAATGACCTTGAGCTTGGGCGCAAACTCATTGCGGACACGGCGGCGTTCGATACGCCCGTTTCGCCCACGCCGCTTTACGGCGCGGAAGGATACCTGAGCGTCGTCAGCCTCATGCGGAAGAGTTTCCCGGATGTGCAGTGGAAGCTTGTCGACATGGTGGCGGACGAGAAGACGGTCGCCGTCCAGTGGGAATGCTCCGGCACGTTCAGCGGCGAAGCGCCGTTCGCAGGACTTCAGCCGAACGGACGCCGCTTCTCGACCACGGTCATGAACTTCTACTCGTTCGACGCCGACGGCAAGATATACAAGGACGTCGCAGCGGTTGGCATCGCGGGCATCCTGCAAGGCATCGGCGCGCTTCCATGAGAGCCATACTCTATGCATTTCTGGCGGCTACGTCCACACGCATACAATCACGCATACCCACGGACACGACCATTTCAGAACGGACGGCACACACTCCCACAGGCATTCCTCCGCCGAACTGGAGCGCTCGGTCGAGGCCATCCCCGTCATCGGCGACCGCTACGACGCCGAACAGCAGAAGCGCGTACTTGGGTGAACGGTAAAACTACCTTTGCGAATTTGGCATAAGACAAAGAAACAAGAAAGGAAATAGACAATGAAAGAAATCAAGACAACAGCGGACATCACCAATGCGACGGCGATCGACCTTGGCCCGCTTGCAGAGATCAAGGACTATGTACTTGAGCTTGGCCCAGATGTGAAGATTCCGGGCAAGGTGTTCGGCGGAACTGCAGTCAAGGCTGGCGGCGCGGACTTCTCGCTGCAAGTGTTCGCCCCCGGCACGGAGGGCGGATTCTACCATACGCACAAGGAACACGAAGAGCTGTACTTCTTCCTTTCAGGAGAGGGCGAATATCAGGTCGATGGCACGAACATCCCCGTCAAAGAGGGTTCAGTCGTG
>JAFQYM010000058.1 GCA_017406465.1 Kiritimatiellia bacterium | reverse complement strand
ACAGTAGTGGGAGTTTATGATATACTGCTCAGCATGAGACATTGCAGGATAAATCTTCCAAATTGGTGCTGTCGCCTGAACAGTCGTGTCGCCCACCGCGCGTTTGAAGGAGGGCAAGCGGCGAATCGAAAAGGTTACGCCGCTATGACAAGGAAAACCTACTGTGGCAATCTACTGTGGTAATCAAGTCTGACCCTGTTGGTTCTGTTGGTTTCGCCGGCGCTGAAGCATGGTGTTCCTCTCCAGTGCGTGCCGGCCGACATAAATGGCAAACCCTATCCTTCTGGCCCGCGCCCATGCGGTGCCTATGCTGAATGATTTCGCGGCGTTCAAAAAAATTGCAATTCGTACCATAAAGTTACGCACGCGGCGGACAAATATGGTATAATACGCGCCGATGACAAGAAACATCATCATTCGAATTATCATTGGACTTGACGGGTGCAGATCCGCCGGGCGTTC
This sequence comes from Kiritimatiellia bacterium, assembly GCA_017406465.1. GTDB lineage: Bacteria > Verrucomicrobiota > Kiritimatiellia > RFP12 > UBA1067 > UBA1067. Next base: position 8,904 of record JAFQYM010000058.1, on the reverse strand, counting down.
AGTTGCATAGTTCGACAACAGACCCAAGGCACCCAAGTAAAAAGGCGGATCACCAAAACGGCGATTCGCCTTTCTGCATAATGGCGACCGCAAAAAAACACGAAAGGTAAAAATGAACGAACTGAAGGAGATATCGTCGCGCATAAAGGAACTGCGCGAGATCGGTGGCAAGACGACGGCCGACATGGCGCGTCTAACGGAGGTCCCCGAGAGGGACTACATTGCCATCGAGTCCGGGCACATGGACCCGCCGTTCACGTTCCTCCACAAGTGTGCGCTTGCGTTCGGCATTGACATCACCGCGCTTCTTGAAGGCCATTCCGCCAAGCTCTCGCATTTCCAGGTGAACCGCGCCGGTCAAGGCCCCGTCACCGTCAACGAGCAGGGCATCCTCATCCGCAACATGGCTGCGATGTTCAAGGGTCGCCTTGCGACGCCCTACTTTGTCACCTACGAATACGACGAGCGTCAGCAGAAGATGCCCATCCACACGACGACCCACGACGGCCAGGAGTTCGACTATGTCGTCTCCGGCTCGATGCGCGTCAAGGTGGGCGACCACGAGGAAACGCTCAACGCCGGCGATTCGATATTCTACAAGTCCTCGACGCCCCACGGCATGATCGCGGTCGGCGGCGAGAAGTGCACCTTTATCGCGATGATCATGGCGGGCAACACCGAGGAGCAGTCGCTCCCGATGGTCAGAATGCGTCGCCGCAAGCCGAACGAGCCGCTGCTTGCCGAGAAGTTCGTCAAGTGCGAGGAGGACGAAAACGGGAAGCTCGCCCACATCCGTTACGAGCACGACGACGAGTTCAACTTCGCGTTCGACATCGTCGACGAGATCGCGAAGAAGGATCCGAACCGCCTCGCGATGCTCCACGTTTCGGCGCACATGCGCGAGAGGCGCTTCACGTTCAAGGACATGATGGAGCTTTCCAACCGCGTCGCCAACTACATGCAGTCGCTCGGGATAAAGAAGGGCGACAAGGTGATGCTCATCCTCAAGCGCCACTTCCAGTTCTGGCCGACGATGCTCGCCTGCCAAAAGCTCGGCGCAATCGCGATTCCCGCGACGAGCCAGCTCAAGAGCCATGACCTCACGTACCGCTTCCAGGCGGGCGACGTGAAGGCGATCTTCTGCACTGGCGACGGCGATGTGGCGATCGAGGCCGATGCCGCGGAGAAGGAAATCGGCGCGAAGCTCGTCAAGGTGCTCGTCTACGGCAAGCGCGAGGGCTGGCACGATTACAACGCCGAAGTTCCCGGTTTCCCCGACGTCTTCGAGCGTACCGCCGACTCGCCGCACGGAAACGACCCGATGCTCATGTTCTTCACGAGCGGCACGACTGGCTACCCCAAGATGGCGCTCCACAGCTGCAAGTACGCGCTCGGCCACTACGTGACGGCGAAGTATTGGCATCTCGTTGAACGCGACGGGCTCCACTTCACGATCTCCGAGACCGGCTGGGGCAAGGCGCTCTGGGGCAAGTTCTACGGGCAGTGGCTCTGCGAGGGCGCGGTGTTCACCTACGACTTCGAGCGCTTTGACGCCGAGAAGGTGCTGCCGATGTTCGAGAAGTACAACATCACGACGTTCTGTGCACCGCCCACAATCTACCGTATGCTCATAAAAGAGGACATCTCGAAGTACGACTTCACGTCCGTCCGCCACGCAACTACGGCGGGCGAGGCGCTGAACCCCGAGGTATGGACGCAGTTCGAACGTGCGACAGGTCTCCAGATAGCCGAGGGCTTCGGCCAGACCGAGACGACGCTTTCGCTCGCGAACCTCCTTGGCGACGAGCTTGAGCCAGGGTCGATGGGCAAGCCCGTTCCCGACTATGGCGTGGATCTCGTGGACACAGACGGCAACCCGGTGCCCGCAGGCGAGAACGGCGAGATCGTCATTCGCACCGACCGCAAGAACCCGCATCCCGGCATCTTCCTCGGCTACTACAAGGATGAGGAGAAGACGGACGAGGTGTGGCGTCACGGCTTCTACCACACGGGCGATCTCGCGTGGAAGGACGAGAACGGATACTACCACTACGTCGGCCGTGCAGACGACGTCATAAAGTCGTCGGGCTACCGCATCGGCCCCGCGGAAATCGAGAACGTCATAATGGAGCTTCCGTTCGTTCTCGAGTGCGGCGTATCCGCCGCGCCGGATCCCGTGCGTGGACAGGTCGTGAAGGCGTCCATCGTGCTCGTCAAGGGAGTGCACGGCACCGACACGCTCAAGGAGGAAGTGCAGCGGTACGTCAAGGAGCACACCGCTCCCTACAAGTATCCGCGCATCGTCGTCTTCCGCGACGAGCTGCCGAAGACGATCTCCGGCAAGATCCAGCGCAACTTGCTCTAGGGTCGGCTGCGGCTTGGACCTTCCATGCAGATTTGGTATAATAGGGCCATGAACAGGAATATCGTCTGCATCGGGGCGGGGTACATCGGCGGGCCGACAATGGCCGTCATCGCCAAGATGAACCCCGACCGTAAGGTCTATGTCTGCGACATCAACGCGAAGCGCATCGCGGCGTGGAACTCAAAGAACTACGCTCTCCCCATCTATGAGCCGGGGCTTGTCGACGTCGTGAAGGAAGTGCGCGGCAAGAACCTCTTCTTCACGACCGACATAAAGTCCGCCGTCAAGAAGTGCGACATAATCTTCGTCGGCGTCAATACCCCGACTAAGATGTTCGGGCGTGGCGCAGGCAGGGCGAGCGACCTACAGTTCTGGGAGGCGACTGCGCGCGAGATCAAGGGCTATGCCGAAGGCGACAAGATCGTTGTCGAGAAGTCGACGCTTCCCGTCCGCACCGCCGCCGCGATGGAGGCGATTCTGAATGGGGGAACGGGGAACGGGGAACGGGGGATTCGTTTCACCGTGCTTTCGAACCCCGAGTTTCTCGCCGAGGGAACGGCGATAAAGGACTTGCTCTCCCCAGACCGCGTTTTGATCGGCGGGCCGGAGACGCTTGAGGGAAGGGCGGCCGTCCGCGAAATCTGCGACATATACGCGGGCAAGGACGGCAAGTGGGTCGAGCGCTACAAGATACTCACGACGAACGTGTGGAGTGCCGAGCTCACGAAGCTCGCGGCGAACGCGATGCTTGCGCAGCGCGTAAGCTCCGTGAATGCGCTCGCGGGGCTTTGCGAGGCGACTGGCGCAGATATCGACGAGGTCGCCCGCGTGATGGGCGCGGACAGGCGAATCGGCTCCAAGTTCCTCAAGGCGGGTCCCGGCTTCGGCGGCAGCTGCTTCAAGAAGGACGTCCTGAACCTCGTCTATCTCTGCGAGACTTTCGGGCTCCACACCGCGGCGGAATACTGGTCGGGCGTCATCAAGATGAACGACCACCAGCAGGAGCGCATCGTCTCGCGCCTCTTCAAGGCGATGTTCAACACGCTCGCGAACAAGAAGATCGCGATGTTCGGCTTCGCGTTCAAGGCGGACACCGGCGACACGCGCGAGACGCCCGCCGGATATGTCGCGCGGCTTCTTAACGAAGAGCATGTCCGGCTCGCGATCACCGACCCCAAGGCGATAGAGAACGGAAAGCGCGACCTCGCGGGGCTTGACGGCATCACGTGGGAGAAGGATCCGTACAAGGCCGCGAAGGATGCGGACGGGGTTCTCCTCATGACCGACTGGAAGGAGTATCCGGCGCTCGACTGGGAGAAGATATTCAAGTCGATGCGAAAGCCTGCGCTCGTCTTCGATACGCGCAACTGCCTAGATGCCTGCGCGCTAAAGAAGATTGGCTTCCGCGTTCTCAACGTCGGAAAATAGCCCACATAAAGATTTAAACAGAAAGGACCAAACGATGAAGATTCTAGTAACAGGCGGTGCCGGATACATCGGCAGCCACACCGTAGTGGAGCTCCTGAACGCGGGGCACGACGTTGTTGTCGTGGACAACCTCTGCAACAGTTCGAAGAAGTCGCTTGCGCGCGTCAAGAAGATCACGGGCAAGCCCGTCGCGTTCTACAAGGTGGACATCCGCGACGCGAAGAAGCTCAACGCCGTCCTCGACAAGGAAGGGCCCTTTGGCGCGGCGATTCACTTCGCGGCGTTGAAGGCCGTCGGCGAGTCGACGAAGATTCCGCTCAAGTACTACAACAACAACCTCGGCGGCACTTTCACGCTTCTCCAGTGCCTCAGCGACCACGGCTGCAAGAACATCGTGTTCTCGAGCTCCGCGACCGTCTACGGCGACCCCAAGAGCGTGCCGATCCGCGAGGATTTCCCGACGCCTGGCTGCACGAACGCCTATGGCTGGACGAAGCTCATGATGGAGCAGGTCTTCAAGGATGTCCAGAAGGCCGATCCAGAGTGGAATGTGATTCTTCTCCGCTACTTCAACCCGATCGGCGCCCACAAGTCTGGGCTCATCGGCGAGGATCCCGCGGGAATTCCCAACAACCTTCTGCCCTACGTCGCGCAGGTCGCAGTTGGCCGTCGCGCCGAACTCAATGTCTTCGGCAACGACTACCCGACGCCCGACGGCACGGGAATCCGCGACTACATCCACGTCGTGGACCTCGCGATCGGCCACCTCAAGGCGATCGAGAAGCTCGAGAAGAACCCGCAGCTCGGGCTCAAGATCTACAACCTCGGCACTGGCAACGGATATTCCGTCCTTCAGGTCGTCAAGGCGTTCGAGAAGGCGTCGAAGCGCCCAGTGCCCTACAAGATTTGCCCTCGCCGCCCTGGCGACATCGCGGAGTGCTGGGCCGATCCGTCGCTGGCCGCGAAGGAGCTTGGCTGGAAGGCCGAGCGCGGCATTGACGAGATGTGCGCCGATGCGTGGCGTTGGCAGAAGAAGAACCCCTACGGGTTCAACAAGCCAAAGAAGAATGGCTAAATAGGTGGCGTGACAGCGCTTGAATATCTGTTAGACGGCCTTGAGGCCGAGCTCGAGCTTGAGCGCGAGCTTGGCGTCAAGGTTGTCGAGCTTGATAGGGCGTTGCTGGCCTCGCCCCCTCACTCCTCCACTCCCCCACTCTCTCCCTCTACACGCTCTACACGTTCTACACGGCTCGAATCCCCCACTCCCCCACTCCCTCACTCTCTTTCGCGTTCCTTCATGATGGGCCGCTGTCGCCGAGTGGCATCGAGATGATGGCGAAGATTGTGACGGCGATGCACGAGACGCCAGAGTCTGCGCCAATCGTGTTTACTGGCGAGAAGCCGCCGGCGAAGATGTATGTCGTCCTTGGCTCGGAGGCGATGAAGAAGTGGTATCCAGGTATGCGCGGCTCCCCCGGGCAGTGGCTTCGCGGCCGAGAAGGCGAGGATGTTCTCGTCACCTATTCGCCTGAATACATCCTTCGCTTCGGAACGGTAACACCCGCGCTTATGAAGCTCAAGCGTGAAATGTGGACGAGCCTTAAGGGAGTGATGCAACGAGTTAGAGGATAGTCGGCAGTGGTGTCAAACTTCAACTTTTCAACCTTTCAACTTTTCAACCTTTTATGACTGACGAGAAATGCAAAGTAATCGAGCATCGCGAGCTTGGAAGCGGCTACCGCTTCATCTCGTTCGAGGCTCCCAAAATCGCCGAGACGGCCGAGCCAGGGCAGTTCGTGCATGTTCGCGTGCCTGGGCTGGAGGCGAGCGCGTTGAGGCGCCCGTTTTCGATTTTCAACGCCGAGGAAGGGCGGCTCGAGCTTCTCTACAAGACGATTGGCCGTGGCACCGCTGCGCTCAATGCCGTGAAGCCGGGCGATGTCGTTTCGGTGCTTGGCCCGCTTGGGCACGGCTTCCCGCTGAAGTGCAACGGCGCGGCGCTTCTCGTTGGCGGCGGCTTTGGTGTAGCGCCGCTCTACTTCCTCGCCCGCCGACTCATCACTGTCGGCGTAAAGCCGAGTCTCTTTGTCGGCGGACGGACGAAAGACGATCTTCTTGCGCTTGATCGCTTTGAGAAGCTTGGCGTCGAAGTCCACGCTGCGACAAACGACGGCAGCTTCGGCACAAAGGGGCTTGTTACCGATCCGCTCGACGACGAGCTTATTCGCATCAAGACTGCGGGCGAGAAGTTTGAGCTGTTCGCCTGCGGTCCCGACCCGATGCTCAAGGCTGTTGCGCTTCGCGCGACAGGAACGAAGTCGAAGGGGTGGATTTCGATGGACAGGCACATGGTCTGCGGCGTCGGTGCGTGCTACGCCTGCATCCAGAAGACGGTGCGCGGCAATTCCCGCTGCTGCATCGAGGGCCCGGTTTTCGCGGCGGAGGATCTTGTATGGTAAACGTTAAGGTCAATCTTGGCGGGCTTGAGATGCCGACGTTCCTCGCGACGGCGAGCGGGACGTTTGGCTATGGGTTCGAGTATCTCGGTGCAGTCGACTACTCGAAGCTCGGCGCGGTGACGGCGAAGGGAATTCGTGTCGAGCAGTGGCCCGGCAACGCGATGCCGCGCCACGCCGAGGTGCCGGGAGGCCTTGTCAACGCGATAGGGCTTCAGGGCACTGGCGTGGAGCATTTCCTCAAGTACACCGTGCCGTGGTACCGCCAGCAGGTGAAGGGCGTGCCGCTCATCGCCAACATTTGGGGCGCGTCCATCGAGGGTTATGCCGAAGTCGCGGCGCAGATGGGCGACGCAGTCGACGCGGTCGAGATGAACGTCTCGTGCCCGAACGTCAAGGCGGGCGGGCACACTTTTGGACAAGATCCTAAGGTGCTCGCCGAGGTCGTTTCCGCCGTGAGGAAGGCGACGAAGCTTCCGCTCATCGTCAAGCTTGCGCCGAACGTGCCGTCTATCGTCCCCTATGTCAAGGCATGCGAAGATGCTGGCGCGGACGCGCTTTCGATGATCAATACGATCCCCGCGATGGTGATCGACATAGAAAAGCGTGTGCCGGTGCTTGCAAACGTGACTGGCGGGCTTTCGGGGCGTGGCATTCATCCCGCCGCCGTAAAGCTCGTTCACGATGCGCACAGGGCGACGAAGCTCCCGATTCTCGCGATGGGCGGCGTCTATGAGCCAAAGGACGCGGTCGAGTTCTTCCTTGCCGGCGCGACGGCCGTCGCGGTCGGCACGGCGACCTTCTCCAATCCTGGCGTCGTCGCAGAAGTCTACGATGGAGTAGTCGCCTATTGCGAGCGCCACGGCTTTGCCTCCGTCTCCGATTTGACTGGCGCCTTGTCATAGTTGGCGGCGGAGCGAAGGCTCGAGCGAGAGGATGCGGCGTCCTCGGCGAGGATCCAGATTAGGAGTGCAAGGATCGAAGTGGCGGCGGAGCGAAGGTCCGAGCGAATGGATACGGCGTATTCGCCGAGGGTCCATGAGGAGGAGCCTTCGGCCGCCGCCAACTTCGCCACGATCGGCCGCCGCTAATCCGCCAATATGATATAATATCTACGTCATGCGAATCCTGACGCGATACGTCTTCCGCGAGTTCCTCGTCCCGCTCTTCTACTGTCTGTGCGGGTTCGTCTCGATATATGTTCTTTTCGAGCTCTCGGGATCGTTTTCGCGCATTGCAGACGCAAAGCCGCCGGTGTTCATCGTCGTAAAGTATTTCTGCGGATATCTCGCGCCGTTCTTCCAGTACCTCGCGCCAGCCGCGCTTATGCTCGCGACGCTCTACACCATGTGGACGTTTTGCCGCCACTCCGAGATCATCGCTATGCGGGCGAACGGCATAGGGTTCTTTACGATCGTGAAGCCGCTTCTCGTCGTCGCGTTCGCGATGGCGTGTTTCGTCGCGTGGGTTGACGAGTGGTATGTGCCGAGGATCGCGCAGTGGGCGAAGCAGCTCCGCAACGAGAGGTTCGACATCGCCAAGGCCGCTCGAGCCGACAACATCGTCTTCCGCAACGCCAAGGCCGACAGGACCTGGTCGATTGACGTCATGCTCGATGCGAACGGCGAGCACTTGAAGGACGTGCGCGTCACGGTCGACAGGCCAAACGGCGCACGGCTCATGAACGTCTCGGCAGAGCGCGCCGACTATCTCGACGGCGAGTGGTGGATGACCGGCGTAACAGTCCAGCACTATGACGCATCGGGGCGCGAGATCGCCTCTCCGACGCCCGAGCTCGACGCCCTCTCGACGAGGTCGTTTCCGCAGTTCGAGGAGCGCCCGAGCGACTTCATCATGCAGAACAGGGACTGGGCGTACAACTCCGTCGTTGACCGAATGCGGTACTTGAAGCACCACCCCGACCTCTCCGAGAAGATGCGCAGGAAATACAAGTACGACATGTGGGCGCAGATGCTTGCTCCCTTCGCCTGCCTCGTCATAACGCTTTTCGCGATTCCGGCGGGAATCGCCTCGGGGCGGCAGAGCGTCTTCAAGGGCATCGTCGGGGCGCTTGTCATGTTCTTCGCGTTCTACGCGCTCGTGATCGGAGGCATGGTCGGGGCCGACGTAGGCTGGATCCCGCCTATCCTCGCAGCGGTTCTGCCGCATCTCGTGTTCCTCGCCGTCGGCATCTACCTTTTCCGCCGCCAGCGCTGAGCTGAGCAGACACTGGAGTTTACCCATTTTTTGACTGTCAAAGTGCATCTCACCCCGATAAATAAAGGATGATGTGCGTTTTGACAAGTGAAATGGGAGTTTTCTCCTGACAAAAAGAAACTGGTATACTTTTAGCCGTCTGCTGTTGATAAGTCGGGCTTGTGGGGCTTTTTGAGGCCCCCGCCCGACTTACCAACGAACACCCGGCTAAAAGTATACCAGTTAAATTCGGCGGCTTTGGCGAGGGGCGGACCGGCAGAAGCTAAAAAATGGGTAAACTCCAGAAAATTTCGGGGATGTCGCGGTGAAAGCAAAAGCGGACAACTGTAGTTAGCAAAAGCGGAATGGGAAGAGAAGGCCTGTTAAGCGGGCTTCAGCGAGTGGTTGTGCCTGAAAACATTGGGTGATGTTGAGGATGAGGAAGAATCACACGCCCCC
>JAFQYM010000073.1 GCA_017406465.1 Kiritimatiellia bacterium | reverse complement strand
CTGCAGGGTGTCGAGGTCGGCAATCGTCATCACTGGCGTGACCGTCTCGGAGGAGGTTCCCTCGAGGCTGCCGTCGCTGACCACCTTCCACTTGCGTCCGTCGGGCATCGTCACCTCCCACGTTCCATAGGCTCCGCCAACGTACCTTGTCGTGCCGCCTGTGACCTCGGCGACCGTCTGGGCCGCCGTTGCCTGGCTGATCCCCTCGTACTCGAGTTCGCACCCGAAGGTGCGGGTCGCCATCTCTGCTTCTGTTATCGTCATCGTTTTTTTCCTTTCTTGTTTCGTTTCGCTCGGGGCCTTCCCGCGCTTTGTTTTTTTCTGCCTGTATGATGCCGTACCCTGCGGATAATAGCAACGGGGTATTTCGATATATTTTCATTATTTTTTCAGGCGAAAATATCGCTTATAATCAATGGGACGAAAAGCGAAGCTGACGCATTCGGCGAGCATCCCTGAAACGAAAAAAGCCCTCCCCGCGTCGTTCGCGGAGAGGGCGTTTCCCTGCTTTCGCTCCGGCGTTCCCGCCGGTTCAGAATCCAAGTTCCGCGAGGCGGCGGCGAAGCGAAAGCTCGTCCTTGTCGGAAAGTCCAACGGATTGGGATTCATCGTTGTGGGCGCAGACTACGACGTCCCCAACAATGCAATCGTCGTGAACGAGGATTCCCGAAAGCCTCGTCGCCACGACGTTGAAGGACAGCCCGTCGAGCTTTCCCTCCTCGTTGAGGAACATATCGAGGCGCGGGAATCCGACCTCGCCGAGCTGCCAGCATTCAAACCAGCCACCGACCGCGTCCTGCAACGCCTCCACAGGAAGGACGCCGTCCTTGTCGGTCTCGACCTCCGCGAAAGCCCACTCGCCCCTTGCGGGGATTTTCAGAACCTTTGCCTTTGCCATTTTCATTTCCTTTCGGTTGCATCCCGCCCTCGGCGTTTCCGCCGAGGCGCGGGACGAGGTTTCGTCAGTCGAGGATCTGCACGAGGCCCGAGAGGAATCCGTCGGCGGTCTGCGCCGCCGCAAGCGTTCCGGAGAACGCGCCGCGCAACTGGAACACCCCGTTGCGGTTTCCCTCCTTCGCAAGGCGGAACGCCATCGCGTTCACCTCGCGCAGGGTTTCGGACACCTTGCCGACCTTGTCGGCCATCCTGTTGATTTCTTTCTGCGTGATTTCCATCTTGGTTTTCCTTTCGGGTTTGCCGCGCCCCCGCTCGGAGGGCGCGGCGTTCGCGTTCAGTCCTCGTACTCTTCTTCCTCTTCCTCGTCGCGGTCGAGGTCGTCGTCGATGAAGTCCATCCGCGAGTCCTCGGCGTTGGGCGTCGTCTCCAGCTCTGGGCGAGCCTTGATGAAGGCGTACATCTCGTCGACGAGGCGGTCGGTGAACTCCGTGTACCTGTCGTCGTTGAGGCATCCGTTCCAGACCTCGGCGGGGAATTCCGAGCCGCGAATCTTCTCAAGGAACCTCGCGGTGCCGTTGCAGGTTTCCTTTCCGTAGCCGACGTTGATCTTGTCGCCGTCGTTGTACCAGCGGTACCAGATGCGGTCGACGGCGCGGATGATTTCGCCCGCCACCGTCTCGGCCTTGCCGGAGGCCGGCATCAGCCGCTCCTCCATCGCTGCCCATTCGTTTTTCTGCTCTTCCGTCATTTTCGTTTTTCCTTTCTTGTTGTTCGCGGCGGACCATCCGCCGCTTTGTTTTTCTGGAACACATGATGCCGTAATACGCCAGGGATAGCAACGGCCCCTCCGAAGATTTATGAAGATTTTTTCAAGGCGGAAAAAGCCGCCGCAGAATGGCGTTCTGCGGCGGCGGCTTCCGCGCCTACTCCATGTCGTTGCAGGAGAGGCCGTTGAGGTGCATCTCGGCATCCGTGTTCGCGTCAAGCTCGACTACGCAAGCCCAGCGGAAACAGGCCTTCAGCTCGTCCTTCCAGTCGCGGATCAGCGTCGGAACCATGCGGCATCCGTCCGAGCCGTCGCTCTTCATGACGGTCTTCGGCTCGTGCGGGGCGCGGCTTATCTCGCGTTCCCTCGCTCCCCGATATGCCCAGCCCGCCCTCCAGAAGATCCGCTTCGCGGGATGCGCCTCAAGGTCGGCGACCACTGCATCAAAACTTACGGTATTCATTTTCGTTTTCCTTTCTGTGTCCCGGCCTCGGCGAAACCGCCGAGGCGCAGGACATCGCTGTTCATCCAAGCACCGCCTTCATCTCCTCCGGGGCGAGCTTGATGCAAATCTTCTCAAGCTCGCCGAAGAGTCCGTCGCCGCCTCTCTTGTGGTAGGCGTCGAAGAACTCCGGGCCGAACTCGGAGGCGACGCCCATGATGGCGTCGAAGGCGTCGGCGAGGTGCTGGCGCTCCGTTGCCGTCAGGTTTATTCCGTTTGCTTTTGGCATTTTCGTTTTCCTTTCCTGTTGTTCGCGGCGGACCATCCGCCGCTTTGTTTTTCTGGAACACATGATGCCGTAATACGCCGGGGATAGCCAGAGGGAGCGCGAAAATAAATTATTATTTTCCCGTTTGATATTCCGACTGCTATTACGGCATACTGTCGGACGATGGGATAGGGTCTCGATTCGCGGCCCCCGCGAGGCCGGCGTAAACGAAAAAGGCGGTCACGCCGCTCCGAAGAACGACGTGACCGCCTTTCGCTATTTCGCGTCCTTGCAGGCATCGCACTTGCGCGGCCTCTTGAGACTTTTGCTTCGCAAAAGCTCCTCGCTACGCTCGTCGGGCAACCTGATCACCTTCGGTGACAGGCGCATTTCAGTTCGCATCCTCGTTGCAGTCGCTCCCGGAGCCGCCGCTGGCATCGGGGAGAGAGCAACCGGTGCATCCACCTTGGGAGGCGGACGCAGGTGCCGCGTTCGTGGCCGCGCCGTCGCCCATGGCGAGATCGTCCATGATTCCCTCGTAGGCGAGCTGGGCGAGCGCATGGAGGCGAACCGCCTGCGAGGGGGTCAGCTTTCCCTCCGCTACGAGCGACTCGATCTTGTTCGAGACCGCCTCGCGTCCGCCGAGGTCGTAGGCGGTCTGGATGACCGTGGCGATGTTCTGCCTGCGCGAGCCTCCGCCCAGGGACGAGCAGCCGATGATGGCCGCCACGGCGATTGCCGCGATTGCCACGGCGACGATGGCCTTGCACACGGTGCGAGGCGTGTTGATCTTTCCGTTCATTGTGGATTTCTCCTGTTGTGGTTTTTGGGTTTACGCATCGCGCCGGTCACTTGCCGACGCTGATGAGACTGATGCTTTTCGAGTCGCTCCAGTCCGGAGCGCCCGTCTTTATCACCTCGGACTTCACCGCCCCGACGGTCAAGCCGTCTTCGCGCTTGAGCGCGGTCGTTTCCGTAGGTTCGTAATAGTGCCGCTCGGTGATCGTCTGCGACGCGCAGCCGGAGAGGACGGCGGCGAGAACTCCGCCGCACAGGACAGGGACAAGCCGCCTCATGCCTCACCGCCTTCCTGCCGAGCCTCGTAGGGCGCGCGCCACGCCGACCAGCCGAAGCGCTGGCAGATGCGCGCGAACTTCCAGGCATCCCACATGACCTTGTAGCGGCGCGGCCTCCACCACCCGTAGGCGGCGCAGGCGACCTTGATTCCGTTCCTGCGGAAGCGGGCGTTGCTCTCCGCGAACGACTCCTCCGAGCCGTCCGACTCGCTCCATTCGACGTCGTGGATGAACGCCACGGGCGCGAGGGACGGATGCAGGGCGTCGAGGGCTGTGCGGAGCCATTGCGGGAACGCCTCCGGCCCGATGCCGTTGAATATCCCAGCAAGATCCTCGTCCGTGTGGCTGGCGAGTATTTCCCGACCCTCGAGGCCGTACTCCTCGCAGAGTTCCTTGAGCCTCTTGATTTCGTCAATGCCTGCCATCGCCGTCACTCCTCGTAGATGCATTTCGACAGGATCGCCTCGGCCTGCTCGTCCGTCATGCGGGCGTAGCCCTTGATGGCGGCAAGCGCCTCAGTGAAGAGCGGGTTGTCCTCGCGGAAGTTCTGCGCCGCCACGTAGAAGTCGTAGTACCCGCGCTCTTCGATCCACGTCTTGACGAGAACCCACTTGTCGGCCTCCTTCAAGGCGGCGACGAGCTTGAGCTTCGAGAAGACGCGGGCACCGCCCGACGGCGTCTCGCCGGCCACGACCTTGTACACGCAGGTGAGCGTGTCCTCGCTT
>JAFQYM010000057.1 GCA_017406465.1 Kiritimatiellia bacterium | reverse complement strand
GCGTCGCGGCAAATCCGCCGCGATAGGAATTACATAGGATGAATCTCTGTCTTTTCTTCGAGGGTACGGGGCGGGGCGTCGCGGGCAAGGTAACGAACGTGACGCGGCTGCGCGACATCTGCGTGGACGATGTGCGGCAAATGTGCCGCACCGCCCGGCTTTCGCAAAAGCTCGACGCATCAGCCGTCGTCCTGCACGACGCCCACGACGAGGCCTCGAATCTCTGGGGCGCGTTCGACCGCGCCCGCCGCAATTTACCCCGAATCAGATTGCACTTCGCTTGCAAAGGACTCTGATGTGCGGCGGCAGTGAGGCGGTGGAGCGAAAGTCCGAGCGAATGGATACGGCGTATTCGCCGAGGAGCTTTCGGCCACCGCCTCACGAATCCTTTTGCGAGTGGTTGAGACGTGGTTGAGGTATGGTTGAAGAAGCGACCCAAAAACTTTGCGCGGCAAATGCGCCGTAAGTAAAAAATATGAGTAAACTCCATACGGCCCGCAAAGGGCTCTTTTTTGGTATAATTTCCTTGATGGACGGCGATTGGCGAGATTCGCTTGTTCCCGGAGGTATCTTCGGGAATCTTCGCATGGTGAAGCGGCTCGGTTCGGGCGGCATGGGTCTTGTGTTGCTTGCGGAGAACCCGAAGGGCGTCCGCTGCGCGCTGAAAGTCCTCGCTCCGTCCGACTCCTCCGACGACGGAAAGTTCGAGACGCGCTTCAGGAACGAGGCGGACTTTGCCTTGAAGACGCGGCACCCGAATCTCGTCGAGGTGTGGGACGCGGGGCGCGACGCTGCGACAGGGCTTTTCTATCATGTCATGGAGTACATGCCGGGCGGTTCGCTCAGGGACCTTATCTCTGAGGCAAAGGGCGGCCTTCCGGTCGGGAAGGCCGTATCGATTGCGCGCGACGTAGCGCATGCGCTCGTCCACATCGAGCGCAACGGAATGGTGCACCGCGATATCAAGCCGGACAATGTCCTCTTTGCGGCCAACGGCGTCGCGAAGCTTGCCGATTTCGGCATTTCCCGCTTTGAGCATGATGGCGACGTGCGCGCCACGAGCGCTTCTGCAGTGATCGGGACGCCTGCCTACATGGCTCCGGAGCAGATGATAGATTCGCATTCCGTCGACATCCGCGCGGACATCTATTCGTTTGGTGTGATGCTTTACGAGCTTCTCGTGGGACGCCGTCCCAACGCCGGCGAAAACGCGATGAACACCCTTGCAAAGGCGATAGAGGGACGCGCGTTCCCCGACGTGAGGAACCTGCGCCCAGAAATCCCCGCTCCGCTTGCGGAACTTGTCTCCGAAATGACGCTTCCCGATCCTGACGACCGTCCCGGTTCCGCTTCGGGCGTGCTCTTGCGGATAGTGCGAATGATCGATTCAGGTGCAGACGCTGTTTCAGTCGCACCAGTCGCCACAGGCAGGATTCCGTGGTATCGCGATCGTGGCGTTCTGTACGCCGCTACCGCAATGCTCCTTGCGCTCGAAGCGCTTGTCCTCGCGTTGGTAAGAGTTGCGAAAGGAGGGTAGACGCCATGCTTTTCGGACTCGTAGGCACACAGCGCAAATTCAAGACCGACGTCGCTTTCACGAGCGAATGCGGGCTTGTGCGCCGTGAAAACCAGGATCACCTTGTCGCAGATCCGAAGACACTCGTCTTTTGCGTTGCAGACGGGATGGGCGGCGGCGAGGCCGGCGGCGAGGCGAGTGCCGCCGTCTGCCGCAACGTCGATTCCGTGCTGCACGAACGTGCAAGCTTTGCAGACCGCGTGCGGCTCGTCGACGACGCGATCCACCGCGCCGACGGTGAGATACGGGCAGTCTCCGCGGCGGCCGGCTACAGGCAGATGGGGTCCACCGTGGCTGTGCTCGTCAGCGACGGCAAGCGCATCGCGGCCGTTGGAAATGTCGGCGACAGTCGGGTCTACCGCCTGCGCGACGGCAAGCTTCGTCAGCTCACGAGGGACCACACGCTGACGGCGGAGATTCTCTCGCATCGTCTGCCGCAGGGTGCGAAACCGCTCGCGGACGTCCGGGCGCTCGCCCTCTCGCACATCCTCACGCGCGCCGTTGGCGTCGGGCAGGAGCGGCTCAAGGTGGATTGGCGCAAGATCGATGTCGAGGAAGGGGACGTCATGCTACTCTGCTCAGACGGCGTCCACGGTGCTGTCGCGCCGTCGAGGCTTGCCGCGGCTGTGGCGGCCGGAGGCGGGGCGACGGAGATACTTGGGCGCATTTGCTCGCTTGTCGTCGCGAGTGGCGCGAAGGATAACTATTCCGCCGTAGTCGTGAAGATCGGAGGAAGAAGGTGAATTTCGGCAAGCAGGAGATATTCCACGGCGGATACTTGATTTTAGAAAGGACATTCTTATGGAAGATTCTGTTTTAGCTGAGTGGTGCGAACTTCTGAAATACGAGACGGTCGGTTCAGACCCGGCTCGCCTCAAGGAGTGCGTCGCCTGTGCGTCGTGGCTTCGCAAATGGCTGTCGAAGCTTGGCTTCTCGGCGGAGATGCTTTACCCTGGCGACGGCGTGGACATGTCGGGAGCGGCGCTCCCGCCGCCAGTCCTGTTCGCGGAGAGGAAGGGCGAGGAGGGCGCGCCGACAGTGCTCGTCTACGGTCACTACGACGTCCAGCCGCCGGACCCGATCGAAGAGTGGAAGACGCCCCCCTTCGAACCGACTGTCATTGACGGGCGCATTTACTGCCGTGGCGCAAACGACGACAAGGGGCAGACGTTCGCCTTCTTGTGCGGCATGCGCGACTACCTCGCGCTTGATGGTGGGAAGCTCAACATCAAGATAGTCCTCGACGGCCAGGAGGAGTCGGGGAGCAAGTCGCTTTCGGAGCTCGTCCCATCGTTGCGCCGCCGTCTCGCCGCAGACGTGCTGCTCGTCTGCGACACGTCCGCGGCCTCTGGCTTGAGGCCCGCAATAATCGCCGGTCTCCGCGGGATTTCCCATTTCACCGTTCGGCTTTCCGGACCAAACCGCGATCTCCACTCGGGCGAATACGGCGGCATTTCGCCGAGCCCTGCGCAGGGCATCGCAGAGCTCATGGCGAGTCTTCACTTCCCAGACGGGTCTATTGCAGTCGCCGGGTTTCGCGACGGAATCGAGAATCCGACGCACGACGAGCTCGCGACGGCCGAGATGTTCGGGCCTTCCTACGAGTCGCTTGAGGAGGACATCGGTTGCGAGCCGTGCGGCGGACAGACGGGGAAGACCCTCGTTCAGCGCAACTCCTTCGAGCCCACGATAGAGGTGAACGGCATACATTCCGGCTATGGTGGCCCGGGATCCAAGACCATAATACCTTCGTCCGCTTTCGCGAAGATATCGATGCGTCTCGTTCCCGGACAGTCGCCGCGCGGCGCATTTGCCGCGGTGCGTGCGCATCTCGAGGACAGGTGCCCGAAGGGGCTTAAGCTTATGTTTGAAGACGTGGTCGAGGGAAGCGCCGCGTTCCGGCTTCCGCTCGCCTCTCCGCTCTTCCGGCTCGCGTCGGACGTGCTTTCCGAAATGGATCCGCGTGGGCCTGCGTTCCAGTGGTGCGGCGCTTCGATTCCCGTTCTTTCGCTTCTGCGCGAAGCATCTGGCGCGGCGCCCTTGATCGTCGGCTGGGGACAGGCGGAGGACCGCATCCATTCCCCGAACGAGAGCTATTCCTTCGCGCAGTTCGACAAGGCGCGCGAGTGGGGCTGCAAGATCCTTTCAGCGCTTTAGGACATGGGAGAAATCGCAAAGATACGGATTGTCGAAGACGACGCGACCATTCGCGCGCTTCTCGAAATGGCGCTTCTCGGCGCTGGCTACGGCGACGTCGTGTCGTCGCCGCGCGGCGACGACGGGCTCAAGATGGTGGTGCGCGACAAGCCGGATCTCGTCCTACTCGACGTAATGCTCCCGGGGCTCGACGGCTTTTCAATTGCGAGACGGATTCGCGAGACGCCGGCGCTCGCGGCGACGCGCATCGTCATGCTTACGGCGCGCACCGCGAGCGAGGACATTGTGCGCGGCCTCGACGCCGGCGCGGACGACTATGTGACGAAGCCGTTCGACAGAAAGGTCCTGCTTGCGCGGGTGAAGGCGGTTTTGAGAAGGGGGCTGCCTGTTACCGAGGGGATGGACTTCGACGGTCTTAAAGTCGACGAGGGCTCTCGCGTCGCCACGCTTCGCGGGAAGGCGCTTGACTTGACGCCGGGCGAATTCGATTTGCTTGTCCGCCTCGTCGCGCACAGGGGGCGAGTCTTCGCGCGTCCGCCCGACGAGCGTACAGTTGACGTCCAGGTGGCGAAGCTCAGGCAGAAGCTCGGCAAGTGGGGCGAGCATATTGAGACAGTGAGAGGCGTTGGGTATAGAGTTGGATAGGGATCAGTACGAAGGGGTCAGGAGTCAGTTGGCGAGATGAAATTTGGAAAGATATTTTCTTCTCTTGCGCCGTACATAGCGGCTGCGGCGTTCATGTTCCTGGTTTTGGCGTTCTACGTCAGTATCGGCGTATACAGACTTTCTGTTTACATGGACGCGAAGCGTGAACTTGAGACGCGCGCCGAGCTCGCGGCGATGACTCTCGCCGAGCCTCTGCGCACGCAGGATTTCGCGGCCGTACGCGCATTCGGAGACGTGTGCCGTGAGCGCGGATATGAGCTTTCGGTCCGGGCGAGCGGCGGCGGACGCATCTTCGACACGAGGCGAAACCCTGTCGACTCCACGGAGCATTGGCTGAGCGCGGAAGCGTCAAGCGGTGAATATGTCGTCTGGCTTATCCGCTCTCGCAAGGAAGTGTTCGCTCCTTTCCGTCGCACGTACCGGCTGTTCGTCCTTGCCGCTCTCGCGGGCGCAGCGGGAGTGTTCGTATTCTTCTTCGCGCTCTATCGCCAGCGCGTCAGGATACGCGAGCTCGCGCGGACGGAAAAGTTTCGCCGCGAGTTCGTGGCCGACGTCTCGCACGAAATCAAGACTCCGCTTACCGGCATCCTCGGCGCTTCGGAGATGCTTTCCGAGGGCGGCGTTTCCGAATCGCAGAAACCGCTTCTTTCGATGATATCAAAGGAGTCGACGCGGCTCAATGCCCTCGTTCAGCAGATTCTCGACCTTGCACGGCTTGAGCGCGAAGGGGAAGTTCTCGACCTTGCCAAGACCGACCTTGTCGACCTCGCCAGAGAGGCGGTGGAATCGCTGCGCCCGCGCGCCGAAGCCGCTGGAATCGCCTTGTCGTTTGCCGCGCCCGATGCGCCTTGCATCGCGAAGGTCGACGCGCGGCTTCTTTCGGAGGCGCTCTTGAATCTCGTGGAAAACGCGATACGCCATTCGGGGTCGCCCGACATCGCCGTTTCCGTCTCCGTTTCGGGGCACAGGGCGACGTTCGTCGTCGAAGACCATGGCATCGGCATACCGCCCGAACACGCGGAGCGGGTCTTCGAGCGTTTCCACCGCGTCGATCCTGCGCGCGCGGCGGAAACGGGCGGCGCAGGGCTCGGGCTCGCGATAGCCCGCCGCATAGCGCGTCTCCATGGTGGCGACGTCGTTCTTTCGCCTGTCGTTCCGTCTGGCGCGCGGTTTGTCCTTTCCCTCAGGGGCGGCCCTTCCGACGCTCATGGCAAGTGAAGTCGCTTTCTTGGCATAAGCGCTTAAGACCCATGTGAATTTTGTGGCGTGTGGTTGAGTTATTTCGTGAATATATCAGTTGTGATTGTCGGTCTGGCTGGCTATGAGCCGTTCCCAGCAGAGCGGCAGGGTTATAGTGTCCCCATTCTTCCTGTAGTATGCGACCAGAGAACTGATAAGAAGTCGTACAAGTGTCGAAGACGTAAGGCCTGTCCGTTCGGCGATTTGTGCAAGAAGTTTTTTCTCCTCCCCTGTTAACCGAACTGGAATAGCCGATCCCTTTTTTTCAATCATAATAGTGTATTCTACATTATTTTTTGTCAATCTGCCCTTGCTTTCGTGTATAACATTGTGATACAATACGTTCGCGGAGTGGCAGTAGATCTGGCACGGTCCGTGCCGTAATAAACAGTGAATCAAGGAAAGATAATGAAAAACACAATACCACTGATAATAGCTATTGTCTTGGGCGGAATCGCGGTGTTTTCCGTAAGCCGCATGATACGCCCTCCGGAAGGAGAGAAGGAAGACCAGTATGTATGGGTAGTGTCCGCCGCGAAGGAGATTACTCCTAAAGATGGCGCGATAAAAGAGTCGTGGTTGATGAAGCGGCGTGTTGAGCTTTCGTCTATTCCTGCAAAGGCCATACCATGGACGCAAATCAATCGCGTCATAGGGCAGACGTCTGTGCGCACCATCGCTCGCAACGACTATGTCCTTTCCAGTGACGTCGCAGGCATGGAGATTCGTCTCAGCAGCGCGCTTGCAGAAGGGGAATGGGCCGTGCCGGTGACATTTTCAGACCCTTCGCTCGTTAGATTCCTCCAGCCAGGAGACGAGGTCGCGATCCTTGCGACGTCTGTGACGCAGGAAATCGTGCCGAAGACCGATGCGAGCGAACAGCCCGATGTCGTCGAATCGCGGTCAACAAGTGTGATTTTCCCATGTGTGCGCATCCTTGACATCGGCAAGGGCGACGCCATCCGCAGGGATGAGGACGCTGGCGGCAACGGTACGATTATCGTAGCGCTTACGCCGCAGCAGTCGGCAACGCTTATTGCCGCGCAACGGACGATGGAGCTGTATCCTGCACTGCGTAGGGCGAGTGATACGCATGCTCTGAAGCGTCGCGACGTTGGAATTGTGACCGACGCCACGTTCAACGACAAGAAGACCGGCATAAAGGCCAATCTCGAACCGGTTGTGCTTCCCGATTCTACGTCTAACAAATAAAACACTAAGGAGAAACCAATGAAAACATGGAGTAAGATTGCCGCAATGGTGGTGACTATCACCTCTGTTGTCATCGCGCACGCGAAGGAGATCGAGCAGATCTCTGTCGTGGAAAATGAGTCCATAACGATTACGGCGCCTTTCGCTGTCAAAAGCTTTGCTCCGTCCAACAAGGACGTGGCGAAGATAGACGCGCTTGGCGGCACGTCCCTGCGCGTGACGGCGCTGAAGCGTGGCCGTTGCGACCTTGATGTTTCGGGCGACAACGGCTTGACCCAGAAGTACGAGATAACGGTCGTAGGCGACTTGGCATCTGTACTCGAGACTCTGACGATGGATCTTGACACAGTGCCCGAAGTCAGGGCGGAGATTCGCGGTAACTTCATTAGACTTGATGGCGAGGTGTCAAGCATACAGAAGTGGGAGTACCTGACAAAGGTTATCGCCAACTACGGGAATTCCATAAAGAACTTCGCAAAGTTCTATCCTGGCCCAGAAATACTTCTTCGTCTCAAGGACACCCTTGAGCAGGCTGAATTCAAGGTGCAGTTCAAGAGGTTTGAAGGTGATTACCACAAGTGGCCCTATCGTACGGTTGCGCTGGATCTCAACAAGAAGACGCGTGTTCTTAATGTGCAGGCAAGGCTGCTGAATGAACAGCAAAGGGTGTCGATCCTGTCAATCCTGAAATCAGAGCCGTGGCTGTCGGTGAACGTGGACGATGATTGGAAGAAGCCCGTCGACATGCCTGAGGATAAGGCGCCATACGCCATCAGCACGCTTCTTGGACTGTACATCGACAAGCCAGTCATCCGACTGAGTGTGGCGTACATGGCAATCGGGGAGAGCGACCTGGATCAGATCGGCAATCCAAATGCGGTTCAAGGCAACGGCGTGCTCGGGCTTGATGGTGCGTTCGGTGTCCTCCGTGAGTTTGTCCACGGCACGACTGTAAACACGCGCGGACAGTCCATAGGAGCATCGCTTGACGTCACTGCGCGATTCCTCAAGCAAAACGGCATCTCGCGTGTCAGCGACACTGGTTATACGCTGCTCGAGAGCTGGGATCCGGAAGGGGCAAAGTTCAAGAGCGGCGGCACAAGGTACGTCAAGACAGGTGGCGCAAACGGACCTGGCTCTACGTTCGTCGGCAATTCTGACGTGAAGGAGATTCCGTATGGTTTTATCATCAACGCCAAAGGCGGACTTCTTGACGAGACGACTATGTCGTGCGACTTTGACTTCTCGATTTCGACAATCGTCTATCTCTTGGGGGAGGATAGCTACGACCGCAAGGAGGACACGTCGAAGCAGAAAATATCCCTGCCCATAGGCCGGACGACCCTAATCGGCGGATTCAAGGACATGGTCGACAAAAACACCCCGCCATCTGGACTTCCGGTCTTGCGCAACACGCCTATACTCAACTGGTTCGTTGCTGAATCCGGAAAGTCCGTCACTGACCGCCGCCTCGTCATGATGGTTTGCCCCGAGATCGTGGACAATACGCAGGACGTCAAGCCCGACGTTGACAAGGAGATAAACATCCGGGTGCAGGATCAGGGCTCGAAGACGACCGACGAGGTTATCGAGGAGCGCAAGCCATTCAGCGGCTTCTGGAGCTGGCTCAACTGGTTTACGTTCTGATGCGGATCAAGATAACATCCGTCGGCATCGGCGGAGAGCGGTTCGTTGAACTGCCCTCCGCCGGTGGCGTTCTTCAGATCGGCCGGCACAAGGCAAGCGACATAGAACTTGCAGACTCGTCTGTCTCGCGTGTTCATGCAAGGCTTACGGTGAGCCAGGGCAATTTGTTTATAGAGGATCTCGGCAGCCGTGGTGGCACGTACGTGAATGACGTGCGAACGGCGGGAACTGTCCCTGTAAAGTTCGGCGATCGTGTCCGGATTGGCACGTTTCGGCTGTCGATAGCGGATGCCGAGCCGCAGACTCATGCGAGGACTGTCGAGAATGCGGGCATGGCACTGTCGGAAAGGGCTCTCAGGGACGGCGACTTCGCCTCTGCGTTCAGAGACGCCACATTGCTTTGCACAGATGAGATGATGGCGTTAAAGTCGCGCATACATAATCTTGTTCTGTCGCAGATTGATCCCCTTGGGACTAATGCCAACAAGCTAAACGACGCGGCACTCGCCCAACAGGCGGAGGAGTGTCTGGATCGCGTTATGCGAGAAGTTCGGCACGAGATTCCGGACGACATTCCTTTGCGTGCGCTGCGACAGGCCTTGCTTGACGAGCTTGTCGGGTATGGCCCCATCACGCCAATGCTCAGGATGCCTGAAATCTCGGAAGTGATGGTAAATGGTCCAGACCGGATTTTCGTGGAGAGCAAGGGCCGGCTTTACGAGACTGGCGTCAGGTTCTTTAACGAGAAGCATCTCGTCCAGATAATTCAGCGCATCGTCGAGCCGCTAGGGCGGCATGTCGATGATGCGAGCCCAATGGTGGACGCGCGCCTTCCGGATGGGAGTCGCGTTAACGCTGTTGTTCCGCCGCTTGCGCTGGACGGTACGTCGGTTACGATCCGCAAGTTTTCGGAGAAGAAGCTAACGACTGACGACCTGATAAGTTTCGGATCCATGACGAAGGACATGGCACTTTTCCTTGAGGAGGCGGTTCGGGCACGGCAAAACATACTTGTGTCTGGCGGCACCGGTTCCGGAAAGACTACGCTATTGAACATTCTGTCTCAGTTCATTCCGGAGGGAGAGAGGATCGTGACCGTTGAGGACTCGGCGGAGCTGAAGCTGTCGCATCGCAACATCGTGCGGCTTGAGGCGCGTCCGGCCAATGTGGAGGGCAAAGGCCGCATTACTATCCGCGACCTTGTCATCAACTGCCTCCGTATGAGGCCGGATCGCATCATTGTCGGCGAGTGCCGCGGCGCAGAGGCTCTGGACATGTTGCAGGCGATGAACACCGGCCATGACGGATCGCTCACAACGGCACATGCCAATAATCCTCGTGACGCGCTTTCCCGCCTTGAAAACATGGTAATGATGGCGGGGTACGACTTGCCTTCGTCGGCCATCCGCGAGCAGATTTCAAGTGCAATAGACCTTATCGTGCAGCAGTCCCGCCTTGGTGATGGCAGCCGAAAGATCGTGAAGATAGTGGAGGTGACGGGGCGGGAAGGCGATGTGATCCAGATGCAGGACATTTTCGAATTCCGGCAGACCGGCATCGGCGATAACGGAGCGGTACGGGGGGAATATTCCGCGACTGGCAACATCCCAATGTTTGTCGATGAACAGCGAAAGCGCAATGTCTTGAAACTCGACATGTCGGTGTTTGTCCCGAAAGTGTAGGTGGTAATGTCAAAACTTGCGTTAGAGCCATTTGTCGTCTATGGTTTTGTATTCGCCGCCGTAGTTGCCGCGGTCTTGGTGGTGGTGCAGACCGTCAAGGCGGCAGGCGGGAGCCCATTTCTTTCCTGGCTAGGCCCACGGTGGATTGCCAAATACAGGGAGTCCCAGAGGAAGAAGGCTTTCGGCAACAGGATTCTCGACCTTACCATGGGTCTTGCCAATGCAATGAAAGCCGGCATGGCTCTTGCCCAGGCGCTGGAGAAAGTCAGCGAGCAGCTTGGCGGAGTCATGCGCGAGGAGATTTCCGTGGTGCTTCGTGAGTACAGGCTTGGGATGGGCATAACTGACGCCATGGCGCGTCTTGCTGAACGGATGCCAAGTGAGGACATGCATCTCCTGACAAGCGCAATTCGCCTTACGACCCAGACGGGAGGCAGTCTTGTCGACGTCATGGAGCAGCTAGTGGATACCATACGCAACCGTACGGAATTCCAGCAGAAGCTGAAGACGTTGACTGCACAGGGTAAATTCGAGGCCATGGCGATGGCGTCTGCGCCTCTGTTTGCGTTTGTTCTGCTGTATTTCTGCCAGCCGGACTTGATGAGGCCTCTCGTAACGACGACAACGGGATGGGTTGCCATAGGGGCTGTAGTCGTGCTTGAGGTTGCAGGGTTCTTCGTAATCCGTAAAATCGTGACGATTGAGGTTTGATCAATGGACTTTTTGATGGATAAATGGATCGTGTATGGATGTGTGTTTCTGGCATTTGTCCTGCCGGCCGTGCTTTGGAAGAGGGACGATTCTGCCGCCGTGAATAGGCATGGTGTGTCGTGGAATGCGTTGCCGTTCGTGTTTCGCATCTTGTGGAATGTTGTTGAAATATTCGAGATGCCGGTCGGAGTTCCTCTGTCGAGGGCTTTTGAGGTGACGCGCATCAAATACGAGCGGTGGATTCTTGCTTCCGGTCTTCCGTTGACCCCTGCAAAGGTTTTTGCGCTTCAGGCATTGCTCCTTGCAGGCGGTGTTGCCGTTGGCTTGGCGGTGATGGCGGTGCCTGGGCTTAAGCCAGCCTTGGGAGTCGCTTTTCTTCTTGCGTTTGGACTTGTTGGCTGGGTTTACCCGTCGACCGAACTTGACAGGTATGTGCAATGGAGGCAGACTGAGATTACAAAGGCGCTTCCGTTTGCCATCGACTTAATTGGCAGCGCCATGCGTTCTGGCCTGGAGTTCGGTGCGGCGATGCGCTATTTCGAGGGCCTAAAGATGCCTGGCCCACTGACCGAGGAATTTGGAAAAGTCTTGCAGCAGATTGAGCTTGGGAAGACGCGTACAGAGGCGATCTCCGAGATGGCCAGGCGAATTCAGGTCGAGGCGTTTACTTCTTTTGCAGGTGTTGTTGCATACGGTGCGGAGATCGGCGCCTCGATATCTGAGACGCTGCGCGTCCACGGTGAAGAACTGCGTCGGGCGCGTTTCCACCTTGCAGAACGGAAAGCGGCGCGCGCACCTTCGCTCATGATCTTGCCGATGGCCGTGTTCATCATGCCGGCGGTATTCATCATAATCATAACCCCCGTCGCGCTGAAGATGAAGGCAACGGGCATAGGTGGGCATTGACGGGAGAACGGACATGTCTAACAGCTGGAAGATAACCATAGTGGGCGGAAGCTTGAACGGAATTGACTTTTCGTTTCCGTCAGACAAGGAAGTGCTGATTGGACGTTCGAGCAAGGCTGACGTCCGGTTGTCTAGCTTAGAGTCCGACGTGTCCGGACAGCATCTAAAGCTTGTGTATGCAGATGGCGTGCCCATGGCAGTGAATGTTACAAGCAGAAGCCATGCGACGTTTCATCAGGGGATTGAGATGGAGCCAAACGGTGGGAGTGCCGTTGTTTCCGTGCACGATGCAATCGAGTTGGGGGCCAGCAAGAGCGTTCGCATCAGGTTTGATGCCGTTCCTGCGTCCAAGCCGTCGTTTGCAAGCGACAGAGAATCGGCGTCGACTGCCGCAACGCGCTGGTCGGCGGCTTCGCTCACTGGGGTGCCTACGGCTGTTATTGAGGAGTCCGCCGTCATGCAATCTGAGGAAGTCGGAGCGACGTTTGCCACGCGGGTTTCCGAGACATTTGCCACCAATGTTCTTCGGTCTACGTCAGATGACGACGCCTGTCCGCAGGATGAAGAGACAGTCCCCTTGTCTGTCGGTGAAGATGCGTTACTTGCTCCGGGCGATGAGACGACGACAAACGGCGTTGTAGCCGACGGCGATGATGGCAAGACTCGTGATTTGGAGACGCGCCCGGGTGCGATGGACGAGATAATGGCGCTCAAGGCGGGTCTCGAGCGCAAACGCAAAAAGAGACATGTAGTTGTTTCCTTTGGATTCCTGATTGTCGTAGGGATGCTTGCTGGATTGTGGTTCTCGTCGCGGACAGACAGAGAGACCGGCATGATGACATTTCCCGTCGATGCTGAAGGTAATCCCGACATTGCGACTTATTCGGTCAAGGATGGACAGGGTCGGGTGCTGGTCGCTGTTGATTATCCGCGTGATGACGGCATGAGCGTGACGGAAGCGCCGGACGCCAATGGGGTTACGGTGGTGAGCGCCATGGGACGAGACAGGGATGTTCCTTTCTTCCTTCAGCTGGAGATGGTTTCGCAGCCCGAGGAACTTGAAAGGGATCTGCTTTCATCGGTCCGGTCGTGGATATCCAAAGCAGAGGAATCCGGACTTGGATACGTATTTGATATCAAGGTCAAGGACGAACTCGGATATCGGTTTTTTGAAGATGTATTCCCGGGTTGCTGCCAGACGAAGTCGCTTTATGGCGTCAAATTCGTGACGTTCGACTACAAACGGACATGGGCAGACAGCAAAAAAACTCTTTGGCATGGCGTGCTGATATATTTTCGCTGCGGGGACACGGCGTTTATTCATCGCCGTGAGATTCCAGAGTCTCAATGGGTTCGAGGTGGTTATCGCATCGAACAGGATCCCAATATAGCGATATATTCAAATTTCATAGATTCGTATTGGGAATGCCCTGGTTTGGACGGCCTGCCAATGGCGCAGAAGACGTCCGAGTTGATGGAGTCGGTGCGTGGCATGCTTGCCAAGGAGCGCGCCAGCGACTGGCGATATGCAAAAAAGGAGATTGACGCCATTTTGGCCAAGACATGGCGAACCGATCCTAAGACACGAGACATTGCCGTAGGATGTCTTAGGCAGTTCAGGGATATCCTGCGAACATACTACTATGGTAAATACAACGCCTTCGACAATGCCAAGGGAAACAGGGACGAGAAACGGATGGCAAGACTGCGCATGGACGCGGCAAGTGTCTTCGACGATCCCAGCGAGCGGTACTACCATCTTGTAGCGAATGGGGAGGTCTGGTGATGTCAAAGCCGATTGCATATACTGTTGAGCTCAGGAATGGCGGCAATGTCGTCGGGTCGGTGCGCATGGATGTCGGATGCGCCGAAGTCATTGTAGGCCGGTCGCACGAGAGCACGCTTCGTACTCCGGCTGACGACCATTCCATAAGCGGCAGGCACATGCGTATTTTCTGGCGCGGCAAGAACCTTTATGTAGAGGATGCCGGTAGCCGGAATGGCGTCTATTGCAAGGGAGCTCGGCTCACAAAGGCCCAGCGGGTTGACTCCGGCGACGTGTATTCCATCGGAAACTGTGTGGTGTGCTGCGAAAAAATTGAGCAGACGAAGACTCGATCGGTGGAGTGTCATCGGCTGGAACGGCTCAATGGCGACGAGGCAGGGCGGCAGATAGACATACGTCCCAAGAGCGGGCAGTCGTCATTCACCATTGGCCTTGATCCCGGCAACACTCTTGTCTTGCCTGACATGCTTGTATCCAGGAAGCATGCTGAATTTGAGGAACGTGAGGGGGGCGAATGCTGGATTCGGGATCTTGGCAGCCGCAATGGAACGTACGTGAACGGCGAAGTTCTTCGTGGCAAGGAACGTCTTCTAAAGGACAATGACACGATTTCCATCGCGTATTTCGACTTCAGATTCCTTGACAAGAGCCAGCGGCACACTCGTTTCTTCCTGTGGTTAAAGGTGTTTGTTGTCGCGGTGACGCTATGCGTCATGGCTGGCGCGTACGTGGCCTGGATGACTACTGCGGCGACGGCTGAAGACCATCTCCGAGTCGCAAGAGACCACGCCGCTGCATGCGACTTCTTGGCAGCCTCCAATTCGCTGGTTGAAGCCAGGATGGCGCGTGATGCAGACAGGTACCGCGCTCAGATAGATACGCTCGAGTCGCAGGTAGATCGCTGGCAGAAGACATGGTCGGAATGGCAGAGAACCAAGGTTGCGCTTTCCGATGGCGAGCTTAAGCGTGCGCAGAAGATGCTTGACCCGCTTACGAGCGGTGTGCTTGATGCGTGGGTGTGGAACGGGACTTCCGCCATCGAGGAGAAAAGACAGGCGGAATTCGCGGCGAGGGCGATTCGGTGGTTGTATGACGCATTCGACGTGATTGACGAGACCGGGGAAGGGCTGCCGGAGCGTCGGGCAGATGCAATTAGAGAGAAGTCAATCCCTCTTGCAGGGTTTATGGAAGAATCCAAACGGCAATTCGAGGAACATCCGTACCTTGAAGTGCTTTACAAAGAATTAGGAAAAGTGTTCAATCGCATGACTGACATTCAGGCGGGATTCGCAAAGGTCGATGGCTGTATCGCGAAGCTTGATGCCACGAACCCAGACTTTGCCAAGCTTACCATCCAGCTTGACGAAATCATCTGTGACAAGAGTCTGAATGGGGCCGTTCGCGCATACGCAGACAAGTACAAGCAGCCGTGTGCAGAACTCGCCGACGCAAAGTTTTTCATACGCAAGGAGTTTGACGACCTAAATGCGATGCGTTTCGCGGCTGTGAGAAGCCGTGCGGACAATCTGCGCCTTCCGAGCAAGGATATATGCGCACGCCATCCGCAGCTCTCTGACCATCGCCTGAAGCTTGAGAGACACCATCTAGATGCGCAAACATACGCGGAGAACCTCGAGTCTATGGTGAACGGACTCTCCGCCGTCGGCGTAGTCAATGGTGACTGCGGCGATCCGCTTAAGCGGACTCTTGACGTAGGTTCGTGGAACAAGGCCTTCACATTCTCATGTTTCAATGAGAAGCCGCCCGCGACAAGGCGCAAGGAGCCAAGCGGATTCTACGACGAATTGCTTGGAATTGATTTCACGTTCCAGTCGCTTAGGGCGTTGCCTGATAACTACAATGGGTGGTGTCTGAGGATGATAGGCTTTTCGCCGGATGTGGTGGAAGCCCGCAAGGCACTTGAGTATGTCGATGTCTTTGTCAAGTACATGGATGAACGTCCTGTCTGGTTGAGCCGTGGTGAACTTGGGGCGTTTTGCGTGTACTGTAGGTCGTTGCAGGAGAGGCGCGACAGGCTTCTCGAGTTCCTTTTCGCATACAATGGTGATCCGAGGGCGCAGCTGATTGCGAGGTTTTATAGCGGGTGGTTTGCCCGGAAGTTTGAATTGAAGTCGAGGAAGGATCTTTCGGAACAATTTCGTGCGATTCAGAGAAAAGTTTCGGAGTTGAGTGAAAGGTATTCTGATGTTTCTGATCCGGTGGAGCAGATATCAATTCGTGCCAAGATGCTCTCTGTGGGATTCCCAGGAGATGCACAGCTTCACTCCAAATGGGTGCAGAAATTCGAAGGAGGCGGGCGATGAGGAGCGGGTCGGTATTGATGGAATATGTCATGGTGCAGGTCCTCGTCGCATGTCTGTTGATGCTTGTGATGAATGAGTTGTTCTACAATTGGGGCACGGCCGAATTTGGCCCAGCAGGAATGGGCATTAAGTTTTTCTATCAACGGCTTTTGGGCGGGCTTTCGCTTCCCGTTCCGTGAGCCATTACTTAGCAATAAGCGAAACAACAAAACAACAACAAACAACAAAAAGAAAGAAGGAAACAATGAAGCAGAAAATGATTAACAGCAAGTTCGGCAAGCTCCTCCGTCGCATCGTTGGCGAGGAGACTGGTGCAGTGATGATGGAATACGTCATAGTCGCAGTGTTAATCGCCGCTGCTGCGGTGATAGCCGTTGCAGTGTTTGGCAAGACGATTGTTGGTATGTTTAATGCAGGATCCCAGGGTATGACCGGTGAAGGCAACAAGGCGGCCGAGGTTGTTGATGATGTTCGCAACAACACTGTCAAGCCTGGCACGGAAGAGGCTGTCAACACGAACAAGAAGTTTTCTGACAGTTCAACCGAGGCATCTAAGTCTAAATAAGGGTTAAGTTCGGGGTTATAATGCCCAACATCACTTGGACAATCCTACGCATAGCACTGCTGGCCCCATGGCTGGCAGTGCTGTGTTGGAAAGACCTCAGGACTCGCCTGCTGCCCAACGCATGGACATTGGGTGGACTGGCGGCGGGTCTGATTGTCCAGTTTGGATGGGGCGGCGTTGCGGGGCTTGTGGACGGACTTGAGGCGGCGGGCGTATGCGTGCTTTTCCTCCTGATTCCGTTCCTTGTCCGCGCCGCCGGCGCTGGCGACCTGAAGATGCTTGCGGCTTGCGGGGCGTTCGTTGGGATGCGGCAGGTTTTGCTGCTCCTTTTGTCTGTTTCGTTCGCGGGTTTCTTTGTGGCCGTCGGCATGCTTGTCACGCGCAAGGTTGGAGTAGCGCGATTGAAGCACGCGTTTCGCTTGCTTTTCGACTGGCGATATGACCGTGCGGCAGGTCGCGCTGCTTTGCCGCCGAAAGAGGACGAGGGCAATCGCGTTCCCTTTGGCCTTGCAATCGCAATTGGCACTCTCGCAACCCTTGTATTGGAGGGTATTGTATGGGTGAGATGAAACGCGGCTCGATGCTAGTGGAGTTTGTGCTGACGATGCCGATACTCTTTATGCTGATCATGCTCATTATCCAGTTCGCGCAGATAATGGTAGTGCGGCAGTTCGTGGCATACGCTGCATTTTGTTCAACACGGTCAATGCTGTGTTCGAATCCGGTGGAGTGGGATCATGACGGCAAGCTGAACAACTGCACTCATCAGGCCGCACGACGAGTTTTGGCATGGGTGAACATTTTTGGCACACCGGAGACAGCTCATTTGCGCGGTTGGGATGAAGGATATCTTTCAGTTAGTGCAGGCGACTTCTCTGATGTTGAAGATTCGCCGATTTCATTTATCACGATGCTATACGGCAGCAAGGAAACTCATGATGTCTTAGTTCCCGGCTGGGGACAGGTTCCAGAGTCAAATTCCGTGGATCGCAGATTGGATATACCAAAGGAAGAGAGATTCGTCAAAGATGGTAAATTCGCCACCTCTACGATAAAATACAAGTTTCCATTGCTGATACCCGTTGCTGGGCAGATGATCGGGTTTTTCTTGCACCATTCGGCGGGCGAGAGTCAGTACATGAAAAGCAATTCGTTGCCGCCGGGTTGGATTGATTCGCTTGGCGAAGGTGAAATGCTTGATGGAATGCCGTACATCACGCTAACCGAAACATGTGTCCTGCCATTGCCATACTCAACGTCCAAACTGCCGGTCAACGCATTTGACTATGCAAGCTATGACTGACACTTTCCATGTTGCGGATATGGTATGGCGATGTGCCTCTGCGTCGCCGCGCACCACCATGTTCTCTGTCTTGCGCGACCGGCTGCTTCGGCTTGGTCGTGACGAAGATGGTGCTGCACTAGT
Organism: Kiritimatiellia bacterium; assembly: GCA_017406465.1. GTDB lineage: Bacteria > Verrucomicrobiota > Kiritimatiellia > RFP12 > UBA1067 > UBA1067. The sequence goes on along the minus strand of JAFQYM010000057.1, from coordinate 20,761 downwards.
CATTACGCTTGCCATATTCTTCTTGATGTATCTTGGTTGCTGCGGTGTCTTCGCCATCTCGGTTGGCGCAAGGGAACGCATTCATCTTCAGAACGCCTGCGATGCCGCTGCGTACTCCGCAGCGGTCGTTCAGGCAGATACGCTCTCGCGTATCGCGACCATCAATCGAGCCATGAGCTGGACGTATATCCAGATGACGCGGCGGCAGATGGACTTTGTCACGTACAAGTGGCTAGAAGAGACGGTTGAGCATTGGCGTGACGACCGCGCCCGCGCTCAAGACTGGGCTGACAGCACTATTCATCCGACCCCGGCAATCTGTTCTCTTGCGGGACTGCCGGTCAATGGTCATTTAAAGACGGATCATTCCTTTGCGCTTCCCCAAATGCCGCTGATAACGCTCTATGGGGCGAAAGGCAGCAGCATCGCAACGGAATTGGATATTTCGATTAAAAACGCCAGTTTTGAATTAGGCCATGTTGGCGGAGACGACTCTTTTTTCTCGTGCAGAATGCCAGGAATAGGTTCGTTGGCATCACAAATACATGCAGATAGGAATGCAATAAAGGACATGGGAGATACCATTGACAGGCTCAAGGATGAGTACAAAGAAAAGGCCGAGACTGTAGTGAGGGAGATTCTGAAGTCAAATCTGGCCGATGCCAGCGTATCTGGCGCGTCCGTGGATACATTGTACTATTTCAAAATACGGGAAATGACCCAGTATGTGGCGGAACTGGAAAACAACGACGACGAGGAAGATCGGTTTCTTTCGTTCGCCGGTGAACGCGTAAAGTCTGCATTCAAGAACAGTGGGGAGGTTTGGTTCAAGCGGTGTGCTTCGGCTGGCAGTGGCTTTAGGCGAGGTTATGACTGGAACGGCGATAGGCTGAAGGCGACATGGGAATGGTACTCGAATCAATGGCACTGCTATACGGATGAGTTCGGAGAGCATCATGTCGGGCCGATCCCCTGCCCGTCGTGCGACCACCATTCGCACGAGCGTTGTTCTTGTTCCGGGGTCGGGAGATTCGTTGCCACCGTGTACGGCGACAACAGCAATAGTATTTCCGGATGTAGGGACATATATGAGACGCCCGAAAGATACGTGGCGCGGCCGAACAAGGTGCTTGAGAACTATTTCGGTGACGACGGCTCAATCGTGGTAGGTGTTGTCAGGCGCAATTCCAATGCTTGGGCGCAAATGATAGGGGCGGCCGGAATGGTTGCGAACGGCATATTCTCCGCATTTGATCCGGATGTGGAGTGGTCGGTCGGGTTTTCGGCTGCAAAGGCGGGATACGTGACGCTCAACGAGTCTGCGGCAGGCGGAAACATGCCGTATCACGTTGACTGGCAATCTGGCGGATGGCAGACCGACAGCGAGAGTTGGAACTTGTGTCAGAGCAACTGGGACGCCATACTCATTCCTGTGAGGATGGCGACGAACGATGCCAGAGACGGGCAATGGAAAGATTCGGATGATTCCGTATTTGACATTGCAGTTGGCAACTCATCGGCATGGAAGCCTCTGTTTGGAAGTGCATCCATGCCAGACCTTGAAGGACTGACTGCGCCAGGAGGAGTTCTGCGCGGCAACGGGCATGATGGAATCATAAAGTGGAGGGAAGTTTCGCATGTCGCGTATCATTGATATGTCTGACGCCGTCCGCAGCGGACGAGAGGGATCCATCATGGTGGAGTTCTTGTTGGTTCTGCCTATATACATGCTGCTGATAGGGATGCTGATTCTCTGGGGCGACATGGGTCTGAAGGCAATAGTCCTCGCCTTTGGCGACAGGTGCGTTGCATTTGACGGTACAGATCGCGAGGGTTATTCGTATAGCCAGTTTTCGTCCATTGAGATTATAAAGGACGGGCTTTCCGGAAAGACGCGCAAGGCCTATCGGGTAGACAGGAACGTAAAGGGGCCGTGGTCTGCGCAGTATGCAGGGCGAATCAGCTACGACTACAAGATGTATTCATGGATAAATGGCATAGTTGGATATCCTCTCGTGCACTATGGGAACGCCTCGCCTGGAATTATTGAAACGCTGGTTGGAGGCGGCATTGTTCCTCTGGACGGGAAAGGTCTGGAACGGGTGCGCATGTACAACTGCTATACGCTGCGCCGCACGGAACAGGCAAGGGACCCTGCCGTATGCCGAAACTGGGATGCCGATGCGCTTCTTGGACTTTCCGACGGAAAACGGGGGTGGGAGTGGAGTCGCGACGAGCTGTACGCAGATTCGAGTGCCGAAAATCTTGAAAGTTCCCATTCGTTGTCTGACGACGCGTTGCCGAATCCTACGTCGCTGGGCCGATACAAGAGGTATGATGCGTATGATGGGTGGACAGAGTGAGATGAGGGTCATGGTTTGGGTCCTTGTCGTTGCATTCATCCTGTCGCCGCTTGCAGGAGCGGCGAGCTACGGCTTGTCGCGACCTTTTGCATTGCCTGTCGCAGCAAAATCCACCGAAACATCCAAGGATGGCAAGGGCTGGCTTGAAAGCGGGATTATGAGGGTGTCTTTCGTGCAGACTGAGGCCAGTTTTAAGGCGGCGATGGCGCAGCGAGGCTGGAGGTATATCCATGCCGTTGCGCTTAGAAAAGGCAACACGCACACGCTTTACACTTGGCGGCGCGGGAGTAATGAACTGACCCTCATGCTCCGCCGAATTGATGTCAACCGCACGGCCTTCTCGTGGGGGCTGTCGAAAACAGAAAAGAGGAAGGGGAAATCTAAATGAAGAAACTGGCTGTAGTCGCCGCGAGCCTTGCGCTGTGCATGGCTTCGCAGACATATGGGAGCGAGGACGTGTCGACTGAACAAAAGGCGGATCTCAAGGCGATCGCATATTCCGCGACGCTTGCAAAGTTCGTCTCGACAAATAGCCAGGCGTTCGTCTCGGCGCTGTCGCCGTCGGTACGGGAGCGGTGGCAGACTGAAGAGCGGAAGCTTCGCGTCGAGAACGTGCAGTTCTTTTTGCCGGACTTCTTCAAGGTTGCATACGCCTACAACGGAAGCGTTTCCGGCGATGCTTTCTGCTTCGGGCTGTACAATCCGTTCTACGACCATGCTCTGATTTGCAAGGCAAAGGGTCTGGACAATCCAGACATTGTGGATTTCAAGTGGGTTTCAGGCGCTACGTTTAGAGGCGATGCGTCGGTTCCCAAGTATCCTCCGGCAACAGGCGTTGACCCGGCCGATGAATATTTTCCGGTCTTGATGAATACGGCTGGCAAGTTTCTTGCGGCGTTCAACCGGGCGTTTGTGGGGTCTTCGCCGGACGCGGCGTTCGCCTCCGTGCCTACGCTGGATGACCAGGGCATAAAGAGTCTTCTCGACATCGCGGCGTTCAGGACTGCCCAGGCAGTCAAGATGGCCGGCGACGAGTCCGCCTACGGACTTGCCACGCTCGCGACGATGGCGTTTCGCGACGAGAGACTTCAAGATCAGCCGTTCTTGGCATCGGATGATGCGACGCGAGCAACTGCGAAAACGATTTCCGGACTTTCGCAAGACCTTCAGAGAGCTTTTCGGACTATTGGCTATTTCGAGGCGGACGTGGAGAAGTGTGTCGTCTTCTACAACAAGGAGATGCCTACGTTCTTGACGATGGCACGGACGAGGGACGGCAACACAATCCGGCTAGGCATGTTCGACTTCCGCATTGCCGACGGATGGGAGAAGAAGATAAACCGCTAACGCGAAAGGATCACTGAAATGAAAAGCATATCTCTTCGTATTGTTGCCCTGGTAGCTCTGCTGTTCTCATTTGTCGCCTGGGGACAGACTGGAGCTGGCGGTGAAGGCGCGGCGCCGTCGGCTGTAGTTGATGCATGGGGCGAAGTAGGCGACAATATAAGCAGCGGCGCCGACATGGTAGGAAAGGTGTCGGACATCCTCAAGGGCATCTTGATGGACAAAAAGAACGCCGGCAAACTCGTGGACAAGGTGTCAAAGGCCCTGTCCAAGATACCTGGCATGCCGAGTGGACGTGTTATTCAGGCCCAGATATTGAAGGGGCTTGGCAAGGCCGCCGGGGCCATCGACGGTATCGTTACGTCCGTCACGTCCATTTTCAAGGTGACAGACGCTGCCTATGCGGGCGACAAGGCTGCCTACAAGAAAGCCGTTGCGGAATATATCATGACCATGACGGCGAAGATTGTCGGGGTGGCGGTAGGAGATGTGGTTGCCGGAAGTCTGACAGCTGCAACAGTAGGCGTCGGTGCCTTGCCTGCGGCCGGTGCGGGCATCCTTGCAGGTACGGCGGCCGATGCTGCTACAAAGTGGCTGCTCAAGACGTTTGCAAAGGACGCAATTGAGAATCTGGCTGGCAAGTATTATGACTGGGCGACAGGAACGGGCGGAAAGGGGGCGTCGTCCGCTGGAGACGACGATCCGTTCAACTCTGACCCTGAAAGCGATGGCGACGGACAGATGAGCCCATCTCCAGGCAATGGCAGCACGTCCGGTGGTGGTTCAAGTGGAACGGTCAAGGCGAAGCCCTCGCCCAACACTCGTGTCCGGCGCGGGGGCGGAGGAGACACAAAAGCCAAGATCTGGTGATGCATGTCCAGATTCAGAACAACTGGGAAATGCCAATGTTCGGAGTTAAGACAGTTGCGGGCAAATAAGGTCATGAAATATGGCTGGCACGTAATCTGCTTATAGATTGGCAAACAAAGAAGGGAGATACAAATCATGAAAAACATAAAACACATAGGAAGGATTGCGGTGATTGCCATGTCAATTCCGATGATGTCAATGGCCGCAGAGAGCGACCGTGAGAAAGCGGCCAGGCTGAATGATGAAGGCGTCAAGATGATGCAGGCACAGGATTATAAGGGCGCAATCGAGAGATTCAAGGAGGCTCTCGACGCATCTCCAGCCTGTGTCTCCGCCGCACGTAATGTCGGGAAACTCCTTATCATGGGCATGAAATACCAGGAGGCGGCAGAAATTCTGGAAAAGACGCTTAAGGTTGTGCCAGATGATTCTGGATGCCTTGTGCAGATGGCTCAGGTCAGCGCCATTTTAGGAGATACGGGCAGGTCGATTAAGTGCATTGAGAAGGTTGCGGACGCAGATGACAAGTCAATTCTTCGTGGCCTGACGGCTTTGCTCTTGAAGCAAGGATCCTTTAAGGAAGCGGCTGTCGCTTCGGAAATATCTGTCGCAAAGGAGCCGATGTGCCCAGAAGCATGGTTCAACCGCGGACTTGTCGCAGATGCTGTTAAGAATGTGGAGATTGCGGGACAGTCTTACGAAAGAGCTGTGTCGCTGAACCCCAAATATGCAGATGCATGGGTCAATCTAGGTAATCTACACAAGAGAGAGAAGAACGATTCCGACGCTCTGATCTGCTACGAGAAGGCATATGAGGCCAAGAAGTATTCTCTGTCGGCGTACAATCTTGGGAAAGAGCTTGTGACGAGCCGCAAGGACGTGTCGCGTGGGCTTAATCTTCTGAACGAGGCAGCAGAAGGCGATGGTGTGGCGGCGCAACAGGCTCGCGCGTTAATCAATCGGATGACCGAACTTCTCGAGGCCAGGAAGAGAGGTGCGAAATGAAGCGGGGCATGTCCGTTATTGCGTTCGCCGCCATTGCGTTGGCTTTGTTGCCGCTGCAGTCGGAGACTAAAAACCCTCTCGGCCTCGACTATGGCGGGAAGCAAGAAAATCGACAGAAGGGCTGGGGCGACGACAAGGGCCCTAAGAAAGAGGACAGCAAAAGGTACAAGTTCAAGTTTGAGCGTACGCACGATAACAAGAAGGGACATGACATTGCCGGAAACACCAAAGAGGGCGACAAGAAAGGCGGTTGGTGGGTACACGGCGAGCATGGAGGCGAATGGTCGTGGGGTGTCGAAGGAGAAAAGGACCAGGGCAAGAACCATGGCAAGCTTGGCGGTAAGTTTGGCGGCGGGTATTCCGGTTCCATTGACGCAGGCGCCCAGACTGGCAGGGTAGGCAACGACAGATGGAACGCCCAAGGGCGTATTGCGGGCAAGCTAAAGGGAGAGGTGAAGGCCGCTCTCGAAGCAGCCATCAAGAACGATGACGATTTCGCGGGCATGGTCGTCGAAGCTGCCGCCGAAGGCACGGTCAGCGCCGAGGCCAGCGCGACGGCGGCAGTCACAGTTGGCGGCGTCCCGATTTCGATCACGGGCAAGATCGAGGGCCACTGGGGGCTGTCCGCACATGCCGGGGTAAAAGTCGGATACGACAAGAAGACCGGCAAGTTCGTGGTGCAGGAAAGCGTTGGGGCATCGCTCGGCTTTGGTGCAAGCGAGACGATTACCGTGGAGATGGACGCGGAGGCGTTCTGTCGCGCGATGGGGCTTGAAGACGAGTGGAATGCTTTCGTCGAGAAGATGGAAGGTAAAAAAACACAAGGTCAGGATGTCGGCGGCGATCCATTCGACGAAGACCCTGAAAATGGCGGCGGCGGAAATTCCGGGAATGCCGGTCGCTATCAGGGGTTGAAGGCGTTGAGACTCATAGACTAACAACGATGGTGGCCGCGCATGAAGTCTGCTAATAATGTAATTCCGCCGTTTCGCCGCGCCGCAGAAATGCGGCGCGGAGCGGCGTTGATGGAATATATTATTGCCGCGGTTCTGATTGCGGTTGCATGCCTGATAGCCGTGATAGTATTCGGACGCGGCATCGTCCGCAACACCGACATAATGAACAAGGCGACCGTTGGGCGAGGCCAACGTGCCGGCGAGGCCGCCGAGATCTACCGCGCCGACACTGAGGCGGACGTGAAAGAGGCGGAGAAGTTCCCTGCCGAATTCTCCGATGCAGGCAATTGACGTTTTGCCATGCGCTATTTTGACATGAATGCCTTTACACATATTTCGTACGCGGGCAAGACTGACGTTGGTCGGAAGCGCAAGAACAATGAAGATGCATTCGGGATGTTTCCAGATTCCGGCGTCTTTTGCGTAGCCGATGGAATGGGGGGCGGCGACGATGGAGAGATCGCGTCTGCCGCAGTTGTCAAGTCCGTAGGATCCTTCGCGGCGGCGTGTAAGCCGCCGCCGAATGTCGGCTATGCTGCAGGAGACATTGCCTCGGGGGTTGTCATTGCGGTGAACGAGTCGTCGGCATGGATATGCTCTCGCGCGGCGGAACGCAAACTTAAAGGGTGTGGTTCGACGTTTGTCGGAATCTGCTTTGATGCTACGGCTCCATCAGAAGCCATTGCCCTTCATGCAGGCGACAGCCGCCTGTACCGCATAAGGGGAACCTCGATCAAGCAGATCACGAAGGATCATTCCGCTGCCGAAATGATTGGCGCCAAGGACGAAAACGCGGTGAATCCATGCTTCCGCGGCGTTATTCTGAGAGCCGTTGGCATCCATCCTTCGGTTGACGTGGAGCGTACGCCGCTTTCGCTTAAGGAGGGCGACAGGATCGTGATTTGCAGCGATGGCCTGAGCAAGATGGTTGACGACAGGAAGATCGCTGCAATAGTGCATGGCGGGGCGACGCCGGAGACGTCGGTGGACGCGTTGATTGCCGCCGCGAACGATGCTGGCGGCGTCGACAACATAACGGCTGTAGTCCTGTTCGTCGGCAAGCTGCCGCTGGCGATGCCGGCAATTTCCATGCACTTGCCGGAGCCATCCACGGATTCGACGGAAGACATGGGAGAAGCCGATACGTCCAGCACTGGCACTGGTGGCAGTTTCGGTTCGGATACGGATACGGCGGATGAACCGCAGACGATCCCAACAATGACCGTGAGGGCGCAAAAACATGATGTGTTTGGCGATATGAGGGGCGGTCCGATTCGGATTCCGCCATCGCAGAGAAAACAGACTTCTCGCAAAGAGATATCCCACGGACGAGGTTTCCGGATGGCAGCAGCGATTCTTGCCGTTGTCATGTCTTTAGTTCTCGCGGTGTTGTCCTCTATCTATCTCGTTAGAAGGGCGAAGGCGCGTGGCGCACAGGCTGAGGCAGAGCGGCAAAGGAGCGTCAAGGTGCTTGCGGAGGTAAACGCAGGCACAGTCGCGGAGGAAAGTCGGCCAAGGGTGAACGGTGGGCCGGCGATAGCGGACGAAGAACCTATCGTCCAATCCATTGAGCGAGAACTTGAGCTCAGGCAAGACGATAGGGAGCAAATGCCGTCTGACACGAAATGTGAAAATAGCCAGGCAGTTGTTGATGCAGTCGCCGAGGATGTCGGCGAGACGGCTGGCGGGGATGACTGGGAATTACAAGTCCTGCCGAGGCTCGTCAAGTCCTGTACGTCGACGAATTCAGAGGCGCTTGTCAGGACTGTCAGGAGATTTCCTGTCAAGGGGGGTGTGGAAACGCTTCAGATGCGGTTTCTCCCGTTGTGCAACGACAAACTGCCTATTGCAAGGCGTCGGGCGATAGCTGCTGTTGTAACGGCTGACATGCAGGACATATCAAGAGAGCTAAGAAGGTATTCTGAGCGGCGGATTGCGCACATAGACGCGGCTCTTTCCGAGCATGCAACACGAGCCGAATTCAAGAAGAAACTGGCGGCCGAGCGCGAAGGGCTAGCTGCGTTCTTGGCGGCGACTGGCGAGTTTGTTGATATGGATGCGTCGTCCTCGGATGCACAGAAGTTGTGCGCTGAGGTTATGCTTGGTTTGGCACAATGGTTTAGTCAGGTCAACTAAAGTGGTGGCTGCGGGCGACAGGATCTTTGGCGGTTTCCGCGTAGTTCAGTCGATCAAGTGCGGATCGGGTTCGCAAGGGACGCTATACAAGGCGGTTTGCGAGGATGGTGCCATGGTTCCACGCGGTACGGCCGTTGCCCTCAAGGTCATGCCCGTGCACGAAGATTGTTCCCGCCAGATTGTTCGCATGGATGCCAGGACCGCTGCGCTTGTGCGCATTTCGCATCCCAACGTAGTGCGGTATTTTGGAAGCTTCACGGAGCATGATTCGTTCAATGACCTTCACGTCATTGTCCAGGAGTTTCTTGACGGGGAGACGCTGAAGGAGCGCCTTTCCAGATTTCCGTTTGGACTTGACGTCGACGAGAGCATCCATATTGCGCGGTCGGTGATATCTGCGATGGAACACGTTTCATCGTTTGGCATAGTCCACAGAGACATAAAACCGGCAAACATATTCATTTGCCACGACGGCACGGTTAAGCTTATCGACTTTGAGGTTGCGCAATCTCCGGAAAACGCGACCGCTTCGTCGTCCAACAACCTCAATGGTTCGTTCGACTACATGGCGCCAGAGTTCTCGGCCACTACGTTCAGGGGCGATGTGCAGAGCGACGTGTTCTCCATGGGGGTGGTGTTGCATGAAATGCTGACTGGGCAACGTCCGTATCGCGCTGCTGGCGGAATTGGCGACGCCAATTTTGAGTTTTTGTCGCGTTGGTCGTCGAATGGCGTTTCTCCAATTAGGATTAACGCGAAGATAAGGCATCTTTTGAGCGGTGCTACCGCCGTGCTTTCAAAAGCGCTGTCGCCTGAGCGCGAGCGCCGATACGGCGGGTTCGCGGGATTCTTGTCTGATCTATCGGCGGTGCGCATGAAGAGCATCCGAAATGGCGGCTCCACATACCAGTTGCTCCAGTTCATCGGGAAGGGCGGCTTTGGCGAGGTGTTCAAGGCCAGGGTTAGGGAAAGTGGGCGTTATGTGGCAGTTAAGCATCTTTTGAAGGCTGAGTACGCGAAACGCTTCGAGCGCGAGGCCAAGATCATGTCGCGCCTTGACAACTCTTGTTTTGTGCGCTTTGTGGATTTCTTCTATGCTGCGGGGAAGGATCGTAACGAGGCGTTTCTTGTAATGGACTTTCTCGATGGGATGCCGGGCAGCTCGCTTCGTGACGCGATAAAGGATGCAAATGGAAGCGGTCTTGCCGCGAAAGAGGTGTTGCGCGCCTTCTCCAGGTATGCGTACGGACTTTCGCTGATGCATTCGCGCGGCATTTACCACCGCGACATAAAACCGTCTAACCTGTATTATCCTGCTGGCCATCCGGAAAATGCCGCGATAATGGACTTGGGCGTCGCCCGCGACGTCAACGGAACTGTTACTACTGGACAGGTGCCAGGCACTCTTGACTACATGCCACCAGAGGTAGTCGTCGCGGGCAGCCGTGGCGAGGGTGGCATGGACATATACGCACTCGGCCTTTGCCTTTACGAGGCTTTGACAGGAAAGATGGCGTACCCGAGGCTACCTGCGGGGTCGGCTGCGTATGCGACGTTTTTCAATCGTGCGAGAGAGAGGACACCTCCTAACCTTGATGCAGCCCGTCACTCCTTTGGCGGTGAATTGTATTCTTTGTTGAAGGAAATGACAGAGCCAGATTTAGCTCGACGGCTGAAGGATGCCGGTTCGCTCGTCAGCCGCCTGGACGGAATGCTCGTATCTATTGGAGAACGGCCAGAGCAATTTCAGCGCCAAGTGCCTGCCTCGCGTCATGTGCAGGTTCCGCACCAAGCGCCTATTTCGCATTTGCCACTTCCACGGGCTAACTCCGAGGTGCGTCAAATGCATCCCCCGCGATCTACGCCAGCCGCAGCTCGGCATCAGTTTGCCGTGCCGAAAGTTTTCATCTATGTCCCCATAGCTCTTGTTGCCCTCGTAGTGATAGGAATTGCCTTGTGGGTGACATGCGGCAAGTCTATAAAAAAGAGATGGGCTGAATACGAACTTAACGGTGTCATCGAGTCGTGGCAAGGGGACAATGCTGCCGTGGCGGAAGGGCTGGAGTCAAGATGGTTTTCAAGGTGGAGTCCAATCGGATACGGATGGCGTCGCATCGCGGTGGACGACTATGCTGTCTTTACAAACCGTCTTGTGGCCGCCAAGGCAAATATTAGGAGCGAGCGAGCGGCACGTGAACTTGAGTTGTCGCGGGCGTCAGAGCGACGCATTTGCATGGCTCGGTTGGCCAAATGTAGGAATCATGACGGAAGTTTGGATGAAAAGAACTACATGGCGATTGACAGATGGACGCTTCCAGATTGGTTGGACGGCGACCGCGAGGTGACGATGCGGCTGTCTGGGCTGGATAGGTGTGTTTTTGCTGCAATCAAGGCAAAGCTTGCCATCGAACCCGTTGAAACACGTTTGGAGCGCATAAAGGCCGCGTCGGCGCTTCTGCACAACTCCTGGACGAAGCGACTTTTATCGGATAGTGATGCTGCGAAGGCAGAGGATGCAATAGACGCCGTGTCGAAATGGTGTGTCGTCTCCGTGCGCAATTCCTGTTCTGACCTGATAAGCGTGGACGGGAAGGATATTGCCATAGGCGGGTGCAGGGTCATGCTGTTCAAGGACGGACGTTCGGACATCCGCAAGGTCGTTCGCGAAGGATATCTGCCGATGAACTTGCCGAAGGGGCTCGACGGCAAGGTGTTCGAGATCTCCGACGGCATGCTTGAGGCGAAGCCCGTGACGGTCGAGATTCCGTTCTTTGAAAACGGCGTTGTATGCAAGATAGGCGACAAAGTTTGTTCTCCGAAGGACACCATCCAGCTTAAGCCAGGTGTATACGAATGTGTCTATGCAAAAAGGGACTTCAAGGAACAGCATATTCCGTTTACAGTGCATGTCAAGGTTGAGCCCGTCGTGCCGGAGCCTGGGCCATGGCAGAGGACGGATGAGTACAATGATCGGCGGAAAAGCATTGATGGAGCATGCGACAGGTTCATGTCTGAGCCTGTGGCTGTGTCGGTTCCGCAACTTGATCAGGGGGTTATATGTCTTGTAGATGGGGAAAGGCGTGAATGGGGTTCGTTTGATCTTAAACCAGGGTCGTATCGCTACAGATACGAGCGCGAAGGATTCGAGTCTCAGAGCGGCATGTTGGAGGTCAAGCCTGGCGAGCCGGTGCGGCTGAAGCCGCCGGCAGCTTGGGAGACAATATCTGAAGCTGCAGAGCGCAAGCGTGCAGAAAACATGAAGGCAATGCAAGATGCAGTTCGGGATAAATGCGCAGAATTGTGGGCGAATGAACCTGTGGATGACAGGCAGGATCGTCTTGAGTCGGCCGGTGTGAGGGTCGCAAAGGCCATATTTGACGGAGTGCTGACCGAGGACGGCGCAAAGGCGTTGCTGGACGAGATCAACAGGAGGAAGAAATGGGCGGTGGGCAAAGTGAAGAACGAATGCTCGGTGCCAATAACTGTCGGAGGTCATAGAGTCGCGCCAGGCACGACAGAGCTGATAGTGTTCGAGAGCGGCATCCCAGACGAATGGTTTGCAGAGGCGGAGGGATATGAACGCAAGCAGCTTCTCCGCGATTTCGACGGATGCACGCTGACGTTCGACAGTCTGGATTTTGTGCCATTGGACGTGTTGATTACAATTCCTGCAATAGGATCTGGCGTGACGTGCCATTTTGAGGGAGTGTCGGTTTCCGATGCGGTTCGTCTCAAGCCGGGCAGTTATTCCTGCATCTACAAAAAGCGCGGATATGAAGACCAGACGATTCATTTCGAGGTTCGTCCTGCGCAGCCAATGATGCTTCCTTCTCCGTCGGCATGGAAAGCGCGGTGACAAATGTGATAATTTTGCTATACTACCCACCATAAGACTGTATGTCATAGGAATATAACAATGGAAAACAACAATTCGTTTCTGGTCTTGTTTCTTGCGCCGGTGCGCGAGTATCTCGAGGACGACTCCGTTTCGGAAGTCTTGATAAACGGTCCGCAGCAGGTGTATATAGAGCGGCGCGGCAAGCTTGAGGAGGTGCCTGCTAAGTTTGTTAGCGAGGCTGCCCTCAGGGCGGCCGCGGCAAACATTGCTAAGTCGGTGGGGCGCATGCTCGACGAGATGCATCCGCGCCTTGACGCGCGGCTTCCGGATGGATCGCGCGTCCATGCCGTAATTCCGCCGCTCAGCCGCGTCGGCACCGTGATCGCCATTCGAAAGTTCAAGAAGGACACGTTGACGATTGACAAGATGCAAGAATACGGGAGCCTGGACGATAGAACTCGCAAGTTGATACGAGCGCTCGTGCTCCTGCACAAGAACGTCATTGTCTCTGGCGCGACGAGCTCCGGCAAGACCTCGGTTCTCAATGCGCTCAGTTCGTTCATTCCGGAGGGCGAGCGAGTCTTGGTGATTGAAGACGCCACGGAACTCCAGCTTCAGCAACGGCATATTGTCCCATTTGAGACTCGCAAGGCGGATAAGAACGGACAGGGCGAGGTTACAATACGCGACTTGATACGTTCGGCCCTTCGACTTAGGCCCGACCGCATCGTGATTGGCGAAATCCGCGGCGGCGAGGCGTTGGACCTTCTCCAGGCGCTCAACACCGGCCACGCCGGGTCAATGAGCACGATTCATGCGAATTCCCCTATAGACTGTCTAAGTCGAATCGAGACTTGCGCTCTTTTGAGCGGAATAGACATCCCGCTTGTGGCATTGCGCTCGCAGGTCGCAAGTGCTATCGACGCCGTGGTCCACACCGCTCGACTGTCGGACGGCTCGCGCAAGATCGTGTCGGTCGCAGAAGTTGAGCCGCTTGCGCAAGGCGAGTACCGGGTGCGCGAGCTTGTCCGTTGGAAGACGGTCTCTATTGCGCCAGATGGACGTGTGGAAGGCCATTTTGAGGCAGTAAATGCGCCGTCTTTTGCGGATCAGGCGCAGATAGCTGGTGTCGATTTGTAATTTTTCTACGAAAATTTGCTTGAATTTCCTGTTGCAATCGCGTATATCAATGTTATACAATGTTAAATACTTTTCGCAAAAGTAAGGAATAAACAAATGAGACAGCAATGTTCCGTTGGAAGTGGTGTGGCTGTTTTTGCCGTCGCCGCAACTGTCATTATTGCCTATTCTGCATGCGCAGATGATGCCCTTGGCCCAATGGCTGGCGTTGGAGGCGTCGGTCGAGAGGCGGAGAACCGCGTTATCACGCCAAGTGTCGAGTCGTCGAGGAAGGCCGTTGCCATAGCGCCTGTAACTGCCGGTGACACCGCTGGAGTTGCCAATGCTTCGCCTGCGAACGGCAGGCAGATAGGTGAAATAGAGACTGTTGCCATTCTCGGCTCTGCCGACTTTGCCGAGCGAGAAGGTGTTGGTGGACGAATTCTGGAGGCCCTTGGCGGGCCGGGGGTGCGCACAGAGGGCGAAGTCTCCGCCGCCGTGGCGAAGGTCCAGAAGGACCTGATGGGGCAGGGATACTATCTCGTCCGCATTTTGCCGTACCGGTCCGGTTCGTATGACGCGGCATCCAAGACGCTTTCACTGGTGATTGATGAGGGGCGCTTTGGAACGCTTACACTTAGCTTTGATGGCGATAAAGATGAAGGCTTCTGGTATTCGCGAGGCCAGATTATTTCGCGGTTTGACAAGATACATGAAGGTGATACCTTTGATTACAGGCGCCTTAGGAGCGCGCTTTTCGATGCAAACTCGCATCCAGACCTTACGATTGACACCTCCATAAGCGTTCGTAAGCCGATAGAGGGTGTCGGTGCCGATAGGCGTGTAGTACGCTATGCAGATATTAGCCTGGATGTGCGTGAGAGCTGCCCGTTCCACATGGTCTGGGAAGTGAACAACTACGGCATGGAGGAGGTCGAAGAGTGGCAGACTTCGCTAACGGCGCAATACTTGAACCTTACAAAGCACGACGACGTGCTGACGTTTTCGCCCTCGATGAGCTTTGGCGGGGAGTTGTTCAGCCTCGCCGGATCTTACATGCTTCCGCACCATTGGTGGAGGGGCGGCGCAACTACGCTTTACGGTGGCTATTCAAAGCTCGACGTTGACGACATCGTGCCGCGGCTTGATCTTGAGGGGTCGGGCTACTTTGGCGGCCTCCAGCACACGGAAAACCTCTACGACGACGACAATCACCTCCTTGCTCTTTCGGTTGGCATTCTTTGGCGTTACATAGAGGACCAGTATTCTGCCTATAGCACGAAGCTACAGAAACGCAGCGCGACAATTCTGCCGCTTTCGGCGGCGCTTAGTTACACGGGCAAAAAGGCCGATTTCCTCGGAGGACGAAACTTTGCGACAGTTCAGGCAGTTTACAACCTCATGAATGGCGACGACAAGCTCGACGAGATGTGGACCGACGCGGAAGAGCACTACTGGCTTTTCCGCTGGCAGCTCGCCAGACTTCAGCCGCTTTTCGGATGGTACGACGAGGCGACCAATCAAGATCTCCACCAGTGGATTCTGTTCTTGAAGCTTGAGGGGCAATATACCACCGATACGCTAATCCCCGTCGAAAAGCTGTCTCTCGGCGGCTACAACTGCCTGAGGGGCTATCACTCCCGCGGCTACCTCGGAGACTACGGCGTATATGGCACGGTCGAGTTGAGGACTCCGATCCTTGTCGACACATTTGCGGCGATGTTCGGCGACCGCACCAACAAGTCGGCGTTTGACCGCCTCCAGTTCCTTGGCTTTATTGACTGGGGCTACACGGCATTCAACGACTTGCCGTCTGGATATGACGATAGCGAGTTTATCTATTCCGCAGGACTTGGTGCCCGTCTTTCAGTCACCAAGTACACTCAGCTCAAGTGCGACCTAGCGTTCCCGCTTCACGACACCGATTGGGCTGACGACGACAGCATGGAGGTGTACCTTTCCATGCAGGTGCAGTTCTAATTTAGATAGGAGGGCAAAGAAATGAACAAGGGTATCTTCAGGTTCCAGGTGTTTCGCCGTCGCAGGGCTGCTTGCAAGCTTGTTGCGACGATTTCCGCTTTCGCGATGCTCTGCGTTGCGTCCCTTCCGGCGTTCGCGGGAGAGTCGCTCCTTGGCGGAAATGCTGTTCTCGAGAAGCTTACTCGCGTGACGATGTCCGAGAATACCGCGGATGCGCTCACGTTTGAGTCGTCGTCTCCCGTGGGGGTGCTTGACTGGACGAAGTTCAATATCGGCTTAAACCAGCGCATGTCCTTCAACGGTGCCGCTTCGACGTTCTTCAATCTCGTAGACGGCGCGGCGGGGAAGTCGCAGATCGACGGAATGATAAACGGCACCGCAGGCGGCGTCTGGGTAATCAACCCCAGCGGCGTTGCCTTTGGCGCGAATGCGATCGTGAACCTCGAAGGCGTGTTTGCCGCCGCTGCCGGCACGGTCAATAATGCGGACGACCTTAGGGATGGCTCCGCGACCACCCCGACGTTCGGCTCGTTTGGCGGCGCCGTAGATGTCGGGGCCTCGACATTCACCGCCGACAGAATAGCGCTGCTCGGCAAGTCCGTGTCGGTGGATGGCGCCAACTTCAAGAGTGTCGGCAGTGTCTCCATCGGCGCTGCGGACAAGATGGCTGTCGTCGACGATGTGGCCGGCGGCAAGGTGACGATCAATATAAGCGATTTCACAGATGACACAGACGTTCTCAAGGATATCGCAGTCGATTTAGGCGATGTCGATTTCGGCGACACTGGCCATGCAGGTGACTTGACCGTTGTTACGGAGGGCTCCATTTCGGTCAAAGGCGCTGTGAAGGCCGAGGGCGACATTGTGTTCAAGACGCTTGCCGCCGAGGGTGCGTCTGCGCCCGTCATCAGCTACAAGCAGATGTCTGTTGCCTCTGGAAAGCTCTTGCAGGGCAAGTCCGCAAGTGCGACGGCGGCGGGGCGCGTTGCTGTGGACGGCGACGTCACGGCGACTGGTGGTGACGTCGAAGTGACGGCCGGCAGCTATGTCAACGTCGGCACGGCCGCGACGGTCGAGTCCAAGACCGGCGACGTGACGATCAACGCGGTCGGCAACGTCAACATGGGCGGGACGGTGGCCGCCGCAGAGAGCGTCGTCCTCAAGGCGACGGGCGGCGCCGACGAGACGGCAAAGAGCGTGAAGGTCGGCTTCGACGGCAGCTCCTACAATCCCAATGCTTCGGTCTCCGGCAAGAACGTGACGATGGAAGGCAAGATGTCGTCGCAGGTGCTCGCTGGCTCCGTTGCGGCGACCGAGTCCGTCACGATGTCCGGCGGGGAGTACGTGGCGGTGAACGGAGCGGTCTCCGGCAAGGGCGTGACCCTCGAGACTACAGATCGCGCCACGCTCAGCAAGGACCATTCCGAGCTTGGGCTCAAGAAGGACGATCCTGCCGGCATTCTCGTTACCGACGACGGCTCCGTCACGGCGGTTGACAGCCTTGCGATGACGTCTAAGGGGATAATCAGTGCGGACGGTGTTGTCAAGGTCACTTCCGAATCCGCCAAAGTCTCGCTTGGCGCCGAAGGCGGTGAAATAGCTTTTTCCAATGACGGCAACGTCATAAAGGGCACCGTCGATGTTACTGGTGGCAACGTTGACATCAAGGGCGATAGCAACGATTTCGACTATGGCAAAGTGGCTGCCGACGGAAGTGGCAACATAACCCTCCAGGGCAACGGCAAGGATGTCACCATCAAGGATTCCGTAGAGGCCAGCGGCACGTTCACCGTGAATGATGCCGAGGACATTGCGCTCAAGGACGATGTCCAGGTCGGAGCTGCCGTCCTGACGGCCTCCAAGACCATTGAGCAGGATACCGGAAAAAAGCTTGAGGCCAAGGACGGCATCACTTTGACCGCTGGCGAGGGTGTCACGCTTAAAGGCAGCGTCAATGCAGACACGGATGGCGAGAACGGCGGCAACCTTGTTGTGATGAAGAATGATACGGACAATGGCGATCTTTTGCAGGACGGAGGTGAAATTCGTGCCAACGAGCTGACAGCGGCTGAGTTCACACAAACCGGTGACGGCAAGCTTTATGCGAATGTCATCAATGCTGACGTCCAGCAGAACGGTTGCGAAATCGTCGACAACGGCGACAAGACGATTACCGTGAACGGCGACTTCACCCAGGCGGACGGCACGCTTGGCGCGTCGGATACCGTTCAAATCACGATCAACGGCGTACTGGAGCAGAACGCGGTAAATTCCGATCCAGATAGAGCGCTCATCCAGGCGGACGAAGTCATCCTCAATGACGCGGCCACGCAGGGCGGGGAACTTGCAGGCGACACGATCAAGGCCATGACGCTGACCGTCAATGCCGAAGGCAAGGACATTTCGCTTGCCTCGGCCGCCAACGAAGTAGGCGCTTTGCAGGGCAAGGGAGATGACGTTTCCGTAACGACATCCACTGCATTGGACCTTGGCGCCCTGGAGGCGGAATCACTTACCGTCAGGGCGGGCGGAAGTGTCTCGCAGCCTGGTTCGGCTGTCGTTGAAGGGCTTGTGGACATCACGGCGGAGTACTCGGACGGCTCCGGAGCGAACGTGGCGTTGCTTGGCACGGAAAACCAGTTTGGCTCTGTGAAAGTGAAGGGCAGTAAAATCGAAATCAAGGAAAAAGACGATGTCGTAATTGCAGGTATCGACGGGATGATTCTATACGTTGAGGCAGGTCCGTCCGGCGATCCTGTCGAATACACGAAGACAATCACGCAAAATGAGACAGGAGACATCAAGACGTCAGATGGAGCGAGGTTCTATGGCTCGTCCGTGAAGCTCGACAACGATGGGAACGCCATTGGCCCGCATTTTAGCGCAAGGGCCGACAATGGCGATGTCGAAATCGTAAACAATGCCCCAATCGGCATCGAAAATGACGCGTATACGGACGTCACTGGCGTCACGGCCAGCGGTGCTGTCAAGCTGACGGCGAAAGCTGGAGACATAACAATGTATAATGGCGCAGAGCTGTCAGGCGCGTCGATTGATCTTACGGCCGAAACCGGCAATATCTCCCTCGACAGCGGCAAGGTCTTGGTGACGGCTGCCGACGGCGCGGCGACGTTTTCTGCCGAAAACGGCGCGATCAGCGCGCAGAACGCGGATAACGACTTCAAGAGCGTGATGGCTACGGCGAAGTCGGTGGCGTTCTTCGACAAGGACGACGTTACGGTCGCCCAGGCGACGGCAACAGAGGGCAATGTAGTCATGACTGCTGGTGCCAAGATGCGCGTGAAGGGGGACATCACCGGCGAGTCCGTTGACCTCGACGCCGGCGACTTCGTCAACGTCGCGGCCGGTAAGACCGTCAAGGCGACGTCCGGCGCGGTTGACATCGAGGCGGCCGGCAATGCGGACGTCATCGGCTCGGTAGTGGCCGAGAGCGGCGCGGTCTCCGTCAAGGCGACCGGCGCCGGGAAGAGCGTGAGGGTTGCCGGAACCGTTGGCGGCAAGACGGGCGTGTCCCTGGAGGGCGACAAGTCCGTGCAGATTGGCGGCGAGGTCGCTTCTTCTGACGGCGATGTCACCGCGACTGCGAAGGAGTTCGTGGCAATTGACGGCGGCAGCGTGACTGCCGCGAAGGGCACGGCGACGCTGAAGACCACTGACGCGGAGCTTCTGACGGCGGGCGGCGGCGCTGCGACGTACGAGGCGGGGCAGCTTGCCGGCGTGATGGTCGGCGGCGCGGCGGCCGGCACGGTCGCGGCGAAGGACGTCGTGATTGAGTCCGCTGGGTCGGTCCTCGTGAACTCCGGCTCGACCGTCACGGCTACGGCGGTGGAGGAGGCTGGCGGGACTGTCGCCGTCACGGCGAACGGCGAGACCGAGGCGACAGTCGCAACCTCTGGCATCACGAAGCAGGGCGTCTACGTCCTCGGCACTGTTACGGCCGACGGCACGCTCGACGTGACCGCGAAGGGCGAGGGCGGCATTCTGGCGGAGGGTGCGCTCGTCGCGGACAATGGCGAGACTACGCTGACGGCGGAGAATGGCGCGATCGACGCGCAGAACGAGGCGAACGACTTCAAGTCTGTTACTGCGACTGCGAAGTCGGTGGCTCTCAACGACAAGGACGACATCTCGGTGACCGAAGTGACGGCAACTGATACAACTGATGGCGACGTGCGCATAAGGGCGGCGACGGGCAACTTGACGGTTGCGGATGCCACGTCGGCGAAGGTGTCGGGGCAGGACATCAGGCTTGAGGCCACCGAGGGCGCGATAACGGTCGGCGCCGGAGTGAGCGGAAAGAACGTGACGCTGGTTGCCAAGGGCAACGTGACGACGAGGAAGGAAACCGGAGTGGCGGACGGTGCGCTTACGGCGGCGGGAACCGGAAGCGACCTTCTCGTCGAGTCGACGGATAGGAATATCGAACTGAAGGCCGATGCGACGGCAGCGGACACGGCGGCGCTGCTTGCCGACAACGGCGGCATCCATGCGGCGAGCGTTGACGCAACAGCGATATATGCTAAGGGCAAGGACGACGTCGACATAGACAACGCGACCGGCAATCTAATCACAAAGACAGGTGGAAATGTCGATGTTGAGTTTACCGACTCCGCCGATCATACCATCTCCTATGACGCCGAGGGATATGTCAAGGTGTCCGCCAAGGGCAAGCTCACCGTTGATTCCGCTATAGCAGAAGGGGAAGACCTCAAGGTCTCGGAGGTGCTGTGGCCGGAAGACACTTCGGACAAGACGCTTATCGACCATGAAAACGAGAGCACGCAGGTTGGCGGCGTAAGGGCTGGGACGAGTGTCGAGCTAGAATCTACGGAGTCGGGTATCAAGGTCAATACTGCTGTTGCTGCCGGCACGACGGCAGAACTCAAGGCCAAGACGAATGTTGAAGTCGATGGCGCTGTCGTCGGCGAAACTGGCGTGACGCTCACGGCTACGGAAGGCGATATCACCATTGGCTCGGATACAGCACCCGGCGCTGTCGTGAAGGCGGGGGCCTTCGAGATTCCGACGGACGGAAGCGCGCCTGTGATAGCCGACGGCGATTCCGCGAACCTCGCGATGACGGCCGGGAAGAGCGTGACGGTGCAGAACGGCGCGAAGGTGGGCGCTTC
>JAFQYM010000005.1 GCA_017406465.1 Kiritimatiellia bacterium | reverse complement strand
TCCTTTGGTTGGCCGCAAGCCGCCAACAGGATGTTGCAAATGATTGTCGCTATGATGTGCTGTGTTTTCATCGAGGCAAAAATAAGGAAATTCTCCACGCCTCCGCCAGCACCGCCGCCAATGGCGTATGCCACAGCTCCGCCGCCGCCGCCGCCTGCGCCTGCGCCACCGCCGCCTGCGCAGAACCGACGTGCCCAGTAATCCGTGTCGCCGGTATCCGACGTGCCGCCGCCGCCGCCGCTGCCCGCCGAGCCGCCGGTCGCGTTTACGGTGACGCTGCCCAGCACATAGAGAGTTCCCATCGAAGTGCCGTCGTTGCCTTTGGTGCCGTTGCTGCCGTCGTTTCCGTTCTTGTCGCAGTCACCGTCAGTTTTCGTGCGGTACCCGTCGCCTCCGTTTCCGCCGTTTCCGCCGTTTCCGCCTATGCCGCCGATGGCCGGCGACGCTCCGCCGCCGCCAGCGCCGCCGTGACCACCGCCAGTGGTGTCGACATGGGACGAACCGACGTCTGCGCTGCCGTCCCAGCTGCCGTTCTTGCGCCAGTCGCCGCCTTTTCCGCCGTTCGCCGCGTTTCCGCCTGTTACATTCAGCGTGCCTTCGCCTGTGACGACAAGCGTCGAGCCGGGATCTACGCGGATGCCCGCGCCGGCGCCCTCGGTTCCGCTCGCGTTGCCGCCGTTCACCGTGAGCGTGACGCCGTTCGGGATGTAAAGCACAGTAGTGGCGCCGGGCTCGACATAAAGCGCGGTGTACGGCGTTGTGCGGGTGAGCGTCGCGCTCTTTGGCACTACGTAGACCGTGTTATTCTTGAGCGTCTTGCCCACATCGCCGCTGCCGATGGTGTCGGACGACGTGAAGCCCGCGCGCGCGGCGGAGGGAGCGAAAAGAGACAGCACTGCCGCGAGGAGCGCGGACACTCCGCGTCCCTGGCACCACCTCCGACTCGATGTCGTTTCCCGCCTATGCATTCTATAGTGTATACACCTCAGATCTGAAAAGGTTTCATCATCATCCCGAACTTCCGCTGGCGATTCTCAAGCTCTGCGCCGGACACGCCCGTCACCTCGCTGTCAGAGGCACCTCCCATGATTGACGGATCTTCGTCGGGCATCTCGTTGTCGTCCATGTACCACTTCTCCAAAGGATCGAGCCCGCGCCGCTTCAGCTCATCGTTCACGGCCTCAAGCTGGGTGTCGGAGAATTTCATGGCCATCACCTGCTCGCGTGTGAGCCCATGCTGTTCCAGCATCCTGTCGGTCTCGGCGATCCTCAGTTCAGCTTGCGAGACAAGATTCTGGCTGTCCGCAATCGTCTTGCGGATCCGCGCGAGATAGGCGTCCATCTCGGCCTTGGATCTTCCATTTTCGTCAGTCATTTTTGCCTTGCCTTGCGTTTATGTCTTATATCTTGAGACAATGCCCGATAGTGGTTTACATTATATCAAAAAACGCATCAACTTGCCATAGCATTTGCACAACGGAAGTTGTACAATATCGTAAGCCAGAATGCGTGCGACACGCCCAGGCAATATCTTTCATCTGACAGAATCGTCAAGACAAAGAAATAAAGCAAAAAGCCAACACTATCTTGATTGCAGAATCGCTTATTGTGCAAGTTCGGCCCTAAGGCGGAAAAACCGCGTCGGCCTTACATTGCCTTCAATCATAGTCTTGCCACTCGCATCAAGCGGATAGTTCACAACATTCTCCGTGCCGTCCACCACATCAGACGATGCGACCCAAAATGTGAAGCCATACGCGTTTACGACGGGTGGCGTCTTGATTACCGGTTTGCCATCCTCAAAGGCGATGTTAATAAGCGGCGTTTCTGTGAAATTGCCCTTCGCGACACCAAAGGCATACCGAAAAACATTATAAATGCCGTTCGCATCCTTTGCATTCCACGCACCATCCAAACCATTTGCCTCAGCCCATGCCGAATAAGACGTGGCCGCAGCATTTCCGGCTTGAGTGACTTCAATCGGCCATGAATAGCCGTTATAGGACACTCTCACCATCCCTTTCCTTGCTTCGTCCACATCATTTGGTGACACCCAGACGTCCAAGCCACCGTCGACTATAGACGCACTGATCCAACTGACACTGCAACTAACTGTCGCGCCCGCGAATGGAACACTTGTCTTTTCGGTTGCAGTTTGCTTAAAAAGAGAGGCTGCCACAGACTTCTTGTCCGATACGCCACCGTCCGCTTCAAATGTAAGCTCACATGCGCTTAGGTCTGCACCGTAAATGTAGAGTCATGTGAATTCCCTCGAAAGAGTTGCTGCACATTCTTCAGCCCAGGAATGTATCTCATACTTATAAGTCACACCAGGAACAACATCGTAATCGGTGAAATATGTCGTGGCTGCAATTGTGCCTGTTGCGATGAGCACACCATCGCGATAGACAGTATACGGGTCGTTCCATCGCGGTCCAGAATTGATAATCCAGCCATCAACCATAACCGCTTCATTGTTAAAGGCCATGTTGCACCCTGGATTGTCGGGGACCCAATCTATCCAAAAAAGGTTATACTCAGCTACGTACGCCAACGAAGAAAACGCCGTGAGCACTGCAATCCCAAGCAATGTGATCTTTCTCAATGTAATATCTCCATAGATTCACTTAATTAGCCAGTAGCAATACACACATGTTGTGCAGCCATGTTTTGATTCATTCGCTCCCTTAGGCGAGGACGTTGATGTAGTCGAGGTTCATGTCCTCGGTGCCTGTCATGAAGCAACCCTTCTCCTTAGCGAAGAGGATATGCGCGAGGACGTCGGCCGTGATTCGTTCGCCAGGGGCGACAATCGGAATGCCGGGCGGGTAGCTCATAACGAACTCTCCAGCAACGAGACCGGTAGACTCGCGCATGGGAACGCGCCGCTTCTTCGCGTAAAACGCCTCCTGCGGCGGCATCACTATCGCGGGATCGATGTATTCGTGGTCAAAAAGTCCGATGGGGCTCTTCTCGCGCTGGCGCTTGATCTCCTCGAGCGCGGAGATAAGGCGTTCGATGTCCATCATGCGGTCGCCGCACGAAATAATCGCAAGGAGGTTGCCGATGTCACCGAACTCTATCTGTATGCCGTAGTCGTCGCGCAGGTAATCGTAGACCTCGATGCCGGCAAGGCCGATGTCACGAGTGTGGACAGAAAGCTTAGTGCGGTCGAACGCAAAGACGGTATCGCCGTCGACGAGCTCGGGGCCAAAGGCGTAGTAGCCGCCGAGGGCGTTTATCTCCTCGCGAGCGTAGTCGGCGAAGTCCATCGTCTTCTGGTACATCGCGCGGCCCTTGAAGAAGAGGTTCTTCCTCGCGATGTCGAGCGACGAAAGAAGAAGATACGACGCCGACGTCGACTGGGTTAGCGTGATGACCTGACGCACGTAGTCGGGATTCACCGGTCTGCGCGTCAGGAGTATCGAGCTCTGGGTAAGCGAGCCGCCCGTCTTGTGTATGGACGCGGCGGCCATGTCGCACCCGGCAGCCATCGCGGATACGGGCAGCTCCTCGTGGAAGTAGAAATGCGTGCCGTGCGCTTCGTCGGCGAGGACGAGCATTCCCGCCTTGTGCGCGATCTCGACGATGCGCTTCAAATCAGAACAGATGCCGTAGTAGGTCGGGTTGTTGACGAGAATCGCCTTGGCCGAAGGATGCGCGGCTATCGCCTTCTCGACGTCGGCGACACTCATGCCGAGCGGAATGCCGAGGCGTCGGTTTATGCCGGGGTTGACGTAGATCGGCACGGCGCCGCAGACGACGAGCGCGTTGATGGCGCTTCTGTGGACGTTGCGCGGCAGGATTATCTCGTCGCCGACGGAGCAGGTCGACATTATCATCGCCTGCACCGCCGAAGTGGTGCCGTTCACCATGAAAAACGCGTCGTCCGCGCCGAACGCCTCGGCCGCAAGCTGCTGCGCCTCCTTGATGACGGAAACCGGATGCCCGAGGTTGTCGAGCGGTTTCATCGAGTTGACGTCCATGGCGAGCGCTCGCTCGCCAAGGTATTCAGTCAACTCGGGATTGCCGCGCCCGCTCTTGTGCGCGGGCACGTCGAAATGCGCAAGGCGGTTTATGCGCTGACGGTCGAGAGCGTCCGCCAGCGGCGTCTCGCGCTGGCGAACGCGCAGTTCGTCGACCTCCCCCCGGGGCGATGTCCTTGCCATCTACCTACTACTTGAAGTAGCGGTTGTAGAGACCCTGGAACGCCTTGCCGTGGCGCGCCTCGTCCTTCGCCATCTCGTGGACGGTGTCGTGGATCGCGTCGTAGCCGAGCTCCTTCGCGCGCTTGGCGATCGCGAGCTTGCCGGCGGTCGCGCCGCACTCGGCCTCCATACGGCGGCGGAGGTTCTCCTTGGTGGAGTCCGTCACGATGTCGATCGTCTTGCCGAGGAGCTCGGCGAACTTCGCGGCGTGCTCGGCCTCCTCGAACGCGATGCGCTTGTACGCCTCGGCGACCTCGGGATAGCCCTCGCGGTCGGCCTGGCGCGACATGGCGAGATACATGCCGACTTCGCAGCACTCGCCGTTGAAATGGTCCTTGAGGCCCTGCGTCACCTCGGCGTCATCGACGATTCCGTCTCCGACATGGTGCTCGCAGACAAAGTCGAGCCCGCCGCCCTGCTTCAGGAACTTCGATCCCGGAACGCCGCACTGGGGGCACTTCTCCGGAGGATTCTCTCCCTCGTACACATACCCGCAAACCGGGCAAACCCACTTAGCCATGTCTATCTTTCCTTTCTTTCGTTTAGGTGAAACATTATTGCAGCAACTTTACCACACTCAGCATTGGTTGTCAACAGTAAACTGGGTGTGATCGCAATCTGTCACCAGTAGACATATTCGTAGGGGTCAAAGCGGGGGTTCGCCGACTCGTAGAGATCGACATCGTCAAGCCCGGGAACGCGCGTGCGCACGACCTCTCCCGGCTGCGGCTCGTGGCTGATATTCAGCCAGAACGCCTTTACCGACTGGCCGCACCCGGCCTTCACGGTGATGTAGTTGTCTCCAGCCTTTACCGGAACATGCTCGTAGATGACAGAGCCTTCGTCCTTGTGCCCGCCGTAGACGGGATCAAACGCCTTGCCGTTGACCCATATCTTGCCGCGCCAGTCGACGCCGAAGCGCACCGTTATCTCGCCCGCCGCCTGCCGCTTGAAGAAACCTACGCAGTAGCACGTGCAGAAGCTCTGCGCGGCAATGAGCGGATGCGCCGTCGCGTAGTCGACATATCCGTCGGCGCGGCTCTTCACGACCGGACGCCAGTCGAGGAATCGAAGATCCGCGGGCGTCTCGTCGAGATACTTTAGCCCAAGCGGATGGAAGCGAGGGTTCGGCTGGACGTCGCCCTTTATCGCCATCTCCTCCGCAAACGCGCCGGAATCGCCACCCTTCGATTCGTCGACCGGGAAGATCGTGTCGACCATGTAGTGATCGTCGTCCTTTTCGCTCGGCCACGGCCCTAGCACATTGTACTGGGCTATCGGCTCGTACTGCTCCGACGGCTTCGTGTAGAGCGAGCGGGCAAAGACTTTTCCGTCCGCGCCGACGCCCAGGTTGCCGAAGACGATCGCGAGGCGACGCATGTCGTTGTCCTCGCTCTGAGACGCGCTGCGCAGGTACAGGTCCTTCTCGCCCTTGGGGACAGACCCCCATCCGCCTCGATCCAGCACGGCCGCCTTCCCGCCGACCGCGCGGTAGCGGTCGCACGCCTGGAACGGATCGACCGCGTCGAACACGATTCCCCCCTTCGCCGCGAAAAGCCCGCCGCCGCACGCGGAAAACCCGTTAGCGGACTTGAGGCGAGTGACGTTCACGCCGTCGCGCCAGCGCATAAGCGACGGTCCGACGCCCGCGAAAAGGGAGGCGGGGAGCCCTTTGACATCGCGCACCCTGTACACTGTGCCAGTGGAGTCTGCAATCCCGGCCTCGGCCGCAAGCCGCGGATTTCCGAAGATGTACGCACACCCAGAGCCGACGGATTTCGCGAGCTTTGCGAAGTCTATGTCCGAATCAGGCCCGGCGAGAAGGAGCTCCGCGTTGTCGAGCGTACCGCCTTTGTACGGCGAACTCGTGACTGACATCGTCTTCGCCAGCCGATCCGCCGACTTTCCGGACGTGTAGACTTTCGTCGGGGCAGAAGTCTCCCCGTGCAGGAACCGGTCGAGCGTCGCCGATGCGACGCGCCACGCCGCAGGGCACTTCCCGACTCTGTCTTCAAAGTCGAAGGCGCAGAATGTGACAGAGCCCTCTTCGATCTGCTTTTCGAGAAGCGCCGTGTAGGAAAGGTCGAATTCGCCGCGGACAAGCGGACGGAACCCGACTTTCTGCGGAATCAGGATCGGCGTCGCCGAAACAGCGTGCGTATGAGTCCAGCGCGGTCCGCGCCGCGTCTCGTGCTTCATCACGTTGCCGAACGCAGCATCCTCGACCGGCGCACCCGCCCAGTAGCCGAGATCCCTGTCGTCGACACGTTCGAGCGACACGTTGTACATCTGACGTGCCATAGAGTCCTCGACCGTAAAGCCGAGCGACTGCCACACGTCCGCCGTCTGCTGCATGACGAGTATTTTGAGCCCTTCTTCGACGCGCGGTGCAAGCTTCTCGAGTCCCTGCGCAGACGAAAGCGCGCGCCAGCCGACGACAAGCCGCTCCGTCTTCTTCGGCACGCCTTCAAGCGAATCAACGGGAACATACTTTACGCCGAGTTCGTCAAGGATCGGCGCCGTTTTCCCGTTTGGATCGAACAGCGCGACCGACTCGCCCTTCCACTCGCGCGGGCCGCGTTTCGGATATACCTCGAACTCGACCGTGTCGGACCTGACGGTTGCGTTCGCTGGATTCTCTCCGCCTTTCGCAAGCGAAAACTCCGCGACAAGCCGGTACCGCTTTTCGGCGTTCGCCGGCTTCGTCTTGAAGGCAACCGGAACGAACTTCACGTCGCCCTGCATCAAGGACACCTTCTCCGTTCCCGACGCGGCGACGCCTCCGCCGATCTCTTCCACGCGCCATTTCGCCGTCACGTCATTTCCGCCCTGCCCGTCCCAGACGAACACGAGGCACTTCCTGACTTCGTCGCCAGGCCGGTAGGCGTGGACCTTGTCTGTCGGCTCGCTGCCACCGCCGATGTACGCGACGAAATCGCCGTTGGCGACACACTGGCGGTCGCGCACGGTATTCGCCTTGTCCCACGGCCATGACTGGAGATACATAAGCCCGCCGTTCTGCCCGCACGTGCGCCACGCGCGGTTGACTCTCCTGACGAGCAGCCGCGAGAAATCCTCTGCGAGCGGATGGAACTGATAGAGGTCGCGGCGTCCCGGCTCGACCCATCCGCCGTGCGTGAAGCGGAGGCAGCTCTTCGCGAACTCGCGGGTGTGGACGAGCATCTCCTCGCTCTCCAGCTCGTATGCGCGCTCTCCGTAGTAGACTGCAAGCCATTCGGTCATCTCGGGAACGCGGCTGTGGAACCAGCACGCGTAGTACGGAGCGCCGAACTCCGCCGCGTACCAGGGGAGAATCCCGTTCGTCGCCCACTGCGAAAGCCATTCCTCGCGCTCCTGGAGAGGGGTGAAGTTGAAGTAGAGGTTCGAGGACGAAATGTCGGCCTCTGTCCCATCGGCATGGGAGAAGTACAGGCAGTTGGGGTTCATCTCGCGGGCAATCGCGGCGGCGAACTCGATATTGTCCACGACTCCGCCCTCTTCGCGCACCTGCCCGAGGATCTCGGGGCGCATATTGCGCTCGGGGCATATCTGGTTGACGCCGGTAGAGGCGGCCACAATGCATGGATAGTTGCGCCACGTTCGCATCCACGCCTTTAGCGAACGCTTGAACTGCTCCGTGCACTTTGGATCGCGGCGTATCGCATCGTGGACATAGTAGATCGACGGCATGCCGGTGAAAACGGCGATTCCCGCGGAAGACTTCTTCGCGAGATCCTTCTCGTCTTCAGACCAGTAGGCCCAGTGCCGGTGTGTTTCGTAGGAGAGATTGTATCCGTAGAGATGCACGTCCGCCGCATTCGCCGGAAGCCCCTGGTTCCAAAAGCCGCGAAAGCGCTGTACGTGGCCGTTGAGCATGATCTCCTTACCCTCGCGCCACACCTCGCGGAAGCCGATCATCGAGCGAGGCCGACGCGAATCGCATTCCTTCCCGCCTGCCGAGAGCTTCACGCGGCAGTCGTACGTCTTCGCACCGGCGACAGGCTCCCACGCAACGATGTCGTCCGTCCACGGCAACTCGATCTTAACGACGTTCGAGCCCTTTTCAAGGCGCGCGGCCTTCTTCGCGCGCTTGAGAACGGGCATACCCTGCGCATCAGACAGCTCGACTTCCACGACTGCGTCTTCGCGCGAGAGAGACTCGATCTCGACATCGACAAAAAGCTTCTTCTCGCGCCACGACGGACGCGCGAAGAAATCGTCGATCCATGCGGCGGTGCGCGGCACAAGCTCCGCGGCTGAAAGCCGATGCTTCCCGTCGCGCCTCGCGCCAGACGGTTCGTCGCCGCGTCCGTAGTACGCATCGGCCTTGCGTTCGACCGTCGTGATCTCGTTCTCCACGCCGAACCTAAGATACGGCGCGAGTTCAACAGTGCCGTCGGGCGCATACGCGGTGCCGGCCTTTTTCCCGTTCACCATGACGTCGACCTCGCAGAAGCCGAGCTTCTGCTCGTAGCGGACGCTCTTCCCCTTCCATTCAGCTGGAATGGCTGTTTTGCCTTCTTTGAACGCCGCGGCGGCCGAAAGCGCGGCAAATGCAGCGGCCAGGACAAGATGAATTTTCATGCCCCAATTCTACCAAAACCCGCCGTCAAATTAAACCCCCTCTGCAGTGGGGGGGGGGGGGGCGACCCCCTTTACCTATTTTTGGTTTTCGTTTGATTTGCTTGTCATGCTTGAAATCCAGAAGCCCCAAGAACCAAGCTCGAAGGTCTTGCCGCCCGCGAACTGCGCACCCTTGGATATGAGCGGCTTGAGGCTTATTTCACCCTTCACGTCGCGGTCTGTCGCGTCCGGCGCGAGATACGAGGGGAGCTTCGGCGGTGCAACCTTGAACGACACTTCGCACTTTACAGGCTTCTCCGTCCAGTTCTGGACGACGAGAATGGTCTCGCGCCCGTTCCTGCGCACAAAGGCGGTGACCGAATCTTTTGCCGTAGTGTCGAGCCATGTCAGGCCTTCTTCGCCGTTTACGTCGGTGAACGCAGAATGTTCGCGGCGAAGTGCTGCAAGACGCTTCACGAATGCATGACGAGACTTCCCCGGCTCGCGGTCGAGCTGTGACCAGTCCATCGGCGTCTTTCCGAACATCGAATGACGCTCGTCCGCGTCGGCGATCTCGTTGCCGGAGAAGAGCATCGGAACGCCGTCTATGGTGAACATCCATACGAGCACCTGGTCAACGGCTTCGTGTCCCCACTGCGACTCTCGACGCGGACGCAGGTCGGTTGCGATGTCGTGATTCTCGTAGTGGTTCACAAACTTGGAGCCTACAGGGCACTGCCACGCCCGCTCCTCCCACCGTCCGCGTACCGCCATCGCATCCAGCCCTGGGAACCAACCATAGTCTGCATCGAATCCCTTGTACTGGTCGCAGACGGTAAAGCCCTCGCAGAGCAACACGGAATCTCCTCCCGTCTGGGCGTCCATCATATCGTGGGCATCGCACCAGAAGTCGAGCGGTATGCCATCGCCAACGTCGCAGCGAAAGCCATCCGCACCATACTCGCGGATAAGGAACTTGATGTTTCCCATCAGGTATTCTCGTAGCATCGGCTCGGCGAAGTTGAGTTTCGGGAAGCGCCACGGCCCCTTCTTTACCGTGCCGTCGGCGTTCCACCACGTGAACTCGGGGTGTTTCTTCAGAAATGGCGCGGTCGGTCCGCAGTGAAAGTAGACGAGGTCGAAAACCACCTTGAGCCCAAGCTTATGCGCGGCAGCGCAGAAGTCCTTGAGGTCGGCGTCCGTGCCGTATTCGGGGTCTACATGGAAGTAGTCCGCGATGCGGTATTGATTCTTGGGATTCCCGAATCCGCTCTTGATCTGCCGCGGACTCCAAGACCCAGGGTCCATGCTCTCGTCCATTTTCATTACCGGCACGATGTACGCAATCGTGACGCCGAGCTCTTTAAGGTACGAGAGCTTCCCCTCGGCCGCCTTGAGTGTGCCTTCAGGGGTGAACGAGCGCGGCTGGATCTGGTACATCACGCCGCGCGTGAACCACCCCGGCGACTTGCGCGCGTCCTGCATGTGCGCATTCGCGCCGAGCGTACAGTTCGCCGCAGCCAACACTACAGCAAGAATTGTTCCGCAAACCTTTCTCATTTTTCGCCTTTTGTCCTCTCCCTATTTATCGTCTTCGTCATATCGCCATTTCTCCTTTCAGATTGTTCCGCAGTGTATTTTCATTCCCGCCATCCAGTAGCCAAATCTCGATGCGATCAATATCAACGTTATATAGAAGGGCCTGTACGCGCCCATCCGCCCAGTGCCAACGAGACCAAAAGCCTGGCGTGCCCATTTCATCTGGGTTTTCGGAGCCAACAGGGTCAGACCTGATTGCCACAGTAAATTGCCACAGTAGGTTTTCCTTGTCATAGCGGCGCAACCCTTCCGATTCGCCGCTTGCCCCCTTCAAACGCGCGGTGTGCCACTCGGCCGATCAGACGCTGGCACCGATTTGGAAGATTTATCCTGCAACGTCTCATGCTGGACAGTATATCTAAACTCCCGCTACTGTGGCAATTTACTGTGGTAACCATGTCTGACCCTGTAGCCTCCACCTGTGGTAACCATGTCTGACCCTGTATCCTCCCGAATGTACATTAACGCATTTTCACAGATGCGGGCTTCAAGCCGTCGGCAGATGCGCCGAGCGCGACCTCGCCGGGCCCGGTGCGCCGAATGAAGAGACCGGCGACGCCATAGTGAAGGTTGTGCGCCGAAACATCCTTGAAGGAACGATGCCCCACCGGATCGGCATTGCCGACTGAAACAATCTCGCCAGGACCGGCGACAGAAAATTCAACCAGGTTCATCGCACCGGGAACAAGCGTCCCCTTCGCGTCCTGCGCCGTCACTTTTACAAAAACAAGTTCATCACCGTCAGCAGGCAGCGTATCTGATTCTGGCTCCAAATGCAACCTTACCGCTTCACCCGCCGTGCATAACCGCTGAACTGCAACCTCCTTGCCGTCCTTGCCGTAGGCAACCGCGACAATTTCTCCCGGCTCATATACAACATCGGGCCACATTAAACGATACCGCCCGAGAACTTCATAATAGCCTTCAGGATCTTGACATTCATCACCCCAGAATTTGGCCCACTCGGGCCGTTTATCGCCCTTGGTCATATATTGCCGCGCGTTAGGATTCTTAGTCCTGCGGCCGACACTTCTGCCGTTGATAAACAGCTCAACCGTATCAGCATTTGAATAAACCTGCACTGGACGGCGCTTGCCCTCCCGTCCAGGGAAAGTCCAATGGGTCGGTGAAATCACCAATGTATTGACATCCTTTTTCCATTGCGCGCGGTAATTCCAATATTGCTCCTTGGGCAAACCCAACAAATCGCAAATCCCGAAATAAGAACTTCTTGCCGTCTTCTCCAATGCCAAAGGGCTGCCGTCGGCAGAGGCAAAAGCTTTCTCTTCAACGCACACGGGCCAATTCTCTCCAAGGTAATCCATCCCCGTCCATACAAACTGTCCTGCACAGTATGCATCACGCTCCATACGGACAAAATCCATATCCGGCGGATCACCCCAACCCGTGGCGCACCGCCCGCTGGCATCAACCTCTCGAGTCGCAATCGACCAGTGAAACTTATTGGTCGGCCATTCATCGAGATAAAAACCCTGCAGCGCAACACACGACGCCGACTCCGATTCTACAACCGGAATGTTTTTACGCCCCTGGCGATAGAATGCATAGCGGCCCATGTAATTGTAGCCGACAACATCAAGATCGTCATAATCGCCTTCCTTAATCATCGTTTCATAAAACTCACACGATGCAATTCCGACCGGGCGGGTCGCATCCTCCTCGCGGATTACCTGGCGAAAAAGCCTGCAACGCTCGCGCGTGGTCCCATCTTGTTTTTCACCGATGTTATGACCGATTTCATTCCCCATGGACCATATCACCACACAAGGATGAAGACGATCTCGCCTGACGAATCTCCGCAAATACTTGGAAACGTACTCCTCGAGATTCTGGCTCGGCATTCTTCCCGACAACGCATCCCATTTATCAAAACACTCATTCCAAACGAGCATCCCCATCTCATCGCACAAATCCAAAAGCCCGGGCGCCGGACAATTGTGCGCCGTACGCACCGCATTGAACCCCGCCTCCTTCAATATGCGCAGCTGCCTACGGGCCGCCGACACATTGAATTCCATGCCGAGAATACCGAGATCCGAATGAAGGCATGCGCCGCGGATTTCAACCCTCCGCCCGTTAAGCCAAAAACCCTTGTCAACCGTGAACTGAGCATTTCTAAAACCGAATTTGAGTTTACGCCCCAAAACAGTCACAGAATAAAGATGAGGGTCGTCAACATCCCACAAACGCGGCTTTTCAACCGATATCCGGAAAGAATGCCCCCTGCTCAAATTAGTGTCGAAGGCAACCTCCGCCACCGCTCTTTCCGGCGTAAGCTCCTTGGTTTCAATCCTGACCGAATCCGGCACCACCGTTTCGCCCTCGAAGCGAATCGCCCGGACCGGCCGATAGATGCCCGCACCGGGATACCAGCGGCTTTTGTGGGCAAACGTATCCGCACGCACAAGGAGCGTGCGTTCATGCGCAGATTTTTCAACGCGGAAAAAATAGCCCATATACCCGTAATCTGAACCGCCGACCTCAATGCCGTCTAAAAAGGCGCACGAACGGGCCATAACGCCCTCAAAAACAATGTATCCGGAAAATGAGGCCGGCAACACGGTGGAATACCATCCCGCACCCTTCCACGGCAACTTGCCGGTTCCGCCATCACCTAAAGGATTGAAAGGCCCTTCAATCGCCCAATCATGAGGAACTTTCACCGTCTTCCATGCGAGTTTGCCTATAGCGTTCGGATCCTTGCCAAGCGCATCATCGTCCTTGGAAAATTTCCAATCGCGCAATTCAATCTCAGCGTAACCGTCCGGCTTTTCCGCATACCGTCCGGGAACCTCAATTGCCGTTTCAGCACCTGCATTTGACGCACACGCGCAGACCAGAACAAAAGCTTCCACTATACTTATTTTCATATCTTTGCACCTTGAATGCTGTTTTTTCTTGCCATATCCAGCGATGCGCAATATGAATCACCAATAGACATATTCATAAGGATCGAAACGCGGATTGGCCGACTCGTAAAGTTCGATATCATCAAGTTCGGGAACTTGCGTGCGCACAACCTCGCCGGGAGCCAACATTGGCAAATTGGGAATTGGGCGCGTCTAGCGCTAGCGCGGCACGTCCTACCTAATGTGGAAGAAGAACCCTGCGGAGTATGGGTCTTCGTAGCAGCCTGGCGAGACCTTCCTGCCGGTCAGGCGCGGAAGCCCGGCGAGGTCTGCCGCCGCGGACATCCAGTCCATCGCAAGCCCCTTGCCCAGCAGCGGCGATTTAGCGCCGCTGCCCGTCGAGAGGTGCCAGCCTGCCGCGAATACGGGGTCGGCATCGGTGTTCCTGGTCCCGTCCGCGAGCGGCGACGTGCAGCTGTAGCCGAAGCTGGTGACGGCGTCGCTTTCCGACCAGTTGCAGAGGACGCTGTCGACGGTGTTGGAGTTCGCCCAGACGATCGAGTTCGTGACGGCGCACTTGTAGACGCCCGCGCCGAAGTGCCCGGCGCTCCCGGCCGTCTGCTTTATGTAGTTGCCGACGACGGTGCAGTTGACGAGCGTCGCGTTGTAGGCGCCGCCGCCGGAGCAGCGGTCTTTGTCGTAGTAGGACTTCACATAGTTGCCCTCGACGAGGCAGTTGTAGAGGACGGTTCCCGCCCCGCCGCCGCTCACCGCGCCGCCGTAGCCGTTAAATCCGCTCCCCTGGTTGTTGCGGAAAGTGCAGTTCCAGATTTCGGCCGTCGCGCCGCGCGCCGTCGGCACGTGTATCGCCCCGCCGCTCGCGCGCGCCGTGTTGCCGTAGAAGTCGCAGTTCCTTATGACGCCGTGGCCGCGGTTGACCTGGATCGCCCCGCCGCCGTTCGCGCCGGAGCCTGCCTGCGAGAAGCAGTTGGTGAAGAATGAGTCCGCGACAGTCGCCTCGCCGATGAGCATCACCGCCCCGCAGTTCTCGATTTGGAGGTTGTCCGTATCCTTGATCACGTTCTCGCTTGGTGTCCGGCAGTTGTAGAAGACGCAGTTCGTGACCGTGCCGCCGCGCACGAGAATCGCCGCGCCGGTGTGCGGGTAGTCGCTCGGGACCGACGTGTTGGGCGCGGTCGTGTTCTCGATGCGGATGCTTGAGATGACCGACTCGCTTCCTTCGAGGACAAAGGGCCGGACGTATTGCGACGCCGTGATTTTGACATCCCCGAGCGTCGTGCCGCAGCCGACGAGCTTCGTGTCGCCGGAAACCGTCACGGTCGCGAACAGGTTGTATGTGCCGTTCGTGATGAACACCGTCCCGCCGGTTTTCAAGAGCGCCAGCGCCGCCGAAATCGACGTCGCGCCCTTCTCGGCGGTGTCGTAGGGAATCGTGCCGGAGCCGGCGGCGTTCACGTAGACCGGGCCGCTCGTGCCGACGGTGACGGCGCCCGCGAGCGTCGCCGTGTCGCTCTCGGTTCCCGCCGTTGCCGTGCAGACGATGGTATATTTCCCGGGCGCAGAGTATGTGTGCGAGACCGTCGCCTTGTCCGTCCCCGAATAGGTCGTGCCGTCGCCCATGTCCCAGAAGTAGGATGGGTCCTCGTCGGTCGTGTTGCCGCTGACCGTCGCCGAGAAAGACGTTGCGAGCGAATCGTAGCCGAACGTATCGCCGGTGGCGGATGCCGCGACCGCGAACTCGACGAGCGACGGGTCGCGCTCGTAGCAGCCCAGGTCGATTGCCGCGCCCTGGATGCGCATGGCCCCGGCGAGGTCTTCGCCGTGGACGGCCGAATTGTCGTAGCCCGCGTCGATGCACGGCGAACCGGCCTTGAGCGTCCAGTCGTCCTTGAACGCCGGCGCGCTGGAGACGTTGCCCGTCCCGCTCGCGGCGGGCGTCGTGCAGGAATATGAGAAGGATGTGCCGGACCAGTTGTCATCGACACCGGCCGTGTTGCCGTAGACGATCGAGTTGACCGCCGAGCCGCCAAATGTCCCGCCACCGATGCCACCCGTCGAGTTGCCGACGACCGTGCAGCCGTAGAGCGTGTTGCCAATCGTGCCGCCGCCGTTGCCGCTGCCCGCCGTGTTGTAGGCGATTAGGCAGTCGTATGCCTTGCCGCCGTAGAGGCCGCCGCCGCCGACCGTCGTCGTATTGTTCGTGACCACGCAGTGGTAGAGGTTGCAGCAGTAGGCCGCGCCGCCGCTGCACGAGCCGTTGCCGCTGCTCGTCAGGCTAGCTGCTCCCGTTCCAATCGGCAAGACGACCCTGTTGGACGCGAAGACGCAGTTCGAGACCGTCATGCCCGCAGCCATGTCGCAGCAGACTGCGCCGCCGGCTCCGCCCCATCCGCTGCTACCCGGGTTCGTCCTGCTGTTCATCTGCCCGTGCCCCGACCAGTTGCCGGCGAAGTAGCAGTCGAGAATCAGCGGACGGGTCGATTGCGATGCGATGGCGCCGCCGCCGCCGCGCGAATTGTTGTCGATGAAGCGGCAGGCGCGTATCGTCCCGTAGCCGTTGGCTGCAATCCGGATCGCACCCCCGGAGCAGATGACACCGTTTTCGGAATAACACCCCGTGAAGGTGCAGTCCGCGACGACGCAGCTCTCGTTGGCCGCCCCGTTCATTTCGCTGATCGCGCCGCCGTAGTTCGACGAACAGAAGCCGGTGAACACGCAGTTGGAGATTGTCCCGGCGGTGAACGTCCCAATGGCGCTCGACTTTTTCTCGATCGACGGGACGGCGAAGGATATTCCGGCCACGAGCGCATCGGCCGACGCAATCGACGAGAAGATGTTGTAGCTGTTGGCCGCGCGCCGGATGGTCGTGTCAGCCGGGTCGTCCGTCGCGCCGAGGATTTTCACTCCGGCGGTGAGCGAAAGCGCTGCCGTGACGGTGTGCGTTTCGGCGGCAAGCTGCACGGTGTCGCCATCCGCCGCCGCCGCGAGCGCCGCCGCGAGCGTCGCGAACGGCGCCTCCTCGGTGCCGGCGTTGTCGTCGCTGCCGGAAATCGAGACGTAGTATGTCGTCGCGGCGTCCAGCGGCAGTTGCGCCACTGCCGCGGCGCATATTGCAAGGATTCGGAGTAATGGCGATTTCATGTTGTGTTTTCCTCGTTCGCGGTTATCAATTCGGTAGTGTTGCAATCAGTATAGCATTGCGCCAGATGACGTATTCGGCCTCGCCGAGCTGGAGGATCACGTCGCCGCCGGTCGCGTAGGGCGAGGAAGAGACGACGTTCGGATTTGCCGCGAGGTCGCCGAGGAACGAAGCCTGCGCGACCATCGGCGCAAAGACTAGGAGAATTTTCGAGGCAATGTGTTTCATGGAGTGGTGTATCGTTGTTTTCCTTCCTTGACTGTGCATAGGGCTGGTGAAGAGCCTTCTCCACCATGAGCATTATACAGAAGGGTCTGACCCTTTTTTGCCCATAGAGCTCTCATTTTGTATTCTCCTCCGCTTTTCAATTTCCGAACTTTGTCGGTGGTGTGCCTTGCATCTTGTCGCAAGCCTCATGCCATGCGTGCTTCAGGGCGAAGAAGTCGGATCCCGCCTTGTTTTCCGTCTGGATGAAGAACAGCCGCGACTGGCCAGTCTTCAAGTTGGCGCGCTGGTCCGTACGCATGGCACCTTCATGCCCGAACCAGTCTCCGTAAATCCAGCTGCCGACCGTGTAGGGGTTCTTTTTGCCAAGCTCGCCCGGCACCTGCACAACGGAAAAAACCTCGTCGAAGGTCTTGCGCGAAATGACCCTTACGCCCATACGCTCGCCGTGATGCGCCAACATCTGCGAAAAGCGAATGACATCCGCCGGTGTCGAGAAAAGCCCGCCGCCCGGTGCAGGGCAGATTGGCTTCTCCTTTGGGAACTCAAGCTGGCGCGAACATGCGTCCGATGCCTTGCGGAGCGGCAAGCCATCTGATGTGTATGCCGTGACAAGCCGCGCAATCTGGTCGGCGTTCGGCGTGAATGTCGTATCACGCATTCCCAGCGGATCCAAAACCTTCCGCTTGAGGTAGTCTTCGAACCGCTCGCCGACGGCGACTTCTATGCAAGCCGCCGCCGCGGAAAAGCGCATCGTCCCGTATGCGAACGTCTCGCCAGGCTGGAACTTCATCGGATGAGACGCATACAGGCGGGCCGCCTCTCGCAGTGGAATGCTGTTGTTGACGAGCGGATGCTCCCACCGCATCCCGTCCGTATGGCTCAAGAGGTCGCGCAGCGTCAATTCGCGCTTCGGCTTGCATCCGTCCTCCATGCGGATGTAGGCGTATTCGGGAAGATATTTCGAAACTTTATCGTCCAATGAAACCTTGCCATCGTCGATGGCGCACATCACTGCCGCTCCCGTGATGGTCTTGGTCATCGAGAAGATGGCGAAGACGGTATTCGTCGAGATTGGCACCTGTCTCTCCACGTTGGCCCAACCCGAGCAGTCCACCGTGAGGTTGTAGTCCGCGTCGCTCAGGATGCTGACGACGCCCGCAATGCGATTGGAAAGCACATAGTCGTCCAATGTCCGCCGCACAGCATTATGGGTCGTTCCATGCGATGTCGCCGCCATCGCCGCCGCGAAAATTGTTGCGCATAGAGCTCTCATTTTGCCTATCCTTTCCGATCTCTGCTTACTTGTCAAACATATCGCCATGCCACTCATGCTTGCCCGCATCCATCTCGTAAAGCCTTCCAGAGGTCTTCCAATCCGTCGCGGAAGTTCTCAAGACGAAGAGTCGCAAGGGGCATAAGGTCCATAGTCTATGACTATGCTTCTTTTCACCTGACGGACAGATGGAAGCCTCCTGGACCTTTGTGGTGGTACCAGATGCACTTGACGGT
The DNA here is from genome assembly GCA_017406465.1 of Kiritimatiellia bacterium. Classification (GTDB taxonomy): domain Bacteria; phylum Verrucomicrobiota; class Kiritimatiellia; order RFP12; family UBA1067; genus UBA1067. The sequence goes on along the minus strand of JAFQYM010000005.1, from coordinate 2,222 downwards.
CGCGGAGTCGGCCGTCACTTCCGCCGCGCTCTTGTAGCGCACGGTGTCGGAGAGCGAAGTGGTGTAGTAGAAGTAGCTGCCTTCGCGGTCCACCTCGCCGAACTCGACGAGCGCCGTGTTGATGGAGGAGCGCGACCAGTCCGCGACGAGAATGTCGCACTTGCCGAGGTTCTTGGACGCCGCCGTTTCCGGCGCCTCGAACGTAATCGTGCATCCCGAATTCGCCATCTTCGTCGAGCCTCCCGTCGCCTTAATCAACGCCTCGGTAGCGGAATATGCGCCTGGTGTCAGGTTGACCGTCACCGTCGCATTGGAGTTGGCCGCGTTAAAGTTCCCGTTCCCGGTCTTGACGCGCGCCGAAGGACCGTCGAGGACCAGATTCAGGGCCGGTTTGTTCGCGGCGCCGTCGTAGGTGAGGCGGAAATCGTAGGTTGCCTCAGCCGTTCCCGCGACGATCATCTTGGGCATAGCCTTGCCAGACGTACCGACGCCTCCGAGCACTCTCGCCGAGAAGGTCGATCCTGCGGCGATCACGAGCGAAGCGGTGGAGTTGTTCAGCGCGCAGTCAATGGCGGACGTGAACGAGGCGCCGTTCGTGATGACGAGGGAGGCGGCCGAGTCCAGCTTGACTTGGGTCCCGGACTGCGACGGGACGACGACGTCGAGGGCGTCGAGCGTCAACGCCCCCTCGGAGAAGGGCTTACCTCGGTTGAATCTCGTCGTGAGCGACGCGCCGGAGGCCGTGCCGCGCAGGGTCACGTTGCCCTTCGCAGTGAACTGCGTCTGGTAGATCGTGACCGCGCGGTCCACGCGACAGGTGGCGGTCATTGCCTGGAACATCGCAATCGAGCCGGCGGTCGGCCAGCCGCGCCCGGGAGTCGTCGAGGCCGTCCAGTTCGCGGCGTCGCACCAGTCGCCGTCCGCTACGTCCTCCTTCCACGTGTAGGTCGCACCGTCCTGAATCGTCGTGGACAAGACCGCCGTGTCGTTCGTGAAGGCCATGCCGTCCACGACGGAGATATGCCGCAGCAGGATCGCCGCATCCGTGCCGAACTGCTCCGCCGCGAAGGGCTGGATCGTGTGCGCGCCGGCGGCGAGCAGCGAGGCGTCGGTGTAGGTCGCCTGGTTGGTCATCGACGAGGCGTCCGGCCCGACCCACAGCTCGAGCCGCTGCGAGTCTGCTGTCGCCGCGCCATCCACCGTGAAGCCGAGAACCCCGCCCGCCGCCGTGTAGGTGAGCGCTTCGGAGAACATCGGGGCCGTGGCGAAGGAGCCGGTCCACGTCGCCGTTCCGCCGGACTGCCCGTTGTCGGCAACGATCGAGAAGAAGCATTCCGTCCCGGGAAGGAGCCCCGCGGCGGAGATCTCGCCCGAGCCGATGAAATCGGAAAGAGCCGTCGAGCCGACCGAGAGATCGTCGGCGGCATACCCCCAGGCCGCCGTGAGCGAGACGGTGCTTGCACCGGTGCCGGCAGAGGTGACGTCGATCGGGAGAACGACCGAGCAGGGGGCGACGGTCGCGTCGTCGGGATGGACGGCAAGGACGGGCGCATCGCCCGCTAGCGAGAAGTCGGTGTAGCGGATGATCACGACGCCGCTGCCGCCGTTGCCGGCGATTCGGGTGGCGGCCGATGCGTTGCAACCGCCGCCGCCGCCGCCGCCGGTTCCGTCCACGCCCGCCGTCGCGGGAACCGTCCAGTAAGCGCCGTTGCCACCGTTCTCGCCGCCGGGCGCCATGACATCGGCGTTGCTGCGCGCGCCACCGCCGCCGCCCGAGCCGTAGACGGCGCGTGTGCCGGTGATGGAAATGGCGAGACCCGCGCCGCCGGCTCCCGCGCCAGACGGCGTGACGCCGGAGGCCGATCCGTTCGCACCCTTCGTGCCCGCACCGCCGCCGCCGCCGGGACGATAGTCGTTCTGCGGGTCGCCGCCAACGTGGCCTTGTCCGTAAACCGCCAGAGCTTCCGTGCCTCTCCTGTTGCGCGCGCCACCGCCGCCGGATGCGCCGCTCGATCCGGTGGCGGTGTTGTCGTCCCAACCGACGCCGCAGCCGCCGCCATAGGCGATGAAGTTCGTGGTTGCGCCGCCTTCGGATGTGATGAGCGAGTTGCCGCCGGGGGTCTTCGAACTTGTCGCGTAGGACGCCATCGTCCCGCCCGCGCCGATCGTCACGGCGTAGACGCCGGGTTCGAGAAGAACCTCCGTGGCGTGGACCACGCCGC
>JAFQYM010000056.1 GCA_017406465.1 Kiritimatiellia bacterium | reverse complement strand
GATGCGTCTTGCTTTGTACGGGCTCGCGGCTTCGCTCGCCTTGATGCTGCTTCGTTCGCGCATAGCCCGCGACACCTTCGCGCGACTGCTTTCCGTCTGGCGTTCGCTCACCGCGTTTGGCCGCGTCGCCGTCTGCTCGTTCCTTCTGATTGGCATCCTCATCGGCGGCGACAAGACGAACAATGTGCCGCCGAACATGAATTCGCCTTTACCGCAGATGCAACAGGGTGGAGTCTTCTTGACAGGATTAACAGGATTAACAGGATTCGTGGGAGCGGGTAATCTTGTAAATCTTGTTAATCCTGTCCAAACAACTCCCGCCCAAAACAGCTTCGCCGAGCGCAAGGCGATGAACTGGAACGTGCGCGGCGCGTGGAAGGACTCGTTCTGGCTTCCGTTTGAGGACGGCTGGGTGTTCCCTTGGGGCACAAACCACCTTTCCGGTGTTGAGGTTATTTCGTACGGCCAAGTTTGGGCGACGCCATTTGACACAAATGCCGTTGCTTCTGCCGACACACCGTTTGAGATTGTGCGCGGGCTCACGTCATTCGCCTACGAGCTCACTCCATCCAATTCCTACCGCTTCGTGTGGACAGATGCGGCGATCAACCGCGATACGAACAATCTCGTCACAGCCGCGCTTGAGCTTTTCCGCAACGGCGACGTGTCAGTCACGACAAACGGCGTCGCGGCATATCTGCCGCGCGTTCTTCCGTTTTCGCACAACGGCTTTGGGCAGGACACCGAATGGGTATCGGCGAACTTCACCAACGCGACCGAGATTCTTGCCGTCGGCTATTCTCAGTGGGTCGACGCGCATGTAGGCGAAGGGCTGACGAATGGGCTCTACAAACTGACGGTCAATGTAGCAGATGATCCTCCCGAAACGACTCAGATTTCTGTTGGCAATCTCTTCATCGCCGTCACCAACGCGGGCGAGTATGTGTTCCTTCTGGAGAAGGGCGAGGAGTACAGAATCGAGTTCTTTCCTCCAAGCACAAGCATTGCAGTTTCTGCCTTTGACGACATTCCGATAGCGCGAGGTGCGCCGTTGTTGCGCTCTACGTATTCATGGGGGGATGGCGTATGGTCTGTCGATGTCGGTGAATTCATGTGTGACTATGCGCCAGGGGCGCCATCCGCACGCTGCTGGTGGCTTCCGACTCTCTTCGGGACGCCGGATGTCGTGCACCTCGGCCCGGCCGACGACCATGTGACGTTCGCCGCCGCGATCTTCGACTGTGTGCATCCGCAGAACGCTACATTCGAGTGGAGCGTGGGCGAGGGACTCGTCGCCGAAACCCCGAACGAACAGACCACGGTCGTGACCGCAGTGGACATTCCGAGCTGGAGGAGGGTTTGGATGTCCGTTACGGCCATGTTCGGTTCTGCGGGTTCGCTTACGTCGTCGCTCGACTTCTCGACCGGCACGAACTCGGTTCCCCAGTCCGGGATTTCCATGTCGGTGCCCCGCATGATGTTCCAGAATGACGACGACGACAACAAGGACGGTGTCGTCGACTTTGAAGTTGTGGACTTCGGGAGCGACGCAGACAGCGCAGAGAACGATGTCGAAAAAGGTAGCGTCGTGTTCAGTTCCGACGTGTCTACCAACGGCATCATCAGAATCGGGTTGTCGGATTTTCCTGGCGATGTGTATACGAATGACTGCGAGTCCGCCCTTGTTCCGGCGAGTTTCGACGTCGCTATCCAAGATGAAACGTCTCGGACTGTAGACCTCTACTTTAATCCGCTCTCATGGGCCCCCTACCAGGTACCCGCGGTTACCGCAGTCTGGATCCCGGAGGGCGGAGAGCCGCAGACCTCTGCAGTACCGTTCTCGGTCGTGAAGCCCGTGGCGGAGACGATATGCTCGGACACGGTGGAGCATTCCGTTCTGGGCACGAACCACGTCTATACGGTCAACCCCTGCGGGGTGGCAGTTGGGGACGACGCGTATTTCAGAATCAAGGTGTCGCCGAGTGCGTACCCCGACTCCTGCATCGTGTGGACCAACTACGACGAGCATGTCAGTTTCGTCGGCGGAAACACCGGACGCAACGTACATGTGCGCGGCGTATCGCCCGGTTATGCGGTGCTCGAGGTAATCATCGGCGGACGGACGTGTCAGGCACCGACGTTTCCACTGAAGGTTGTGGAGCCGCAGGCGTTCAAGATCACGGCGTGGATAGTGTCGGATCAAAAACATATTCCGGCCAGGCGGATAGAAGATGTGCGGGCAATGATTGCGCCTCTTAACGACATCTATCGTCAGGTTGGTGTGTCATTTTACCTCGATTCCGTGATAGTGACCAACATCCCATCCGCATACAGTCTGCTTTATGACAAGAATCCAGATGGAGGCTGGGATTTCGACAGACTTGTCGACATCGGGCAGGGAACGGGCGGCATCGAGTGCTATTTCGTTAACGACTTCATCATGACTGGTAATGAAAAGCCGCCTATGGCGGCAAACACGAGCACGGGACTTGTAATGTCTGCGAGGGCAGACTCCACTACTCTGGCCCACGAAATCGGGCATGCTTTCGGGCTTTCGGATGTCTATGTCTCCGCCCATGAGGGGCAGTCAGGCGCATCGTCGCCGTCAACGCTGAGTGTTGCGACGAATTTCATCTGTTATGCCTGTGCACCGTTTGATTGGAACGGCGGATGCCGTGGACGAGGAGAGGGGGGCTGCAGATACTATCAGAAGTCGACGCGAATGGCGACAATCGTGCCGCGTCTCTTGATGTACGGTGTCCACGACGGCAACGGCAGCAAGCGCGACATCACAATCGGGCCTGTGGACGCCGTGAACTACATAGGTGGCGGGGAGTCGACGGTCTGGTACGACGAGTTCGCCCCGATAGGATTTTTCGAGAACGGCGAAAAGAAGAGTTCGCCTAACCATGAATAGGAGGACGAAGATGAGAACGACATGCATGATTGCGCTTGCGATGTATTCCTGCCTTGTGGGGCGGGCTGTTACCGCGCAGGAGTCCGGGTATTCCGACGCCGAAGTCAAGGCGCAGTTCGTGGAGGCCGGAATGTTTTGCCACGCCGAGTTCATCAGGCGAGGGTACAGGCGGGCCTTTGAGATGGCGGGCTGCGACACAAACCGCTATGCGCGGATACTTCGCGAGCTTGCGGTCGAGAACACCAACGAGACGGAATGGGCGATTGCAAGCCTTGGTCGATACAAGACCACCGAGAGCCTCCCGTTCCTGTATTCCTGTGCCACGAACGCAGTCTACGGCGCAAAGGCGTTGAAGGCCGTGTTCGCCATCGAGGGCGTGACGAGCAATTCAGTAGCCGTGGCGCAAAGTTACCTTTTCATGACAAACGGTATTAGCTACAAGGAAGAAAACGAAAAGTCTGATACGTGCATTGATCTCTTGAAGAAGGTTTGCTCTGATCCATCGCTGAGTTCGCTTCGACCGGCAGTTATAGCAATGGCATTGGATTTTCAGCGAGATGTTGAGCTTATGCCGAATGTCCTTGATATGACCTTGTGCGATGCGGATGCGAGTTTCCGTTTCAGCAAAAGGCGTCTTGATATTCTACGAAATACGGCTCAAAGGGTTTTTACTGAGCTTGAACCGGTTGCGGTAGACACCTGTTATGCGTTCCAGACCAACTACCTTGCAAACGCCATCAACGAGCTTGTCGCCTATCCAGAGGCGAATTTGCCGGACTGAGTTGCAAACATGTATAAGCTACTCTTTCCTAACGGCGACTTCGTGACGCGTTCGAACGAGGTCGAGACAGTCTGCCGCCGCGTCAACCCCGACGATTGGGATGATGACGGAATCCACAACGAGCGAGACGCGAACCCGACAAGCTGCGACGGCGATTTCTTTGGCGTGGCAAATGCCTTGCCGCCAAACGCGAATCCCGATGCCTACTACTGGCTTGACCTTTCGGTGACAGGGGTTCTCGGCGTGGCGACGATTCGCGTCACTTGCGACGGACCGAGCGACCTTGGCGACCATCTGATAGTCGCCCGCACGAACGAGGTCTGCCACGTCCCGCTTCTCGCTGGCGCGACCTACGCAGTCGAAAGCGACCTGCCGATTGACTATTCAGCTGTGTCCACAGAACACGCCGAGATTGTGACAAACGCCGAGAACCGCCTGACAGTCTCTCTGCCTCTGGTGCTCTCGCTGGTGCGAATACAGACGAGAAGCGCAGGGTCTACAGGCAACTATGGCGCGGCATCTTCGCCGATTAATGTATGTCCCTCAATTGGTAAAAAGGGTCTGTTTGGTATTATATTGCTCGCCGCTGGACAAGGCGGCAATATTCGGGGTTGAAAGACTGCCGCGTATTGGAGTATGATACGGGACAGCAGGTGCCTGGTAAACACTTGCTGTGACGCATGGGAGACGCCCGGAAGGGTCGTGAGTCAAGTTGCGGCGCGAGCCGCAGCCCACACTCGAGGGTCTGTTTGGGCGCCGGCGGAACCACCTGCCTGGGGCGAAAGACCCCGAATACTTGTTTGCAACCTTGCAGCAACCGCCTGCTCCAATACGTGGCAGCACTTGAAAGGATAGCACAATGGGTGCTAAAATGCAACTGCGCTCGCGCAGCGTCGAGGACGAGCCCAGGTTCGTCGTCGGCATGGACGCGCACGCGCGCAAGCTGGCGGTATCGGTGTGGGACTGGACGGACAGGCTCAACCCCTGCCTGCACAGGGAGATCAAGTGCGTCGACGTCGACGCGATGGTCAAGACGTACGAGCGGCACGTCGACCTCGACTCGATCACGGTCATCGAGGCGTCGACCAACGCGGCGATCCTCAAGCGCAGGCTCAACGAGGCCGGATTCCGGGCGGAGGTCGTCCGGTCCGACATCATCGCCGACAAGGAGCGCAAGCGCAAGGTCTGCGACATCCAGGACGCCAGGAACCTGGCGCTCGCCTACGTCAAGGGCGACATCAGGGACTTCGTGTGGACGCCTTCGGACGAGTACTCCGAGCACCGGGACGTCATGTTCGCCTACCGCGACACGGTGAAGGAGCTCACGCGAACGTCGAACAGGATCTGGAGCGTCTGCAGCAGGAAGGGATACGCCCTTCCCGGACGAAGTTCCTGTGCGAAGGTGGAGTCCCTGCGCAAGACGATCGAGGAGACCGGAATCGGCGGATTCGCCAAGGAGCGGTTGGAGATGCTGCTCGAGGACTACGAACGGCTGCTCAAGCGCAAGAAAGCGCTCTCGCGCAGGATGGCGGAGACCGCGCTCTCCAAGCCGGAGATGCTGCGGCTCATGCAACTGCAGGGCGTGAACTACAAGGGCGCATTCGCCCTCTCGGCGGCGGTCGAGGACGTCAGGCGCTTCCCCGAGGCCTCGAAGCTCGCGGCCTACTGCGGCTTCTCCCCGATCGTCGACACCAGCGGCAGCGAGGAAGAGGCGGCAAGGCGGCGCGGCGGGACCGGCAAGCCTCTCGACGGAGAGGGGCGCGACGACGTCAAGCACTTCTTCACGGAGGCCGGGCAGACTGTTCTCGCGAGCTGCGCGGACT
>JAFQYM010000055.1 GCA_017406465.1 Kiritimatiellia bacterium | reverse complement strand
ATGTTGGCTTCACGTCCACAGAGACGCTGACCACGCGAAAACATTTAACGAGGCTTTACGTAGGAAGTTCACTTGCGTTGCGGCCCATCCCTTTGTCGGGCAAGACTCCCGCACATCGGTCGCCCTTTGCACGGCTTGCCGTCCTAATCGTATGTCGATTTCTTTACGATATAGCTCCTTCCGCTATTAGTTCTGCCGAGCTTTGCTTGGCGTACCTGTGGTAATTTACTGTGGCAATCAGGTCTGACCCTTTTTGCTCCATCTTGTGTTTACTCCTGATTTTCATTATTACAGTGTTATCGTTTGTTTGCGAAACTCACATCCACCACAATCGGCGAATGGTCAGACGTCATGCGATCCGGCACCTCCCATGCGCCGCTGACGCTGAATTCCCCCGCATGGGCCTTGTCAACGGCGATGTAGTCGATGACGCACTCCTTGCGGTTCATCGTCCATTTGTGGAACGTGTGTATGTCATGCTCCGGCGAAATCACCGTGACGAACTCCTTCAACCCTTTCAGCACCCGCGTATTCGGCCAGTTGTTCCAGTCTCCGGCGATGAAGACGGGTTTCTTGTACCTCGCAAGCGCCTTGCGCACGACCGGCACGGATTCAAGCCGCTTGCCCTCGTCAAGGTCAAGGTGCATCGACGCCACCGCAAAATCCACGAACTCGCAGACAATGAGCGTCCGCTTGTACTTCGATGACGGCAGCTCGAACGCCTCAACCTTCAACGGCTTTGTGCGAGAGAACACCGCGTTGCCGATGTCTTTTCCGATATGCGTGTACGCACCATGCATTCCCAGAAGTCCCGCCAGCTGCTTGAACCTTTTCTCGTTGAATATCTCGTTGACGCAGACGAAATCCGGCGACTCGGAAAGGATGCGCTCCGCCGTCCGCACGGGGTCAAGCTTGCCGTCGATTCCGTAGGACATCTGGATGTTGTAGGACATGATTCTAAATGCACCGTTCGTAGCGGACGGCTTGGCATCGTCGACACGAACGCAGTTCTCGCTCTTGCCGTGCTCCTGCCAGAACTTCACGGGCCGCAGTTCCGCATTGTAGGCGTCAAGCTGGCTTTTCGCACAGTTCGTAGTGACGGTCTGAACGCCACGCCGAAACGCCTCGAGCGTGTCCGCGAGATTGTCCACCGTCCAGACGTGGAACTCGTAGCCCGCATCCTTTACGGCCTTGATCAGTTCTTTCGTGACGATTCCCGGCTTGTACATGCAGTCCACGCCGTCCGCGCCCGTCTCCTTCAGTCCGTCAAGCAGGAACTTGGGCGTTATCGGCGGCGCGTCCTTGCCCCAGTAGGTCGTTGCGTAGGTGAGCAGATAGACCTTGTACTCCGGCATCTGCGCCTTGAGCGCCTTGCACGTCTCGCGGTTGAATGCGATGAAGAGGACGTTTCCTGGCGTGGCGTTCGTCTGCCCTTCAAAAACCTTCTTGACTGCCGGCACGATCTCCGGTCCCGTCTTCACCTCGACGTAGATCTGCCGTCCGTCGCGGGCGAGCGCAAGCACCTCTTCAAGAAGCGCGGGGCGCGTCCCCTTGAAGCGCGAATCCTTCCACTTGCCCCAGTTGCCGACGTCGAGTCGCGAGATTTCGTCCCATGTGACGTCGGCGCACTTGTTCGTGTTCACGCCGCCGGATGTGCGCTTCAAGTCGCGGTCGTGGAAGGTGAACACGCGCCCGTCCTTCGAGAGATACACGTCGCACTCAAACCCGAAGCCGCGCTCCACCGCAGTTCTATAGGCGGGGAGCGTGTTCTCGGGCGCGTCAACCGATTCGCCGCGATGGGCGATCAATGTGTCATAGGCTGGGCAGACTGCCTCGCAAGCGGAGACAAGCAGCGCGGCAACTGCGGCGATGGCTGTTTTCTTGTTCATGACAACATCCATGTTACTTTTCACTTTTCACTTCAATTCTGGCCTCGAAGAACGCGGGCGGGGTTTCACCATCGATTTGGATTGTCGCGGTGGCGGTCTCGCCTTCACCGAAATTCTCGTTGGAAAGCTCCAGATTCCCGAGCAGAGTCGCACTCGACTTGAACGCCTCCAGGGTGGCGGCGCCGTAGAACCTGAGACTGCCATATATGGTCTGGGCGATGGCTCCTTGACGCACCAGCTCAACCTCTACCGTGACCACGTCTTTGCCGACCGATATATCCGTAATCTCGAACGTGTAGGAGCGTTCGTCGTCGGTAATGTCGAGGTTGAGGAGATGCGCCGTGTCGAATTCGGCTAAGGAGACTGCCGCGATCTTGCCGGCGACGGACGTCTTCCCCCCTGCGCACTTGTTCAGCCACTCAGCCTCGGCGGCGCTCAGGATCTTTTGCGCGTTGTCCTTCAAGACGACCGCCTCCTCCGCGCTGAACCCTTCCACCGCCACATACTCGCCAAGTATCGAGCGCAGCGCACCTTCGCCAGCGAAAACAATGCGCGAAATGCCGGTTCCGGAGGCGGCAAGGGAGAACGCGCTCGCGCCGCCTGTCGCAGCCAGCGCGCGCCACTCTCCGCCGTCCTGCACCGCGACCGAATACGTGCCTGCGGTGTAGTCGAAAACGAAGCGGAACGTGTATTCGACGCCAACCTGCGGCATCACACCCTCGGCTTCCACATCAACCCAGCCCAACTCACCCACTCCACCACTCCCAACTCCCAACTTTCCCCTCGTCCAGATCTGGAAGCATCCGTTCGTACCGAGCCACACCGCCCCCTGCGCCGTCTCGTCCGGCGTCGCCTCTTCATCCGGCACGGCGGAGAAAGACGCCGTCACGGTCATCGTGACGACATTGCCGCCGGACGCCGAGCCGGGCGTGAACACGTTTTTGCCGGCAAGCTCCGCCGTCCACGAGCCTGAGTCCCATGCAACAGCGGGCGACCATGCCCCCGTGCGCCCGGTCGTAAGGAACGACTCGTCGATCCAGCCAAGCGTCGAAGCCGCCGGACGGCAGTACAGCTCTGCGATTACGGGATTATGGTCGGAAGTGACGATATCCTCGACGACGAACGAGTTTGCGACATACAAATCGTCCGCATGCGCAGTATCTACGGCAATGTAGTCTATCACATAGCCGCCAGTGGTCTTGTGGTTCTGGTATGTTCTCACTCCTTCCGTCGGCGTCAGGATTGTCATAAACTCTTTCATTTTGGACATCTCGACGGCATCCGGCTTGAAATTCCAGTCTCCGCCCAGAAGAACAGGCTTGCCGCCGGATGCATACTTCGCGAAGGCGTTTTTGATTATCTCAATGCTGTTGGTCCGCGCCTCGAACGCGGCTGCGCCGACATCGAGGTGCGTTACTGCGACGACGACATTCGAGAACTCGCAGATGAGCAGTCCGCGATCCCCGTAGCTCGCGTACGGCAGGTCGTACGACTCGGTTCTGATCGGCTCTTCGCGGGAAAGGAGAAGATTGTGCGAGTGCGTCTTGTGCATGCCGGTAAGCTTTGCGAGCATGGTCGCCTCTGGATGCGCCGCGCTGTCGCGCACCTCGTTGACGCAGCAGAAGTCGGGGTTTTCGGCGATGATACGCGCAGCAGTGCGGTCGGGAATGATCGTGCTCACCTCGTCGTAGCAGTACTGGATGTTGTAGGTCATCATGCGGAAGCCGCCGTTCGGAACCGCCGCTCTCTGCGCGGGCGGGTCCGGCGGCTCGGCAGGCGTGAACTGCGGCGCGCCATCCGTGACAGCAATCGCCGCGTCCGGCCCCGCCGCCGCGCTCGCCTCCAGCTGCGCGTCAGTCAAAACGCCGCGCCACACGCGCACTTCGTCGTAGGCGGCCAGAGCATCCCTGTCGGCGGTATACTGCGAATGTCCGAGATATAGGACGGGATCGACTATTTTCTGTATTCCGTCCGGCATCGTCATCGTACCGAACTTCTGACATTCGCCCGTCGCCGCATCGCGTCTCTGCCACCGGATGAACGTCGAGCCGTCGCCCTGCTGCCTGAAAGTGACGGAGATGTGGTAATCCACCCCGAGTTCGTAGGGGGCCATCGTGTCGTCCGTCGCCGTTTCACCCGGATTCTTCGCGCCGGCGCGGTCCCTGGCGAAATCCGTACCGCCCGTCCACGCGAGCGTAAAGTAGTGCTTGTCGTCCGCGCCATAGTCGAATACGCGCGCCCAGTTCTTCACGCCGTCGTGCCGCGCCCATATCTCGATTGTCGCCGCCGCGGTGTCAAGCATGTTCGTGCCGAGATCGACATAGCCCGTGCCATGCGAACACGCTCCATAGCCCATGTGAACCCTGCCGCCGTAAAGCGACACGTATGTGCCGCACTTCACCGCATCCGCCCCGCCCACGGAGTCGGCCCAGTCGCCGTTGAAACTCCAGCGGTGCGCCAGCTCCGCTGCAGAAAGCGGCAGCGCCGCAAATGCCATAAGCGCAAGTGCCGAGCAAGTAAACAGCCCACCAACCTTCTTCATGTTCGAGAATATCCTTTCATACCTTGAAATCCGTGATAATCGGTCTGCCTGAAGTACCAAGCGAGGTCAGCGGGCGGACGGCGAAAGTAAGCGATTGGCCGGGCGGCAGTTCGGAAGCGGGTATTTCCAGCGTCGTCACGCCGCCGTTCGGCTCGTGGCCGACGCCCGTGTTTACGCCCGCCGCGACTGCGGCGGAAACCGCATGAAACTCTCTCGCCGCGCATCATCGTTCCACTCACGCTTTGAACTCAGTTGCAATCGCCGCGAACGCCGCCGCGCCTAACAAGGACTCTCGTCTTGATATGTTCATCTTATCCACGGAAAGAGTGTTATGCGAAGTTGCGTAAGGGCGAGCGGCGAAAGCTCTATCTGCTCTACCTTGCCAAGCGCCGCCGGCGGGACGGGGCTCGGCGGAGGATCCACCGCCCGCGCCGGAGCGGCCGCGCTCATCGTTCCCCATCCCGCATAGTCCGTGCGTATGGCCTTGACCGATAGACGGCGTTCAAGGCCCTCGCCAATCGCCTCGAACCGCGGCTCGCCGTCCGCACCATCCGCCACAAGCGCATAGTTCCACAGCGACTTGGCGCGAAGTTCCTTCATCGGGAAGCCGAGCTCGCCGTCGCGAAGGACGCCGTTCGCGTCTTTCACGACCGCCGGCCAGTCTGCGGCATTCCTTGTCTTCTCCGCCGCGTCGATCTTGAGCGCGTAGAGAAGCGGACCGCGCATGACGGCGATCGAATCGTCCTTCCAATGCGTGACGACGGGCTTTGACGAGAACGACAGATCCACGACGTCGCCTTTCTTCCACTTGCGAGAAAGGCGCACGAACGAACCTGCGGACGGGACTTGAGCCAGCGCGTCCGCGCCGTTGATCTTGACCGCCGCATCCGCGCACCATCCCGGAATGCGCACGAAAAGCGGCCACTCCCCGCCCGCCGTCTCGACTATTTCAAGCCTCACGCCGTCCGCGAACGGATAGCCGCCCGTCTCGTGGACCGTCGCAAGCGGCGTTTTTACGGTGCAGTCGCCGTAGGCTGTCGCGGCAAGCCCGCTTTCGCGCGTCATCCACATCGACTCCGCGAACTTCGGCCAGGCGAAGTGGAAATTGGACCGGCAGCATCCAAAGCCAGAATACGGACCGGGGACGTTCGGCACCTTGCCCTGTCCGTTGTTGTACAGCAGATTGCCGTCGGTGCATTCCGGCTGATTGAGAAGGCAGTAGTAGCGCATGCCCTTTCCGTCCGGCGAAAGCGTGGCGGGGAGCGTGTTGTACGCCGCGATCTCCATGTCGTCGGCGATTCCGGCGTCGCCAAGCGTCTCAAGCGCGACCTGCGCGCTCAGGATGTGCTCCGCCGTCGCGCACAGTTCCGTGCCCTGCGAGGCGGAGCGCCCGGAAAGCGGCTCGGTGCCGTTAACAGCCCTGTCGGGCCGGCCGTGCATCTTCATAGCCCATCCGTCAGCGTCGAGCGCGGCGCGGAACGCCGTGCGGTCTGCATCACCGCCGTCCAGCAACCACTTCAGCGGCGGCGTCTTCAGGCCCTGCATGAAGTTCACGATATGGGCGCGGTAGCCTTCCGGACCCCAGCCGCCGAAACCGCCGCTGTGGTAGTAGGCTGTCCAGTCGGCGGACATCGCGGCGACCGTTCGCGCATAGTCGAGCCATTCGGCCTTGCCCGTCTTGCGATGGAGCCAGAGAATAACATCCAACTCGTCCCCGACGCGCGCGACCGCCCAGGGGGAATCCTTCGCTAACGAATCGCCTGCGGCGAACCGGTCGCGCTGGAACGCGAAATACCTTTCCATGAACGGCACGACGCGCTCGTCGCCTGTCGCCTCGCACCAGTCGCGCAGCGTCCAGAGCACGATCATGTTCGCCCACCAGTTGCGCTTCTTCGGCCCGAAGTCGCCGTTCTCCCGCTGCGAGGCGAGATAGGCGTCTATCCACCGCTTCGTCCGTGCCTTGAGTTCGGCGTCATCCAGCGCGAACGCGAGCGCAACAAGCCCCTTTGCGTAATATGGCCCACGCTCCCACGCGAACTGCCCGCCGCGCTTCCCGCCCGTGAGCCAGTCGCTTTCGCCGATGTCGGCATACAGCTTCTCGGCATGACCCGTCAGCCCTTTGCGCTGAAGCTCCATTTGTTCGCGCAGCCATCCCTCCGGCTTCACGCTCCCCGGCGGCAGACGTTCCATCGCCCGCTCTGCCGCCTGCGCGGAACATGCGAGCACGAAAACCTGCAACCCAGAAGCCAGACAAATCGCCAACGGCAATTTCACGACAATTCTCCTTTCTTTTCTGCAACCGCATCAACAGACAGCACATCTGCCGTGCGGTATAACTCCGCCGCTATCGGCCTGCCAGACGTGCCGAGCGAAGTGAGCGGACGGACGGCGACCGTAAGCGCTTCGCCTGGCGGCAGTTCGGAAGTGGGTATTTCCAGCGTTGTAACACCTCCGTTCGGCTCGTGGCCGATACCCATGTTGCAACCCGCCGCGTAAACCGCCTTGAAGAGCTTCCCGCTCGCCTCTTCATTCAAGGCGAACACCACATCCATCGTCCGCTCCGCCGGATTCATCAGCACCGGCGCTGAGCCGATGAGCGGAAGGGACGCGCCTGTCGCGTCCGACGCCGCGACGAAACGCGGCATGCCCGCAGCCGCAAACGCCGTCGCGCCTCCAATCAGCAATTCCCGCCTTGTCATGTCACCTCCTTGCTGGGCAGAACTTTTTAGCCGCTTATTGCCGTCAATGGAACGTGATTATCATTCCGCTGTTGCCGACGTAGAGACCGTCGTCCTCCACGACAAGCCGTCTGCCCGTCACCGTCTCTCCATTCTTCGCAAGCGTGAACTTCACAGTGCTGTCCGGCTTCGTCGGCCACGACACGAGCTTGTCGCCTCCCCTGACATTGCGCACTCCAATTTCCACCGCGACCGCGGCGTCAGATGCAAAAGAGATTTCCCTGCTGATGCCATCGTAGGTGGAGGAGAGATCGGAAATGTCGAGAGTCGGCGCGAGATGCGTTGCATCGCCGAGCGTGACCTTCGGGAAGCCTTCGCTGGTGCTCTTCGGCGAGTATCGACCGAGGACGGTCACGAGATATGAAGCGCCATTGTACGGATAATACGTTCCCCGCATGACAAGATTGCTCACCGTCAATGGCTGTTCGCCGCCGAGCGCCTTGCCCTCCGTGACTTCAAAGTCCACAAGCGGCGCAGATACGCCGTTGCCGTACGTGTAGAAGCAGTTGTGCGCGCCGTTCGAGCCGGGGGCAATGGCCACTACAATCCTGCCCGTGTCAACGACGTTCGCGCTCCAGACGATGAACCGCGCCGTGCCGTTGGCCGTCAGCGTGTGGCCGTTGAGCGCAATGTCGATGCCTTCGCCATTGTTGTTGAGGTTAAATGCGTCGTCTGCAATGGTCGATATCGACGCATCTCCGGAAAGTGAAAGCCCGCCAATGAACGAATGGATATAGCGTCCATATTGCTTCGCCTTCCCATAGATTGCGCCGTTGCCGTCCGGCCCGTCGCCTGCGACCGTCACCTTATAGCCGTTCAACAGCTGGAAGCCTCCATTCTCCGCGAGCACCTGCGCCTTTGATGCGACGAGGACTTCTGTGCCCCATTTGCCGAATACGCTGTAGAGTGCCATGTCCTTCGACTCAAGCGTTATACGCCCCTCCGAAACGAACGTACCGCCGGTGTAATACTGCTGTTTGTTGGAGGCGTACGTCCCCGCGCCGAGTTTGACCACCTTCACCGAATTGGAAATGGCGACCGTAGAGTTCTTGAACATGCCGCTCGCCACGTTGATGCGCAGTTCGCCGCCGCTCCTCTCGACTTCAGGCCCATCGACGAATGCCGTCTCCGTCGCGCTCGGTGAGAACGTGTTGTTGACCTTGTCATAAAAGCCCACGGCGTTGTCCGACAAGCGCTTGGCGGGAACATAGTCGCGCACAAGCGTCGTCTGCGGACGATACAACTTAAGTGAATATATCTTGAAATGCCCTGTTCCGCCCGGGATTCCGCCTTTGTTCTTTGCCGGAAGATACATGGTATTTGAAACACTGTTACTTTTCCTGCTGTTGTTTGTGACTGTGGCACCACCATCGATGGCAAGCGATTCATAGTTCGCCTCCCATGTCGCGACGACATGGCTCCTCTGCCCTTGCCCTATTGCCGAACCCGACGTGAACCAGTTGTCAGGATTGCAGACCGACCATTTTATCGCAGTTTTACCGCTAACAGGACTGAGCCAAAGGCCAACGTTTTTCGTGTTGTCGTTGTTTGCCGAGGCGACCAATGGAACCCAGTCCGATGTCACATTGCTCCCCATATAAGTCACATCCGCATCCACCTTGACGGAACTCTTCGATGAACTTGGCGCAACGCCAGTGTCAATGTACTGTCCGCTGCCTGTTTCGACGTATTCGAGCACCGCATAGCCCGCAGGAAGAACGGCGGACGAGTAGATCGATCCGCTGCCCGAGAATCCCGCAACGGTCAGGTTACGTCCGTTTAGGTGGATGCTCGCGTCGGCGGCGATGTTCACCGTGCCGAGCGAAGTCCAGTCGGCGTCCTCCGTGAGTTTCACGTGTTCCGTGATGTTCGTGTCCGCCCACGACGGCAACGCCGCCATGCAAAGCATGGACATTGCAATCGCAGCGAGTTTACCGCATGTTGATTTGATGATTTTTGAGTCATGCATTTTGTTTTCTCCTTGTTTTGGAATTTGTTTTACCGCCCACATCCATCATGCGGTTGGACATCTCTGCCCCACCAGCTACGACTGCCACAAAGACAGCCGCTCCAAGCACAAAGCGAGGCGGCAGACCTCTCACTTGAACACCTCCTTGATCGCTTCAAGGTAGCCGAACTTGAAATGCGTGTCCGGCTCAAGATACGAACCCTCCGTCCACTCGTTCCATGAGTTGATGGTGATAAGCTTCGGCATGCCGTCCTTGGCGTTTTTGTCCGTCCAGTCCTTTGCGCGGCGAAGAGCCGCCGCGAACTTCGCGGGCGTGGAATTGAGAACCGTATCTGTAGCCTTTTCTGTAGGATAACGGGGATTCTGATCCCATCCGACCGACGCATGGGCGAAGTACATTCCAAGGCCAAGTTCCTTCTTTGCCGCATCGAAACGCCGTGCGGCCTTCTCCGCCCACTCTGCGTAGTCAGGTTTTCCCTTGGGGCTTGACCAATGAACAAGGTTGTATATCGTAGCAGAGTCAACCCCGACGGCTTTGGCATCCGCTGGTTTAAGGCCATAGTCGCACGACATGAAATGCGCGCCGCCCAATCCGGCGTCGGCGCATGCCTTGCGGAGATACCTCACGGCCTCCGCCGCCTTGTCCGTGCCACCGAGACCCTTGATGAAGTTTGGCATGTCGTAAATCATAAGCACGGGCTTCCCCTGAATGCGGTAATAGTTCGGGCGCTTGAAGTAGCGGTCGATCCAGCGTGACACAAGCGTACGAAACTCGTCCATGGACACCGTGCCGCGCCAGATGAAGCCGTTGCGACCCTTGTCTGCGACAGTGTTGTCCCAGCACTCGTTCACATCGTGGTTCGCCCACATGATGAAGAACTTCATCTTCCCGCTGTTCGACGCGCCGAGAAAGCCCTTGTCGAGCGCGTCCTCAAGGAAAGGCCGCCCGCCGTACCAGTACCAGTCGTAGATGAAGACGTTCACGCCGTGCGAGACGGCTGCATCGATCTTCTTCTCGACGACTTTCGGGTCCGCCTCGTTTTCGTAGCCCCAGAGCGGAACGAGCGGCTGGCGGTGGCCTTCCCACTTCGGCACTGCCTCATAGACGTTCTGCCATTCGCCCTTGCCGTCCTTGAAGATGCCGAGCTCCGCCCAGCGCGGCTCGGGCTGGTAGGCAGGCCACACGTACGCGGCGACATCGTAGTCAGCGGCAGATATGATTGCTGGACAAACCGCCGCCAAGATGACGGCGACCCTCGCCCAACTCTGGCTTATTTTGATTTTATGACAGATACTGATTTTCACGATACAACTTCCCTTCTGCGCAGAATTGTATCAAACTTTCGGCAAAGTTATCAATATGAAGTTTTGACACGACTTTAACTTTTTGACACTCAAAGGCAATATTTGATATAATCCCGCGTATGAACAAAATACACTACTGCCCCATAAGCCCGATACAGCGCCAGTTCGGACTGTACGTGACAGGCGCGGGACACGAGCTGACGAAGCCCGGCGAACCGTATCCGCACGAATACCACTCGTCCGACTACTACTTCACCTGGCAGAAGGGACGCGCCCTCGCAGACTGGGAATACCAGCTTCTCTACATACGCGACGGACGCGGCATCATCCAGTTCAAACGAGGCAAGAGCATCGCAATCGGCGGCGGGACCGTCATCATCCTCCATCCGGGAGAATGGCACCGCTACCGACCGGACCCGAAGACCGGATGGAGCGAGGCATACATCGGAATCGGCGGTGAATACCTCTCGCACATCGTCTCCAAACCGTTCTTTCCGCAGACACCCGCGATAATCAGGATCGCGCCCAACGGGCGCTTCGACCACGACCTGATGGCGCTTGTCGAGAAAATTCAGGCGACAAGCGCCGAACATCCGTACACCCTTGCCCTTGAGACCGCCGCCCTGATTGCCTCGCTTTGCGAGAGCCAGACCGTGTGCCACGGCAAGTCCTCGCACAACGTGACGATTCGTAAAGCGAACCTTCACATTGCGCACCATCTCAGCGAGGTCGTCAACTTCGAGGTGCTGGCGAGACGACTCGGCATGGGCTACACGCTGTTCAGAAGGTGCTTCCGGGAATACAACGGCATGGCACCTCTCGAATACCAGATCGCGCTCCGACTGAGACGCGCCATGCACCTACTGGAGAGTTCGAACGTCCCCGTCGCGCAGATCGCGGAGGAGACGGGCTTCCAGTCGCTGTCGTACTTCTCGAAGTTCTTTCACGACCGCACTGGGCAGTCCCCTTTGCTGTTCCGTCGCACCCGGCTTCAAGCAATCACCTCCTGACGAATCGTCAACAATCATGTGCGGAATTCAGCGGCCCCGCGAAACGCATGTTTCACAGGGGTTGAACGATATATGCAAGGCAGAACAGATGAACATTGGGCAGCTGGGGAACAACTTAAGGGACAGCCCATGCGAAAGACCCATTTTTCAAGAGTTTACGTTTCTCGCCGTCGGCAGCGCTCATGACACCATTGCCAGCAACTTTTCAATCTCCTTCGCGTCGCGGGTGGTGCAGGAAGGATATGTGGCTACAGGCCAAGCAGTTTTCGTGCGGGAATCAAAGCCGCAAAATATCCGTCTGCTTCTACTCTCGGGCTGATTTCGCCGTCATAGACCAGCACAGGGCGCTTGCTGACGTTCTTCCTGACATGCAGCAACCTCATCTTCTCCTCTACCTCCTTTTCAACATCGCCGTCAATGTTCTTCCGTTTTACTTCCACGACATACGCCGTGCGCGGCGTCTGGACCAGCAGGTCGATCTGGCAGACACGCCGCCGGCCAGATCGGTCCTTGCGTACGCTCCGGAAAGGCGCGGCGGATTCTATTGTCGTTCCACCGATCCCGAGATGCGGATACAGCTCCACGGCATTGTTCACTATGAGATTCTCGAACGCCAGACCCATGACCGCGTTCCACTCGGGGAGAGAGGACAGTGTCGTAAACCGATACGCCCCACGCTTGATCTGCGCCTTTCGCGGCTCGATGAATTTGAGATAGAACCTTGAATAATTGTCGCGCAGCCGGTATCTGGACACACGTGACTCCTCGCCCGTTTCGGGGTTGATACCCGGATCCGAATCGACAAACCCGCCCTCGGACAGTTCGCGCAGCATCTCGGCAATGCGCCCATTGCGATCTTCGCCCAAATTCTCGGCGATTTCGGAGCCGCTCATCGCCCCATCCGCCAGCAACGACAGAATGCGCCGCTGCCTCATGATTCGCTCTCCAAATATAGGATTGAATATGGCGTCAAAATCATTGTAGAGCTCGCCCTCTTTTCTGAAGCATAGCCGGCGGATGTTTTCCTCGGATGTCAACCCCGGATCAATTTCCTCAAGATATCGCGGCACGCCTCCTGTCACCGAAAGTATGTCAAATATCTCGCGCGGAGCAAGGTTGTCGACATGGGGACGCCAGAATTCCGCGCATTCCGCCAACGACAGTTCCGTCAGCACATAATCACGCGAAAATCGCCCTGTGAAACCAGTGTTTCCCAAGATGTTTTCCTTTATCCATGCCGAAACGGAGCCACAGATTACAAAGATCAATCTGTCATGACGGTGGAACAACGATTCCCAGGCATTGCGAAGCGCGCCGGGAAAATTTGAATCCTCACTGCCCATCCATGATATCTCATCCAGCATGACAACCGTCTTCTTGGTGTCATCAATCGCCCTGTCCAACCAGAAGAAGGCATCGTTCCAGCTCAATAGATTCTGCACTGGTGTATTCGTGAACCGTGCAAGACGTGCAGCGAACTCACGCAGTTGATCCTCGTTCGTTACGGGTTTCTCGAGATTCGGTGGAAGTCCCTCGAATTCATAGTACGCATCCGCTGTCCTACGAGCAAATTCCCGAAAAAGCGTTGACTTGCCAATGCGCCGTCTGCCGCGGCACGCAACCAGCGAAGACGTTCGCTTGCGCCAAAGCGACTCCAAATCAGTTAACTGTTCTTCTCTGCCTACGAACATACTTTCCCCTTTCCGATAGAAACAGCGAGCATTATCGCATATTGCTCGCCAAAACGCAATCATAATTTGTCACGAAATTATACAATGTCAAATTCCGTGACACTCGTGCGCGCCAATTTAGCGTCACAAAATACGTCAATGCCTGATTTCGTGACAGCAGATGTCTTCTGCGACAGCAGTCCAACGCTGCGTTCTCAAAGTTCATCCGTGCCGAAACATGCAACGCTCATGGCATCATTGCCAGCAGCTTGGCGATCTCCTTCGCGTCGCGGGTGGTGCAGGAAGCGACGCGACGGCCGAGGCAGTTGATGGACGAGCCAAGGCCGTGCAGCTCGATGTTGTCGGATTTGGAGAATCACGGATGGAGGATGGTTGTGCCGGAATCGTTCTTGGACTCGACACGAAGGATGGTTGAGTTAGGGTTGGTTGGGTTATAGTTGGAGTGGTTGTTGGATGGTTGAAGAAATGGTTGGGGGGATGGTTGTTTGGTGAAGGCGGGATCCCTGCGTGTTGCGGCGGGAAGTGAGGCGGGGGAGCGAAGGTCCGAGCGAGGGGATACGGCGTATTCGCCGAGGGTTCCCCGAGGAGGAGCCTTCGGCCACCGCCGTTTGCATAGACAAAGGGCGCGGCAAATGCGCCGCGCCCCGTTTTCTCCTGAATTTGGAACCAGCGATCAGACGCGGCCCTTCGACTTGAGGAAGTTGAACGACGGGATGACCGCGCCGTTGATGTCGTCGAAGTGACGCTCGCACTCGACGACATACCACTCGACGCCGTCGGCGTCGGTGACGGGAAAGAGCGCGTCCCAATTCACCGGAGTGGCGCAGGGCTTGCCGTCCGCATCGCATCCGGGCTGACCGAGGATCGCGTCGAACTTCTTGACGCCCTTGCCCATTCCGTTCTCCTTCGCGTGGAGCGTAGGCGAGCGGTGGGGATACTTCTTGTACTGGACCATCGGGTTGACACCGGGGATCATGTCGCCGGCGCAGGTCGTCCAGCCGACGTCCTGCTCCATGCAGACCGCCTTGTCGGTGTTGGTGAAGAAGTAGTCCCAGAAGGAGGTGCCGTCCTGCATGAAGATCGCATGCTCCCACGTGTGGTTGTGGAGGCCGATCTTGATGCCAAGCTTGGTGGCGTCGACAGCCGCCTTGTTGTAGAGCTCGACGAGCTTCTTGGTGAAGTCGTCGATCTCCTGCGAGGGCTTGCAGGGCTCTCCGCCCTGACCGGTCGACCAGCTGCATCCGGGCGGGAAGTTGCCGCCGCCGGGGCAGATGACGAGGGTGTTGCCGTAGCCAAGCTCGAACTCCGCGGTCTTCTTGAGGACTTCGGGGTTGTACGTGAACTTCTTCATGTCGAAGCCGTACTTGTCGTTGCTGACGTGCGTGCCGCACACGACAAGCCCGGCATCCGCGAGCATTTGCTTAAGCTCTGCGGCGTTCGCGCCGTAGTAGCCCGCGAACTCGACGCCCTCGAAGCCGACTTCCTTGATCTTGAGAAGTGCCTTCGCAAGCGCGACCTTGCCGACCTTGTCCTGGGCAGGAATCCACTTGTTGAGCGAATAGAGCTGAAGGGCGATCTTGCCGGGACGCGCCGACTTGCAAAGCGAGCAGCAGCCGGGAGCGACCGCAAACGCGGAAGCGGCGGTCATTCCGCCGAGGAAGTTTCTGCGTGAGATATTCATTATGTGAGGTCCTTGATTGTGACTTGTTTGATGTTGGTGTTGCCAAGCTTCATGGGCTTGAGCGCTGAATTGTCGAACGCATATCCGTTCGGACCGAGCGGCCACACGACGGGAGCCGTGTTGAGGATCGTCGCGCGGAAGCCCTGCATCGTAGCGCCCATGTTGCCGGTATGCGAGCTGTTGCAGCCCTCGTTCTCTATGACGAACGGGTACTTGAAGCCCTTCGCCATGAGCGTCTCGAGGAACTTCGTCCAGTCGCAGGAGTCGCTGCCGCCGAAACCGGGGAGCCGCGGCTCGTAGTTCATGCGGTCCCAGTTGCCGCCCTTTTCGTCCGGGGGAAGCGCGGGGAGGCCGGCTTTCGCCGCAAGAGCGTCGTTGACGCGCTGGCGCGGGAAGAGACGGCCCCAGTTGACGGCTTCCTCGTCGTTCGGGAAGTTCCTGGTGCCCTTGATGTGGATGCGCCTGAGTTTCGAGAAGTCCATCGCGTTGATGACGTCGGACGGATCGATGTGCTGCCAGATGTCGTGCGACGGATCGTACGTCTCCTGGAGATTCGAGCTGTCGTCGAGGATCGCGTACATGAGCTTGCGAGCCGCGAGGCAGCCGGGCAGGTTGCAGTAGCAGACGGGCGACGACGCTGGAACCCAGCCCTCCATCGGGCAGTTCTCGACGCACAGCGTGACACCGAGGTCCTTGGCGTACTTCAAGATGGGCGTAAAGACCTTCTTGAACTTCTCAAGGTTCTTCTCGAACCCGCCATCCTCCGCGCCGAGCTTCTGGTCGTAGCCGACGAAGGTTCCGCAGACGACATCGTTGGCGTCGCCGCCGAGCATCGCCGCGATGCGGATGAGGTTCAGGATGTGGTTCTGGTTGACTTCCTGGAAGTCGCCGCCGATCAGGTTGTCGTAGGCGCCAACGGAGACGCGGAGCCCCGTGCGGTTGCACGTGTCGACGACGTACTTCGCCTTTTCGGGCGTGAAGTTCTTGTAGTCGAGGTGAGTGGCGACGTGGTCCGTGCGGTCGGAGTCACGGCGGAAGACGCAGAGCTCGAGGCCCTGCGCACCGACCTCGAGAGCGCGCCGAACGACGCCGTCAAAGTCGTCGCCCGGGAACGCTGAGGTCATCAGCCAGATCGGGTTGTTTCCCGGCTTCGGCTTCGCGGCATGCGCGAACGCCTCCTTCGAAACAACAGGGGCGACCGCGGCAAGTGCCGCGGCCCCCTTGAAGAATTCACGACGATTCATGTGTGAACCTTCCTGTCCCTATTAGAACTCGAATCCCTTGCGGATGTAGGGCTTCACGAACGCGTTCGCGGCCGCGACGTCGAACTTCTGCTTCTTGGAGCACCAGCCAAGTTTGACACCCGGGAGACGCTGGGCGACGCAGCCGACGAGGATGCCTTCCATCTGCGGGATGCAGTACTCGATGTCCGCAAAGCAGCGCGAATGGGTCTGCTCGTAGTACGGGCCATTGCCGAAGATCGCGTTGATGAACTCGCCGTAGTGCCCTTCGGCAAAGCCCTTCATCTCGACCGACGACTTGCCGTCGCCAGCGGAGGACGCCTGGCCGCAGAACGGGATCGAGCGCGCGACGGCCTTGGCGGCCTCGTGCTGGAACACGTCCTTGAATTCGGTGTCGGCCTCGAGCGCGATCGCGCACTTTGCGCCGTAGTCGTCCTGCATGAGGACCTGGCCCTTGCTGCCGATCATGAGGCAGCCCGTGTTCGGGACCTTGCCGCCGTTCTTGGCAGCCCACTTTGGCATGAGCTCGGCTTTCGGCTTCTCGTTGCCATCGTACCAGTAGAGCGTGACGGCCGGGAGCTTGACGCCGGGACGAACCTTCGAGTCGCGCTCCCTGTAGGTGAGCTTGACGATGGACTTAAGAGGATACGCGACATCGTTCTGGGACTCGATCATCGTGCACTCTGCGTCGGAGACGCCGCCGAGCTCAAGGCCGCGGAATGCGAGGTTCATCGTGTGGCAGGCCATGTCGCCAAACGCGCCTGCGCCGAAGTCGAAGAAGCCGCGCCACGTGAACGTGTGATAGACGTTCTTGCCGAGGTTCCAAGGATCGTAGACGTCGGCGTCCTTCGGATACTGGTCGAGGAACGGACGGTCGGCGGCCGTCGCGAGCCAAGCGTCCCAGTTGAGGCCCTTGCGGATAGGATCGCCCTTCGGGTGGCTCTTGACCCAGTCTGCGACTCCCTTGCCCTGCGGCCACACGGGACGGTTCGTCCAGACATGGACTTCCCTGACGTCGCCGAGGATGCCGCTCTGGAGGACCTCGGTGCAGCGACGCATCGAGTTGAGCGACGAGCCCTGGTTGCCCATCTGCACGATTACGCCGTTCTCACGAGCGGTCTTCTCGAAGTACTCGAGCTCCCAGAGGGTGCGGACGAGGGGCTTCTGGACATAGACATGGATGCCCTTCTTCATCGCCTGGATCGCGACAGGCGCGTGGACATGGTCAGGCGTCGAAATCGTCATCGCGTCGATGCCGAGCTTGTCGGCGTCGTCGAGGAGCTTGCGATAGTCGGTGTAGAAAGGAACCTTCGAGAGGTCGAGGTCGGGGAAGTCCTTCTTCGCCTTTTCGAGCGCCTGGGGCAGCATGTTGGCGTCAGCATCGCAGAACGCGACCATCTCGACAAGGCCGGTCTTGAGCATTGGAGTCCAGTCGCTATAGCCCTTGCCCATGACGCCGACCGCCGCGAGGCGGACTTTCTGTCCGGGCTTGCGGGGATGAGGCGTGAAGCATCCGCCCGCGCTGAGCAAAGAAACGCCCGCGAGACCGCGGAGGAACCCTCTTCTGCTGGAACTAATCATCTTTGTTTTCCTTATTTGGTTGTTGGTTGAAGTTTAGTTTTCGTAAAAGCTGTTACTTGATCTTCGACGATTCAGGAATGACCTTGTTGCGAACGAGGACGTCAAGCGCATTGTTGACGCCGTTGACCTCGTTCTTGTCGCCGTGCTTCGCGCGATAGGCCTCGAGCGCGGCGTCGAACGCCGCCTTGTATTCGCCCTCGTTCGCATAGGAGATCACTTCCGCGAGCGCCTTGACGTTGTCGGCCGTCGCCGCCTTCGGGTCGGCTATCTTCGCAAAAAGCTTCGCCGCAGTCTCGCGGCGGAGCGCCATCACTGCGTCTGGACACGCCGACAGGTTTGAATGGGTAAGGTTGTCCCAGCGAGAGGGAAGCGGACGATACCAGATATTGCGGAACTGCACGACGCAGCCGTGGTCCTGAAGCTGGAGCGGACCCTTCGTCGCGTGGGGCGCAAGCGGACGGCGGCGGCAGTGGGTAGTGAGGCCCTCCATCTCCCAGTGGTCCTGGACGAGTACGCCGTTGAAGAACACCGTAACGCTACCCGGATGAAGAAGCCTGCCGTCCTTCCATACGGGCTGGTGGAAGACGATGTCGTAGACCTGCCATTCGCCGGGCTTCCTCGCAGGGTTGACCATCGGCGGATTTTCGGCATAGACAGAGCCCGCCTGGCCGTCGGCGTAGTTATCGACGAATTCCGGTTTGCCCTCAAGCTCGCGGCTCGTCCAGTACGACTCCAGGACCTGAATCTCGTAGTTGTTCATCAGGAATACGCCGCTGTTGCCGCGCATCTGCGGACCCTTGTTCGTGAAGATCTGTTCGGGATCGTGGCGGTACTCGAGATGGAGCTGGCAATCGCCGAACTCATTGCGCGAGAATATCGCGCCGCCGTTCTTCCAGTTGGGAACGGTGTAGAAATACCCCTCATCGGAGTAGCTCCACTTCGACGGATTTCCCTTGTCGTCTCGCCAGTTCTTCTCGAACGACGCCTTGGTGCCGTCGAAGAGGACAACCGCGTCGGAGGGCACTCCGTTTGCACCGACTTCAACCTTGGCGGGCTTCGGCCGATTCATGTCGTGCACGGCCCAGGCGTGCTTTGCATCAGGCGTATCGCCATACAATCCGGCAAACGCCACAACGGGTGCCAGAACCGCAGACATGGCAAATATATTTTTCATTGGAGAATATTATACCACAACAACCCCTTGTTCCGCAATCTCGCGCGGAACGGCATTTTGCCGCCGCATTTTACCGCAGAAGTTGTATGATTGCCGTCAAAATCCCGCTTTCTTCTTTACATCATTATACCAATCAATTAGGTTCTTGCTTTCGGCATCCAAATCTTCGATCTTCCTGATCGGCGTCTGTTTAAGCCTTATCATGTTCTCGCTACGGGACCTGATAATGCGGATCTGGCTAGCCGCTTGTTTGTAGGCGTCCGCGAACCTTTGCTCTTCGTCTGCAGTCAGAGTATAGCCATTCCTGACAGCCTCCCAGTAGTATTTGACCGCATCATAGTAGTTCTCAGACTCGTAGTAGAGGCCGGCGTTGGACGCAAGGTCCCTTGCCGTGCTTTCACGTTTTTTCCTTGCCTCTTCGGCCTTGCGCTGTTCCTCTTCCAGCTTTCTGGCTTTTTCCTCGGCCTCTCTCTTCGCCTTTTCCGCCGCCTCACGCTCGGCAGCAATTCGCTCCGCCTCCTCCTTGGCCTTCTTCTGAGCAGCCAACACCTTCTGACGTTCCTCTTCAAGCCGCCTTTCTTCGGCTTCGCGCTCTGCCTTTTCCCTTGCGGCCCTTTCTTCCGCAGCCTTCCGCTCTTCAGCAAGCCTTCTTCGCTCTTCCTCCGCCTTGCGCTCGGCTTCCTTGCGGGCATCTTCTGCCGCCTTGCGTTCCAATTCCAACCTCTTCGCCTCTGCCTCGCGCTCCGCCTTTTCCTTTTCGGCCTTTTCCTGTGCTTCCTTCAGCTGGCGCGCCATCTCAGCCATCTTGGCTGCCATCTCCGCTTCCGCCTTCTTGCGAGCCTCTTCAGCGGCCTTTGCGACCGCCTCTTCGGCGGCCTTCTCGGCTGCCTCGCGCTGAGCCTTCGCCTCCGCGTCGCGCCTCGCCTGTTCTTCGGCAAGACGCCTGGCCTTCTCCACCTCGGATTTGGCTTTGTCCTCCGCTATACGGGCGGCCTCTTCAGCGGCCGCCTTTTCCTCGGCCTTTTTGCGAGATTCTTCCTCCCTGCGCTCCGCATCCAGTTTCTTCTGTCGCTCTTCAAGCTCTTTGCGTTGCCTCTCCACGGCTTCCTGCTGGGCCTTCAAAGCGTCCTGCTGCTCTTTAATCTTGCGCTGCGTCTCTTCCTGGTCGGCCTCTTCCTTCTCGCGCCGCACCTTCTCGTCCTCGTCATGGCTTTCCACGGGCGGCGGAGCTGTCTCTGGTTTTTCTGTCTTCGCATCCTTCATGGAATTGATGGACTCTATCTTTTCCATGATCGGCGAACGGAAATAGTAAGCCGTCGCGCCGGCCAAGGCCACCATCAATGTCACGACTATCAGCAAAATGAACCTATGCCGCGCTTTACCAGATTTCGCCAAGCGCTGCCTCTCGCGTTCGATCGCAGCCGCATCTGGGCCTTCGATTACCGATGTGGCTACGGTTGCGGAATCTCCGTTGGGCATGGCTATGGTAGGTGCAACGGTCGCAGAATCTTCGTCTGCATCTCCACCGAAGCGAGAGTCGATAATGGATTCCAGTCGCTTCAGCAGCATCCCGGCGTCATTCAGACGACGCGAGACGTCAGGATTTGTCATATCCTTGAGAAGGGAAAGCACCTCCCCGTCGTCTTGTACCTCCGTCGCGTCGAATGAAGGGTTTTTCTTCGCCTTGGCGCGCTCGAAAAACGCCGCATACGATGTCGTGCCGGTCGGAAGGCGAGGAAACGCCATCTTGCCCGTGAGAGCCTCGTAAAGGCATAGACCCAGGGCGTAGATGTCCATGCCGCCATCGCCTCTGCTGTCGCTTATCACCACCTCCGGCGGCATATAGTCCAACGTTCCCGGAACCTGTCCAGTGGTAGCCGTGCCGTTCACGTCCCTGGCGATGCCGAGATCCATTATTGCAGCCTCTCCAGGGCGTCCCTGCGGATAGTAGAGGTTTGACGGCTTGATGTCGCGATGGTATATGCCCTGCTGGTGTATAGCGAGAAGACCCCGAGCATATCTGGCGAACGCGACGAACACGTCGCGCCATTGCATCGGAGTCTCCGCACGGCGCTTGATTGCGTCCCTCAGGGAATTGCCCGGCATCCCGTCAAGGAATGCCATGACGAGAAACGCTTCCTGCCCGCCACCAACCTCCAAAACAAAGAAATCAACAAATCTCACAAAGCAGGGGCTGGTCAGCCTCCGCATTATCTTCGCCTCGCGGTAGAAACGTTCGGCGTACGCGGTCTTCATCAGATGCTTGATGGCGACAAGCTGGCCCGTCCGCCGGTCGCGCGCCTTGAACACCTCACCGAATCCGCCCTTGCCTATGAACTGAAGCAGCTGATACGACGCATCCCCGCTCTTGAGGCTTCTAAATCGAATCGACTTTAGCCCCCCCCTGAACGAGGAAAAGTCCCGATAGCGCTCTTCCCGGTCAGGCGCGAGCGCATGCATCAGGACATCGTCTGCATGGGCGAGAAGACGTTTGACGCGCGAACTTACGTGTATGGGATTGCGCCCGGAGGATAGCGTCTGGGACCAGCGCGACAGGAATGCGAAGTTGGCCTGCTTGTCGTCCCCCTCCAAGCGCTCGTACGGAGTCTTGCCGGAGAGGACTTCGTGCAGTACAACACCCATCGAAAACACGTCGCTTTGGACATCTCCATGGAACTCAGGATTTGTGAAGTCGGGCGCCATGTAGTCAAACGACCCGCGTATATTCCCGACCGACGCAGTGACGGTTCCGCCTTCCTGCTTGGCGATTTCAAAGTCAATAAGCTTTACGCCGCCGTCGTCGCAAAGGAAGATGTTCCCAGGCTTCAGGTCGCGGTGTACGATTCCACGCTGCGCCATGTAGTCCAGCCCGGCGAGCGTTGCGTCTACCACACGCAGGCCATCGTCAACGTCAAGCCCCGTCTTCTGGCGGGCAAGCCTTTCCTTCAAGGTCACGCCCTGCAAGAACTCCTGTACGACAACGTGGACATCGTTGAACATTCCCTGCTCGGAGAAGCACCCATAATATTTTACAACATTTGGATGGTCCAATCGGGCAAGTTCCGCCGTGCGTTTCTGGAGCTTGCGCCACTGTGCGCCCTCTCCATCCTGCACGGGCATCACCTTAAGCGCCACAACCGTGCCGACAGGAACGAGGCCGTGTTTGTCTTCCGCACATACGGCCTTGTAGACAGTCCCCTGGCTACCAGATCCAGCTTGAAGCTCCTGAAGAACCCTAAAGCCGCCTATTATCTTCGCTGCATTCGCGGACATGGCTTCACTTCCCCTTGCCGATTTCAGAAGATCGGTCGTACTTCAGACCAGAGAACAACTCGCCTATTTCGTCGAATTCCTCCTTCAGTTTCTTCTGGTCGAGGTTCTTCTTTTCAGCCATCCTCTTGTTGGTCATGTGAAAACTAAGGAACTGAACCCGACGATCGTAGCGACCCCTTGCCTGGACCTGCCACTCGTCCTTAGGCAATTCGTATCCTTCGTCGCAAGCACGTTTCAGGCATCGCAGATATTCCAATGTGTCGTTGTCGCTCACGTAGTAGTCTCGCGCGTCCTCAAGCATTGGAAGCACCTTCTTCATGATCTCGGACTTGCGCTGTTCCTCTTCCAGCTTTCTGGCTTTTTCCTCGGCCTCTCTCTTCGCCTTTTCCGCCGCCTCACGCTCGGCGGCAATTCGCTCTGCCTTTTCCCTTGCGGCCCTTTCTTCCGCAGCCTTCCGCTCTTCCGCAAGCCTTCTTCGCTCTTCCTCCGCCTTGCGCATTTCCTCTTCATGCCGCCTGCGCTCCTCGTCGGCTTTGCGTTCAGCGGCAATCCGTGCCGCCTCGGCTTCGGCTTTCCTTCGTGCCTCTTCCTCGGCCTTACGCTCCGCCTCCAGTCTCTTGGCTTCGGCCTCACGCTCTGCCCTTTCCCGCTCGGCCCTCTCCTGTGCCTCCTTCAGCTGTCGCTCCATCTCGGCCATCTTGGCTGCCAACTCCGATTCCGCCTTCTTGCGAGCCTCCTCGGCGGACTTGCGCTCTGCGGCAATACGCACAGACTCGACCTCTTCCTTCGTAGGCGGCTCCGACTCCAACAAGGCGCTCTGCCCATGCCGATCTTCAGTTGAATTCTTCCCGCCACCAGATCCCCCAGGCGACGCAAAGAAAACGACTGCCGCGATAGCCGCAACGACAACAGCTGCAATTACGGCAACTTCTCTTGAGCCCAACCTCTTTTTAGGAGATTCATCGACGGGAAGCGCCTGCATGTCTTTCCACCCAGAACCGGTAGGCGTTGCACGAGGCGCGGAATCCGCAGATTGGTCGTCTGTCACCCCGGTCGCCGTCGCGCTTGTCCTTGTCACCGTCGCGAAAGACGCCACATCGCCATCCGACTCGTCAGTCGCGATATCGAACGACGGGTTCGTATCGGTATCTCGCAAAGGGAAGGAGGTTTCGCCGTCGACTGTCGTCGGCATGTTGGATGCGTCGCGTTCCGGCGGCATGTCAACAGTCGGCAGCGGCGGCGGCAGTTTTCCCACCTTCACAAGCACAACCGTGACGTTGTCTATCCCGCCGGCTTCGTTAGCCGCAGCAATGAGAGCCGCAACCGCGGCATCTGGCGTCTCATTGTCGCGGACAATTGACGCGATCTTCTTGTCCGGAACCATTCGGCAGAGCCCATCGCTGCAAATGACGATGCTGTCACCCTCCTTTAGCGGAAGCGGCGTGGCGTCAATCTCGACCGAGGGCTGTATGCCGACCGCCCTGAGAATCATGCCTCGGAACATTGGATTGAGTTCACTCTCGTTCCTGGCACCAATCAGCTCGGCGGCGGAATGGTCCTTCGTTATCTGCTGGATGCCGCGTCCGCGTATGCGATACAACCGACTATCGCCAGCATGCAGCGCAATCGCCTCGTCAGGACGTGCCGGATCAAGGCAGAGACATACGAATGTCGAACCGCATCCCTTGAGGTTGCGTATCTTTGCCCGATCGAATATCCACTTGGATGCTCCATTCACAGCCGAACGGACCCCCGCGACGATGGACTGGACAGGGTATGCTGCATTAGCAGGGAGCGGATGCGCCTTTACGAACTTCTCAACTGCACCTACGGCGGCAGCCGACGCAATCTCTCCATCGTCGCCACCGCCCATGCCGTCAGCAACGCAATACACTCCAAGCGATGGGAATGTGCCAAACGCATCCTCGTTGTTCTTGCGCTTGCGGCCGATGTCGCTCTTGGCGGAAAACGCAATGTGTGAAAACGTGCCCATTCGATCTTGGCCGCAAGACATCAGTTCATCGCAGTCTGGTTTTCGGTTGCTGGAGTGTCGCCATCCCCCTTGACGTCAGGAGAATTGCCGTCAGAATCCTCCTCCTTTTCATCCGCATCGTTGGGCTTCTGCCCGAACCAGTACGAAGTCGTCGGGTTGAGTCCGGCGGCGGCGACCTGCTTCTCGACTTCAAGCGGGAAGTCGCTGGAGAGCGTCAGTCGCGGGATATCAAGCAGCAGGAAGTCAATCGCACCAACGGCCATAGGATTGGACACGTCTAATTCATCATGCAGGAAGACAGGGTTGCCGAAGATTCCCTGCTCGCTCTTTAACTCTGGCGTCTGAACTGGGAATGCCTCAATTGCGCCGAGAGTGTTGATGATCTTGATGTCGCCGCCAAGCAGACGGCCGTCATAGAACACGATTGTCTTGTTGGGAAGGTTTTCAAGATCCGGGCGGCTGCGTCCACCCTTGGCCTCAAAGATCGCCAGTAGAGGGTCCATCCCCCCATTGAAATTATTGACCGAGAGTGTATTGCCGACGTTAACCTTAACGGTTCCGCTCTCATAACTCTTGGCACTGACCGTGAGACGCGGCGCCGATATCGTCCCGGATCCAGTAATGGTTCCGGCTGTATGGACAGCAGCCGAACCTCCAGCCTTTATGCCATTTGCATCGACAACTATCCCGTCTCCATTCGAATCGGCTATCGCGACATCCTTGGCGGCATTGGCGGCAATTGAACTGGCTTCTACGCCTACATAATTGGCGGAGCCAGATTTTACCAAACCAATAGAGCCGTTCTCGGCGATGAGAGTTGCCTTGCCAGTCGCTGTGACGGCGGCATTGACCTTTTTGTCAGACACATAACCGCCTGTTGCCGATATAGACGCGTCCTCCTGTGTTATGTCGCGACCAGCAGTTATGACAACCGTGCCGCCGCTCACCTGCCCATCCGCGTCAAAGGCGACGTCAGAACCAGCAGAGATGGTCGCAGTTCCTCCAGAAACCGAACCATTTACCGCCACGGATTCGCCAGCATTTATGGCAGTAGTTGCCCCAGATACCGAACCATTTACCGCCACGGATTCGCCAGCATTTATGGCTGTAGTTGCCCCAGATACCGTGCCGTCAACCTCAACGCTACCGCTGACATCTAGATCGGTCGATGCCGATGCCGACACTGAACTGCCCGCAGCGACAGTCAAGCTGCCGCCCGTCACGTCAAGATCGACAGATCCGTTTTCTGCGGCTAGGCCTTCAATGTCACCGCTATTCTTCGGTTCCGTCGCACCATTTGCCTTTACCCTGTTCACATTGAAGTCATCGCCCTTGGCATCGATTACTGTCACGGACTTGTCGTTGTCGACATAGACATCTGTTTTAGAGTTGACCGCAAGCTTTGACACGCTGAATTTCATCTTCGCATTCTTTTCTCCAACCTTATTCGCCTTTATAGCCAGCCCACCTGCCGTCACCTTAGAATCAAGGGATGCCGTAAGGTTGCCAAGCGCATCCAGCGTGACAGATCCTGTTCCCGCATTGATCTTGCTGATTGTTATCCCGGCGCCCGCCTTGTATCGGATGTTCCCGTTTCCTTCAGTCTTCGACGTAGTACCGTTCTTCATCACAATGGCTCCGTCGGCCGCCTCAATGTCGATGGTGCCCGACGTTGCCGTTATGTCAGTATTCTGGGTTACATTGCCATTGTCAGCAAGAATAGTAGCGTTGTTCTTAGCCGACACGGTCGTTCCTTCTCCAAGCGTTATGCCGCCGCCTTCGGTATGAATACGGAGATTCCCCTTGTCGTTCGCCACAGGACCAGTAGTCGTCACACTCGCAGCGCCCGAAAGAGTCACGCCAGTATTTGCTTCAAGCATGACATTATTGCCAGAGATGGCCGCCCCATCGACCTCAACACCATTCTCGGCATCTATCACGACATCGCCAGATGTTGCGGTCACCGATGTATTCGCGCCCAACACCTTCGCGTCGCCGTTGGCATACGCCTTGATGTTTCCTGCTGTGGCCTCGACGGCTGCGCCGTTCTGCGCAACAAACGAGCCGCCGATGCGCGTGGTCGAATTGCCGACGAGCACGTCGCCCGTCGTCGCGGTCACCGTCGAGGCGTCAACTGCAACGCCGTTCGCGGTCGTCTCGATCTCTACGCCGGTCCCGCCCGTCACGGACGCCGCCTGCGTGCCCTTGGCGATCGTCACGGCGTCTGTCGCGTCGACGTCG